>NZ_JASXTA010000004.1:0-430996 GCF_032290525.1 Bradyrhizobium cosmicum | reverse complement strand
AACACATGGCTGCTCCGACCAACGCCGCAAGTGAAGATTCTCCTTGCCAACCCGGAGCCGTCCACACATGGCCCATCAGCGAAGTGGCAGCACGCCGCATCGAGGTCCGTTCAATTAAGCATAGCGGACTGAATTTGCTCGCGTGGAGTTTTTCGCGTTTTGGGCCCGAAGCCGACGTTCTGAGCCGCTGGCGATCACAGCCGGGCTTCTGCCGCCGAGAACAGTCGTTCGCTCCGCGGTCCTGCAGTCCTATACCGCCGACATGGGGTCGACGTGTCCGGAGGGAACAGTTTCGTCTGGTTCTACAGGCAGCATGAACTGAAAGATGGCGCCCCTAGGTTGATTTGCGCCAGCCCACATCCGTCCGCCGTGCGCCTCGATGATCGAATGGCAGATGGCCAGACCCATGCCCATGCCCTTGGATTTTGTGGTGAAGAAGGGGTCGAAGAGGCGGTCCATCGTCTTCGGGTCCAGTCCCGGACCAGAATCCCCCACGCTGACGAATACGCAGTTCGAGGCATTTCTGCCGGTGCTGATCAACAGCTCCCGCACCCCATCGCCCATTCCGCCCATCGCCTCGACTGCGTTGATGATCAGGTTGAGGATCACCTGTTGAACCTGGACCCGATCCGCTTGAATCGGTGGAAAGTCCTCCGCAAGTTGCGTCCGCACCAGGACGCCATTCTTGGCCGCTTCGAGATGGGTCAGGGCGATGACCTCAAGTACCGCCGCGTTGATCTCCAACGCTACCCTCTGTTGAGGCGCCTTCTTCACCAGGGCTCGGATCCGCCCGATTACATCACCGGCTCGCAGACCGTCGCTGACGACACAATCGAACATCTGCCGAACCTGCTCCAGATTCGGCGGCTGGGCACCCAGCCAGGACAATCCGGCCTCGGCATTGGTGACCATCGCGGTGATCGGCTGGCTGACTTCATGGGCGATCGAGGCCGCGAGCTGCCCCATCATGGTGACGCGATTGGCGTGCGCGAGCTCCGCCTGCGCAGAGCGCAAGGCCTCTTCGGCTCGCTTGCGTTCGGTGATGTGCCGCCCGACGCCGCGGTAACCGACGAAGCACCCCGTCTTATCGAACACCGGCAGCCCCGAAACGGACACATAGCGCTTGCTGCCGTCGCGGGCCGGTCTAGCGAGCTCAAAATCACGGAACGACAGATGGGCATCGAGCGTTTCCCGGTGCTTGCGCCAGGCCTCTGCGTCCGGCTCCAGGTAAGGCACTTCCCAGCGCGTCTTACCGATCTCCGAGTCCGCCGCCGGCGCGTCGACAAGGCTCTCCGCGAATTCCTGGCGGGTAAAGCGATGCTGCGCGTCGGTCTCCCAGTACACGTCGAAGGAGAATTGCACGAGGGTGCGGAAGCGCTCCTCACTCTGGCGCAACGCCTCTTCCGCCCGCTTGCGCTCGGTCAAATCAAGGATGAAGCCAACGCCTTGATTTGTACCCTCTTCGAACATCGCCCCGCCGATTAGCACGGACACACGACTTCCGTCTTTACGCAAATACTCCTTCTCGAATGGCGCGAGCGTCCCGATCAGCTCGAGCTCCGCAATGTTACGTGCGTCGAGGTCGCGCCATTCCGGCGGCGTCAGCATCGTACGGTGCAGGCGTCTCGCGGCGAGATCCTCGCGGTCGTAACCCACGATACGCAGAAACGCGTCATTGGCCTCGAGTATGCAACCTTCGAGGTTCCAGATCATGACCCCTATGATGTTGGAGTCGACGAGGCGTCGAATCTTCCTGTCGCGCTCCAGGAGATCGCTGTGGAGCTGCACGTTCTCCTCGGTCGCCTTTCGCCGGCGCTTCGCCTCGATCCGCGCGAGCGCCATCGCGGTCCCCACCAGGACGGCGCCGATGAGGCCGGCTGCGAGGGTAAGCCGCGTCCTGCGTCGTTCGAGTTCCCCGGCGCGCTTCTCCCAACCTACGAGCTGAAAACGCTCAACGTCCTGCAACAGGTCGATTTGCAATCGGATATCGTCCATGCCGCGGATCATTGCCTGGGCCGCCTGCCCGGATACGCGGGCCGCCGTTTTGACGAGGTCGTCGATCTCACGCAGCTTTTCTGAAATGATCAGAGCTAGATGTCCGGCGCGAAAACTCTGTAACGGATCGTTTGCGACCAGAGTCTGGAGCGCCTCAGTCTCCCGTCGTACGCTTTCGTCCGAGACGCCGTAAGCCTTGAGATAAGCCGGGTCGAGGGTGAGCAGATACCCGCGCCTTTCAGTCTCCAGGTCGACGATGATCGTCCGAAGCCGATCAAGGGTGTCAATGACCTGACCGCTGTGCTCGAGCGAGAGATTGATCGCCTCGCCGTCACGCCAGCTTTGGAGACCGAGAAATCCGGTCACCGCGGACAACGTCAGAAGCGCTGCAATCACAGGGATCAGCGGTCGCGCAAACCATCGCGAAAAGTGGCTCCGAGCAAAAGCTGGCATCGGCTTCGTGTCTTCGGTGACCGCGCGGCGGTCGCATGATAGAATAGCGGGCAGCGCATGCGCGCAAAGATAGCACATGCGCGTTGGCACGGGAGCGGGAACCCAACATTCCCGGCCGCGCATCCCGGCTTCGCAATGGCGCGAACTGACGGAGATGACTCAGCTTCGCATCCTGTGAATGCCATAGCTACGGGAGCACCATCATGGATGGAAACTCATCAAGCGGTCGCGCGCCCGTCAGCCGGCGCAGCTTCGTCAAGGGATTGGGCGCTGCGGGAGCAGTCTTGCCGGCCTTCACCATGTTACCGCGCACGAGCTTGGCCGTGGATGACCAGGCCTATGCCAGCGCCGCAATCGACTGGAAGCAGTTTGCGGGGCAGACGATCACGCTCGCAGGTGCGATCCATCCCTGGTCCAATGCGATCACGCCGCTGTTGCCGGATTTCACCAAGCTCACCGGCATCAACGTCATGACCGACTTTGCACCGGAAACCACATACCTGAGCGCGATACCGATCAGGCTCGCACGCGGCAGCAGTACACCTGACGTTTGCATGTTCGCCACGTACGGCCAGGGCATCTCCGGAGGATGGCTCGAGCCGCTGAACGCTTATTATTCCAAGAAGTCGCTGACCGATCTTCCTTGGTATGACGAGCGCGATCTTCTCAAGACCGCCCGGACTTTCTCGCTGTGGCCGGATGGCGAGAGATACGGCTTTACGATCACGTCCGAGGCGATGACCCTGTTCTTCAACAGCGAAATGTTGGCAGCCAGGGACTTGCAGGCTCCCCAGACTTTCGACGAACTGCTCGCGACCGCCAGGGCGGTCAAGACCGACGCGATATCGGGAATCGCGATGCGAGCCCAGGCGGGCGGCAATTCCACCCCAGCGGCCATGGCTTTCGTGTTCTCTTACGGTGGCGCCATGATCAAGGACAATAGGGCCGCTTTCGCGAGCCCTGAGGCGATCGCGGCCGTCGACATGTACGGACGGCTGCTCCGCGAGGCCGGGCCTATCGGGGTCGGCAGCTATGAATGGTACCAGGTGCTTGACGATTTCCTGCAGGGCAGGACAGCAATGGCGATCGACAGCAGCAACTTTGCGACCGACATCTCCAATCCAGCGAAGAGCCATGTCGCCAAGCAGGCGGGGTTTGCAGCCTTTCCGCATCTCCCCGGTCGCGAACCCGTCCCCTTCATGTCGCACTGGCAGGCGTGCATCAATTCCAAATCAAAGAACAAGCAGGCCGCTTTCCTGTTCCTGCTATGGGCAACGAGCAAGCCGACGTCGTTGCGGACCGCAGCTGCGGGACTGGCAACGACACGGCTGTCGGCCTGGTCGAGCGAGGCTTTCAATAACGCATTCGGCCGGCAAGCCGCCGAGGCAGCACTGAGCAACTTGCAAAAGGCCGATGTCGATCGCGCCAAGGCAGTCCTTTTCCACCCGCAATCGAGACCCATCCAGGATGTCTTCATGATTGGCGTCAATGAAGTCGTGTCCGGAGTCAGATCGGCAAAGGATGCAATGATCGCCGCGGCTGAAAAGGCCAACGCCGCGATCCGCGGATAAGGGAGCCGTCCCGAAGTGGTACGCGCGTCATGGCTCGCGCGAGTAGGCGTGATCAACGTCGGCTGCCCGATGGACGGTGGACTTCATTGCCGGCTGCGGCTGACAGCCGAGTGTGACCCATAGCGGATGTCCCGAGAACCGGAATAAGATGGAGCATGACAAGGTCGCAGCCGCTAAGCATCGCAATTCGGATACCAGACGTGGCTCTCTCGCGTTCTAATCTAAACGCCTTGTTAGGATTCGCAGATGGCGGAGATCAACGCCTGTTGGACCCTCACCGGACAATTCAAATGGCATTTCCCAGGTTCTTGCCAAGCTCTCCAGCGCTGCGGCTGCAGACAGGTGAACGGGCCGCCTCCAGCGCATGAAGATATTCGCGGCTGAACTCGGCTGCGTCCTCCAGCCTGGCCCGATCAAGTAGCTGCACGGTATGATTTCGCCACTCAATGAGGCCCTCGCGTCTGAGTTCCTGAAGTGTCCTGTTCACATGTACGACTGACAGCCCACATGCGTCGGCAACATCCTGTTGTGTAAAGGGCAGATGGAGGCTGCCGTTGTCGAGCAGTCCAACAAGCTCCATCCGGGTGGCGAGTTCGCAAAGCAGATGCGCTATTCTGCCCAAGGCCTGGCGCGCGCCAAGGTTTTCGATCCATTCGCGATAAATGGCTGCATGTATCAGCGTCTCGCGCCAGAATGCTTGCGTAAGCCCGGGAGAGTCGCGCATCATTTCTCTGAGGTCGGCATGGGCCACGGACGCTACAGTCGAACTGCCGACACTGCGGAGCTCATGGTCCATGACAGGCAGGTGTAGCGTGTGGAGATCGGGCATGTCGCCAGCGATATAGAACGATGAGATTTGGTTACGCTCCGAGATCACCCTCTGACGAGACAGAACCCCGCTGACCACGACGATCGAATTCGTCGGCCTGTCGCCTTCGCGCACGAGATATGCGCCATTATCCAGCGTCTTCAGCTTGTACCGCATGCGTGCGAGCCTGGCTTGATCCTGCTCGGAAAGTCCAGCGACTGCCTGCAAACGTGCGATCAGCTTGCGATGTGGCATGATACGTTATCCATTCCGCGGCCCAAGACCGCCTCTGACCCGGAGCGGACTCCAGGTCCAGCAAACCAGCTAAGCCGTGCTCCGTCCCTCGCCTAGCAAGTGCCGGTGCTGCTCTTTAACCGTTTCGTAGCACTCGCAGGCTCCTTCACGCAGACCTTCGACATCAGTGATTTCGATCTTGCCCCGCGTGTACTTGATCATCCCGGCTTCCTGAAGCGTGCGAGCTACGGTGGTTACGCTCGTGCGCCGGACGCCGAGCATTTCAGCCAGAAACTCCTGCGTAAAAGGAAGATGATCGCTTCCCGACAAATCGCGGGCGCGCAACAACCACCGGCAAAGACGGGCATCAACTTCATGATTGGCCATGCAAGCCGTTGATTGCTGCGCTTGCGCAAACAAGGTTTGCTCGTGGCGCATGATCTTCGCAATCAGGGTCTCTGATTGCAGGGCAGCGCCCTTGAATGCAGCCGGATCGCACATCATCGCATCGCCGCCGAGTTGGACGATCCCTCTGCTCATCGCGACTTTTCCATCCAATGCCGACGCCATGCCGATAGCGCCATCCCTGCCCACCATTGCGGCCTCCGTCATTTCGCCGGTCGCAAGGGTCACGACGAGAGACACCACAGCGCCGAGCGGAAAGTAAACGGAATTGATCGTGTCGCCCGCTTCATACAGCACTGTCTTTTGCTGCAGATGAGTGGCTTTGAGGTGAGGCCGCAGCGCGGCCGTGTCGCTGGCGGACAGGGACGCGAGTATCGCGTTGGCGTGAAGCATTTTGCGCTCCCGGTGGAAGGCGGGAGTGCAAGAACTCTCAGTTGCCGACGCCCAGTTTTATGGCCGGCAATGATGCACGCTACCACGGGGCCAAACCCGGTTATGCCCGGTAGACGACTCAGCCGGTGCTATTTTAGCAAAAGAGCCGCTGCTGGGAGCGTTCAGGAAAGTGCCGATATTGGGAAACAAGCGAAGAAACGGCATCCAACAGTGCCGAACATGGATGTCTCCTGTTGAGCCCTTCGCTGCCGTTAAAATGGTGCCGCAACATGTCGGTTCAGAAGGGTAGACCGGAAGCTTGCAGCCGAGCGTATAGCGGAAGCACCGATCCCAGATCGGCTCGGACTCAGCCGTCGACGTGAAGCTCTGGAAAAACTAACGGCCCGCTCGCACAAGCGTCGTCAGGTTCACTGAGGTCTCTAAACCTGCGAGAGGGGGTCAATACACGTGCAGATACTTTCGGGCGGATCTCAGTGAAACCAGCTGACATTCAGCCGAGCCGAGGCATTTCCCCTTTTGGCCCCTTAGCCGAAGGTCGCTTGACGTCCCGTTCTGTCGGTTCTCAAAGGCAAATCCTCTGCCGATTTGCGATCCGGCTGCATCAGCATCCGCTTCACCTCTTCGGCTTGCTCCACCGTAAGATCGGCCGCCCAATGGGTCCCAATCAGAGCTGGCCCTCTGCGTTCTCGATCATAAACCATCCAACCCGTCGTTCCCTTCCGTATGAGAAATCTGGACTGTGAAGGCGCATTCTGATCCGACACACATGCCTCCCTTCGCTTGCCACTAAGTAATTCGACACTCGCGCACCGCGCATTTTCATATGTGAATCTAAGTCGGGAAAACGTGGCAAGTTCCTGGGTCTCGGAACCATCGCCGATGTGCGGACTAATCTGATTTAATGGCGGCCAAATTGAACGATCTCGGTCCCAAGGTTCGTTCTACCTCGATGGAAAAGAGACCGGGATATGTAGGCAATCAAGCGCAAGCTGGCGCACGGTCGCCAGCTCGCGAACGATTTGCCGCATCACCATGAGGTGGTTTCGCGGACCTGGCGTCCGACAGTAGCCCTTAGGCGGACTCCAGCGCTCGGCAGTTCTTCCCCGCTGAGGTCGCTGCCCCAGAGACAAGGGTTGGGGCAAGAACGGCAAAATGAGCGGAACGGTGAAACTTGGATCGGGTTGATCTAGCATCGTGGAGCGCTTCGATGGACAGGACCTCGATCTATGATGAGTTGAGCCGTGTTGAGGCCGAAGTGGTCGCAGCAGAGCGCCAACTTGCAGAACAGGAGCGACTAGTTCTCGACTTGAAACGGGAAGGTCAAAACATCGCAAGCGCCGAAAAGGAGTTGGAACGGCTGCGTGAATGCCAGCGCCTACGCGATCAAGACCGTCAAAGGCTCCTATCACTGCTGCAGACCTGAGACAGCCAAATTACTACCCTCGCAATCGCACCTTGTTTGTTGGTGCTCCTTGACGAGGGGGCGACCGGAAGTCCCCCCTGAAGTCAGTAGCGTTTTTTGCAGGCATGGGCCATCGCACCGCTTTGCGGCGCAGCATTGCACCTTACCGAGTGCGACGACCGTCGAGGACTGGTACTCTGCATCCGTCTCCTCAAGCTGCAATGAGGATCGAATGAAGCGGCGAGAGTTCATAGCGGCCGCTGCGGCGTTACTCGTTTCGACACGGCGTTTGCGGGCGCAGAGTAGACGCCATCGAATTGGCTTTCTTGCTGTAGGTGACGGCGGGCAGACGCTTAATCAAGCCGAGCTTGCGTTGTTTGATGGGCTGCGAAACCACGGTTGGATAGACGGAAGAAACCTGACTATCGACTATCGTTTTTCCCTGCCCCCCGACCGACTGCAAGCTTCAATTGCCGATTTGATTGCTCTCAGTCCCGATGTGCTCATCGTCGCGGCACCGCAGGCAACCAAAGCCCTGAGATCGGCAACTGCCACCATTCCCATTGTATTCGTAGCTGTGGCCGATCCGGTAGGACTTGGCCTCGTGCAAAGCCTAGCGCGTCCGGGCGGCAACGTAACGGGGCTTGCGACCTACGTGCCGGGAAATTTCGTCGCAAAACGAATAGAAATCCTCCGGGAAGTGGTGCCTGACGCCTCGCGAATTGCGATCCTGACCAATCCAGACAACCCGATGCACAGGCTGTTATTAGCGGATGAGGTACCCAGTACGGCCCGCAACCTGGGCATGGCTTTGCCGATAGTTCAGGCGACCACGGCCGAGGAACTTGATTCTGCCTTTGCTTCTGCCGCCGCTCAGCGTGCCGATGCAATCATTGTTTTCGGGGATACTCTCACTGTTGTCGAGGCCCCCCGAATTATCGCGCTCGCGGCGAAATATCGTCTGCCTGCGGTTCATTTCTCACGACAGTTTGCCAATGGCGGATTGATCGTCTACGGCCCCGATATAGCCGATATGTTCCGCCGTGCAGGCGGCTACGTCGACAAGATCCTCAAAGGCGCCAAGCCGTCCGATCTGCCGGTAGAGCAGCCGAGCAAATTCGACTTCGTGATCAACATGAAGACTGCCAAAGCACTCGGCCTCGCCGTGCCGACCTCGTTACTCCTCCGCGCCGACGAGGTGATCGAATGAGGCGCGGTTTGCTGCGATGCATGAGTCTCTTGTTGGCCCATAGCGGTCATACCGCGTTCCAAGTCGACGACCGCTTCTGAGCTGAAGCTGACACCTCTCCGGTCGAAAGCCCTTCGAGTATGGCAGGGAGCACGATCTCAACCATCAGGCGGCGCTCCGCTTAACGCTCCTCGGTCGGATGCACCCATTTGTAGGGCGTGATGCTTTGCGTTGCGGTCAGCTTGATCATGTGGACGGGCGGTGCGGAACGTCCCTTTCGGCACGATCGGCACTTGAGGGACGCTTCCAGCTTCCAGATCGGCGTGTCGCGCGGCCGGCGGATCGCATCGAGCGGCAAACTCGCCCGCGCCTTGCACCTGTTGCACTCGACCTCGAGCCAGCCCATGCCGCCGTTGAGGCATTGTCCGATTGTCGGAGACGGCTGCGAGGGACCGCCGTAACCTTCCATGCGGACCGACCAGGCTTCTGCTTCGGCACGATCGGCCTCACGGACCGCCTTCCTGGCTTCTTCGCGGGCGTGCCTGGCGGACATCTCCGCGCCCATGATCCGGCCGCTCCAGATGACCTCTCGTGATTTGGTGCCCATGCCACCACCAAAGCGGCACCCGAGCGCGTTGGCAAATTATCGATAGCTGGTAGGTCGGATCCGCAATTCGATACTGCGTGTCGTGGGTGTGGACAACCGCGCGCAATTCTCCGGCGAAACGGCCCGGCACCATGTTGCACGGGAAGCTCTACGTGCTTGAACACCATGGCCAGACCGATCCGGAGAACAATCGTTCCAATGGCGGGAGTTGTCACGCGACAGTAGGACGCAACCGCAGATCGATCTGCGACGTTGAAGCCGCAAATGGCGGGAGCTATCGGTCTGCCAAACCTGCCTTCAATCGGGAGGAACGCATGAGCACCATCACCGGCGGCTGTCACTGCGGCGCAATCCGTTATCAGGTCGAGGGCGAAGCGATCGTGCACGCGCTGTGCCACTGCCGCGACTGCCGGCTCCACGCCGGCGCTCCGGTCGTCGGCTGGACCATGTATGCGGCTGATGCCGTCAAGGTCACCAAGGGCGAGCCGAAGGTTTATCGCTCCTCCGAACATGCTCGGCGGCACTTTTGCGGCGACTGCGGGACCGGCCTGTTCTATGTCAACGCCACGATGATGCCGGGAGTCATCGACATCCAGAGCGCGACCTACGACGATCCCAATGCCGTGCCTCCAACGATGCAGATCCAGGTCGCCGAGCGTCTTCGCTGGATGGAGCATGCACACGAACTGCCGACGTTCGACCGCTTTCCTCCGCAGCCGTAGCATCGGAAGGCGCCGTCGGCGGTTGTCCGCCAAGGAGAAACATGGTAGCGATAGGCTTCGGGTCAGACACAACCGCCCGACCAGCTTTCGAGCCAAGCGTTGTTTCGCTCCATTACGGAGGTGAAACATGTCTTGCGACAGCACCACTGGCTCAATCACATCCAGCACAATCGTATGCCCTTCTCCAAACCCTCGATGGTTCTGGAGGTTATCGCTCGCGCTGCTGGAAGGAATAACGCGGCGCCGCCAGTACGACGAGCTCCTCGAATTGGACGACCGGCTTCTCGTGGACATGGGCTTATCGAGAACAATCGTTGGGGAAGCTCGACGGCGTTACTTCTCAGGTTGGCGCGACAAATCGGAGATCGTCATATCCTGTCGATAAGCGGCCACGCCTGGGCGTGCGAAGGCGGCGCGTCTGCTTATGTCTACGGATCAGACGGCCGCCAAGCTCGCGAAAACTGGCAGACATTCCAGTCGCGATGTTGACGCCTCCTCAGAACTCCAGCTTGTCACGTATGGCGTCAATTCCGGCCCGCGCGCACGCTTCGTCCGCGTCGCCGCCCGGAGCGCCGGAGACACCGACCGCTCCGACCAGCGACCCGCCGGCTTCGACGATCAGCCCTCCTCCAATGATGACCGCTCCGGGAAGGTTGCGAATGCCGGACTGCATCATGCCCGGCTGGCTGATCGCATTCAGCTCGGTCGTGCTGGTCTTGAACGAGGCAGCGGTCCATGCCTTGCCGGTCGCCGTTGGGGGCGTATGGGGGCCGGCAAAGCGGTCGCGCAACATCACCTGGGTGACGCCGAAGCGATCGACGACAGCGACCGCAACCTGGTATCCGCGGGTGCGGCAGCTATCCAACGCGGCGCGCGCCAGATCGAGCGCCAGTTCCGGACCGAGTGACTTGTAGGCGACCAGGCCCTCTTCCGCCCGTACTGGACAGATGGACGCAATCAGCAGGGCCGTCGCGACCGACAGGCATCGAACATTCATGGCAATCTCCGGCATAGGTGACCAAACGTCTATTTGATCTCACCATATGTCAGATCATCGAACAGGGTCACGCTATCCGCCTTGGTCCACAGGCCGATCATGCCGGCGTCGGCGATGGTGGCGTCCTCCACCTCGAATAATTGCTTTCCGTCGTAGGTCACCTTGAACCGGCTTCCCGCGAAATCGCAGCGCAGCACGTGCCATTGCCCCGACGACACCGGCGCGCTGACGCCATAGCCGCCTTTGCGACCTACGATCTCCAGCGACGTTCGAACGCCCTTGATCGTCTTGTAAAGCACGACGTTGTCCTCCAGCGCGTTAGCGCGGACAACGTAGTAATTGTTGGCATCCTTCGCGCGCCAGACGAGTCCGGCAGCGCGATCCTCCGAGCCGGAGACGGCCTTGAATTTCACCTCGACAAAGCCGTCGCGGATGGTGGTATCGCGCTTGATGGCGAGGGGAAACGTCGCCCGTCCGGACTGCTTGAGAACGTTCGGCTTGCTTGGCGCCGTGGACTCGGCCTCGACGGTCCATTTCGGTTCGCCCCTGCCGGTCATCGTCAAAGTCCACCCTTCGGGCGATGTTCCGGCAGCAGCGTTGTCGAAATTCAGGGTCTCGGCCACGGCATTTCCTCCTACTAACAAAGCCAGCATGGACGCCAGCGCAAGCCTGGCGCATGCAGATGGTCGCGACGGAATGCTTGCGGGGGTGCACATCATCGATTGTCCTGTCATCGACGTTCACTAGATCGAGAAGGAATGCGGCTCGCTCCGCTATCGTCCCGATATGCCGGCTGCAAAATGCCGTCGAGCGGCCCGCCGAGCCCCGTCGGCATCAGTTCGATCCGTTGGCCGCTCAGAGTAACACGATAGCAGCCATCATCTCTCTCTCCGAGATCGAGGCATAATTCGTCTTCCTCAACACGCCATTTGCCAATCTTCTTCGCGCCCATCGAATAGCTCCGAAGCGTGCCGTCCGGGTCGTAGACGAAACGGTAATGGACTTCATCCGTGAGCTGCTTGCCTGCAAACCTTGCTCGAATCTGCTCGCCGGTGAGGGTCTGCATACCCTTGGCTGCGGCGAAACCAGCATGGAAGCTGACCAGTCCGCCGGCGCCGGCAGCGAGAGTCGCGATGAAACAAGTCGCTCGCAAACTCCTCGGCACCATCGCCCTCACTTCTTGCAGGCTTTGAGACACATCTGGTACTCGGTCTTGCAGGCTGGCCCGGCGTAGTTCTTCACGCACGCTTTTTGCTGTTCGGCGCATACCTTGCAGGATGTCTGAGCCTGCGCCGTCGCGCTCCCAGCCAGGAGACCCGTCAGCACGCATAAACCAAGAGCTGCATTTCGCATTGGATTTTCCCTTCGTGAGGTGCGCCCTGCGCAGCGCGCGGGACATTCATTTTGACTTTCCTTGAGACTGGCCGCGCTCTCCGATGCCCGCTGAGTGAGGAACGCGTCGTCTCATTGCTTCGCTTGGTGAGCCATGACCATGGCTTCCAACGATTTCTCATCCCCGTTGGCGCGCATCCTGATATTCGCGCCCGACATCCAGACCTCGTTGCAGACGAGCGAGGTGCTCCCCGGCTGCGTCATGCAGAGCCTGTCATCGCGAATTTTCCAGCTTCCGGTCCAGGAATCTCCCGACTCCGAACCAACGAGCGAGCCGTCTGGCCGAAGGTAGAGCGTCCAGTGCGCGCCATCCGTGATGTCCTTGCCGACCATGCGTGCACGTATCTGTTTGCCGTCAAGCATCCGAAACTGATCTGCCGCGCGTGCTTCGATCGTAAGCACCAGCAGCGCCGCACAACCGATCAGGCGCAAGGCATGGTATGGGGCGCGCTTCATTCCTGCATCCCGTCATAAGCCCGCTGCACGACGCTCCAATTGACCGCCGCCATGAAGACATCCACATAGCTGCCGGCCTTGGCGCCATAGTCGATGTGATAGGAGTGCTCGTACATATCGAGCGCCAGAACCGGCGTCCCGCCGGCGAGGGTGTGACAGTGATCCGACGCCCACTGGTTGACCAGCTTGCGGTCGCGCGGCGACCACGTCAGCAAAACCCAGCCGGAGCCCCCGCCGAGCGCCTTGCCCATCGCCATGAATTCGGACCGCCACCGCTCGTACGAACCGAAGTCGCGCGCCAGAGCCGCCTTCAGCCCTGCGCCCGGCTCGCTCTCGTCGCCGAGGCCGTCGAAGAACACCTCGTGCAGGATCATCGAGTTGGCCGCGATGAGCTGTTCGCGCTTCAGGCCGTTGATCAGGAAGCCTGGCGTGTTGTCAAAGTCGAGCCCGGCCAGTTTTTCCTCGATCAGGTTCAGGCGTTTGACCGCCCCGCCATAGTTGTTCTCGTAATGGCTGATTATCATCCGCTCCGACATGCCGCGGATGCGACTCGGGTCGCACGACAGCGGCTTCATGACATAGGCAGTCCTCCAATGAGATCACGGAAGAGTTTCAAGTTGGATCGCTCGCGATGCCTGGCTGCCGGTAGACCGGCGGCACGGTGATCCCACCGCCGACAGCGAGGCCCTGGCTGGCGCGAGACGAATGAAATGGCTTCGAGAGGGGATCGGCAAACGGCAGACATGCGGCGTCCTTGTCGAATGGGACGCGATTCTTGGGCATGTCGCCTCACGGGGAGATCGCTCCCCCGTGAGGCAAATATTACGCAATGGGCGGATTTGTCAAATGCTGTCGGAGCTCTGTTCTAACAACTGAACAAAGCTTCTCCTCTTCACCTGCTGGTGCTCGTGATCGTGTAGTCCGCGAAATACATGTGGCTGTCGGCTTTCGACCACAGAATATTTGATTGTAGCTCAACGACGCTCGGCATTGTCAGGCCGGGCGCGCCAATCACGCCCCACCGTTTGATGATCCTGATCCGATTGATCGGCTCGACCCGCGCGATCGCCATCGGCGTCGCCTTGCGCCTTCCAATCACGTTCGATCTTAACGTCTTCGGCGTTCTTCCTGTCTTGTTCTCGGGCCTGCTCAGCTTGCTCAGGAGTCCGATCCGGCTGCACCGGAACGGTCGCCTGCGCCTGACGTGCAGGAGCCGTCTCATCGGCGCGCGCGGGATTGAACGTACAAGACAGTAATACTGCCGCTGTGATCACCAAGACACGCATGCTTTCCTCCTTCGTTCACTGGAGGGTAACGGCGGGCACAAGCTTGGGTTCGGAACGCTGGCAGCCGTTTCGGTGCTGCAGTGCGCCCTAACGTCTGGTCTTGGCTGAACGATCAGGTCGGCCCGTCCCAACGTCCTGACCCTGGCATTCTCATGAGTTGCAACTGCCGCAAGTCCTGCGCCGCTTCCGCCATGAGCCAGTCGCGGAAGATCACGATCTTTGGCAGGGATGCCGTCGCCTTCGGACCAACGATCCAGTAGGTCTTCGACAGGGGCGAGGATTCCTGGAAGGGCAATACCAGCCGACCGTTGATCAAATCCCAGGCCGCCAATGTGGTCCGGGCAAGGGCAATTCCTTGTCCATTGATCGCCGCATCGATCACCATGCTCGCGCGATTAAGCACCGGGCCATGACTGACATCGGCATCATCGATCCCGGCGTCACGCAGCCAGTTGGCCCAATCGGATCGACTGTCGAGATGAATAAGCGGAAACTTCAGGATGTCGGCGAGCCCCGCGATACGGCGGCGTCCCGACAGGAGTTTCGGACTGCATACGGCAAAGAGCCGCTCCGCGGAAAGCCTGACCGCGTCCAGGCCCGGCCAGTTGCCATCGCCGTGACGCACGGCTAGATCGACCTCCTCGCGGGCAAAATCGACGTGATGCAGCGTCGCAGACACGCGCAAATCGATCTCGGAATGCGCTTCGGCAAACTGACCGAGCCGATGCACCAGCCATTTTGCGGCAAAGTCCGGCGAGGTGCTGACCGTGAGGACGCCGGCACTCTGACGCTGAAGCAGCCGCTCGGTCCCGGCGGCGATCCGGTCCAGTGCATCGCGTATCACCGCCAGATAATCCCGGCCCGCCTCCGTGATAATCAGACGCTGGCGCTCGCGATTGAACAGCTTGACCGCAAGTTCTGTCTCCAGCGCCTTGACCTGATGGCTCACCGCTCCTTGCGTGACGCACAGCTCCTCTGCCGCACGCGTAAAGCTTTCATGGCGGGCCGCGGCCTCAAAGGCCTTCAGCGCGTTCAAAGGCGGCAAATGCGGGCGCATCGCGAACACATCCGGCAAGGTCATTAGAAAAACTAGGGCAGGCCTGAAAAACGATGCTTTGCGGCCCGGGCCTTACTCGCCTTATGAGGCAGGCGGCATCACGAAATCATGGGGTTTGGAGCCGTTTCATGTCAATCCTTTTTGCCAATACGGCCGTTCGCTGGTGCGTTCGACGCAAAGCGGCAGCCGAAGATCATCAACCCAGTTCATGGCTGAAACGCCTGGACAGCTGGCTGTCCTACAGCGAACGGGCTCATCAGCGCGCGGCCTTGCGCGACATCGCGGATGATCCGCACCTGCTCGCCGATCTCGGACTCACCCGAGACGAAGCTCTCGCGCAGGCCGACAAGCCATTCTGGAAATAGCAAGCCTAACCAGCACAAGGGAGGAGAATCATGGCCGAGCCGATCGTTTACGGGTTTCCCCGCAGCACCTTCGTCAACATCGTCCGGCTCGTCCTTACGCACAAGGACGTGCCTTATGTCTTCAAGGACCTCGAAACCGTGATGGGCAGGGCCGAACATCTGGCGCTGCACCCGTTCAATCGCGTCCCCATCTTGCGGCACGATGATTTCACCGTCTATGAGACCAGCGCAATCGTCAGTTACATCGACGATGTCTTCACAGGATCCCGCCTGACCCCGCAGGACCTTCGCGGGCGGGCGCGGATGAACCAATGGATCAGCGCGGTCAATTCCTACTTCTATCCGTACATGATCTACCACGTGACGCACGAACGCCTGGTGTTTCCCGAGCTTGGGATCGCCTCGGACGAGAAGGTCGTATCGCACGCCTTGCCGCAGATCGAGCTGGGGCTGGGCGTGATCGAACGCGAACTGGCGCGCGGCGCCGATTATCTGATCGGGCCGGAGCTCACGCTTGCCGACTTCTACATGCTGCCGTGCAGCTTTGCCTTTGGCCTCACCGACGAAGGGCAATCCATGTACCGGAAATTTCCCGCGTTCGGCCGCTGGCGCGACCGAATGGAGAGCCTGCCCACGACACGGCGGCTGCGCGCTGGCTTGCCGCTACGCGCGCCCATCCCGCACGCGCGTGAATGGGCGACGTCGCATCGGCCGAAGTACTGACTCTGGTGATTGCGCGCGAATTGTTCCACCGGACATTTTCGCGCGCAGCGCTGCTTGCGTCAGCTCTTCGTGCTGGCCGTCTTGTCGAGCGCAGCACGCAGGCCTTCGGCGAGCTTGACGGCATCGTCGTTGGCCCAGAAATGCATGAAGAAGAGCCGCGGCTGTTCGTCGAGCATGTGGCTGTGCAGCGCCGTCACCTCGATGCCGTGCGTCCGAAGCGCCAGGATGACCGGATTTACCTCGTCACTGGTCAGGACGAAATCCCCGGTGATGGCCGTCTTGCCGCCGCCGGTCGGCTGGAAATTGATGGCGGTGGCGACACCCATCGCGGCGACGGGGGTCAACAACATGCCGTCTTCCGTTATGGGATCGCGCCGCTTCACGTTGAACTGGTAGACGCCGCCATTGGCTTGCCCCTTGACGCCGATGATCTGATCGAGCTTCGCCGTGTCGAGGTCGATGGCGGGCGGCGGGTTCGCCGGCGCCGTGACCGTCAGCGGGGTCTTGCTTTCGGCCAGGGCATCATGGATCGCCGAGGCCAGCTTGACCGGGTCTCCGTGTCCGGCGACGTGCATGTAGAACGTAGCCGGGCTCGCACGCAGCAGGTGATTGTGCACAGCTGTGATCGCGAGCCCGCTCGCGATCATCTTCGCCATCACGGGATTGACCTCGGTCTCGAGCAGCACGAGGTCGCCCATGACCATGGCGCCGCCATGCGCAGGCTTGAACGCGACCCAGCCGCCCAATGCCAGCGCCGGCTTTATCGTGACGCCGTCCAGGGTCACGGAGAGGTCGGTGCGGGGAAAGCCGTAGCGGCGGACGTCGTCCGAGACGGCGGGCTTGCGGCCCAATGTCTCGTCAACTTTCTGCCAGTCGGCGTTCTGGGCATATGCCGGGATGAAGGGGCCAAAGCGAAATGCAAGAAGGCAGACGCCAATGGCCGCCATGGCCCAGATGATTCTTTTCATCATGCTACTCCTCAAGCTTAGTTTCGCTCTTTGACCTGGCCGCTGCTGTCGACGACGAGCGTGACCGCCTTGCCGTTCTTCACCGCCTTGGCGGTGATGCCCTCTGGGGTCGACTTTATGTCGCTGACCTGCGAGTAGCCGGCCGCCTGGATCCTGGCGACGAGTTCCTCCTGTGTCAGGGCGTGTGCGCTCGACAGCCCGCCCGCGATTGCAAGCAACAGAACGGTGCGGAAGATTGTTTGTGTTCGCATGTTCGTTCTCCTGATCATGACCCCTGTCCCAGGTGACGTCCGTTTCGCGATCATGCCCCGCCTCGATGCCACAACGCGCAAGAGGCTCCGGGGATAGAGGCGCATAGCGATGCGACCGGCGCTGATGCCGCGCCGGAAGTCAAACCAATCTGCCGGATGAAATCGGGAATGTATGATGACATGCTGCGCCCTTGGTGATCAGGACGCGATGCTTGGGCATGTCGCCTCACGGGGAGATCGCACATCCCCGAACCCTAAATAAAAACCCGAGGGCGGGAGCTGTCAACCGGCGTATGCTTCGGGCAGCCCAGTCGCCGGCGACCGTCACGAAGAGTTCACCGCTCCGGCGGAACCGCGTCAGCCACCGTCTTGAAACTCGCGGACGGCCTCGCTAGTGTCCTTTGCGTGGGGACAAGGCAGACTCCCCGTGAGGCCTCGGTCCAAGCTCTGCGCAGCACGCCATTCGTGGAGCTAGCGCATGAACACCGAACGACACCCTTCTCACCAACACACCGTCGCCATCCTCTCACGCGGAGACGCTGCCGCGCGGCGGGATGCGACGGCGCCGAACAGCCGCTTCGTCGGCGTTTTCGAAGCACTCGCCGCCCTCGGCATCGAGGCACGGCCGGCGATCTACGACGAAAGCTTTACCGAGGAAGTCCGCGAGCAGTTGCTCGCGGTGGACGGCGTGCTCGTCTGGGTCAACCCCATTCAGGACGGTCGAAATCGCGCCGGTCTCGACGCGCTGCTGCGCGACGTCGCCGCACGGGGCGTGTGGGTCAGTGCTCATCCGGACGTCATTCTCAAGATGGGCACCAAGGAGGTGCTCTATCATACCCGCTCGATGGGGTGGGGATCCGACACGGCTCTGTATCAAACCGCCGAGGCCATGCGCGCCGGGTTGCCGACACGGCTCGCCACAGGTCCGCGCGTGATCAAGCGCAACCGCGGCAACGGCGGCCAAGGCGTGTGGAAGGTCGAGAGGCTACCGACTTCCCCGATGATAAGGGTGCTGGACGCCACCAAAGATGGCTCCGAAGAACTGACGCTGGAAAGTTTTCTCGGCCGCTGCGCCGAGTACTTCGAAAATGGCAGCGTGGTCGATCAGCCATTCCAGCCTCGGTTGAGCGAAGGTGTCGTGCGCTGCTATATGGCGGGCGATCGCTGTGCGGGCTTCGGCCATCACAAGGTCAAAGCGCTTGTCGACTCGCCGGCCGCGCGTTCAGGCGCTGGACCGCGGCTGTACACATCCAACGCAGACCCGCGCTTCCAGCGGCTGCGCCGGCTGATGGAAGACGAGTGGACGCCGCAGCTGACCTCGTTGCTGGATATTCCGAGACATGATCTGCCAATGATCTGGGATGCCGATTTCATGCTTGGCCCGGTGCTTCCCGACGGGGGCGACAGCTATGTGCTCGGCGAGATCAATGTCAGCTCGGTGCATCCTTATCCGGACGAGGCGCCGGCGGAGATCGCCGGGCGGGTTGCCGATCGGCTGCGGCGCAAGCTTTGACACATGCTGACGGTCCGCGCGCTCAAGCGCTTGCACATCTGCGTTTCGTTCGATTTGCAGGACGGCGAATGCATTGCCCTGCAAGGACCCTCTGGCGTAGGGAAGACCCAACTGCTTCGCTCGATCGCAGATCTCGATCCCAACGAAGGAATGATCAAACTGGACGGAACGCTCAGGGAGGCCATGCCCGCGCCGGCCTGGCGAAAGCGAGTGACCTACCTCGCTGCCGAGCCGGGCTGGTGGTCGGACACCGTACAAGATCATTTCACCGGCTGGGATGATGCCTTACCGCTGGTCACAAGATTGGGGTTGCCGCCCGGTTGCGGTCCCTGGCCGGTCCAAAGACTTTCGACCGGAGAGAGACAACGGCTGGGGCTTGTGCGGGCGCTGATGCTGCAATCGCGGGTTCTTCTGCTGGACGAGCCGACCTCGGGCCTCGATTCGGCATCGACGGCGGCCGTGGAATCCTTGATCGCCGAACGCCTTTCGAATGGAACGAGTGTCGTTTGGAGCACTCATGACAACGCCCAGGCCCGCCGCGTCGGGTCGAGGGTCCTTATGATGAATGCCGACGGCGGAATCGAGGAAAATCGGCCGTGACCTACATTCATTTGGCGTACGGTGATGTGGTTCTGCCCGCGCTCCTTGTCGTCATGGACGGCGCTCTCTCGCTTGCTCTCCGCCTCAAGCTTGAAAAGCAACTGGCGATTGCCACCGTGCGGATGGTGCTTCAGCTGGTGCTCGTTGGATACGTATTGACGTTCCTGTTTGCCGCGGTCTCGCCGCTCTGGACCGCCCTCGCAGCCTTCATCATGGTTCTGTTCGCATCACGGGAAATCGTCGCACGGCAAAAGCGGCGCCTGCCGGGTGTCTGGAGCTACGGCCTGGGCGCCGGATGCACACTGCTCGCGGCCGGCACCGTGACGATCTTTTCACTTATGACGGAGCTCCGCCCGGATCCCTGGTATCATCCGCGCTATGCGCTGCCGTTGCTGGGCATGATCCTGGGCAACACCATGACAGGAATAAGCCTGGGCCTGGACGTGCTGACAAATGGCCTGGTGCGCGAGAGGGCCGCGATAGAAGCTCGCCTTGCGCTTGGCGGCACCCGGTATCAGGCGCTGCTGCCGGTGCTGCGGGATGCAATGCGGAGCGGGCTGATGCCGACCATCAATGCGATGGCAGCAATCGGCCTTGTCTCCTTGCCGGGGATGATGACCGGGCAAATCCTTGCGGGCGTCGAACCGATAGACGCTGTCAAATATCAGATCCTCATCATGTTTTTGATCGCCGGCGGAACAGGATTGGGAACTCTCGCTGCCGTGATGGGAGGCGCTCGCCTTCTCACCGATCATCGACATCGATTACGCCTCGATCGAATTCTCGCTGAAAAGTCTACTTAGACACACCTCCATGCACCTCACACTGCGGCCCGACAAAGGCAGCACTCATCCGCGACGACGTGGCCGAGTGAATTGCGCGACCTCACATCGACTGCGCCCCGACAGGCTGGCCCTTCCGCGCCCAAAGCAGCGCCAGCGGACCCAGCGCGATGCCACCGGCAAGAACGATGAAAGCCAGCAACCAGCCGTTCGCGCTCTGCGGACCACCGGCCGCGTCGAGCGCGGCGCCGGTCCCCCAGGCTCCGAGTGCCGACAGGCCGAAGCCGACAGTCGAGTGCAGAGCGAGCGTCGCGCCGCGATGTTCGGATGCCGCCGCAGCCGACATGCCGGCGGTCAACGCGCCTGAATCGGCCGGGACGGTGAGGCCATAGACGAGCAGCAGCAGCGCGAGCACCCATGCGGGGGCTGTGGCATTGAGCCCGATGACCAGCGCGACGCAGGCGGACGCGATCATCACGATCGTGATCGCCCGATGGCGGCCGAATTTCAGCGCGGCTTCGTTGCCGAGGATGCTTGCGGGCATCGAGATCACCGCGAAGCAGAAGCTCAGCACGACGGGACCCAGCCACGAAGGCGCGCCTTGATGCGCGACGACGAAGGTCCAGAACCCGACCAGCCAGGTGCGGATGCCGTAGAGCTCGAAGCAATGGGCGCCATAACCGAAGATGTATCCGAGCGCCTCGCGATTGGCGAAGACAGGCGCGAAGTTCAGAAGACGCCCGGCCTTCGGCACAGGCCGGCGCCCGTCGATCAGGAGACAGGCGACCACCATTGCGACGGGACCAAAGCCAGTGACGACGAACGCGGTCCGCCATCCCCACCGGTCGGCGATCAGTTGTGCCACCAGAAACGAGAGGCCGACACCGACCGAGAAGCTCGACGTGTACAGCGTGACCGCCCGCGAGGTGTCGCCGGCCGGAAGCCGGTCCGTCAGCGCCTTCAGGCCGGGCATGTAGGCGCCGGCGAAACCAAGTCCTGCGAGCGACCAGATCGCGGTCGCCGACCAGAACCCTTGCGCCAAGATTCCGAATGCCGCGGTGGCGAGGCCGCTCAAGATCGAGCCGCAGAGCAGCACGAGCCGCGCATCGATGCGGTCGGTCAGCGTCGTCAGCACCGGCACCGCGAGCATGTAGCCGAACGCATAGCCGCTCGCCATCAGGCCGCCTTCGGCCGCGGAGAGGCCCCAGGCCGGCATCAAATGCCGCGCCAGGTTTGCGGACAGCGTCACATGCGGCAGCAGATTGCCGAGCTGGCCGATGCACATCGCAGCAATCAGGGAACGGCCGCCGAGGTTAGGAATGTGCTCCTCCATCGTGGGGTTTGGGCAGGAGCAATAGCGCAACAAACGCGGAGAGCGAGGCAAGAACGGTGATCCACAACGCCTGGCTACCCATGTGCGTGCCTCATGAGCAGCCACACCCCGAGGCGCCGGCCTTCTTGGCCGTTTCGTCGGCGGCGCAGCAGGCCGACACCTCCTCCTTCGCCGGCCCGCCGCAGCATCCCGCAGCGGCCCCTGACTCGACACCACCGCGGGTGCAGACGCCGGTCTCCGGCAGCACAAGCTCGACCCTCGCCGCAGCCTCCTTGTCGCCCGCGATATCGGCGACAATCGAGCGAACCTGCTCGTATCCTGTCATCATCAGGAAGGTCGGCGCGCGACCGTAGGATTTCATGCCGGCGAGGTAGAAGCCCGGCTCGTCATGCGCGAGCTCGCGCGCGCCGTGAGGACGCACGGTCCCGCAGCTATGCTCGTTGGGGTCGATCAGCGGCGCCAGGGCGACCGGTACCTCGATGGCGGGATCAAGCCGCAGACGCAGTTCGGACAGGAACGAAAAGTCGGGGCGAAAGCCCGTCGACACGATCAATTCGTCCGCGATCAGGCTTCGCGCGCCGCAACAGGCGCCGGCCGCGATCTTGAGGCGACCTTCGGAGTCCGAAAGATGCGTGACGCCGAATTCGGTCTCAACCCTGATTTTTCCGGATGCGACGAGCGCGGCAAAGGCGCTGCCGAGCTCACCGCGTGCGGCAAGCTTGTCGTTGCTGCCGCCGCCAAAAGCCTTCGCGGGATCGGCGCCGCGCAACAGCCAGACGGGTTGCGTCCCCGGCACCTCGTCGGCGAGACGCACGAGATCAATCAGCGTGCCCACGGCGGAGTGGCCGGCACCGAGCACCGCAACCATCTTCCCGGCATATCTGGAACGATCGGCACCCCGGACATCCGGCATGCCGGAGGCGACGTGCTCAGCGCATTCACGCTCGCCGATCGCCGGCAGACCATTGCCGCCGGCCGGATTGGGGGAGAACCATGTGCCTGACGTATCGATCACGGCATCTGCGCGCAGAATCTCGGGGCCTTTGCCGTTCTGGTAGCGGATTTCGAAAGGCGCCTGCGCGCGCCCCCTCGTCTTGGCCTTGTCGAATCCGACGCGGCTGATCGCCGAGACGCGGCTGGAGGTCCGGACCACCTCGCGCAGTGGCGTTCGCGTCGCGAGCGGCGTCAGATATCGCTCGAGCAACTCGCCGCCCGTCGGATAGGACTGCGGGTCCGGCGAATTCCACCCGGTCGGCGCGAGCAGGCGCGCGGCGGCCTTGTCGACATTGTACTCCCACGGCGAGAAGAGCTGGACGTGGCTCCACTGCCGAACCGCGTGTCCCGCCTCGGACCCGGCCTCCAGCACGACCGGCGACATGCCGCGTTCGAGCACGTGCGCGGCCGCAGCGAGGCCGACAGGTCCCGCCCCGATGATGGCAACCGTCTTCGTTTGGCTCATTGCGCTCATCCCATCTTTCTAGAACCATCGAATAACTCGGCCCAAGAAATCAGGCCGCCGTTTTGGTGTCCTTGCATTCGGCTTCGTCCGCACAGCACTCCGACACCAGGAAATCCACCAGGCCGCGCATCGAGTCGTAGTTCGCATGGCAGACCAGGGTCGTGGATTCGCGGACCTGACTGATGAGGCCGACAGCGACCAGAGACTTGATATGATGGGACAGCGTCGATGCGGGGATCTTCAGCTTGTCCTGCAAGCGGCCGACGGGCATGCCCGGATGACCTGCCCGAACCAGGGTGCGATAGATCTGAAGCCGTGTCCGGTTGCCCAGGGCTTCCAGGCGTGCTGCTGCGTCATCGATCTTCATGACGGCCAACATGCATCCTGCCTCCTCTCGACGTCAACGCTATTTCTAGAATATTCGAAATATTGATCGCCTCTGGGGCACGGTTCCCGGATTGACGTCCTCGTAATAATTCCATAAGTCTGGATATATGGAAACAGAAGAAGCCGTCCTCGCGCTTGCCGCTCTGTCGCAAGCCACCCGTCTGGAGGCCTTCCGGACGCTGGTCAGGCACGAGCCCCAGGGCCTCGCGGCCGGCGACCTTGCCCGCCTGCTGGAGGTCCCGTCGAATACGCTTTCAGCCCATCTGTCGATCTTGACGCGCGCGCGGCTGGTGACCTCCGAGCGGCACGGCCGTTCGATCGTCTACCGCGCCAATCTCGCCGAGTTCCGGGACGTTGCGGTTTTCCTACTGCGCGATTGCTGCGGCGGACGGCCGGAAGTTTGCGAGCCGGTGGTCGAGACCCTGCAAGCCTGCTGCTCGCCAAAACGAAAGGAGCGAAGCCGTGCCTGATCGGATGTTCAATGTGCTATTCCTGTGCACCGGCAATTCGGCGCGCTCGATCCTGGCCGAGTCGATCCTCCGCAAGGACGGCGCCGGCCGCTTTCTGTCTTTTTCGGCGGGCAGCACGCCAAAAGGCGCGGTACATCCGCTGGCGCTGCGCACGCTGGAGGCCATGGACTATCCCGTCGACGGGATGCGCTCAAAGAGCTGGCTGGAGTTCGCCGCACCCGATGCGCCGGTGATGGATTTTGTCTTCACTGTTTGCGACAACGCCGCCGGTGAAGCCTGTCCTCTTTGGCCCGGCCAGCCGATGACGGCGCACTGGGGCATCGAGGATCCCGCCGCGGTGGAAGGTACGGAGCTGGAACGACAGGCGGCGTTCAATGCTGCGTTCCGCTATCTCAAGAACAGGATCGGGACCTTCGTGAGCCTCCCGCTGCGGAGCATCGACAAGCTCTCGCTCGGCACCAAGCTCCGCGAGATCGGCCGCTCCGAGGGTGCAACACATTCGACGCCGAAAGCCGGCTGATGGACACCTTCGATCTTTCGCGTCGCCTCGCAGCTGAAGCCCTCGGCACCGGCATTCTCGTTGCCACAGTGGTCGGCTCCGGCATCATGGCGGAAACGCTGACCAAAGATGTCGCGCTTGCGCTTCTGTGCAATACCCTGCCGACCGGGGCCATTCTCGTCGTCCTGATCACCGTGCTCGGCCCGATCTCCGGCGCGCATTTCAATCCGGCGGTCACGCTGGTTTTCACCGGCAGGCGCGAGCTGCCGGTAAACGAGGCTGCGCTCTACGTCGTTGCGCAGATCGCCGGCGGCATTGCGGGAACGATGGCGGCACACCTGATGTTCGCTCTGCCCCTGCTCGATCTCGCGACGAAGGTACGCACCGGAGGGCCGCAATGGTTCGCCGAAGCCGTCGCCGCTTTCGGACTGGTCGCCACCATCCTCGCCGGCATCCGTTTTCAGCGCACCGCCGTCCCCTGGCTGGTCGGGCTCTACATCACGGCGGCCTATTGGTTCACGGCATCGACGTCCTTCGCCAATCCGGCGGTCGCGATCGCAAGGTCACTGACGAACACGTTCTCGGGCATTCGGCCCATTGACCTGCCCGGCTTCATCCTTGCGGAGCTCTGCGGAGCGTTCGCCGGCCTGCTGCTGATGAACTGGCTGCTCGGTCGCCCCGAAGTGCGGGGCCCTGTTCCAATCGCGGAGACGCCCCGATGACCGTCACGATCTATCACAACCCCGACTGCGGCACCTCGCGCAACACACTGGCGATGATCCGCCAGAGCGGCGTCGAGCCTGTCGTCATCGAATACCTCAAGACGCCGCCATCACGCGAAACGCTGGTCGCGCTCGTCAAGGCCATGGGCATCTCCGTTCGCGCGCTGCTGCGGGAGAAGGGCACGCCATATCGCGAACTCGGCCTCGATGATCCCAAATGGACTGACGACGAGCTGATCGACCAGATGCTTGCGCATCCGATCCTGATCAACCGTCCGATCGTGGTGAGCCCGAAGGGCACACGTCTGTGCCGCCCCTCTGAAGCGGTGATCGATCTTCTCGATCATCCCGTCGGCCGCTTCGTGAAGGAGGACGGCGAGGTGATTGAAGCGCGATAGCGCTTCATTGCGCCGCATCGTTTGCGATCAGATCTTCGGGATCTTCGCCCGCTCCACCACGCCCATCCATTTGGCAATCTCCGTCTCGATCAGCTTCTTCATCTCCTCGGGCGAGTTGCCGCGGACTTCGCCGCCGACGGCGGCCTCCAGCCGCTGTTTGATTTCAGGGTCCCTGAGCACGTCAAGCGTCGCCGAATTGAGCGTGGCGATGATGGCAGGCGGCGTTCCCTTCGGTGCCAAGAGGCCGGCCGAGGTGCGCACGTCGTAGTTCTTGATGCCGGCTTCCTGAACCGTGGGGACGTCAGGCAACAATGCGGTGCGCGTCGGCGAGGTCACCGCCAGGCCGCGGATCGCACCGCCCTGGATCTGCGAAGCGAGCAGGACGGGCGTTCCGACGATCACCGGAACCTCTCCGCCGAGAAGCGCGGTGACGGACTGCGCATCGCCGCGATATGGCACATGCACGATCTCGACGCCGGCGGTTGCGTTCAGCAGCTCGCCTGCAAGATGATGCGTGCTGCCGAAGCCGACCGACCCGAAGCTGAGCGTACCGGGCTTCGCCCTGGCCATGGCGACGAGTTCGCCCAGCGATTTTGCCGGGTGATCATTGCGCACGGCAATCACGAGCGCGTAATAAACCAGCGTCGAGATCATCTCGAAGCTTTCGGCCGGCTGGTAGGCGAGGCTCTTGTAGGTCGCCGCGGAAATCGCGTGAGCGCCGGTGACAAGCCCAAGCGTGTAGCCGTCGGGCGCGGCCTTCGCGACCGCGTCCGCCGCGATATTGCCGCCGGCGCCCGGCTTGGCCTCGACGATGATCGGCTGCCCCAGCTTCTTCGAAAGCCCGTCGGCGATGATGCGCGACAGCGTATCGGCTGCGCCGCCGGCAGCAAATCCGTGCAGCAGCCGGATCGGGCGCGATGGATAATTCTCCGCCGACACAGCGGCCGTCGCGAGACAACCGCCAAGCAGAAAAATCGCCGCAGCAAGCCGCTTCATCCCTCGCATGGATGTTCTCTCCCTTTGGTTGATTATCGTTGGCCGCAAGTGCGCGGCGTTGTTCAGATCGAACGCAAAGCCGCTAGCGCGCGAATTCCGTGCATTCAGGCGATGGCGGCAGACCCCAGACATCGCGCGGCAGGCCGACCCAGACCTTCGGCCGCTGCGGACGATCGCGGTGCCAGGGACGCGGGTCGAAATAGCCGAGCTCTTCATCGATCATGCGATCAAGATCGTAGAACAGCTCGATCAGATGCCCATCGGGGTTGCGGTGGTAGACGGCGGTGTTGTGTCCGGGCCCGTGACGGACCGGGCCCCAGAGAATATCGAACTTGTGGCGCGCCAGATGATCGCACGCCTGCTGCATGTGGGCGGCACCGCGCAATTCGAATGCGAGATGATGCAGGCTGCGGGCGGCGCCACGCGCGAAATTCAGCGTGTGATGTTCGTAGCCACTGCGCATGAAGACGAAGCGGTCCTCGACCCAGTCGGAGACCCGCAAGCCCATGACGGTTGCGCAAAACTCCGACGTCGCGAGCGGATCGGGGGTGCGAAGGGCGACGTGGCCGAGCTTGGCGACGGCGAGCGCACCGATCCGCTCCTGCGCGGGCGTCGGTGTCCAGCCCTGGATCAGCTCGAAGCGTGTGCCCTCGGGGTCGCAGAACGACAGCAGCCTGGAAACGCCAGGCAGCGGATCGCTGTGAAGCTCGGGCCGCAAATCGGCCTGCTTCAGCGCGGTGCCAAGCGCCTCGATCTGGACATCGGGAGATATCTCGAAGGCGATGCTCTGCAGCGCGGCGTCGCCGGGCTCAATCACGAGCGAAAGCTGTTCGGAGTCGCTGGCAAGGAACAGGCGGTTGCCGTCGCGGCCGACGAGGCCGAGACCGATCACGGCGCGGTAATAGTCGAGCAGCCGCTCGGGATCGGGCGAGGCGAAGGTCGCGTGCCGCAGCCGGGTGAAGCGTGCGATGGGTGCTTGTGTCGTCATCGTGCAATCCATCCCCTCATGGTGTCATGATGATCTTGCCGAGCGCCGAGCCCTGCTCGAGCAGCGTGTGGGCTTTCCTGACCTCGTCGAGTTTGAGGACCGCCGAGATCGCCGGCTTGATCGCATTGCGGCCAAGCGCATCGATCACGCTGCGCATCAATGCGCGGCGCCCATCGCGATCGTGGTCGTAGATGTGGAAGGAGAAGCAGCGTATCGCCGGGCAGATGTCGAGATGGTCGCGCATCGCCGCCATCAGGTTTGCTTCCGGCAATCCTGCAAAGGCGTTGTAGGACAGCAGCGTCCCCCATTTGCCGAGCGCGCCGAGATAGGAGGTGAACTCCGGCCCGCAGACGTGGTCGAGCACGAGGCCGACGCCCTCGCCGTTGGTCAGTTCGCGGGTCCGCGCCACGACATCCTCGCGGCCGTAGAAGATCGTGTGATCGGCGCCGTTCGCCTTCGCAAACTCCGCCTTCTGTTCGGTCGAGACCGTGCCGATGACGGTCATCTGCGCGAGCTTGGCGAACTGCACCAGCGCGGTGCCAACGCCGCCGGCCGCACCGATCACCAGCACGCTTGCCGGCGCTCGCACATGGTGGCACTCGTGCAGCAGCGCGTAAGCGACCTGATAGTTCGACAGGCACACGGCCGCTCGCAGATCGACAGTGTCGGGCAGCGCATGAACGGCGTCCGCGGGCGCGACCACATAGTCGGCGTAGCAACCGCCACGCTGGGACAGGTCGCGCGCGCTCAGCAGCACCTTCTGGCCGATCGCAAAGCCTTCGACGCCGGGCCCGAGCGCAGAAATGCGGCCGGCGACGTCATTGCCGGGATTGGCCGGCAGCGGCGGCATCCATTTGTAGACGCCGCGCCGGATCAGCACGTCGGGCTGCCCGACGCCGAACGCCTCGGCCCGGATCTGCACCTGGCCGGGGCCGGGCACCGGCACCGGAAGCTCGACCACCTCGAGCGCATCCGGCCCACCCGGCTGACGCACCAGCACCGCTCTCATGATCGACCCGCCTCCCAAAGCCATGTTTTCGAAAATCATACCGTTTACGAAAATTATTGCAAGATGGTCGTTAGCGCGGCATGTTGAGGCATCGATTCATTGGCAGAACCCATGCCCGACGCAGCCATTCGCCCCCGCAAGGAATTCGGCAAGACCATTGCCGCCGACATCACCCATCGCTTGCGCGAGGAGATCATTGCCTGCGGTCTGGCCCCGGGCGAGCCGCTGCGCTTCGACGTCCTGCGTGAACGGTTCGGTGCGAGCTTCACCACGCTCCGCGAGGCGCTGACCGCACTCGCCGCCGAGGGCCTGGTCGACGCGCAGGAGCAACGCGGATTCCGCGTGGCACCGGTCAGCCGCCAAGACCTGGTGGAGGTCACCGACGCCCGCGTGCTGATCGAGGTGGAGTTGATCCGCCGCGCGATCGAGCGGGGCGACGACGATTGGGAAATCGCCGTGATCTCGACGCTGCACAGATTGAAGCGAATCGAGCAGCGCGATCCCGAACATCCGCTACGCGATCCCGAATGGAAGATCGCCCATCGCCAGTTCCATCAGTCGCTGGTGTCCGCCTGCGGCTCGGCAACCTTGCTCGCAATCCGCGCTGACCTGTTCGACCGCGCCGAGCGCTATCGGCACCTGTCGGCGAATTTCCGGCCGCGCCCGCGCGACAAGGCCGGCGAGCACCAGGCGATCATGCAGGCCGCGATCTCGCGCAATGCCGATCTCGCCGTGCAACTAATCGAGACGCATATCCGCTCGACCGCCGACAACGTCGCGACATACGCCGCGCACCTGCTCGATACCGAATAGGCCGCACCGGCACTTTCGAACGCTGCGGGCTTGCATCTCGCGCGATTTTCGAAAATACTACACAAGATCGAAAATATGAAACCCTTGGGGCGAAACCATGAAGTTGCTGTCGTTCTTGGACGGAAATCGGGAAAGCTGGGGCGCCGTTGTCGAAAGCGGCGTGGTGGATCTCGGCCGCGCCCTGCCCCAGTATCCGACGCTCGCGGATTTCCTCGGCAGCGACGACTACGGGCGGCGCGAGGCCATCGTCGCCGGGCACAAGCCCACGATGGCGCTGAGCGACGTCAAATATCTGCCGGTGATCCCGCGCCCCGAGAAGATCGTCTGCGCCGTGCGCAATTATCTCGACCACCACAATGAAGCCGTGGCGTTCGGCATGAAGCGCGAGATCACGGAGTTTCCGCCGATCTTCCTGCGGGTCTGGCGCTCACAGGTCGCGCACGACGCGCCGGTGATCCGGCCGAAGGTCTCGGACAATTTCGACTGGGAGGGCGAGCTTGCCGTGGTCATGGGCAAGGGCGGCCGTCACATCAGCCAGGCCGACGCCTGGAGCCACGTGGCAGGCTACTCCATCTACAACGACGTCAGCGTTCGCGACTGGCAGCGCCACGCCCAGCAGATCGCCTCCGGCAAGAACTTCGTCGGCACCGGCCCGTTCGGGCCCTGGCTGGTCACGCCGGACGAGATCGGCGATCCCACCAAGCTGAAGCTGGAGACGCGCGTCAACGGCGCGGTGGTACAGTCCTCCGACACGTCGATGCTGATCTTCTCGATTCCGCGGCTGATCGAATATTGCTCGACCATTTTCGACCTCGTTCCCGGCGACGTCATCGCCACCGGCACGCCGGCCGGCGTCGGCTTCACCCGCAAGCCGCCGGTCTTCCTCAAGCCCGGCGACGTGGTCGAGGTCGAGATCGAGAACATCGGGGTGCTGCGCAATCCCGTCGTGGACGAAGCCTAGAGCCGGCGCATGTCATCCGAAAAAACGTCGTATGACGTCCGCAAGACCGCGCTCAGCGTCGAGACGATCTGGCACGAGCGCGGTCCCCGGCTGGAGAAGCCGCTGCTGGTCGGAACCGCCATCGCGGTGATCCGCAATCCCTTCGCGGGCCGCTTTGAACCTGATCTGATGCCGTTTCAGGCGTCCTTGCGGGAGCTCGGGCGCGCGCTCGCAACGCAGCTGATCGCACAGCTTGGCGGAGCGTCGCAGATCGAGGCTTATGGCAAGGGCATCATCATCGGCGACGACGGCGAGCTCGAGCATGGCGCTGTCTGGCATGAAGCGGGCGGCCAGGGCATGCGCGAGGTGCTCGGTCAACCCAAGGGGCAGCCAAAGGCGATCGTTCCGGCGGCAAAGACCATCGGCGGCCCGGGCACGCGCCTGATGGTCCCGCTCGGCCACATCCACGCCGCCTATGTCCGCAGCCATTTCGGCACCGCCGAGATGACGCTATGGGACGCGCCGCGGCGCGACGAAATCGCCTTCGGCCTCGTGATGGCGACCGGCGGCCGCCCCCACGCGCGCATCGGAGGCCTCAAGGCATCCGAGATCTCGGTGCACGACGGACAGCGTTGACGAACCGCACTCAACGCCCGCCGCAGCGGCAGCTTTCGTAATCCACGGGATCGTGGCTGTTGACGATCGTCACACGATCGCCGTGGTTCAGCTTCAGCGCGCGCAGCCGCGCCTGATTGGCGATCCGCTGCTTTCGGTCCATGTCGCCCTTGCGCTGGAAATAGCCCAGCATCAGCGGCACGCGCGGCGATGCGGCGAGCTGGGCGTGGTGGAAGTAACTGTCGCCAGCGTGCAGCAGCCATTTGTCCCCTGATCGCACTGCGATGCCGCAATGGCCGAGCGTGTGGCCGGCGAGCGGGATCGTCAGGATGTCGGCTTCCCTGTCGCCGAGCGCGCGCACGCCCTTGAAGCCGAACCAGTCCTCGCCGGCCTCGCCATAGAATGTCCAGCCCGGTCCATGGCTCCACTGCCCGGTGACGTAGCGCCCCACTGGCGGCGCGGGCTTGCGCAGCACCGCCATGTCGTATTCGGCGCGATGGACGTGGATCGCGGCATGGGGGAAATCAGGCACGCCGCCGGCGTGATCGCGGTCGAGATGCGTCAGCAGCACGTGGCGAACATCCGTGGGCGAATAGCCGAGCGCCCTCACCTGCTGCACGGCCGTCTCCGCCGGATCGAGTTTTGGCGCGGTCTGGCGCAGCCATCGCCGCCCCAGCCGGCCCGGTGCCGCGATATCGCCGAGACCGATGCCGGTATCGACCAGGGCCAGCCCGTCGTTCGTCTCCACCAGCAGGCAATGGCAGACCAGGCGGGCGCGCTGGGACAGGCCGCCGGTGCCGTTCACCAGGCGGCGGCCGATCGGGCACATCGTGCCGGTGTTGAGGTGATGGATCTTCATCGCGCGTTCCTGCCTGTTGTGACAGGCGCGTTCTTGTCACGGGCCGATCCATAGGTAAAATACTGAATATCAATAGTATCTCTAGGCATATCCTATGGACATCCGCGAGCTTCGCTACTTTGCCGCCGTCTACCGCGAACGCAATCTGACTGCGGCGGCGCGCGCCTGCTTCGTGTCGCAGCCGTCGATCTCGACTGCGATCACCCATCTGGAGGCCGAACTCGGCACCACGCTGTTCATCCGCCACAAGAAGGGCGTCGCGCCGACCGCCTCGGGCGAGAAGTTTCACACCCTCGCCCGCCGCATCATCGATGAGACCGATGCCGCGCGCAGCCTGTTCAAAAAGCCGAACACGAAGACCAATGTGACACTGGGACTGATGCGCACGCTCGACGTGCCCCGGACGATCGCGCTCTTGAAGCCGCTGACGGCGCGCAACGACATCGCGCTCCGCCTCGTCGGCAGCGACGAGCGCGCCGATGCGCGGATCATCTCGAAGAGCATGCTGCGCGCCGACGAGCACTTCGTCGCGCTGTGGAGCGAGCGCTATGTCGCGGCCCTGCCGCCGGGCCATCCGTTGACGCTGAAGGAGAAGCTTCGGACCGCCGACCTCGCCGGTGCACCGATGATCGACCGCTGTCATTGCGAGAGAAGCGAATTCTTCGGCCGGACGTCACAACGAAGGCAGACCGCGGCGATCGCGCAATCCGAAGACTGGGCGATGGCGCTGGTCGCCGCCGGCGTCGGCATCGCCATCGTCCCGGAAGGCGTGGCGCGCGGCAATCCTGACGTCGCGGTGCGCGAGATCGAAGTCAAGGTCAGGCGCGAGGTCGGCATCGCCTACCGCGCATCCGTGCCGCTGGCGGATGCGCTGAAGGATTTCGTCGGGCAGCTTCAGAAGCAGCGGCGCAGGCCGGAGCGAGCCGGACGACCGGGCTGAAAGGCTCGACCGGCTATCCCAGCAGGCCCTTCAAGCCGGCGTAGATGGAGCCGACGGCCGTCGCGGCGATGCCGGCCAGCGGCCCAACAGTCTGCATGAGGTCCTGGATCAAACGAGCCCTGCGACGCAACTGTTCCTCGCCGACATGCTGTCCAAGCAAGCGCGCCATCCTGAAGGCAAATGCGTTCGGCTTGCCTCCATGAGCAAGCACACGCGGTAGCACCTGGAAGATCAAGACACCCAAGATATTTCCGGAGACGAACGCCAACAGGATGCTCGCCCCGTATTCGAACACTTCCCGCCATTCAATCCAGACTGCCGGCAGGATCGGGACGCGATCGTGGATTCCCGTGACCGTCAGCATCGCCAGGATGCTGACGCTCGCGGCCAGGAACGCCAGCAGGAACGCCCCCATCGCCGAAACCCTGTGCAAGGGATAGGCGACGAACCCGAAGAGCAGCGGGATGACGATCGATGCAATCCGGAGCGGAATCGGGGACAGGTTGAAGGCGATGGTCACGAGGACATGCGCCGCGGTCAGCAACCCCGCCGGGATCACCACGTAGAGCAGCGCATGAGTTCCGAAATAGCGCAGCGGATTATTGTATCGCTCAAGGCGGACATTGACGCGGTCTAGATCGCGCCTGAGCTTGTCCAGTTCGGAAACGATGTCGTCAATCTCGAGAAGCGTTGGCCGCACAACGCGCAAGTCCCGCGAGCAGTGCTTGCACGCGATGGCTTCGTCCTTGATCGTCTCGGCGCAGAACGGACATTCCATCGTCAGCGCGACTTCCGGCGGAGCATGATGGCCTCGATCTCGCCTCTGGCCCGCTTCAGCTCGTCACGCAGCTGATCTCGCTTGTGCAGGAGATCGTCACGCTCCGCGATCAGTGTCGCCGGGACGGCGATGTCGCGCGCGCAGGCCGCGCAAACCAGCGCACCATCCGCATTCGCAGATTGGCAGAATGGACATATCATTTGGGCGCGACCTTCAGCGTGAAGATGGTCGTGCCCGGCCTGCCATCGCTATCCTTGATGTCGACCCGAACCGTGTACTCACCCGGTGGCAACTCCGCGTCCTGCATGTTGATGCCGTCGGACTGAACAAACGGCTTCACCCGCGAAGTGAGATCGACATTCGGCGTTCTAAGAAAGATCACCTTCACCGACTCCGGATCAATCTTTGCCCCTCCATACGACTCGAATTTCAATATGAGCCGCATGGGCGAGCTGACGGAGTCGGCCGGCGCGACAAACTCCACCTTTGGACCGCGCATGATACCGCGCCGGTCCGCCGCGATCGCCCCCTTTGGAGGCGGCAATTTGGCCTCTTCTTCCGTGATGAAAGGTGTCGCTCGCGATGCGCCCGAAAACAACAGACCTGCACCAAACAACCCCAGCAGTACATGACGCTTCATTGTGAATTCACCCATCCCCTCGCCTGCCCCCTCCGCTCCCGGCGATCAACGTACGCCGCCATCGCCAATGATCGTGTACGGCGCCCAGAACAGCGGATGCGCATAGGCAAACTCAGTTTTGCCTTCGCTGTTGAGATAGCCGGGTCCATCGACGAGGGCCATTGTCGCCTCGCGCAACGCTTGGCTCCGTGACAGCTTCGGATCGTCCGCCTGCCGCTTGAACAGGTCGGTCACCAGTTGCCGCGCTGATTGCGAGTGCACCGACCAGTTCGTGACCAGCAACGCGCGCGTCCCGGCGTAGAAGAACGCGCGGCCAAGCCCCGATGCCGCCTCGGCACCAGCACCAGCCCCTGCACCGGTGTTGCAGGCCGACAGGATGACCCAGTCGGCATCGAGCTTGAGGCTGAGAATTTCCTCCATAGTCAGGAGGCCGTCGCCGCTCTCTCCGGTCACCGTCGGGGATGACAAGGCCAGCGCCGGCTGCGTCAATCCGTTGAGCTCGCCCGGAACCAGACCGTGGGTCGCAAAGGCCAGGATTTTGAAGCCGGAAAGATTCATGGTTTTGACCGCGCTCTCGGTCGCGCTCTTGCCAAGGAACAACACTTTCGAGGGATCCGCCTGCAGCGCCAGCGCGATCGACTTCAACTCGTCCGCCGTGTCGGGTAGGCGGGGCAGCAGACCGAGCTCGGCACTGTCGACGCCTTCCAGCTTCGGACTGTTGCGCCGCTTCAGCGGCCCACCGCGCATCACGCTTGCGCTGGCGTCGGCGACCTGAACCTTGGCCTCGCCGCCTTCCCCCTCGGCGTGCTGATCCCTGTTGAAGTAGGGATCGCCGAACGCCACGAGATCGCCGCGGCCGGGCTTGCCCGGCGGTAGCTGGCGCAGCGTACGCAGCGCCGCGGCCGATGGGACCGTCGACACGGCATGGGTTCGCGCGAGCCATGGAACGTTGCGATAGCCGATGAACAGCGGATCCTCGTCCTCGGCCACCTCCGCGGGTGCTGTCGGCAGCAAGGACAGCGGCAATAGGCCCAGTGCGCCGTTGGTCACAACAATCAGGTTGCTGGCCGGCTTCCACCCGCTCTCGACCGGCTTTAGCAGCAGCTCGTACAATTCGTAGCCGAGCTTGAGGTCAAACGGCGGAATATCGGAGATCATCGCAGCCGGCGGCTCCAGCGCCTCGCGCAGTTTGCGAATCTTGGTCTCGATGTCGCCGATCTTCGCCTTGACGGCAGCGAATGCCACCGGGCCCGACCTCGGCACGGCCCAGACGAAGCTGGCGCTCTGACCGAAATAGAAGGACAGCATCGCCTCGTTGTCGCCGAGGGTCGCGCGGATTTCGGCGACGGTCGGGGGCTTCGGCGAGACGAGATCGGCATAGCTCGGAAACTTCCGCTTGATCTCCTGACGCGCCTTGTCGCGCTCCCCGCGCAGGGACACGATCGAGGCCTGGATCTGCTGAACACCCTTCTCGTCGCGCTCAGCGGAAGGAAGTGCGAGCACATTGTTGAGCGTGCCGAGTTGGGCATTGACCTGCTTGGTCAGGTCCTGCTCCTTGCGCACGAGCTCGGCCAGCGCCGGATCCTTTGCCGCCGCCCGGGCACTGGAGGCAGCAAGCGCCTGCTGCACCGACCGGCCGCGGACGGCATCGGCAAGACCAAAGGTTTCTTCACCAATCCCGCCGGCTCCGTCGGCGCGCCCGAGCAGCAGAAGATAGCTTTCGACGATTGCCTGTAGGCGCTGGCTGCGCGCGGCGACCACGCTTGTGTTCTCGTCATCCGCATTTTCGTTGGCGCTCGCCATCAGGACCGGGATGGCCGCCTTGAATTCACGGATCGCGTCGGCATCGCGCCGCGCCCGCATCAAGCCGACCGCCAGCGTACCGCGCGCCGAAGCGGTATCGAAATGGTTTTCGCCGACGCGTCCAATCTGCTTCTTCACCAATTGCTCAGCGGCGGCGATACCTGCATCCAACTGCCCGGCGCCGTACAGCGACATGATGCGGGACGGGTTCAACTCGAATGCCTGGCGGCGCTGAGGCTCCCAATTGGCGATCGCCTTGTCGATTCTCGCAAACATCTCGCCCGCTTCGGCGTTCTTGCGCTGAAGCGTCAGAATGCCCGCAAGCTGCGAGAACAATTGTACTGTCGCCTGCGAATCCTCGGGCACCCCGACCGTCCTGTTGATCTCCAGCGCGACACGACCGAGCTTCTCGGCTTCATCGTAGCGGCCTTGATCGACCAGGATGCTCGCCAGCCCCATCACGAAGCGCGGAGTGACGGGATTGTATTTGCCGGTGTCCTTCAGCCGCGACAGCAGCGCACGGCGCGCGTCGACTTCGGCTTCGGCGAGCCTCCCCTGCCTTGCCTTCATGCGGGCCTGATTCAACACCATGCCGTCGATGGCTTGCAGCAGAATGGTTTCCGCCGGCGGGTTGTCCGCCGCCAGGATTGCCTTTGTGCTCGACCGCTTGCGCAGCTCCGCGGTGCGATAGGCCGCCTCTGCCTCCGCAAACTGGCCGCGCGCCTCGAAGATCTGGGCACGGGAGATCTCCAGCTCGCTTTCCCAGCTCTGGCCGAATTTGGCATAGGACGCCCGCCAATTGGGATGGCCGCTGGTTCGCGCCTCCTGAATCGCGGTCAGGCTCCGGCGCATATACGCTTCCGCCTGCGCCACGTCGCCCATCTGGATGAGAACGGACGCGATCCCACGGTTGGTATTGAACTGCAATCCCTTGGCGCCCGGCATGCTGGCCGATTCGCGCAGCAGCCTTTGCATGATGTCGAGCGAACGCTTCGGATCGCCCGCAAGGGAGTGCTGCAGTGACTGGAGCTGCATCATCCGCCCCAGCATGTTCGGGCCGACGAGCCCGCGCGCCGCGTCAACGGCCTTGTCCGCATCGGCGATGGATTCGGCGAGCCGGCCAAGCTGCGCGCGCGCATTGGCGCGATCAAAATAGAATTGTGCGAGATCCTGGCGCGACTCCTTGCCGATGGGTGCAGCATCGGCATCTGACCTCAGCTCTGCCAGCATCTTCTCGTCAGGCTTCTCGCCGTCGAGGACAGTGGTGATGTCTGCGATGCTGCGCGGCGGCGCGACGAAGCCCTTCGGCAAAGCAGCCGCCGGATCCAGCTTGGGCGCCACCTCCTTCGGAAGCTCGACCGCAACGTTCGCGCGGCCGTTGGCAGCGTTGAGGGCCGCCATCACACAGGCCCTGACCTGCGGGGATGCCTTGGCGCGGCAGGCCTCTATGTCGGCACCGGCCTTGCGGCCTCCTTGGGCCTGCATGCACGCATGCACGATCGGCTTGCCCACGGTCATCCGGCAGTTCTCGAGCGCCGCCTCCTTGGTCAGCGCGGCGGCTGAACCGGTCGTTCCGAGCAGAATGGCAAGTGCCAGCAGCTTCCGCGGCAGGGTGAATTCCAGATGGATTTCAAACGGATTTGTGGCGTCTAAGCTCATCTTGAAAGACCTTTTGGCCAAAATGACTTGATGCAACGAAATAATCCTATCCTTATGGCTTGGGAGAACAAGCGCCAATCACCGCGGTACCCCAATATGCTTACGAGGGTCGGCGGCGGCAGGCACCGGCTCCCGAGGCTCGAGCGCCGCCGGGGTCAGCGCGCACTGATCACGCTGATTTCAGGATTGCTTGCGGATTGGGGTCGGCCATGCGAGCGCGCTGGACGGCCCGGAATGGAAGGCTGAGGTCTGGAGTGCGGCGGCCGTTTACCGCGCTGCAACGCTCGCACAGGATTCGTCAATCGGGCGAGCCCCGACCGGCGGGTCGGCGGTCGGGCTGCGCGTCTTTCGTCAGCTTCGCAAGCCGCAGCGGCTCAGTCGGCAAACTGGCCGGCCGCCTTGATGATAGGTGCCCAGCGATCGATCTCGCTCGTCAGCACCGCCGCCAGAGCTTCCGGCGTCGCCTTGTCCTGCGCGACCGGCTCCGTGTTGATGTCGTTGAACCGCGCGATCAGCGCGGGATCCTTGAGAGCCGCCTGGAGCGCCGCCGTCAATTTCTGAATCACCGCCGGCGGTGTGCCCTTGGGGGCATAGACACCGTGCCAGACGCCAAGTTCGAAACCCTTGAGGCCGGCCTCGTCGGCCGTCGGCAGGTCGGGCAGGCTCTTCAGCCGCTCCTTGGTGGTGATCGCATAGGCCTTGACCTGCTTGGCCGTGATTGGCCCGGTGGTGTTGGTCGCCTGATCGCAGGTGAGATCGATCTGCCTGCCGAGAAGATCGTTCATGATCGGACCGTTGCCCTTGTAGGGCACCGTGGTGAGCTGCTTCTGGATCGCCGTCATGAACAGCATGCCGCAGAGATGCGATGCCGCGCCGAGCCCGGCATTGGCGTAAGTCAATTTATCGCCTTGCTGCTGGGCGTAGGCGACCAGTTCCTTGAGCGTGTCGGCCGGGAAATCGGGACGCGCGATGATGGTCATCGGCGCATTGGTCACGAGCCCGATCGGCGCAAAGGCCGTCTTCGTGTCATAGCTCAGATTGCGGTACAGCGTGGCGGCGGTCGAGATGCCGACATGATGGATCAGCAGCGTGTATCCGTCCGGCTGGGCGCGCGCGGCGCGGGTCGTGCCGATGGTGCCGCCGGCGCCGGTCGCGTTCTCGACGATGACCTGCTGGCCGAGCGATTTCGCCATGCCTGCCGCGGTCAGCCGCGCGATGGTGTCGGTGGGCCCGCCGGCGGCGAACGGCACCAGCATGGTGATCGGCCTGGTCGGATAGTCCTGGGCGACCGCTGAACCAAGGGGCAGAAGCAGAGCCACCAAGATGGCGATGAAACGCATGTTTTCCTCCGGTTATCGTTTGCCCATTTGAGCGCATTTCCGGCCCCGCTGCCATCGGGAAAACGCGTCATCAAGCCGCGACGGTCGCGATCATGATCGCGGAACCGAGCACGGTCGCTCACGCGACAGCATCGAGGGACGGGACAGGCACCGGGCTTTTGCGATCAGCCCTTCGAGACGACTGCGCGGCCGTAAGGCGGCTGGGCTGCGACCGGCGGGTTGGCGGTCTGGGCGGCAAGCTCGCCGATCAGACGATCGGCGTCGGCGGCCACGCCGTCGGGCGCCTGGATCACCAGGCGTTCCAGCGCCCAGCGATAGGATGCGACGCGCTGCTCGAGGCATTGCTGCACCCACTGGATGATCAGCGAGTTCTCCTGCATGCGTGCGACCGCATCCTCCTTCTCTCTCGGCGAGAGCTCGGAGACGCGCGCCATGCTGGCATTGCGTTTCTTGTCGAGATCGATGACGCGGATCGCCGAGGCGAAGAACGGCTCGAAGCGGGTCGTGTCGTTGCGCACGTCCTCGATCAGTTGGGCATAGCGCGAAGAGTGCGAGCGGTGCGGCTCGTCGATCAGAGTGCGGCCATACATGGTGCGGTCGAACACGACCTTCTGCTGCCAGGGCGACGGCAGCGCCTTGTAGTCGCCGAACACGCTCTTCCACGCCGGCCGCGACAGCGGTGGCTCGATCATGGGATAGGCGAGATCGCGAAGCTGGCGTTCGGCGTCGGTGAGCTGGAATTGCGAGGCCTTCAGGCCGAGGCTGCCGGTGGCTTCCGCCCCTAACCAGCGATGCATGTCGTCGCTGCGCATGCTCTCGCGGGTGCGGCCGAAATCGCCGCCGCTACAGGCGGCGAGGCTCGCGCCCAACAATGCAAGCAGGACGACCCTTAACACAGGCCGGATCTGGCGGATGGATTCCGGCATTGCAAATGCCGCATGCTAGCGGCGCCGACGACGGCGCCCCGGCGCTGTGCCCTGCTCCGGCCCGCGATCGCCGCTGGTTTCGTCGCTCTCGCGCTCGATGCGGATCACGGGGAGAATCAAAATCGTTGCCGTTTCCGTGCGCGGTGCGGCGTCCCCCGACGAGCCTGCCCGGCGACCGGCCGGAAATTCGATAATGGTCCCCATATCAGCTCTCTATCAATTGCCGCGCGACCGAGCGCGCCCCTGCAACGTGCGTTCATTAAGATCAGTTCATGGTTAACGGGATGTAAACGGGCCTGGCGGACCGTAACCGCACGGGCGGCATCGCGCCGTCCCGTTGCGGCACGGCAACGCCCTAAATTGCAGGAGAAACTTCACGGCTCGTTTTCCTTAACGAGGCTTTAAAGGAACCTGCGATAGGCTGGCGGCCGAGTATCTTTTCAGGTCGCGTAACTCTCCATGACCAAGTCGCTGTTTCCCGGATTCGACGGGCTGATGAGCCTCTCCCGTCGCGAAGGCGTGGATGTTCGCCCGACGCTGCTGCGCGTGCTGACCGATCTTTATGTCCAGGCGCCCACCCACAGCGACGACGAGCAGCGCCAGTTCGTCGAACTCGCGACGCGGCTGATCGATCAGGTCGACGACGCGACGCGTTCCTCCGTCAAGGCGAAGCTTGCGATCTACGCGCAGACGCCCGTCCCGGTCTTGCAGAAGCTCGGGCTGGTCGCGGCCCAGGAAGGCCGCAGGGTTCCGCTCGCCCGCGGGATTCCCGCGCCGCCAAAAGCAGCTTCCCCGGCCCGCGCGCAGACCGACGCCGAGCTGCGCGTGGCGGCGAACATGGCCATGCAGCCGAAAGAGGCGGCCGAGATCCACGACATGTTCTTCAGCGCCGATGCGTCCCAACGCGCGCTGGTCCTGCACAATCTGGCGCAGACCCCGCTGAAGGCCGCGCCGCGGATTCCGACCGTGCGCGCCAGGCGCGCGATCCAGATCCTGGAGATGGCGGCGATCGCGGGCGATATCGAGAATTTCACCTTCGAGCTCGGCGACAGCCTGATCCTGCCCTCGCGCGTCGCAGCCCAGATCGTCGACGATGCCGGTGGCGAAGCGCTCGCGGTCGCCGCGCGCGCACTCGACATGCCGAGCCCCAACTTCCAGCGCATCCTCTTATTCTTCAAGCCGGAGATCGGCAATTCGGTCGACGCGGTCTACCGGCTGTCGCGGCTCTACGACCGCCTGAGCGATCGCGCGGCACTGGTGATGCTGGCGGCCTGGCGCGGCTCCACGCTCGCCGTCACGCGCGCAAAATACCAGTCATCGCTGCATGACGACGAACGCCAGCGCGCGCGCGCGGGTGCAAGCCAGACGCGGCCGACCGTGCAGCCCGGCTCCAGCCCGGCGGTGCGGACCGGCACCGACGGATCGTCGGATCGCTAGGTCTTCGCCAGTTCAAGAAAATGCCGGCCCGCGCGGTCTTCGGTCTCGACGATCCAGGCGTCCGGATCGAAGCGGATTTCCTTAATTAGACGCTCCTCGACGGCCTGCTCCGGCATCGGCTGCAAGGCAAGTGGCACGAAGAAGCGATCGACCGGCCGGCCATCGTCATAGGAAGTCTGCGGCGCCGGTACGTAGAGCATCGCGTTGCCATCGAGCAGCGACACCTTGACGAACACCGCGCCCGCCTCCTCGGCGCCGCGACGCCGAACCGCGCCGTACACGCCCTCGGTCTGGCACCGGCGCAAGTAAGCGGAGACCCAGATGTTTGATTTCAAGCGCATGAACTAACCGGTGGCAGAGCTGCGCTTGCGCTTCACCACCTTGACGAGCGCTTCGTCAATCCGGCTCTGCCAACCTGGGCCCTCAGCCTTGAAATAGTCGACTACGACAGGGCTCAGGCGCAAGGTTACCTGTCGCTTTGTGGGGGCTTTATTGGGGCCGCGGCCCTTTCGCAGGCCCGGGAAGACCTCGTCGAAAGTCTTGGCCCTGGCGAAGTCCTTCTGTGTCCATTCCGGATTATCACTCACCGCGCGCATGTCCCGCGGGGTGTAACCCTTCTTAGCGGCGACTCTCTTCATAGAGCTCCCTTTCCTTCTTGCTGGCAGGGCGCATGCTGATAATGCTGACGCCCTCGGTCCCGCGGGTCGCGAAGATAACCGCGACGGCGCCACGAATGTTGAGGCCGATCGCGCGCCAGCGGTTGCGATATGCGGCCAAGACCAAGGCATTTTCGAAGAAGGCTTCGTTGAGATCAGCGAAATCCATCCCGTGCTTGTCGAGATTGGCTCGGCGCTTTGGCTCATCCCAAACGATCTTCACAAGGTTATTTTGTAACTACAAAATAACCTGAAGTCAATTGTGCCCGTCACCCGCCGCGCAATGGCAACGGCGACGATTGGATTATGGATGCGCGCAAGCAGGACGATTATTCGACGGGATGGCCAATCGCGGCCGCGAGCTCGCGCAGCAGGCGGTCGGACACCTGGCCGGTAACCTGCATCTTGTGCTCGCGCTCGAATTTCTGAATCGCGGACTGGGTCTCGGCGCCGATCGTGCCCGTGATCTTCAAATTGCCGTAGCCGTATTCGGACAGCGCGCGCTGCACGCCGGCGATGCGCCGCGCGGCCGGGCTCTGCTGCACCGGGACCGGCGCCGGCGGACGCATCACGGATGGCGACGCCGCGGTTGTTTGCTTGACCAGATTGGTCATCGGATCGCTGCCCGAGCGCGGCGTCGACGCGGTCGCCTCGACGGGCCTTTCGGGCGGCTTCTCGGCGGCACGCTCGACAGGCTTCGGCTCGACGCGAAACTCGGTCGCCTTCGGCTCGAGCGGCGAGGTATCAGCCCCGACGGGTCGCGGACGCGGCAACGGGTTCGACAGCGGCACGGAGGACGGCGCGGGAAGATTGATCACGGTGCCGAACATCGGCGCCGGATGCCGGCCGGTCTGCAGGAACAGCGCGTTGGCAACGATAGCGCCGATCGCGGCGACGGCGACGAGGCCGGCCAGCGTATCCTTGGGGCTGTGCAGCAGCACGCGCATCACGAGGTTGCGCTCGGTCTCGACATCGATGGCCGCGGCCTTGGCGCCACGGCGGCGCGGAGCGGCTTGGTCCTTGGCAGACTTCTTAGGCACTTTTCTTCACCAGAGCGGGTTGGTCGTGAAGGTGTTCCAGAGTTTCCTGGCGCGGCACCGGCGTCAAGGTCGCGATCTTGTTCTCGGGCACCTTGGCTTGCGGAGGCGTGTAGACAAGCGGCAGCTTGACGGTGACGGCCGTGCCCTCCCCGAGCCTGCTTTGTACCGTCAATTCGCCGAGATGCAACGCCACCAGACTCTTCACGATGGAAAGTCCGAGGCCCGTGCCTTCGTGGCGCCGCTGATAGGTCTTGCCGGCCTGGAAGAACGGCGCGCCGATGCGCTCGAGGTCGTCGGGCGCGATGCCGACGCCGGTATCACTGATGTGCAATGTGAGCTGCGCGCCCGTCACCGCGGCGCTGACCGAGACCTGACCGCCACGCTCGGTGAACTTGATGGCGTTGGCGACGAGGTTGAGCACGATCTGCTTGAAAGCGCGCGGATCGCCCGTCATGACCGGCAAGTCCTGCGGCGCATCGGTGATGAGGTCGATGCCGTTCTCCCGCGCCTTCAGCGCGAGCAGATTGCAGCAATGCATCAGCGAGGCGCGCGGCGCGAACGGCTCCGACGCGATCTCGAAATTGCCCGACTCCATCTTCGACATGTCGAGGATGCCGTTGACCAGCGACAACAGGTGCTGGCCGGAATCGTTTATGAGTTGGGCATATTCCTTGCGCTGGGCCGGGCCCAGCATCAGGGTCTGCTCCTGCGCGATCATCTCGGAGAAGCCGATGATGGCATTGAGCGGCGTGCGCAGCTCGTGGCTCATGGTGGCGAGGAAGCGCGTCTTGGCGGCATCGGCCGCCTCCGCAGCGCTGCGGGCCTGATCGAGCGCCTGCTCCGAAAGCTTGCGATCCGTGACGTCGCGCATCACGCCGACGACTTCGGCCTCGCACGTGGCATCACCGTAAGGATTCTGGCGCGCCATATCCCGGTCGAGCGGACGGCAGCGCATCTCGACCCAGATGAAATCGACCTGACCGCGCTCGGAGCCGGCAGGCTCCCGCCGCAGCCGGAACTCGACGCTGCGCAGGTTGCCGCGCGCGGCATCCGACAAAGCGGTGAGATAGGCCGGACGATCGGCGACATGGACGCGGTCGAACAGGCCGTGGCCGAGCAACTGCGCCACTGATAGGCCGAGCATGGCTTCCGCCGCCGGCGAGATGAACTGCACCGCGCCGTTGCGCTGATGCCGCGAGATGACGTCGCTCATGTTGCGCGCGAGCAGCCGATAGCGCTCTTCCTCGCGCGACAACAGCGCGACGCTAGTGCGCGCGAGTGACTCGGCACCGAAGGCGAGACCCGCGGCATAGAGCGTCCCCAAGGCGACGCCGAACGCCATCAGCACGCCGCGTTCTGCGGCGCTGGTGTCTGCCGACGGCAGCCAGCCGAGCTGGCTGACGAAAATCAGGACGCCGGCGCAGGACAGCGCAAGCAGGGAAGCGAAGGCCGCGACGCGGCGCGAGGCCGACAGCGCGGCTTCGAGGGGAACCACGACCAGCCAGATCGCAGCAAAAGATTCGATACCGCCGGTGCTGCCCGCGATCGCCATGATCAGACCCGCAAGCGCCAGCGACGACAACACATGCGCGCCTTCGTAGCGGCCGGTGCGCGACAGGAACCAGGACAAGAGAATGGGCGCGATCAGCCAGGCAAAGGCCGCAACCTCGATCGCGCTCGGCGCGCCGCGCATGGCAAGATAGACCGGGAACGCGGCAAACGCCGCCAGGCTGCCGAGCAGCCGCGGCGCCATGAAGGCACGATGGCGTGCTCGCGTCAGCGCGTCGTAGCGCGCGGAGGGATGCAGCAGCGCATCGAGACAATCGCGGATGATACTCAAAACTGTCACGGGTCTCGCGCTTCGGCTCACTCGTCTGGAAGACGCGCCGGAACGCCTCCTTATCGTTGAGCCACCGTGTCAGAGCGACCTTAAACGAGTGCTAAGGCGAGGCGGCGCGCGGCCGGACACCGTGTCATCGCGGAGATTTTTAGGCGATTTGGCGATGTCATCATCGAGGATGGTGAACACGGAGTTTCACCACGCCCGTCATGGTTTCGAATTCGTGGATGGGCAAATCCGGCGAAATTACGAGCGTTGCCGTCAACCGAAAATTTACGAGGCCGGCGCTTGCGAAGATTTCTGCGTAAATTTTCCGCGAATTAAGCGGAAGGCAATCACTTGCGATTTATCGAGAGTTGCTAGGTCCGACGCCTCGCGGGGATCGCCGCGGCGGGATCTAACATACAGGTCGACAAGATGCGCTTTCTGCTCCGCATCACATTCTGGCTCGGGCTGGTGCTGGTGCTCCTGCCGCGGGACAAGACGCCCGAATCGGAGAAGCTGCCGCAGATCGGCGCTGCCGATGCGGTGCAGGCTGCGACCGCGGCCGTCTCCGACGTGACCCAGTTCTGCAAGCGCCAGCCGGCGGCCTGCGAGGTCGGCGGACAGGCCGCGACCATCATCGGCCAGCGCGCCCAGGACGGCGCGAAGAAGCTCTACCAGATCATCAACGACAAGAAGGAGCAGCTCGAGAAGACCGACAAGAACGACAAGAAGGCGCCCGACCACACCGGCTCGATCGCGCTGGCCGGCGAAGGCGACATGGCTGCAAGCGAGACGCTGCGCGACACCCTGAGCCAGGACGACCTCGCGCTGGAATGGCGCGGACCAACGGCGGCCAATTAGGCCCCAAGCCCTATCGATTTCACGCCCTTGCGTCCCTATATTGGTCTGAACGGGAACTTTGGGCCAGCATGACGACGATTGACGAAATCAGGGACAATTTCGAGATTCTGGACGAGTGGGACGACCGCTACCGGTACGTCATCGAGCTCGGCCGTACCCTGGAACCTTTGCCCGAGGCAGAGCACTCCGCCGAGAACAAGGTGAATGGCTGCGTCAGCCAGGTCTGGCTTCAGAAGCTGGTCGACCGCGATGGCGGCGTGCCGATCCTGAAATATCGCGGCGACAGCGACGCGCATATCGTGCGCGGGCTGGTCGCGATCGTGCTCGCGCTCTATTCGGGCCGCACGCCGCAGGAGATTCTTGCGACCGATGCGATCGCGGTGTTCGACGAGTTCGGCTTCCGCGATCATCTGACGCCGCAGCGCTCCAACGGCCTGCGCTCGATGGTCGAGCGTATCAAGACCGACGCGAAAGAAGCGCTCGCGGAAGCTTCGTAGAGTGGGCAAAGCGAAGCGTCCCACCAATTTCTAAGTGCGATCGACGAGAGCTGGTGGACACAGCGCAAGAGCGCCTTTGCCCACCCTACGAGATCCGAGGCCTGAACTACTTCCGCTTGCGCTGCTGCTGTCCGAGGCCCATCTGCTTCGCCAGTTGCGAGCGCGCCACTGCGTAGTTCGGGGCGACCATGGGGTAGTCGGCCGGCAGGCCCCATTTCTCGCGATATTGCTCGGGCGTCATGTTGTACTGGGTGCGCAGATGGCGCTTCAGCGACTTGAAGCGCTTGCCGTCTTCGAGGCACACCAGATAGTCCGGGGCGATCGACTTCTTCAGCGACACCGCAGGCTTCGACGGTTCGAGCGGTGCCGCCTCTGTACGGCCCGACGAAACCCGCACGAGGGCGCCATGCACCTGGCTGATCAGGTTCGGAATCTCGGCGGCCGGCGTCGGATTGTTGCCGACATAGGCCGACACGATGCTCGCCGTCAGCTCAATGAAATTCTTTGCCCCGGCATCCGACATGGTCCCGATCTCTCTCTCGCCTTGCGTCCCGCGGGATTGACGACGCCAAAGTATTCCGTGTCAACAATACGTTCGGCTGAAACAAGACGACTGACGAATATGAACTGGTTACTGACGACCTGAAAAGATCGATGCCGCTCTACTTGGACAATGCCGGTCTCAGCCGCGCTGGTCCAGATGCGCACGCAGTTCGTCGATCGAGGCAAAGCGCATCATGCCTTCCGGCATCTGCGCTTCGATCGAGCCGTCGGAATAGAGCGAATAGGCCATGCCGTCGACGATGCCGGATTTCAGCACGGTCACGGGCGCCGGTTCGACCGCCGGAGCCGGTTCGGATGCAGGCGGCGGCGTTGCTTCCGCAAAGGTCGATGGCGAATGCGGCGGCGGACGACGCGCGGCGGACGGCGACTCCGGTGGCCGCATACGGTCCGGCCTGGGCCAGGCGTCGTCGAAGCTCGCGGGCGGACTTTCCGGGGCGCCGGGCCCCGGGGATTCGTCATGGGGCTGCGGCGGCAAGCCCTCGCTTCCCTTCGCCTCTGCCCGCTCGCGCTCCCTGCGGGACGTCGAGGCGAACAGCAGGTTGCGACGGCGCGGTGCCTCCGGGGCCGCAGACGGCGGCGGGCCTTCCGACGGCGGCGGCGCTTCGACGCGCGGACGCTCGCGCGCGGCGGCTTCGTTCTGCCACGGCGGCGGCCCTCCGGCGGGCGGTGGCGGCGGTGCCGGCTCGATCCTCATTGCCGATGACGGCTCGGGCGGGGGCACACCAGGCATTGCGAGACCCGGCAGCACGGGCCTGACCCGAACGTCGGATGGCACGGCTGATCCGGCCAGCCGGCGGGCGATGCCCTTCAATTCCATCACCACGACGTGGAGGCCGGCCAGTAACATTCCGGAGCAGACGCCAATGGTGCCGGAGATTATGAGAGTGCTGCCGAGACTGAAGTCCCTGACGGTGTAGCCGAACAGGATCGCAAGGAGGCCCGCCACGACGGCGAAAATCCCCGTGATCAACAATGCCAACGTCATCGAACTCACCCCCGGCCGCGCATCCACACGCGACACCCGTTGCGCCACGATACCGTCATACGATGTTCCACGCCAACGGCCAATTGTGGGCAGCGTTCCTAAAGGGAAGGAAATCAGGGACTTATTCACATTCCCTTCAGCTACGGCTCGCTACTGTTAACGTGCTCTCAAGTGGTCGGATTTGCTGCGTCGCATCAGGAATTTAGCCATAATGCCCAATTACTTGGTAATGGAACTGCGCTATAGGGATTCCGGGGAAGTGGCCCACGCGCACCGGCAGGGCCAAGAGGGGATTCCGGGTCACCAATAGCCATGACATCCATCACGACGTCAGCGATCGACACGCCGCTGCGGCGCTCGGTTGAACGGACTTGCGACGATCTTGCCATGCTGGTGCTGGCCGCGGTCGCCGTCATCGCAGGCCTGACCTTCCGCGACTACGGGCTCGGCTGGGACGATTATACTCACGCTGAATATGCCGACCTGCTGCTGCGCATGTTCGGTTCCGGCTTCAAGGACACCGCGGCGCTCTCCTTCGCCAATCTCTACATGTATGGCGGCGGCTTCGACATGGTCGCAGCCCTCCTGCACAAGGTCATTCCGCTCGAGCTGTTCGAGACGCGACGCCTGGTCGGCGCGATCGTCGGCGTGATCGGACTTGCGGTGACGTGGCGGCTCGGTCGCCGCATCGGCGGGCCCCTTGCCGGTCTTGCCTCGCTCCTGCTGCTCGCGCTGTGCCCGATCTTCTACGGCCACATGTTCATGAACCCGAAGGATGCGCCCTTCGCGGTCGCCATGATCATCCTGATGCTCGGCCTCGTGCGGCTCGCCGAGGAATATCCGCAGCCGTCGCCGCGCACGATCCTGATCGTCGGCCTCGGTGCCGGCCTCGCGCTCGGCACGCGCATCCTTGGCGGCCTCTCGCTGGTCTACGCCGTGATCGGCTTCCTGCCGCTGTTCCTGGAGGAACTGCGCAACGAAGGCCTGCGCGAATCGGTCCGCCGTTTCGCCCATGTCGTCTACGTGCTGCTGCCCGGCCTCGTGCTCGGCTATCTCGTGATGGGCCTGATCTGGCCGTGGTCGATCATGGAGCCCGGCAATCCCTTCGAGGCGCTGACCTATTTCTCGCACTTCTTCGAAAAGCCCTGGAAGGAGATGTTCGACGGCGCGATCGTGTCCGTGCCGGACATGCCGTGGTCCTATCTGCCGACGCTGTTCGCGCTCCAGCTCCCCGAGGTGATGCTGGTGCTGATGGGCGGCGCCGTGGTCAGCACTTTTGCGATACTGCCGCGAAGCGAGGTTCCGGCGCGCCGCAAGACCATCCTCTTGATGCTGACGCTTGCCGCGACCCTGCCGCTCGCGATCGCGATGGTGAAGCGGCCGGCGCTCTACAACGGCATCCGCCATTTCATCTTCGTGATCCCGCCGATGGCGGTGCTCGGCGGCGTCGGCTTCGGCTGGGCGATGGAGCGGCTGCGCGCCAATCACCGCACCTGGCAACCGGTCGTGCTCGCCACCTTCTGCTTCGGTCTCGCGCTCTCCCTCGCCGAGATGATCCGGCTGCATCCCTATCAGTACACCCATTTCAACCACATCGCCGGCACGGTGCGCGGCGCCGACGACCGCTTCATGCTGGACTATTGGGGCCTCGCGCTGAAGCAGGCCTCGGACGAGCTGCGCGAGCAGATCGTCGAACGGCAGGAAATCGCACCCGGCAATCGCAAATGGAAGGTCGCGGTGTGCGGTCCGCAGCGCCCCGCCCAGGTCGCGCTCGGACCCGACTTCACCATCGGCTGGGATTCCAACGCGGCCGATTTCGCGATGACGCTCGGCGAGTTCTACTGCAAGGGCCTCACTGCGCCCGTGATGGTCGAGATCAAGCGCGACGACGTGGTGTTCGCCCGCGTCTACGACATCCGCGGCCGCAGCATTTCCAGCCTACTGTCGATCCCGGCGCCATAATATTGTTCTCCAGGCGAAGCGAAATCCGCGACAGCCTCCCGCATTCCGCTTCCACCTTTGCGCTTCGGGCTAGGGCGGGCAAGTCGCTGCATGCGGGCTACGCTGGACTGCCGCGCGCCGCCCGCGCCTTGCCGCCGCCCCCAACCGCGACTACGCTCCCGCCCCGCAACAACGATGTTCGGAGAGATTTGCCATGTCGCCAGCGGAAGCCCGCCTGAAGGAAGTGCCGTCGAACATGACGGAGGCCGAGTGGCAGCAACGGGTCAATCTCGCCGCCTGCTATCGCCTCGTCGCGCTGTACGGCTGGGACGATCTGGTCGATACCCACATCTCCGCCCGCGTGCCCGGCCCCGAGCATCACTTCCTCATCAATCCCTACGGGCTGATGTTCGACGAGATCACGGCGTCGAGCCTCGTCAAGGTCGATTTGCACGGCAACCAGCTCTCCGAGAGCGAGTACAGCGTCAACCCGGCCGGCTTCACCATCCATTCGGCGATCCACGAGGTGCGCGAGGACGCGATCTGCGTGCTGCATCTCCACACCCTCGACGGGACCGCGGTGTCGAGCAGCGCGGAAGGCCTGCTGCCGCTGAACCAGACCGCCCAGCTCGTCACCCACGACCTCGCCTATCACGATTATGAAGGCATCGCGCTCGACCACGACGAGCGGCCGCGGCTGCAGAAGGATCTCGGCGACCACAACCACATGCTGCTGCGGAACCACGGCACGCTGACGGTCGGCCGCTCGGTCGCCTCCGCCTTCGAGCGCATGTATCACCTCGAGCGCGCCTGCTCGATGCAGGTGCGCACCCGCGCGCTCGGCACGCCGATCTATCCGGTCGACGACGTCGCGATCGACAAGAACACCGAGCTGCTCGCCAACCGCGACCGCGCCGAGCTGCGCGCGACCAACCTCGTCTGGCCGCCGCTGCTGCGCAAGCTCGACCGCGAGCTTCCGGGCTACCGGTCTTGAGATTTTGCGGATTTCGTGTAGGCTAGCGGGCAACTGACCTCTACGCCTTTTGGAATGAAACGCCGCCCAATTCCGGGCGGCGTTTTTGTTTGCAAGATCTCGTAGGGTGGGCAAAGCGAAGCGTGCCCACCTCTTCTCTTGCGAACGCGGAGCGATGGTGGGCACGGCGCATTGCGCCTTTGCCCACCCTTACGGCACCGTGCCCTATTTCACCTCCGCCAGCGCTGCGAGGATTCTTGCCCAGGAGCGGATGCCCTTCTGGAAACTTCGCAGGTCGTACTTCTCGTTCGGCGAGTGGATGTTGTCGTCATCCAATCCAAAGCCGACCAGCAGCGAGTCCAGGCCCAGCGTGCGCTTGAAATCGGCGACGATCGGAATCGAGGCGCCCGAGCCCATCAGCACGGTTTCCTTGCCCCACTCCTCCGTCAGCGCCTTGCTGGCGGCGGCGAGCGGCTTCATGTTCCAGTCGAGTGCGACCGCGGGCGCGGCGGAATGGTCGCCGAACTCGACCTTGCAGTCGCCGGGAATGCGGGCGCTCACGTAATTGCGAAAAGCCTTGCGGATCCTTTGGGGATCCTGTCCCTCGACCAGGCGGAACGAGACCTTGGCTGAAGCGTGCGAGGGGATCACCGTCTTGGAGCCCTCGCCGATGTAGCCGCCCCAGATGCCGTTGACGTCACAGGTCGGACGCGAGGAGGCCTGCTCGATCAGCAGCCGGCCCTTCTCGCCCGCCGGGATCGACAGGCCGATCGGCTTCAAAAACATCTCGGGCGTCAGGTTGAGCTTCTTCCACTGCTCGAGAATGTCCGGCGGCAGATCTTTCACGCCATCATAGAAGCCGGGGATGGTGATGCGGTTGTCGTCGTCGAACAGTCCGCCGAGAATCCTCGTCAGCACCCGGATCGGGTTCATCGCGCTGCCGCCGAACACGCCGGAATGCAGATCGCGATTGGCGGCGGTGATCTTCAGCTCTTCGTAGAGCAGGCCGCGCAGCGACGTCGTGATCGCCGGCGTGTTGCGGTCCCACATGCCGGTGTCGCAGACCAGCACGTAGTCCGCCCTGAACTCGTCCTTGTTGGCTTCGATGAAGGGCACGAAATTCTTCGAGCCGACCTCCTCCTCGCCCTCGATCAGAAAGGTGACGTCGATCGGCAGCGATCCCGTCACCTTCTTCCAGGCGCGGCAGGCCTCGACGAAGGTCATGACCTGACCCTTGTCGTCCTCGGCGCCGCGCGCGACGATGATCTTGCGGCCGTCGGCATGGTCGGTGACGACGGGCTCGAACGGCGGACGATGCCAGAGATCCAGCGGATCGACCGGCTGCACGTCGTAATGGCCGTAGAAGATCACATGCGGCCGTCCGCCTGCCTCGGTCTTGCCGACGATGGCGGGATGGCCGGCGGTCGGCCTCACTTCGGTCGCGACGCCGAGGCTCGCGATGTCCTTGGCCAGATGCTCGGCCGCCGCCTTGCAATCCGCGGCAAAGGCCGGGTCCGCCGAGATCGACTTGATCCGCAACAGCGAGAACAGACGCTCCAGGCTGTTGTCAAAGTCCTTGTCGATGTGGTCGAGCACGGATTGGAGCTGCGCATTGGCCATGGTCGTATTCCCTACTTTGGGTCTCGATAAATCGGGGGCTCAAGGTGTCTGCGCTTTTAGCCCTGTCGCGGTCTCGGGACCAGCCGCAACCGGTGGATGCCGGATGTGCCATGCGAGGCTACCTGCGAGGATCGCCGTGGCAATGAGGTTATTGCCCCAGGCTTGAATCACATTGGGAAACCACGGCAGCGACAGCAGCATCAGGATGCCGGCGGCGCCCAGCGCGAGCCAGGTTCCAAGCCGCACATTCGCCCGCTCGTCGAATGCGGCGCGATGCATCAGCACCGTCATCGGGAAGTACAGCCACATGAAATAGTATTGCCGCGCCAGAGGCGATGCCACCGTCATCAGGCAGAACAGGATGCCGAGCTCCTCTGCATCCGAGCGCGCCGTTCGCCGCCGCTGTGGCGGCATCACCGCGAGAAAGCCGAGCCCGAGCAGGGCCGACATCGCCAGCACGATCCAGTTCGCCGTCCTGTAGTCGACGTCGATGACGTTCATCGTGCGCGGCGGCTTGTTGGGATCTTCCTGATTGTAGTTGATCGGCCGGACCAGGCGGTGCGTGACGGCAATGACGGACTGGTTGACCCACGACCAGTTCTGCTCGTCGCGCTGGCCGAAACCCTTTTCCGAGCTCGTGCCGACCATGCCTTGATACCAGGTCTTGAGCTCGGCCGCGTTGCGCTCGAAGCCGCGGATCGGCGCCGGCACGACATAAAGAAGGATGCCGGTGAAGGCGACCGTCGCGACGACCGCTGCCCATTTCCGCCGCCAGACCAGATAAGGCAGCACCGCGATCGGAAACACCTTGATGGCGGTGGCAAGCGCGAACAGGAATCCTGCGAGCCAGGACCGCTGATGTTGCAGGCACCAGAAGCCCCAGAGCATCATCGCCAGCAGAACGAGGTTCGGCTGGCCGAGGTCGAACTGGTCGAACACGAAGGTCACGGTGGCCACGGCCGGCAGCGCCTCGAGCCACGGACCGGGACTGCGGCCCGATCCGGTCATGGCATTGGAGAACATGCCGGTGTACCACCACGCCACCGCATTCAGGATCGACAGCACGACATAGAGCGGGATCTTGCCGAACCAGCTCGGGATCGCCAGCAGGATCGCCGGCAGCGGTGGATAGATGAACTCGAAATACGCGCGGATGTTGTCGGGATAGAGGGCCCCACCATTGAGAACCTGCTGTCCGGCCCAGTACCACAGCCCGTAATCCTTGGTCTTGCCGTGGCCGAAGATCTCGGGAACGAGCACGTCCGCGGTCAGCAGGACGCAGCAGAACAGGAATAGCAGATCGAGCGGCGCGCGCAGCGAGAGGGTTCTGAGCGCGCCGGGTTTGGGAAACGGGTCGCTTGAGGTCACAATGGGGTCCAGTGAGGGAAGCTAGGATCTAGCAGACCGACGGACGCTTGGAGAGCCCCCTCACCCGAATTTGTAGTGTTCGGCCTCGCCCCGCCTGCCGGGGGCAATAGTGCCGCAAGCTTTGTCTGCCTACCTGCGCAGCAGCCCGCCAAGCGCGCCGCGGACCAGCGTGCGGCCGATCGAGCCACCGAACTGGCCGGCGACCGACTTGCCGATATTGGCCGCCATCCCGCCGATCACCTGGTTGGTGACCGATCGCGTCACGTCGCGCGCGATGACCTGGCCCGCGGACAGGCGGCCGCGCTTGACGTTGGTGCCGAAGATGGTGCCGACGATCGAGCCGATCTGGCCGAGAATGCCGCCCCCACCTGCACCGGCCGCGCCGGCATCGACTGTCGCCGCGGTGCCGGCGATGCGCTTCTGGATCATCTCGTAGGCGGACTCGTCATCGACGGCGGTGTCGTATTTGCCCTTCACCGGGCTTGCATCCATGATCGCCTTGCGTTCTTCCGGCGTGATCGGTCCGATGCGGGCCGATGGCGGCCGGACCATGACGCGCTCGACCATCGCCGGCGTGCCGTTGCCTTCGAGGAAGGACACCAGCGCCTCGCCCTTGCCGAGCTCCATGATCACCTTGGCGGTGTCGAGCTTCGGGTTAGGCCTGAACGTCTGCGCCGCGGCGGCGACCGCCTTCTGGTCGCGCGGGGTGAAGGCGCGCAGCGCATGCTGCACCCGGTTGCCCAGCTGCCCGAGTACGCGATCGGGCACATCGATCGGGTTTTGCGTCACGAAATAGACGCCGACGCCCTTGGACCGGATCAGCCGCACCACCTGCTCGATCTTGTCCATCAGCGCCTTCGGCGCGTCGTTGAACAGCAGATGCGCTTCGTCGAAGAAGAACACCAGCTTCGGCTTCGGCAGGTCGCCGACCTCGGGCAGCTCCTCGAACAGCTCCGACAGCATCCACAGCAGGAATGTCGCGTAAAGCCGTGGGCTCTGCATCAGCTTGTCGGCGACGAGGATGTTGACCATGCCGCGGCCGTCGCGGTCGGTCTTCATGAAGTCCTTCAATGTCAACGCCGGCTCGCCGAAGAACTTTGTGGCGCCCTGGTTCTCCAGCACCAGAAGCTGGCGCTGGATGGTGCCGACGGTGGCCTTGGTGACATTGCCAAATCCCTGCGCCGCCTTCTTGATGTCGGCCAGCGGACTTTCCTCGGCATCCGCGCCCTTCTTGCCGGCATCCGGCACGATGGCATCGAGCAGCGCGCGCAGATCCTTCATGTCGATGAGGGTCATCCCGTTGTCATCGGCGACGCGGAAGGCGACGTTGAGCACGCCTTCCTGCACGTCGTTCAGGTCGAGCATGCGCGCGAGCAGAAGCGGCCCCATCTCGGTGACGGTCGCGCGCACAGGATGGCCCTGTTCGCCGAAAACGTCCCAAAATACCGTTGAAAACTGATCAGGCTGGAACGTCAGCCCCATCTCGGTGGCGCGCTTGACGATGAAGTCTTTGGCTTCCCCGACCTCTGAGATGCCGGAGAGGTCGCCCTTGATGTCCGCCGCGAAGACCGGGACGCCGGCGCGCGCAAATCCTTCCGCCATGACTTGCAGCGTCACCGTCTTTCCGGTTCCGGTTGCACCGGTGACGAGGCCGTGGCGATTGGCGAGCGCCAGCGTCAGCCATGCCTGCTCGTTTCCCTTGCCGACGAAGATCTTGTCGTCGGTATCGCCGAGCTTGCTGTCCTGTGCCGTCATTCTTTTCTCTGATCTTTCTGCCGCGTTTCGCGTGTTGAAACTCAACGCGCCTGTTCCGCAGTTTAACGCATGTCGCGTGCCGATTAAAACCGTTCAACGCGATCCGGGCATGCGACATCGTCGAAAAAGAAGCGGACGACATCAGCCGAAAGTCGGAACGGTGCATTTGCACCGCGGCAATTTTTCGCCGATTCCATCTCCGCTCTTGCATCGCTGCAACACTTTCCGAGCGTTCGCAGATGAATCCGAACGTTGCGTGCGTTCATCGCTTGTATTTCACACCACACCGGCTCAAGATCATTTTTCGAAAGCAATACTCCGGCGTGTAACCGGCTGAGGGGCGGGCTTATGGACGAGCTGATCGGGCGGCTGGCGACAAACGCCAGGATAGACAGTGCTGTCGCCGAAAAGACCGTCGGCATTATCCTCGGCTTCCTCCGCAGCGAAGGTCCCTCCGAGAACGTCGAAGCCCTGATCGATCAAATTCCCGGTGCGGAAGCGGCGATCCAGGCGTCCAGCAGCGGTGGCGGTCTGTCGCGGCTGATGGGCGGCGGCCTGATGGCCGTCGGCACGCGCCTGATGGGCCTGGGACTTGGCATGGCCGAGATTCAGAACGTTGCGCGTGAACTATTCCGCTACGGCCGAGACAAAATCGGAGCGGATCAGATGGGCAAGATCATCGCGGGGACGCCGGGCCTCAGCCAATTCGCCTGAGCGACGCATTTCATATCGAGTATCATGACATATCCGATTTCCGAGATTGAGGGCCTGCCGGCCTTTGCCGCCAACAAGTTGAAGGCACAGGGAATCCGCACGACCGACGCGCTGCTCGAGGCAGCCTCGACCGTGAGGGGCCGCAAGGCACTCTCCACCAAGACCGGCATCAGCGAGCAGCAATTGCTCGAATGGGCCAATGTCTCCGACTACATGCGCATTCCCGGCATGGGCCGGGCCAAGGTCGGTCTCGTCCGCGCCGCCGGCGTCACCACCGTGCGCGAGCTCGCCTATCGGAATCCGGCAAGGCTCGCCCAGAGCATGCGCGAGGCCAACGAGAAGAAGAAGCTGGTCCGCATCCTGCCGTCGGAAAAGTCGGTCGGCGACATCATCGCCAAGGCGAAGAAGCTGCCGCCGAAGATTTCGTACTAGGTCGTCCTCTCTCGGCATACGACCTGCAGCATTAGGTCTCGGTGTCATACCCCGCGAAGGCGGGGTATCCAGTACGCCGCGGCCCCTCCGTATCATCGCAATGCCTCGGAATACTGGATTGCCCGCCTTCGCGGGCAATGACGGCGAGGGCATTGGTCTTGACTCCCCCTCCCCGACCGCTAAAGCGGGCCGCATGAATGCCTCGCTCTCCCCATCCGTCCCGACGGCCGGGACCGACGTGCTGCGGACGCTGCTGGAACGGCCGCTTCCGGCGGTGATGGGCGTGCTCAACGTCACCCCGGACTCCTTCTCCGACGGCGGCGAGTTCATCGCGCCCGGGCTGGCGCTCGAACGGGCGCGGGCGATGGTCGCTGATGGCGTCGACATCATCGATATCGGTGCCGAGTCCACCCGGCCCTATACCGGCGCCAAGGCCGTCACGGCAGCGGACGAACTCGCCCGGCTGAAGCCGGTGCTGGCAGGCGTGGCGGCGCTCGGCGTTCCCGTGTCGATCGACAGCATGAAGGCCGAAGTCGTAGGCTTCGCGCTCGACCAGGGCGCGGCCATCGCCAATGACGTCTGGGGCTTGCAACGAGACGCCGCCATGGCGCCGCTGGTCGCCTCGCGAGGCGTTCCGGTCATCGTCATGCACAACCGCGACAGCGTCGATCCCGCCATCGACATCGTCGCGGACATCAAGGCATTCTTCCTGCGCTCGCTGGATATCGCCGCAAGGGCCGGCATTGCGCGCGAAAAAATCGTGCTCGATCCCGGGATCGGCTTCGGCAAGACGGCCGAGCAGAGCATGATCGCGCTGGCGCGCTTACGCGAGCTCGACATGTTCGGCCTGCCAATCCTCGTGGGTGCCTCGCGAAAACGCTTCATCGCCTCGGTGTCGCCGTCGGAGCCGAAAGAGCGGCTCGCCGGCTCGATCGCCGCGCATCTGATCGCCGCGCAACGCGGCGCCAGGATCATCCGGACCCATGACGTCGCCGAGACCTTGCAGGCCCTGCGGGTCGCCAACGCAATCGAGAGCAAGCAATGACTGATACGATTTTCGTCGCCGGCCTGTCGATCCATGCGCGCCACGGCGTGATGGATCACGAGACCGAGGTCGGCCAGCGGTTTGTCATTGACCTCGAGCTCTATACCGACCTGTCGGAGCCCTCGCGCAGCGACCGGCTGGCCGACACGGTGTCCTACGCCGACGTGGTCGCGACCACGACGGCAGCGTTCAAGAACACCAATTACAAATTGCTTGAACGTGCGGCCGGCGCGGTCGCCGATGCCATCCTCTCGCACTTCCCCCGCATCCGCGCGGTGAAGGTCACCGTGCACAAGCCGCATGCACCGATCGCCGCGATCTTCGACGACGTCGGCATCATGCTGACGCGCTCGCGGCATCCCTGACATGGCAAGCGTGCTGATCGCACTCGGCGGCAATGTCGGCGATGTCCGCGCGACATTCACCAAGGCGATCGCCCATATCTGCGGCATGGCGCAAGCCGCGCTGATCGCGCGCTCGTCGGACTATGCGACGCCGCCCTGGGGCGACGAGGACCAGGCAGCCTTCATCAATGCCTGCATCGAGATCGAGACCAGCCTCGATCCGCATGCGCTCTTGTTCGTGATGCAGAAGGTCGAGCAGAAATTCGGCCGCATGCGGAACAAGGAACGACAATGGGGCCCGCGCACGCTCGATCTCGACATGATCGCCTATGACGATATCAGCCTGCAGAAGCCGGATCTGACCCTGCCGCATCCGCGCCTGTTCGAGCGCGCCTTCGTGCTCGTGCCGCTCGCGGAAATCGCGCCGGACCGCGTCATCTCTGGCATTCGTGTGCGTGACGGGCTCGCCAGCGTCTCGACGCAAGGCATTGAGCGGCTTCCGGATACCGGTTAACCAAAAACAACCGTTTGCAGCGACCGCCCGCCGTGGCAATTTCGCCTGCGAATAACAAGCCGTTTGGGAGCCCTAGGCCGTATGACCTCCGTGACTGACGACCTTCCGCTGGCGGCCGACTTTCCCAAGGCGACCGTCGAGGACTGGCGCAAGCTGGTCGACGGCGTGCTGAAGGGCGCGCCGTTCGAGAAGCTGGTCGGCAAGACCTATGACGGAATCAGGATCGACCCGCTCTATCCGCGCGCCAGGGGCGTTGCGCCGGTGGTGGGACGGGCAGCAGCCGCGCCGTGGCAGATCATGCAGCGGATCGACCATCCCGATGCGGCCGTGGCAAATGCGCAGGCGCTGACCGATCTCGAGAATGGCGCGACGGGGCTTTCGCTGGTGTTCGCCGGCGGCAACGGCGCTTACGGCTTCGGCCTGGCGGCCGACGCGGTCGCAAGAGTCCTGAAAGACGTCCATCTCGACGCCGGCATCGGCATCGAGCTTCAGATCGGCCCGCAATCGCGGATGGCCGCGATCCATGTCGCGGAATATGTGAAGAGCAACGGCCTCGATCCCGCCGCCTGCAACATCCGCTTCGGGCTCGATCCGCTCGCGGCCGGCGCTGTGTGGGGCCACAGCCCCTATAGCTGGGAGGAGATCGTTCCGGCGGTCACCGGCGCCATCAAGGGTCTCGCCGCGCTCGGCTTCAAGGGCCCGTTTGCCTCCGCCGACGGACGCGTGATCCACGATGCCGGCGGCTCCGAGGTGCAGGAGCTCGCCTTCGTGCTCGCCTGCGGGATCGCCTATCTGCGCGCGATCGAAAGCGCCGGCGTTCCGCTGGAGCAGGCGCGGGACATGGTTTATGCGCGGCTTTCCGCTGACGCCGACCAGTTTCTGACCTTGGCCAAATTCCGCGCACTGCGGCTGCTGTGGGCGCGCATCGAGACAGCGTGCGGGCTGACGCCGAAGCCCTTCTTCATTGCCGCCGACACGGCTTGGCGCATGCTGACGCAGCGCGACCCCTACGTGAACATGCTGCGCGCGACCATCGCCACATTCGCGGCCGGGCTCGCGGGCGCCAATGCGATCACGGTGCTGCCGCATACGCTGGCGCTCGGCCTGCCCGATCCGTTCGCGCGGCGGGTGGCGCGCAACACGCAACTTCTGCTGCTGGAGGAAAGCAACCTCGCCAAGGTCAGCGATCCCGCCGCCGGCGCCGGCGGCATCGAGACGCTGACGGCGCAGCTTTGCGACGCCGCCTGGGCGCTGTTCCAGGAAAGCGAGAGAGCCGGCGGCGCCTTCGCCGCACTCCAGCAGGGCGTGTTCCAGAGCAAGGTCGCGGCCGCGCGAAAGGCGCGCGATGCCAACATCGCAAAACGCCGCGACGTCCTGACCGGCGCCAGCGAGTTTCCGAACCTGCATGAGCGCGAGACGGCGGTGCTGAAGGCGACGCCGGTCGCGCTCGCACCGTACGGCGAACAAAAATACAAATTCGACGCGATGCCGCCGATCCGGCTGGCGGAACCGTTCGAGGCGCTGCGCGATAAATCCGACGCGGCGGTGAAGGCGCGCGGCGCCCGGCCAAGAGTATTTCTGGCCAATCTCGGCACACCCGCGGATTTCACGGCGCGCGCGACCTTTGCCAAGAGCTTCTTTGAGGTCGGCGGCATCCAGGCCGTGGACAGCGACGGTTTTGCCGATCCGGCCAAGCTGGCGGACGACTTCAAGGCTTCGGGCGCGGAGCTTGCCTGCCTGTGTTCCAGCGACAAGCTCTATGCGGAACACGCCGAAGCTGCGGCGAAGGCCCTGCAAAGCGCTGGTGCGCGACATATCTATCTGGCGGGCCGTCCGGCCGAGGCCGAGGCGACGCTGCGTGCGGCCGGCGTCACGGGCTTCATCTTCGCCGGTGGCGATGCGCTTGCGACGTTGCAGGACGCTTACCTTCGGATGGAGCAGGCATGACCGAGGCCACCAAACCAGTTCTGACCGGCGGCTGCCAGTGCGGCGCGGTGCGCTTCGCGGTCACGGCGGCACCTGCCAAGATCAGCATTTGTCATTGCCGGATGTGCCAGAAGGCGACGGGCGCGCCGTTCGCCTCCTTTGCCGATATCGAGAAAACCGACTTTGCCTGGACCAAGGGCGCGCCGTCAGTGTTCCAGTCCTCCTCGATCGCAATGCGCGATTTCTGCGCTGCCTGTGGCACGCCGCTCAGCTTCCGCCGCATCGACGGCCCTCGCATCGAGATCATGACCGGCACCTTCGACCGCCCGGATCACGTGGTACCGACCCGACAATATGGCACCGAATCCCGCCTCGGCTGGGTGGTGGGTATCGCCAATTTGCCGAGCCAGACCACGCAACAGAATTACGGACCGGAGAAGATGGCGACCATCGTCAGCCATCAGCATCCGGACCATGATTGAGCGCCTATGATGGTTGAAACCATGAGCCGCATTCCCAATTTCGCCGAGGTCGCGTTCGAGCGTGCCACCACCGCCACACCAAGCGGCAGTGCCGAGCCGTGGCTGACGCCCGAGGGCATTCTGGTGAAGCCCGCCTATGGCGAGGCGGATGTTGCCGGGCTCGATTTCCTCGAGACCTATCCGGGCATCGCGCCGTACCTGCGCGGCCCCTACCCGACCATGTATGTCAACCAGCCCTGGACCGTCAGGCAATATGCCGGCTTCTCCACGGCGGAGGATTCCAACGCGTTCTACCGCCGCAATCTCGCGGCCGGACAGAAGGGCCTCTCGGTGGCGTTCGATCTCGCCACCCATCGCGGCTATGACAGCGATCATCCGCGCGTCGGCGGCGACGTCGGCATGGCCGGCGTGGCCATCGATTCCATCTACGACATGCGCACGCTGTTCGCAGGCATTCCGCTCGACCAGATGAGCGTGTCGATGACGATGAACGGCGCGGTGCTGCCGATCCTCGCGCTCTACGTCGCGGCTGCCGAGGAACAGGGCGTGCCGCCGGAGAAGCTCTCGGGCACCATTCAGAACGATATTCTGAAAGAGTTCATGGTGCGCAACACCTACATCTATCCGCCCGCGCCCTCGATGCGGATCATCTCGGACATCTTCGCCTACACCTCGCAGAAGATGCCGAAGTATAATTCGATCTCGATCTCCGGCTATCACATGCAGGAGGCCGGCGCGACGCAGGACCTCGAGCTCGCCTATACGCTCGCCGACGGTGTCGAGTACTTGCGCGCCGGTCTTGCGGCCGGTCTCGACGTCGACCGCTTCGCGCCGCGCCTGTCGTTCTTCTGGGCGATCGGCATGAACTTCTTCATGGAAGTCGCCAAGCTGCGCGCCGCCCGTCTGCTCTGGGCGAAGCTGCTGAAGCCGTTCAATCCGAAGGACCCGCGCTCGCTGTCACTGCGCACGCACAGCCAGACCTCGGGCTGGTCGCTGACCGCGCAGGACGTGTTCAACAACGTGATGCGCACGACGGTGGAGGCGATGGCGGCGACGCAAGGGCACACCCAGTCGCTGCACACCAACGCGCTCGACGAGGCGTTGGCGCTGCCGACCGATTTCTCGGCGCGCATCGCCCGCAACACCCAGCTCTTCCTCCAGCAGGAGAGCGGCACCACCCGGATCATCGATCCCTGGGGCGGCTCGTATTACGTCGAGCGTCTGACGCGCGACCTCGCGGCGAAAGCCTGGAGCCACATCCAGGAGGTCGAGGAGCTCGGCGGCATGGCGAAAGCCATCGAGGCCGGCGTGCCCAAGCTGCGCATCGAGGAGGCCTCGGCCAAGACCCAAGCGCGCATCGATGCCGGCAGGCAGGCGGTGATCGGCGTCAACAAGTACAAGCCGACGGACGAGGCCCCGATCGACATTCTCAAGGTCGACAACACCAATGTCCGGCGCTTGCAGATCGACAAGCTGACGCGGCTGAAATCCGAGCGCAACCAGAAGGACGTCGACGCCGCGCTCGCCGCGCTGACGCGCTCGGCCGGCGAAGGCAATGGCAATCTGCTCGCGCTCGCCATTGACGCGGCACGGGCGAAGGCGACAGTCGGCGAAATCTCGGACGCGATGGAGAAGGTGTTCGGCCGGCACCGCGCCGAGATCAAGTCCATCACCGGCGTCTACAAGCGGGAGGCGTCCACCATGGGCAACCAGGTCGAAAAGGTTCAGGCGCTGATCGATGCGTTCGAGGAGGCCGAAGGCCGCCGCCCGCGCATCCTGGTCGCCAAGATCGGCCAGGACGGCCACGACCGCGGCCAGAAGGTGATCGCATCGGCCTTCGCCGACATCGGCTTCGACGTCGACATCGGGCCGCTGTTTGCAACAGCCGATGAAGCCGCGCGACAGGCGGTCGAGAACGACGTCCATATCCTCGGCGTCTCCTCGCTCGCCGCAGCCCACCTCACCGCCGTGCCGGAATTGAAGGCCGCGCTGAAGAAGCAGGGCCGCGACGACATCATGATCATCATCGGCGGCGTGGTGCCGCCGCAGGACTACGACGCGCTGTATGCGGCCGGCGCCGAGGCGATCTTCCCGCCGGGTACCGTCATCGCGGAAGCCGCCGAGGAACTGATCCGCAAGCTGAACGCCCGGCTCGGCCATAGCGAGGCGGCGGAGTAATTCCGCCGCCGTTCATGGGGGCCAACGTGACATTTCATCGTGCAACGGTACGCGCGGGGTTGCTCGAGCATGCCGTTGCGATCTTCCTTGCGGTCCTTACCATCATTCAAACCTCACCTTCGTGTGCCGGCGACCCCCCGGATGCCATCGTCAAGACCAAGAGCATCGAGGCGCGAATCTTCCTCGACGACAGGATCAAGGCGGACGCGGCACTTGCGGCCGATTGCCTGGCCGAAGGCAGGAAGTGGCTCAACAAGAATGCGGCCGAGTCCGCCGCCTCGCGCAAGGCGGATCCGACGCCGACGAGCCGCAGTGACCATGGTTTGAGCAGCGACACATTGCTCACAACGCTGTGGTAGCGCTACCTTGCAGCGACGCTGCAAAGCCGACTAGAATGCCTGACAAGAGCGCCCGGTGTCACGGGCGCCGCTGGGAGGCATTGATGTCCAAGAAGATCACCCGCCGCACCTTTGCGGCCTCGACCGCAGCAGTCGCGGCTTCCGCCGCGTTCGGCCTCACACCCGCACGCGCACAAGCCTATCCAGCGCGGCCGGTCACCGTGATCGTGCCCTGGGGCGCGGGCGGCGGCACCGACGCGACCGCGCGCATCGTCGCAGCGCTGCTGGAGAAGGATCTCGGCCAGCCCTTCAACGTCGTCAACCGTACCGGCGGCTCCGGCGTCGTCGGTCATACCGCGATCGCGACCGCGCAGCCGGACGGCTACACCATCGGCATGCTCACCGTCGAAATCTCGATGATGCACTGGCAGGGCCTCACCGACCTGACGCCGAAGAGCTACACGCCGCTGGCGCTGATGAACGAGGATCCGCCGGGCATCCAGGTCTCCTCTTCCTCGCCCTACAAGACGGTGAAGGAGCTCGCCGAGGCGATCAAGGCCGCGCCTCCCGGCAAGTTCAAGGCGTCGGGCACCGGCCAGGGCGGCATCTGGCACCTCGCGCTGGTCGGCTGGATGCAGGCGATGGGCCTGCCTGCCAATCAGGTCGCCTGGGTGCCCTCGAACGGCGCGGCGCCTGCGATGCAGGATCTCGCTGCCGGCGGCCTCGACCTCACGACGTGCTCGGTGCCGGAAGCGCGCGCCATCATCGAGGCCGGCAAGGCCAGGAGCCTCGCCATCATGGCGCCGGCGCGCAATCCGATCTTCAAGGACGTGCCGACACTGAAGGAGGCGATGGGCATCGATTACGCGACCGGCGCCTGGCGCGGCATCGGCGCACCGAAGAACCTGCCGCCGGAGCTCGCAACGAAGCTCACGGCGGCACTGAAGAAGGTCTACGACTCCGCCGAGTTCAAGGACTTCATGAGCAATCGCGGCTTCGGCACCGTGTGGGGCGATGCCGCTCACTTCGCAGGCTTCATGGACAAGGGCGACGCCCAGATGGGCGAGGCGATGAAGGCCGCGGGCCTGAGCAAGGCGTGATTGTTTTCACCTCGCCCCGCTTGCGGGGAGAGGTCGGATCGCATCGCAGATGCGATCCGGGTGAGGGGGAGTATCCGCGAATCCAACTCTCACCATCCCCGCGGAGAGCCCCTCACCCCAACCCTCTCCCCCCGCAAGCGGGGCGAGGGGGAACTTCTCTCACAGGATTTCTCCCATGCGTCTTCCCGACTCCGTCACGGGATCGTTCCTCGTCGTGCTGGGCGCAGCCGCCGCCTATGGCGGCTATATCTTGCCACCGGTGCCGGGGCAGCCGGTCGGCCCCAACGTGTTTCCGCTCGTGATCGGCATCGGACTCGCGCTGTGCGGGCTCGCGATCGTGTTCGGCATCGGCCACTCCTTCGAGGAGGAGCAAGAGCTGGTCCCGCTCGAGGACGGCCAAGTGGCGGCGCAGCAGCCGCAGGGCAAGCTCTACGGCCTGCGCGCGCTGCTGCCGCCGGCGCTGCTGCTGTTCTACGTCGCCGCGGCGGACCGGCTCGGCTTCATCATCACCGCGGCGATCATGGTCTACGTCACCTCGACCGCACTTGGCGCAAAAGGGAAGCTGGCGCTGCCGCTCGCGGCGCTGTCGCCGTTCGCCATCCACCTCATCTTCGGCAAGCTGCTGCGCGTGCCGCTGCCTGCCGGCCTGCTGCCGACGCCCTGGTAATCCCATGCTGAAAACCCTGATTGACGCGTTCGCCCTGATCTCCACCTGGGAGGTCATCATCGCGATGTTCGCGGCCTCCGTGTACGGGCTCGTGATCGGCTCGCTGCCAGGCCTGTCGGCGACGATGGCGACCGCCCTGCTCGTCCCCGTCACCTTCTACCTGTCGCCGATCGCGGCGATCGCGACCATCGTCGCGGCCTCCTCGATGGCGATCTTCTCCGGCGACATCCCCGGCGCGCTGCTGCGCATTCCCGGCACACCCGCCTCCGCCGCCTACGCGGACGAGGCCTATGCCATGACCCGCAAGGGCCAGGCCGAGCTCGCGCTCGGCGCCGGCGTCTGGTTCTCCGCGGTCGGCGGCATCGCCGGCGTGCTGTCGCTGATGATCCTGGCGCCACCGCTCGCCGAGGTCGCACTGTCGTTCTCGACCTTCGAATATTTCTGGCTGGCGCTGCTCGGCTTGATGTGCGCCACTTTGGTCGCGCGCTCATCGCCGGTGAAGGCGATCGCGGGCATGTTCCTCGGCCTCCTGGTCTCCTGCATCGGCATCGAGAACCCCGGCGGCGTGCCGCGCTTCACCTTCGGCATCACCGATCTGTTCGGCGGCATCGAGCCGATCCCGGCGCTGGTCGGCGTGTTCGCGGTGGCGCAGGTGATGCGCGCGATGCTGACGCCGGAACCGCCGCCGCTGCCGCGACGAAAATTCGGAAGCATCATGGCCGGCCAGTGGAAGCTGACCAAGAAGTATCACTGGCAGATGACGCGCGGGAATATCGTCGGCATCATCATCGGTGTGCTGCCCGGCGCCGGTGCCGACATGGCCGCCTGGGTGTCTTACGCGATGTCGAAACGCTTCTCCAAGGAACCCGAGAAGTTCGGCACCGGCCATGTCGAGGGTCTGGTCGAGGCCGGCGCCAGCAACAACGCTAGCATCGCCTCGGGCTGGGTGCCGTCGCTGCTGTTCGGCATCCCCGGCGACACCATCGCGGCGATCGCGATCGGCGTGCTCTACATGAAGGGCCTCAATCCGGGCCCGACGCTGTTCACCGAGAAGGCGTCGAGCATGTACGCGATCTACCTGATGTTCATCATCGCGAACATCATGATGATCCCGCTCGGCATCGCCATGATCCGCGTCGCTGCCTACATCCTGCTGGCGCCGCGCTCCTCCATCATGCCGATCATCATGCTGTGCTGCGCGGTCGGCTCGTTCGCGATCGGCAACAACATGTTCGGCGTCGTCACCGTCGCCGCCTTCGGCGTGATCGGCTACGTCATGGAAGCCAACGGTTATCCCGTCGCCGCCATGGTGCTCGGCATCGTCATGGGCACCATGGTCGAGCAGGCCTTCGTCACCTCGCTGATCAAGTCCGACGGCAGCATTTTGCCGTTCTTCGAGCGGCCGGTCGCCGCGATCCTCGCTGCCATGGCGATCGGCGCGCTGCTCTGGCCGGTGATGGTGTGGGGATGGCGGAAGGTGAAACCAGTGCAGGCGGCCGCAGCAACATCCCGGTGATATGGGGCGGGCGGCTCTCGCCTGCCCCGCCCGGGCGTTGTAAAGCAGGGCATGACTGAGAAGAAGGCCTCGCTGAACATTCAATCCGTTGCCCGCGACCTCCGCGCCGGCAGCCGCGCGGCTCTCGCGCGGGCGATCACGCTGGTGGAGAGCCGGCGCGGCGATCATCAGTCGCTGGCGCGCGAGCTGGTGCAGATGCTGCTGCCCGACACCGGCAAGGCGTTTCGCGTCGGCATCACGGGATCGCCGGGCGTCGGCAAGTCCACCACCATCGATGTGCTCGGCACGTATCTGATCGCACAGGGCCACAAGGTCGCGGTGCTGGCGGTCGATCCGTCCTCGGCGCGCAGCGGCGGCTCGATCCTCGGCGACAAGACGCGGATGGCGCAATTGTCGGCGTCCGACGATGCGTTTATCCGCCCCTCGCCGTCCTCTGGCACGCTCGGCGGCGTCGCGGCCAAGACGCGCGAGGCGATGCTGCTTTGCGAGGCGGCCGGATTCGATGTCGTGCTGGTCGAGACCGTCGGCATCGGTCAGTCCGAGACAGCGGTCTGCGACATGACCGATTTCTTCCTCGCCCTGATGCTGCCGGGCGGCGGCGACGAATTGCAAGGCATCAAGAAGGGCCTGGTCGAGCTCGCCGACATGATCGCCATCAACAAGGCCGACGGCGACAATCTCAAGCGCGCCAACATCACCGCCGCCGACTATCGCGGCGCGCTGCATATTCTCAGCCCCCGCTCCGAGCATTGGCACCCACCGGTCATCACCTATTCGGCGCTGGCCGGCACCGGTATCGCCGAGCTCTGGCAAAAAATCGTGGATCACCGCAAGGCGATGAACGCATCCGGCGATTTCGCCGCGCGGCGCCGCGAGCAGCAGGTGAAATGGATGTGGTCGATGCTGGAGCAGCGGATGCTGGCGCGGCTGCGCAGCGAGGCATCGGTGCGGAGCAAGGTCCGGAAGATCGAGGCTGAAGTGGCCGACGGCCATCTCACGCCGGCGCTCGCCGCCGAGCAAATCCTGGAGTTGCTGCAATGAGCGAAAGGCTCCGCATTCTCCTCACCGGCTTCGGCCCGTTCCCCGGCGCTCCCTTTAATCCGACCCAGCCGCTGGTCGCGCGGCTGGCGCGGCTGCGTCGCCCCTCCCTCGACGATGTCGCGATCACGAGCCACATCTTTCCGGTGACCTATGCCGCGGTCGACCGGCAATTGCCGGAGGTGCTCGCGAAAGAGAAACCGGATGCGCTGCTAATGTTCGGCCTCGCAGCACGCACGCCCTACCTGCGCATCGAGACCCGTGCGCGCAACGCCGTCACCATGCTCTGGCCAGATGCCGCCAACACCCGCTCGAGCAAGCGCGGCATCGCCGGCCACGCGGACGCGATGACATTCGGTCCGCACACAACGAGGCTGCTGCGCGCCGCGCGCCTCACCGGCATCGACGCGCGTTCTTCGCGTGATGCCGGCGCCTATCTCTGCAATTATCTGAGCTGGCGCGCGATCGAGAACGTCAGGGCTGGCGGACCGCTGCTTGCCGCGTTCATCCACATTCCGCTGCTGGCACGCAGCGGTGCGGTGCGCCGCAAGGGCGTAGCCCGGATCACGCTGGAGGAGCTGGTGGATGCGGGGGAAGCGATGCTGATGGAGATGGTGGGATTGGCGCGGAAGGCGCGGGCCACGCCGGGTTCGTAGGGTGGGCAAAGGCGCATTTGCGCCGTGCCCACCACGCATTCGCATTGGTTGTGACAATGGTGGGAACGCTTCGCTTTGCCCACCCTACGGCGCTGCTTTTGCGGTAAACATTTAACCCTACCGCCAACAATCCTCACGGCCCCGGCCGCCCTGCGCTACCTAATCCCCGCGGACCTCCCGCGTCCGCAGGAGGACGCGTCATGGACCTCAATCGCCGTCATCTCATCGGGGCTTCCACCGCAGGCATCGCCGGCGCGCTGGCCATGCCGGCCGATGCCGCGCGCGCGGCGCCGCTGATATCCCTGCTCGGGCGCGATGCCACGCAATATGGCGTGCGGCCCGGCAGCAGCGAGGACCAGACCCGCGCGCTCCAGCGCGCGATCGACGAGGCCGCGCGGGTGCAGGTGCCGCTGGCGCTGCCGCCGGGCGTGTATCGCACCGGGCTATTGCGGCTGCCGAACCGCGCGCAACTGATCGGCGTGCGCGGCGCGACCAAATTCGTTTTCACCGGCGGAGCCTCGGCGATCCAGAGCGACGGCTCCGATGCGATCGGCCTCACCGGGATCACCTTCGACGGCGGCGGCATTCCGCTGCCGACGCGACGCGGATTGATTCACGTTCTCGGCGGGCGCGACGTCCGCATCAGCGATTGCGAGATCACCGGCTCCGGCGGCAGCGGCATCTGGCTCGAGCAGGTCTCGGGCGACATCTCCGGCAACATCTTCACCGATATCGCGGTGACGGCGGTAGTCTCGTTCGACGCCAGGGGGCTGAGCGTGTCCCGCAACACCATCATCGGCACCAACGACAACGGCATCGAGATCCTGCGCACCGCGATCGGCGACGACGGCACGCTGGTCGCCGACAACCGCATCGAGGACGTCAAGGCCGGCCCCGGCGGCTCCGGCCAGTACGGCAACGCCATCAACGCCTTCCGCGCCGGCAATGTGATCGTGCGCGGCAACCGCATCAGGAACTGCGATTACTCCGCCGTGCGCGGCAACTCGGCCTCCAATATCCAAATATCAGGCAACAGCGTCAGCGACGTGCGCGAGGTCGCGCTCTATTCCGAGTTCGCGTTCGAGGCCGCGGTGATCGCCAACAACACCGTCGACGGCGCCGCCGTCGGCGTCTCCGTGTGCAATTTCAACGAAGGCGGCCGCATCGCCGTGGTCCAGGGCAACATCATCCGCAATTTGATCCCGAAGCGGCCGATCGGCACCGCGCCGGATGACGATGCCGGCGTCGGCATCTATATCGAGGCTGATACATCGGTGACCGGCAACGTGATCGAGAACGCGCCGTCCTACGGCATTGTCGCCGGCTGGGGCAAATATCTGCGGGATATCGCAATCACCGGCAACGTGATCCGCAAGGCCCTGGCGGGCGTCGGCGTCTCCGTGGTGCCCGGCGCAGGGACCGCCCTCGTCAACAACAACATGATCTCGGAAACCCCGCGCGGCGCCGTGGTCGGGCTCGACCACGCCCGTGCGGTGACCTCGGACCTGTCGTTCGACGGCGCGCAACGCTTTGCGCAGGTGATGATCGGCGGAAATGCGGTGCGGCGGTAGGTGCGTGCGGCGGAAGATGGGCCGTGCATCCTTCGAGGCTCCCCACGCGGCGCGCTGCGCCAAGTGTCTCGTACCTCAGGATGACGGGGTTGGAGAAGGCATGGTCGCCCGCAAGTGATCCCTTAGAACGCGTTCCGCAGCAGCGGGTACTTCGCCTGCAGCCCGTCGAGGCTGAAGGTAAATTCGACGACGCGTTCGGGGGCCGCGACGATTTCGGCGGCCGGCGGGGCGAATTGCGGCAGGAGCGTTGCCATAGCGGCGGGCGTGGTTAGTGGCGGCCTCACGGCAGGCGCGGTGGACGGTGCCATTGCAGCGGGCGCGACGACCGGGGGCCTCACGGCAGGTGCGGTCAGCGGCGCCCTCGCAGCGGGCGCCCTAAGCGGCGGGAGGGCAGCAGGCGCCGTGAACGAGGCGACTGCAGCAGGCGGCGCGATCGGCGCAAGCGGGGCTTCGGTCACCTCGGCCAGCGCATCCGGCTTGGGATCGAGCCTGACCGGCACGGCCCTCTCGGGCGCAATATGAACGGCCTTCGGCTGCACGGTCTGGGCCTGCTGCTCGCGCGGAAACACGCGGGGCATGGTCGCCGGCGACCAGCCGAATACGGGCGAGACACTCGCGGCCGCCACGGCTACGTCACCACCGGTTGCGAGCGCGCGCCAGGTCTGGACGGCACGCTTCGCTTCCTGGATGTTTTCGAGGAATGCGATCTCGGAGTGATAGCGGCGCCAGCGTCCGGTCTCGAACATTTCGGAGAGATGTTCCAGCCGCTGTTCGGCGAGAGCGCACCAGCGCGCTGCAACGTCGCGGCCACCAGCCGCGCTTTGGCGATGTGTCATAAACCTGCCCGCGAGGAGAAAAATACGGACGCGACGCAACGCACACGAATCAATTTAGACGCGACCTGAATATTTTGTGGAAAAGTTTTGACTTGTCCAGCAACGACACAGCTCTCGCCACAAAACACCGTAGTCGTGCGGAGTTTCCGGCGGTTTCCGTGTCAAGCTTCGCACAAGCATAGCGGACGTGTGCCGCACCGGCCGATAGATGACGGCGACCCCGGGCGCGCACCTCAACCGGAAGCTGATCTCGTGTGCCGCTTCAAGAAATCGGATGCCGAAAAGAAAAGACCCGTCCGGGGGGACAACCGGACGGGTCAAGCCATATGGGCGCTTGGGGTGGATGGGCGCTCGCGCCTGATATGACCGATGGGGAGGGATAACCGCTCCCACATAATTTGGTCGTGGCAGGAAGCCGAACGTTCAAAGCGGCGTTCGATTTTTTGAGCTTTGGCCTGCGCGCAAAGTTGTCGCAGCCGCTATCGCGTCGCCGGCCTATCCGCCTGAGAAATCGCGGATTTATCGCCGGCACTCGAAAGAGAAGGTTGTTCAATTGCGCGGATGCCGGGCTCCTCGCGACGCTTCCCCGCATCTTCACGTTTTGTTGTCCCGGACGCTGCCGCAACCGGCGTCGCACTGTCGGCGGGAACAGACATCACCGCGGCAAATGCATCGGCCTGGCCGTCGCCGAAGAGATCATCACGGCCGGGTGAACCGAGGTCGCGCGCGGTCTTCACCAGCGTCATGCGCAGCGCTTCCGGCTTCAAGGTGTAATTGCGCTCGAGCAGCAGCGCCGCGACGCCGGAGACATAGGCGGCCGAGAACGAGGTTCCCGACGTCATCTGATATTTGCCGTCAGGCGCGGGCACGAAGATGTCGACGCCGGGCGCCGCCAGCGCGATATAATTGCCGCGGTTGGACGCCGGGAACAGCTTGTCCTGCCGATCGGTCGCGCTGACCGCGATCACGTTGGGATTGGCAGCAGGATAGAGCGGCGGCGATTTCTCGCCGGCATTGCCGGCGGCCGCGATCAGCACGAGGCCGCGCGCAGCGGTCGCCGCGATGGCGCGCTCGATCACCGCGTCCTTCGGACCGGCAAAGCTCATATTGACGATCTGCGCGCCGTGCTCGGCGGCGTAATTCAGAGAGCGCAGGATGATGTAGGACGAGCTCTGGGCGCCGCCCGTGGCGCCGCCGAAGGCGCGGATGGCGATGATGCGCGCCTCGGGCGCACTGCCCATCAGCCTGGCATGCGCCACGATGGCGCCTGCAACGCCGGTGCCGTGGACGTGCGGCCCCTCGGGGCTGCCCAGCGCATCGAAATTGTCGGCGACGGAATTGGCGAGCTCGGGATGGTTGGCGTCGATACCGGAGTCGATCACGGCAACCGTGACGTTGGCACCATGCGCCAGCGTATGCGCCTGCGGCAGGCGAAGTTTCGTCAGCGCATATTGCGCAGGATCGCCTTCGGTCGGCGTCGTCGCCTTCTGGTCCTGGAGCACATAACGGAAGTTCGCCTGCACCGAGCGAACGCTGCCGTCGGCGGCGAATTCGCGCCGCACCGTCTCATACGGCCGGCCGTCGGTGATGCGGAACAGGCCGAGCGTGGCCCCGACGAGCGGAAAATTTTCCGAAGCGATGCGCGTCAAGCCGTGCCGCCGGGCAAGCTCGTCAGCCTCCGCCGCCGACAGCGCGCCGTCGATCTCGGCGACGAATTCGTCGGCGAAGGTGCGCAGGTTCAAAGCGGCAGGCGTGCTGTTGCCACGCCCCCTGCCGGCGCTCTTCTTGCCCGGCTTGCCTGGGCCATCGCCGCCTGCGTTCGGCTGCGCCAGGCATTCACCACCGGCATCGCGATAGGGCGCGGTGCAGGCCGGATAGAGGTTCGGCGAGTAACGCGCATAAGGCAGCACCGGCGTCGGCCGAATCCGCGCGCTGATCCGGGGCGTCGTGGCAGGCGCGCGCGGGCTGGGGGCGACACCGATGGCCCGCACGCCGACACTGGGGCTCACGCGCGCGGCGATGCTCGGAGAGATGGTCGGCGTGCGCGTCGGGACGCTGATCGTTGGCGTTCGCATGATCGCCTGCGCCTGCGCGACCTCGACGCCGAGACAGGCGGCGAGCAGCAGCACGGCCCCGACCGAGGAAGCGTAAGCCCCGGCTCGTACCTTACTCTCGGACCTGCGCGTCATCGGTGCAGAGGCGCCTTACGGCGCCGCGACGGCGAGATTGACGAACTTCTCGCGCTGCATCCTGCTGAGCAGCGAGGCGAGTTCGTCCTGACTCATCGCCTTGTCGAACTGGAGACGGAACATGCCGCCCTTGGCATCGCCGATGATCGACGCCTGGTAGCTGTCGAGCAGCGCCGTGATGTCGGCAACGCGCGCCTCGGGCGTGAAGCGCACCAGCGCACGCGACGGCGCAGCGGCTCCAAGCTCGCGCGTGATCGGCGCGCCAACCGACAGCGAAGCGGTCTGGAAGGTCGCGGTCTGGGTTTTCATTAGCACCGCGCCGATGATGCCGGCCTGGAGCAGCAGCGCGATGGCACCGAGGCTCGCCGACCAGGCCAGCGTGCGCGGCGACAGGGTCGAGAAGAAGGTCGCGATGCGCGCCGACAGCGGCAGCGAAGTGCTTGCCCGCGCCGGCTCCGCGTCGATCGCGGCGAACAGTTTCTGCATCGCGCGCGCCGACGGAGCGCCCAGGCTCTCGTTCAGATGAATAGTCTCTTCGTACTCGCCGCGGATCACGGCATATTGCTTGGCGAGTTCCGGATCACGCGCCAGCGCCTCCTCGACGCGGCGGGCGTCGCGCCCGTTCAGCGTGCCGGCAGCGTGCCAAGGCAGCAGCAGTTCAATTTCACTGGGCTCGTGCTCCAGCATCTTCTTGCTCAATGCCATCATGGCCAGCCTCGCTCAATGCCGGCTGCCTTCAGCAGTTCGGCCAATTTCTTGCGCGCATAGAACAGGCGCGTCTTCACGGTGTTCTCCGGGATGCCTACGATTTCGGCCACTTCCTCCACGGATTTCTCGTGGTAGTAGACGAGATCGACGATTTCCCGATGATCCGGCGAGAGGCCCGTCAGACACTCCCGCAACGCTTCACTCGTATCCTTCTTCTGCACCGCGACTTCCGGATCGTCGGACTGGTCCTCGATCGCGTTCGCGGCTTCGTCGTCCAACCCAACGTCCTTCCTGCGCCGAAGCGCAGACAGGGCCTTGAATCGGGTGATTGCCAGCAGCCAGGTGGAAACGGCGGATCGGCCTTCAAACTTGCCGGCTTGACGCCAGACGTCGAGAAATACCTCGCTGATGAGGTCTTCCGCCGCCTGCTCGTCGCGCACGAGCCTCAGCCCGAACCTGTAAACCCTGACATGGTGCCGCCCGTACAGCACCTGCATCGCGAGCCGGTCACCTTGGGCGATCCTGGCGATCAGGACCTCGTCCGAAGCCGCCTGTGTCACGCTCAAAGCCCGTCTCGCAAAGTTGGTCGGGGCGACGCGGCGGACGGTTCGACGGGAGAAGCGAAATTCTCCAATCTACCGCAGTCGTACGGGGGCCTGTGTGATCTACCCCACATCCGCGAATTTTCCTTTTGCCACCTGCGGCGGTTGGCCGCCTCGCTCGACAACGGTAACATAGTAGTGAAGCACTTTCCTGCGCAATGCGGTCCGGCGCAAACGGCCGAATGCCTGGAACCATAGCAGCCCTGCGCGACGTATGTCTCGCCAAGCCCTGCTTTGGCTCGACCGCATCGCCAACGATGCCTAATCGCCAGCAAATTCCGCCCGCCCGGCACTATCACCCTGTTCTGCGCTGCACCGTTCGGATTCGGTTTCAAAGGATACCAAACCTAAAGGCTTGGCACGTAGATTTTTGGGCTGACATCCACCATTGGCGGGACAATGATCACGGCCGCGACGTCCTTACCGGAGAGGAATGCCGCTGAGGTCGCGGATCTCGTTCTCATGCCCGACGCGGCTGCGCCCGCGGTGCGAGCGCGCCGGGTCCGACAACGCCGGCAGATGTATGTCGGCCAGGTGGCAAGCTACTCGCTCGCCGCCGCGGTCCTGTTGCTCTACGCCTTTGACGGCGCGATCTCGATCGACGTTGCCCCGCTGTTCTGGTTCGGCGGCCTGCTGATCATCGGCACCTTCACCGTGCTGTCGGAAGCCGGAGTCGGTGACAGATTCAGCGACCACTATCTCACCGTGTTCCAGATCTCGGCACATATGGCGCTGCAGTTCGTGTTCCTGCTGTCCGTGCCGACCATCGGCGTCGCCTTCATCAGCGTGCTGTTCCTGATCTTCGCTTTCGGCACCCTTCGCATGACCTCGGCCCAGGCGATGCTGACGTGGGCGATCGCGACCGCGAGCCTCGCCACCGTCTTCCTGGCCTCCGATCTGCCGATCGGATTGCCCGTCGCGACCCGCCTGCAGCGGACCGCCTCGATGCTGTGCTTCGTGCTGGTGATCGGCCAGTGCGCCACCCTCGGCCTGTTCGGCGCCACCCTGCGCAAGATCCTGTATCGCCGCAGCATCGAGCTCAAAGCCGCCTATCAGCGCATCGAGGAACTGGCCGAGCTCGACGAGCTCACCGGTTCCTACAACCGCCGCTGCATCATGCGGCTTCTCGACGCCGAGATCGAGAACTCCCGGCGGGCGTCCGCACCTTGCGCGATCGCGCTGATCGACCTCGACTGGTTCAAGCGCATCAACGACGCCCACGGCCACCCCGTCGGTGACGAGGTGCTGCGCACCTTCGCCATCACCATTTTTGCCAATATCCGCCCGGCCGACAGCTTCGGCCGCTACGGCGGCGAGGAATTCCTGCTGCTGCTGCCCGGTACGGGTGGCGACGCCGCCTCGCGCATGCTCGAGCGGTTGCGCGGCATCGTCGCCGATCTCGACTGGAGCGCATTTTCCCCGGGCATGCAGGTGACGATTTCCGCGGGCGTCGTGACGCTGCGCGACGACGATACTGCCGACACGTTTCTCGCACGCGCCGATCGCGCGCTCTATTCCGCCAAGGCGCAAGGGCGCGATCGAATTGCAACGGGCTGACCAATCCATTTTCTTCCGGCGCGTGAGAATCCGCCGCCGGGCCGAACGCTCCAGGACAGGGCAATGAGATCCAAATCCGCCAAACCATCCGAGAACCTGCTGGAGGAATTGCAGGCCGCGCTCTCGAACGGCACCGTTGCGCGCCGGGTCGAGACGCTGCGCCGGGTCACCGATCTCTTCGTGGGCAACGCAGTGGACTATTCCGACGAGCACCTGAAGGTGTTCGACGACGTGTTCCAATGCCTGACCGAGAAGATCGAGACGTCGGCGCGTGCGCTGCTCGCCGGTCGCCTCGCGCCGATCGCGGCCGCGCCGCCGAACATCATCCGCACGCTCGCGCTCGACGAGATCGTCGAGGTCGCAGGACCCGTGCTGTCGAAGTCGGAACGGCTGGACGAGGCGACCCTGATCGAGATCGCGCGAACGCGAGGCCAGGCGCATCTCAAGGCGATCTCGCTGCGCCGGGTGCTGTCGGAAGCGCTGACCGACGTGCTGGTGACGCGCGGCAACGAAGACGTGGTGCAATCCACCGTCAGTAATCCAGGCGCGCGGCTCTCCGAAGGAAGCCTCACCGACCTCGTCACGCGCGCCGAACGCGACGATGAACTCGCCGCCTGCATCGGCGTGCGGCCCGACCTGCCGCGCCATCACTATTTGAAGCTGGTCGCGAAGGCGTCATTGAGCGTGCGCAGGAAGCTTGAGGCTGCGCATCCGGAGCTCGCCGACGAAGTGTCCAGCGTGGTCCAGGAAGCGGCCCAGCGGGTCCGCGCCGCTGCCACGACGAGGCAGACCGAGATGGCACGCGCGCTGGTGAAGTCGCTGCACGAGGACGGCCGTCTCAACGAATTCCAGGTCACAACCTTCGCCGAGCAGGGCAAGTTCGACGAGACCAATGCCGGACTCGCGGCGCTCGCCGGCGTCGCGGTCGAGACCGCCGAGGCCATGATGATCGAGAGCCGCACCGAGGGCGTGATGATCCTCGCCAAGGTCGCGGGCATGCAATGGCCGAGCGTGCGCGCGATCATCGCCATGCGGGAAAATCTCTCGGGCGGCTCGCAGACCGACATACTGACGCTGCGCGACACCTACGAGGCTCTGCGCGGCTCGACCGCGCAGCAGGTGCTGCGCTTCCACCGCATGCAGCAGAGCACGACGCCGGCAGCCTGACCTCAACGGCCGCGGACGACGTCAGGCGTCGGGCATGTGGTCCAGCAGCTTGTCGAGCGTGATCGGGTAGTCCCGCACCCTTATGCCGGTCGCGTTGTAGATGGCGTTGGCCAAAGCCGCGGCGACGCCACAAATCCCGAGCTCAGCGATGCCCTTGGCCTTCATTGGCGAGGACATCGGGTCAGTCTCGTCGAGGAAGATCGTGTCCTGATGCGGAATGTCGGCATGGACGGGCACCTCGTAGCCGGCCAGGTCGTGATTGACGAAAAAGCCGACGCGCTTGTCCACGACGAGTTCCTCCATGAGCGCGGCTCCTACGCCCATGGTCATGGCACCAATGACCTGGCTGCGTGCGGTCTTCGGGTTGAGAATCCGGCCCGCGGCACAGACGGCGAGCATCCGGCGCACGCGGATTTCCGCCGTCGCGACGTCGACGCCGAGCTCGACGAAATGGGCACCGAAGGTCGATTGCTGGTGGGTCTTGGCGAGATCGCCGTACTCGATCGAATCCTCGGCTTTCAGTTCGCCGTCCGACGCCGCCTGCCCCAATGGAACGCTGCGGTTGCCCGACGACACCTGGCCATTCGCGAAAGCAACGTCCGCGGAGTTGAGGCCGAGCTTCTGCGCCACCGCCTCGCGCAGCTTGACGCAGGCGGCATAGACGCCCGAGGTCGAATTGTTCGCGCCGAACTGCCCGCCGGAGCCGGCGGATACCGGGAAGCTCGAGTCGCCCAGTCGTACGATAACCTTCTCCAGCGGCACTCCCATCATCTCCGCTGCGGTCTGGGCGATGATCGTATAGCTGCCGGTTCCGATATCGGTCATGTCGGTCTCGACGGTTATGCGTCCCTGTCCATCGAGGCGAACGCGAGCGCCCGATTTCATCAGAAGATTGTTGCGGAATGCGGCAGCCATGCCCATGCCGATCAGCCAGCGGCCGTCGCGCTGCTTGCCCGGCTCGGCATGTCGCTTGTTCCAGCCGAAGCGCTCCGCACCGATCCGCATGCATTCGACGAGCTGCCGCTGCGAGAACGGGCGGTTCGGATGCTCGGGATCGACCTGGGTATCGTTGCGGACGCGGAATTCGATCGGGTCGATCCCCAGCCGCTCCGCCATCTCGTCCATGGCGATCTCGAGTGCCATCATGCCGGGTGCCTCGCCGGGCGCGCGCATCGCGTTGCCTTCGGGCAGATCCAGCATGGCAAGACGCATCGCCGTCATCCGGTTCTCGCCGGCATAGAGCAGACGGGTCTGCTGAACCGCCGTCTCCGGCCTGCCTTCCGGCAAATTACCCGACCAGCTCTCATGTCCGATCGCGGTGATCTTGCCGTCCCTGTTGGCACCGATGCGAATGCGCTGGATCGTCGCCGGACGATGCGTCGTGTTGTTGAACATCAGCGGACGCTGCAAAGCCACCTTGACCGGGCGGTTGGCGGCACGCGCGCCGAGCGCCGCGAGCACCGCATCCGATCGAAGGAACAGCTTCCCGCCAAAGCCGCCGCCGATGAATGGCGAAATCAGCCGGACATTCTCCTTGGGCAGGCCGAGCGCCTTCGCGACGTCGCCGGTGGTCCAGGCAATCATCTGGTTGGAGGTCCAGAGCGTGAGCTTGTCGCCATTCCACGCCGCCATCGACGCATGCGGCTCCATCATCGCATGGGCCTGGTCCGGGGTGGTGTAGCTCGCATCGAGTTGCACCGGCGCGGACGCGAAGGCAGCGGAAAAATCACCGACAGCCGTGTCTGACTGGGCATCGCCGCGACCGGGAGGTTTTGCAGCACCGTCCCGTCCGGCTGACAGATCGAACGAGCCCTTCGCCGCGGCGTAGTCGACCTTGACGAGTTGTGCCGCGGACCGGGCCTGCTCGAAGGTCTCGGCAACGACGACCGCAATGGCCTGGTGGTAGTGGTCGATGTCGGGCCCGCCGAGCAGCTTCGCCGTGTTGTAATTGCCTTTGTCGAGCTTGCCGGCATTCTCCGCCGTGACGATCGCGAAGACACCGGGTGCGGTCTTGGCACGAGACAGATCCATCGACAGGATCCGGCCCTTGGCAATGGCCGAGCCCACAATCCAGCCATAGGCAGGCTTCACGACACCGTCGTGCCATTCATAGGCATAGGTCGCCCGTCCGGTGGTCTTCAGCGGACCGTCGATCCGGCTGGTCGCATGACCGATGACCTTGAGCTGGTCGATCGGATTGGTGGTCGCAGGCGTGTCGAACTTCATGGCTCAGCCTTTCGCTTCGGTCAGCACTGCGCCAAGGGTCCGCTCCACCAGCGAGAGCTTGAATGCGTTCTCCTTGGTCGGCCTCGCGCCTTCGAGCAGGCGCGTGGCAACGGCGTTGGCCCCATGCGGCATTTCGGCATCGGCCGCCTCGACCCGCCACGGCTTGTGAGCAACACCGCCGATGGCGACCCGCCCTGTTCCGTCGCGCTGGACGATTGCTCCGACCGAGACCAAGGCGAACGCGTAGGACGCGCGGTCACGGACCTTTCGGTAGATATGCGTTCCGCCAACCGGCCTTGGCAGCGTCACGGACGTGATCAACTCGCCTGACGCCAGTGTCGTCTCGATGTGCGGGGTGTCGCCCGGCAGACGGTGGAGATCGGCAATCGGGATATCCCGAATGGAGCCGTCCGGTCGAACCGTCTGCACGGTCGCATCGAGCGCACGCATGCCAATCGCCATGTCGCTCGGATGCGTCGCGATGCAGGCGGCGCTCGCGCCGATGACCGCATGCTGGCGGGTTGCGCCACCGATGGCGGCACAGCCGCTGCCGGGGCTGCGCTTGTTGCACTTCTGGTTGGTGTCATAGAAATAGGGGCAACGCGTCCGTTGCAGCAGATTGCCGGCGGTGGTCGCCTTGTTGCGCAATTGTCCGGACGCGCCGGCTAGCAGCGCGCGCGACAGCAGGGCATAGTCGCGCCGGATCCGCTCGTCGGCAGCCAGCGTCGTGTTGCGCACGAGCGCGCCGATGCGAAGTCCGCCGTCGGGCGTCGGTTCGATCTTGTCGAATCCGAGGCCGTTGACGTCCACCAGATGGGACGGTGTCTCGATCTCGAGCTTCATCAGATCGAGCAGATTGGTGCCGCCGGCGATGAATTTTGCATTGCCGTTGCTGACGGCCGCGGATGCCGCCGCCGCAGGCGAATTCGCCTTCTCATAGGTAAAGGACTTCATGCGGGCCTCCCGGCGACCTCGGTGATCGCCTCGGCAATGTTGGAATAGGCCCCGCAACGGCAGATGTTGCCGCTCATGCGCTCGCGAAGCTCGGCGTTCGTCAGTTGCGGCGCCGCGTTGAGATCGGCGGTGACGTGGCTTGGAATTCCGGCCTTGATCTCCTGGAGCACTGAAACCGCCGAGCAGATCTGTCCCGGCGTGCAATAGCCGCACTGAAAGCCGTCGTGCTTGACGAACGCCGCCTGCATCGGATGCATCTGCTCCGGCGAGCCGAGTCCCTCGATCGTCGTGACGCTGTCGCCCTCATGCATGACCGCGAGCGTCAGGCATGAATTGATGCGCTGCCCGCCGACGATCACGGTGCAGGCGCCGCACTGGCCGTGATCGCAACCCTTCTTCGTGCCGGTGAGATGAAGATGTTCACGCAGGGCATCGAGGAGCGTGGTCCTCGTGTCCAGCTTCAACGCCCGGGCCTCGCCGTTGACGCTGAAGGAAACCGTTGCCGACGCCGGGGCCTCCCCGGAAGGCAGTGGGAGTCCGGTCGCGGAATTCTGAGCGCTGGCCGCTCGCGCGCCGGCTCCGATCGCAACCGTCGTGGCGGTTCCGATCAGGAGGTTCCGCCGCGACATTTCTAACGCGCTGGGTTTTCGCATGGCTGGGCATATCCCTCGCTACAGCAGCGTCCATCGACGCCCCGGATAGAAATCGTCCAGCCGAAGTTAGTTTCCCGACGTGAGCGGGATTAGCCGTTCACGAGCGCATGAGCCTATTAGCGTCATTCATGAATGCAGGCGCGATGGGGCCGTCGAAGCCGGACGTTGCGGATGCGCAACGTACCGCAACTTGCACGGGCTACTTCAGTAGCGCAGGACCCTCGAGCCGACCGCAGCGCCGATCGCGGTCACGAGCGCGGTCGCGGTCGTGTACCAGGTCGCGACGAACAGCGGCGAGTCGTCGGTGCAGTGCGAGGCGTAGAGCGTTGCGGCGAGCCCGGCCGAGACCAGGCCGGCGAGCGCCCCTGCCAGCGCGGGGCGCGACGGCGCGCCGTGGCGCAGGCCGAACAGCGCGCCCGCAAGCAGCGGCAGCGACATCGCCGGGATCGCAAACAGGCACACCCGCGAGTTCTTGCCGACCATTCGCATCGTCATCGGCATCGCCGGCGCCATCATCGCCTCGCTGCCGATCGCAACCGCCAGCAGCCCGACGGGAAGCAGCAGCAGCCAGCCCCAGCCGCGCATCAAGGCTTCGGGCCGCGACAGATGCAGGCTGACGATGATCGCCGGGATCGCGAGCGACAGCGTGACCGCGAATTTCATGTCGAAGAACGGATTGTGCATGGCGCTCATCACGTCAGGCCGTACGCCGAGAAAGGTCGCGAAGATCAGGATCGACAGGGGTGCGGCGACCAGCAGCGCCATGGTCAGCACGGCGCCGACGCGCGGCGCCCGATGGGCGTTGTCGGCCGCGAGCGTGCGAATGAGTTGATCGGTATCCATGACTAGTCCCGCAGTTTGGCAGTCAGTGCCGCAAGTCCGCGATGCAGCGCGACCCGCACCGCACCTTCGCTCATCGCATATTTTGCCGCCGTGTCCTTGATCGAGGCGCTATCGACCGCAATCGACTGCAACACGTCGCGCTGGCGCTGCGGCAGGGTACCGAGTTGGCTGGCGACCTCGTTCGCCGAGGCCGTCTCCTGCGGCACCTCGCCCGGCAGCGTTTCGGCGAAATCGTCGATGTTGACGAAGATCCGCCTGCCCCGCCGCCGCAGCGCATCGATCAGCTTGTTGCGGGCGATCGCAAACAGCCACGGGGCGAACGGGGCTTCGCTGTCCCAGGTGTGCCGCTTCAGATGCACCGCCAACAGAATCTCCTGCACGATATCCTCGGCCTGATCGGGAGGCTGCCCGGCCCGCGCCAGGCCCCGCCTCGCGGCAGCGCGCAGCACCGGCGTGACCGCCTTCAACAGGCGATGATAGGCCGCGTCATCGCCTGCCATGGCCGACCGCATCAGGCCGGTCCACTCGTCCTCACGTCCGCGCACGCGCGCCCTCACCATTGCAATTCGGCCGCTCTTTCAATTTGTTACGCCTGAATCCATTCGATCACGAATTCGTGATCCGATGGGCGCCTCACTGTCCGATGCAGCCGCAAAACCTCGAGGCTCATAACACCGATCGGTCCGTTCCGCACCCGGCGGCCGGCCCCTGCGAAATGATTTGCCGCGGTTTTGCCCGGTCTGGCCCGAAGATTCCCATTTTCTGCCCCGCTGTGGTCACGCCCCGGGGTCTCAGTTCGCCCTCGGGACGGGCGGAATTGGGGAGATCGTCAACATGATGAAAGCCAGCGGACACGCGGCATTGATCCTTCTTGCCGGGCTTTTCTTGCTGTTCGGAGGCACCGTACAGGCAGCGCCGAACTCGGCCGGCAAATCGGACAGCGCGGGCAAACAGGCCGACACAGTCAAGCCCAGCAAGCAGCGGCGCCACACCGCGCGCCAAGGCGACAGCGGCAAGGCGGTGCAGAAATCCGGCGACAAGGCCGAGAAGGACGCCGCGGCCAAGACCGACGAGGCGAAGGCCAACACCGACGCGCTGGCCTCCAGCCAGATGCCGCCGCAAGTCGCCAACGCCAATGCGCAGCTTGCCGCCACCGACACGCCGACGGCTGCCGCGGCTTCCGCGATGACGGGCCGCGCCAACGACAATTTGCAGGCCGCCGCCGACAATACCGCCGCCCCGAATGCCGACAGTCAGGTCGTCGAGCCCGACCAGCTCAACGACATCGACCGCGCGCTGCAACAGGACAGCCCGCCGCCGCAGAAGGCGGTGATTGCTGCAACCGAGCTGCAGCCGCGGCCGGCTCCGGTCATGGCGAGCAGCCAGAACTCGGCCTGGGACCAGAGCTCCCTGATCGGCAAGATCTTCATCGGCGTCGGCACGCTGCTGACGCTGGCCTCTGCGGCGCGGATGTTCATGGCCTGAATCGCGGCCTGGATCTTGACCTGGATCTCGGCCTGGATCTTGGCCTGATCTTTGGTCCGGCGGACCTCGTCCGGAACGCGCCCACCGCGCGTTCCGGCGGGCTCGTTCCCAGCTTTGGTCCCCCTTGAAGGCATCCGCGGCAGCGGGCACATTGCCCGCCCAATCAAACGCGTGGGTGGAGCATGAGCACGTTCGAACACATCATCGTCGAAGGCATCGGTGCGGTCGGCATCATCAAGCTGAACCGGCCGAAGATGCTCAACGCGCTCTCCTTCGGCGTCTTCCGCGAGATTGCAGCGGCCGTCGACGATCTCGAGAGCGATGATGCCATCGGCTGCATCGTCGTGACCGGCAGCGAGAAAGCCTTTGCCGCCGGCGCCGACATCAAGGAGATGCAGCCGAAGGGCTTCATCGACATGTTCTCCGAGGATTTCGCCGCGATTGGCGGCGACCGCCTCGCGCGCTGCCGCAAGCCGACCATCGCCGCGGTCGCGGGCTACGCGCTCGGCGGCGGCTGCGAGCTCGCCATGATGTGCGACTTCATCATCGCCGCCGACACCGCCAAGTTCGGCCAGCCCGAAATCACGCTCGGCACCATTCCGGGTATCGGCGGTACCCAGCGCCTGACCCGCGCCATCGGCAAGTCCAAGGCGATGGACCTCTGCCTCACCGGCCGCATGATGGATGCGGCGGAAGCCGAGCGCAGCGGCCTCGTCAGCCGCATTGTACCCGCTGACAAGCTCATGGACGAGGTGATGGCGGCGGCGGAGAAGATCGCCGCGATGTCGCGGCCCGCGGTCGCGATGGCCAAGGAAGCGGTCAATCGCGCCTTCGAAACCACGCTCGCCGAGGGCATGAGCGTCGAGCGCAACCTGTTCCACGCAACCTTCGCGCTGGAAGACCGCTCCGAAGGCATGGCCGCCTTCATCGAGAAGCGCAAGCCGGTGAACAAGAACCGGTAAATCCGGCGAACGGTCAGGCTGGTGTAAGACACTGCCGCTTCCGCGGCAGAACCGCTGTGACGGACCTGCAACAAGCACGGAATAGATGGGGGTTTTCCCCGCGGCAGTTTGCCTGCGGGACCTCGGCTGGTTAAACAGTTAAGAGGGCCGTCGTCGGCGGGGGCGGACAGCCGGGATTTAGCGGGATTACATGATTGGGCGTGCCGCCAGAGCTGGTCGCGTGATGACGCGGCGTCGATCGGGCGCAGGTCCCGTGCTTGCGACATGGACCGCGCTGGCGCTCTGTTGCGCCCTGCCCTCCACTGCATGGGCGGAAGCCCTGCCGGAGGCGCTCGCCAAGGCGTACCAGACCAATCCTCAGCTCAATGCCGAGCGTGCGCGGCAACGCGCCACGGATGAGAACGTGCCGCAGGCGCTCGCCGGCTACCGGCCGCAGATCGTGGCGAGCCTGAGCGCCGGCCTGCAATCGGTGCGCAACCTGCTGCCCGACAACACCATCCAGACCGGAAACCTGAAACCCTGGATCATCGGCGTCACCGTGACGCAGACCCTGTTCAACGGCTTCCGCACCGCCAACAGCGTGCGCGCCGCCGAACTCCAGGTGCAGTCCGGCCGCGAGGCGCTGCGCAACGTGGGCCAGGGCGTGCTGCTCGACGCGGTGACCGCCTACACCAACGTGCTGGCCAACCAGTCGCTGGTCGAGGCGCAACGTTCCAACGTCGCGTTCCTGCGCGAGACCCTCGCCGTCACCCAGCGCCGCCTCAACGCCGGCGATGTCACGCCGACCGACAGTGCCCAGGCCGAGGCGCGTCTCAATCGCGGCCTTGCCGATCTCAACGCCGCCGAAGTCGCGCTGGCGGTGAGCCAGGCGGTGTACGCGCAGGTGATCGGCAATGCTCCGTCGCAGCTTCGGGCCGCCGAAGTGGTCGACCGCTATCTGCCGAAGAGCCGCGAGGATGCGCTGACGATGGCGATCCGCCAGCATCCGGCCGTGATGGCGGCGGGCTTCGACGTTGATGTCGCCTCCACCAACATCCGCATCGCCGAGGGCGCGCTGCTGCCGAGCGCCAGCGTCCAGGGCAGCGCCAGCAAGAGTCGCAACAACGACCCGACGCTCGGCACTTTCGCCGAAGACCAGGCCTCGATCGTCGCCAACGTCACCGCGCCGATCTACGACGGCGGCCAGGCCGCCGCACAGACCCGGCAGGCCAAGGAGATCACGGCGCAGAGCCGGCTCGTGCTCGATCAGATTCGCAACCAGGCGCGCACCGCAGCGACCAGTGCCTGGGTTGCCAATGAAGGTGCCAAGATCGCAGTCTCGGCCTCGGAGTCCGAGGTGAAGGCGGCGACCGTCGCGCTCCAGGGCGTGCAGCGCGAGGCCACCGGCGGACAGCGCACGACGGTCGACGTGCTGAACTCGCAGGCCGATCTGATCCAGGCCAAGGCCCGCCTGATCGGCGCGCTGCGGGACCGCGTGATCGCGTCCTACACCCTGCTCAGCGCGGTCGGCCATCTCGACGTCAAGACCTTGAACCTGAACACGCCGGACTACCTGCCCGAAGTGCACTACCAGCAGGTCCGCGACGCCTGGCACGGTTTGCGCACCCCGTCGGGGCAGTAGACGTTCGCCGGCATTTGCTGTGCCCGGGTCCTCGTATCTCGACGCGACGCAGCCGGGTTGCGGGACAGGGCATCCACCACCCCCTCGACGGGCGAAATATGCTATCCTTCCGGCAACGATAAAACCGGGAGAGAAACTATGCTCAATCGACGCAGCATCCTGCTTGCCTCTTTGGCCGCCGGAGTAGCCATGACCAGCAAAGCCCAGGCCCGCGCGGCGCAGCCCGCGATGCCGGTGAATTTCGACGTCCCGGCGCATGCCTGCGACTGCCACACGCACATCCATGGCGACGTCGAAAAGTTTCCGTTCTTCGCCGGGCGCGTCTACACGCCGGAGCCGGCGAGCCCCGAAGAAATGGCCGCGCTGCACAAGGCTTTGCACATCGAGCGCGTGGTGATCGTCACGCCGAGTGTCTACGGCACCGACAATTCCTCGACGCTGTTCGGCATGAAGGCGCGCGGCACAACCGCGCGCGGGGTCGCGGTGATCGACGACAAGACGTCGGAGGCCCAGCTCGACGCGATGCACCAGGACGGCTTCCGCGGCATCCGCCTCAATCTCGCGACCGGCGGCGTCAACGATCCCAATGTCGGCCGGCCGCGCTTCACCGCCGCCGTCGAGCGCATGAAGGCGCGCGGCTGGCACGTGCAGCTCTACACCACGCTTGCCATGATCTCGGCGATCAAGGATCTCGTCGAGACGGCGCCGGTGCCCGTCGTGTTCGACCATTTCGGCGGCCTCGAAGCCGCGCGCGGCCTGGAGCAGCCGGGCTTCTCCGATCTCGTCGCGCTGGTGAAGTCCGGAAAGGCCTATGTGAAGATCTCCGGCGCCTACCGGTCTTCAAAGCTTGCACCCGACTATCAGGACATGGTGCCGTTCGCGCAGGCGCTGATCGCGGCGAACGCGGACCGCATCGTCTGGGGTACCGACTGGCCACATCCGGATTCGAGCCGGGTCGAGGGACGCAAGGCCACCGACATCGCGCCGCTCTACCAGATCGATGATGGCCGCCTGCTCAACCAGCTTCCGGTGTGGGCGCCGGATGCGGACGTGCGCAAGAAGATCCTGGCCGACAATCCGGCGCGGCTTTACGGGTTCTGAGTCGCGACACGGGCGATCAGGTTCAACGACATGCGACCGGTTCCACATTGAGCAGTGGAACCGTTGTCGCGAGAGCACAACGACAATGGACTCACACGAACGTGTTCGTGTTTGCTTTCGCTTCTCACCCGTATGGTTGAAGCGGCAATTCGTTTTCGTCGGTACGCACATGCACAGATTTCATCTGTTCGTGCGGTCGCATGCCTTTATCGCATTATCTTGCCGCGCTTTTCTCCGGCATGGGAATTGGTTTCACCGTCGCCGCCCCGATCGGGCCGATGGGCATGCTGTGCATTCAGCGCACATTGGCATCGGGCATGGCCACAGGCCTCGCAACAGGTTTCGGTGCAGCAACTGTGCATCTCACCTACAGCGCCTTTGCGGTTCTGGGCCTCGGCTCGCTCGCACAGCCATGGGTCGAGGCGAACGCGGCGGCCGTAGGCATCGTCTCCGCTCTCACGCTGCTGTGGTTCGCGATGCGGGCCCATCGCGGTTCCATCGCGCTTGAGGAGACCGGCGAGATCGACAAAGTGCGTCTGGCGCGCGCCTATCTCAGCGCCATGGCGCTCGGGTTCACCAATCCGCTGACGGTCATCCTGTTTCTGGCGGCTCTGCACGCATTCTCTGCGCAGGCCGCGGCGGCACCGCTGCTCGCGGGAGTTTTCGTCGGCTCCGCGGTCTGGTGGATGATGCTCAGCACGATCGTCGCCACCGCGCGATCACGGCTGACGCCGCGGATGCTGTCGTTGAGCAGCCGGTTCGCGAGCCTGATGCTGCTCGGGCTCGGCACCACGATGCTGATACGGATCGCGCAGCGGATGTTGTGAGAGAGAGCATGATCCGGAAAAGTGTGTAGCGCTTGTCCGACAAGATCATGCTCAAACAATGAGCGTCAGCGCGCGCGGCGGGAGAAGAAGGAGATCAGCACCGGCAAGGTCACCAGGATCACGACCGGCGCGAGCATCATGCCGGTGACGACGACGACGGCGAGCGGCTTCTGCACCTGCGAGCCGATGCCTTCCGACAGCGCCGCCGGCAACAGGCCGACGCCCGCCACGACGCAAGTCATCAGCACGGGCCGGAGCTGCAGCTCGCCGGTGCGTATCACCGCACTCACGCGGTCCATGCCTTCTTCGATCAGCTGGTTGAACTGCGACAGGATGATGATGCCGTCCATTACCGCGATGCCGAACAGCGCGATGAAGCCGATCGCCGCGGAGACGCTGAAGGCGGTGCCGGTGATCAAGAGGCCGAGCACGCCGCCGAAGATCGCCATCGGGATCACGCTCATGGCGAGCAGCGTGTCGGTCATCGAGCCGAAATTGAACCAGAGCAGGACGCCGATCAGCGCCAGCGAGATCGGCACCACGATCGAGAGCCGGCGGATCGCGTCCTGGAGATTGCCGAACTCGCCGACCCATTCCATGCGCGAACCGGGCGGCAGATGCACCTGCTCGGCGATCTTCCGCTGCGCCTCGCGGATCGCACTGCCGAGGTCGCGATCGCGCACCGAGAACTTGATCGGCAGATAGCGCTCCTGCTGCTCGCGGTAGACATAGGCCGCACCGGAGACGAGGCTGATGGTGGCGACCTCGCTCAGGGGAATCTGCGTGACGGTGCCGTTCGGGCCGGGCGCGCCGATGCGCAAATTCTGGATCGCTTCGGCGCTCCGGCGATATTCCGGCGCGAGGCGGACGATGATCGGGAAGTGGCGGTCGGAGCCGGGCTCGTAGAGATCGCCCGCGGTATCGCCGCCGATCGCGACCTTGATGGTGGCGTTGATGTCGCCGGGCGCGAGCCCGTAGCGGGCGGCCTTGGCGCGGTCGATGTCGATCTGGACGGTCGGTTGGCCGAGCGAGGTGAACACCGCCAGATCGGTCACGCCCTGCACGGTCGACAGCACCGACTTGATCTTGTTGGCGGTATCGGTGAGCGCCTGGAGATCGCTGCCGAACAGCTTGATCGAGTTCTCGCCCTTCACGCCGGAGACCGCTTCGGAGACGTTGTCCTGGAGATATTGCGAGAAGTTGAACTCGACGCCGGGGAAGCGGTCGTCGAGCTGCTTGAGCAGTTGTGCGGTCAGCTCCTCCTTGTCGCGCGTGCCGGGCCATTGGCTGGCCGGCTTCAAGGGCGCGAAGAACTCGGCGTTGAAGAAGCCGGCCGCATCGGTGCCATCGTCGGGGCGGCCGTGCTGCGACACCACCGATTCCACTTCCGGCCGGGCACGGATCACCTTGCGCATCTCGTTGACATAGGAGTTGCCCTCCTGGAGCGAGATGGTCGGCGGCAGCGTGGCGCGAATCCAGAGATTGCCTTCTTCCAGCTTGGGCAGGAATTCGAGGCCGAGCAGCCGCGTGAGCGCGACCGTCATCAGCACGAGGCCGACTGAGGCGCCGAGCATGATGCCACGGTTGGCGACCGCCCAGTTCAGCACAGGCATGTAGATCCGGTGCAGGATCTGCATGATCCTGGTCTCGGTCTCATGAACATGCGCCGGCAGGATGATCGCGGACAGCGCAGGGGTCACGGTGAACGTCGCAAGCAGGCCGCCGGCAAGCGCATAGGCATAAGTGCGCGCCATCGGCCCGAAGATGTTGCCTTCGACGCCGGAGAGCGTGAACAGCGGCAGGAACGCCGCGATGATGATCGCCGCGGCAAAGAAGATCGAGCGCGAAACGTCGGCCGCGGCGCTGAGGATGGCATGGCTCTTCATGCCGAACAGCGTCTCGTTCGACATCTGCTCTGTTTCCGACATCGGCGTCGTCTGCGTCAGGCGGCGGAAGATCGCCTCCACCATGATGACCGTGGCATCGACGATCAGGCCGAAATCGATGGCGCCGACCGACAGCAGGTTCGCCGATTCCCCGCGCAGCACCAGGATGATCACGGCGAAGAACAGCGCGAACGGAATCGTGGCGCCGACGATCAGCGCGCTCCGCAAATCACCGAGGAAGATCCACTGCAACAGCACGATCAGCACAATGCCTACCACCATGTTGTGCAGCACGGTATGGGTAGTGAGCTCGATCAGATCGCCGCGGTCGTAGATTCGCTCGATGCGCACGCCGGGCGGCAGGATGCTGGACTCGTTGATGGTTTGAACGAGCTGGTGGACGCGCTTGATGGTCGGCGAGCTCTGCTCGCCGCGGCGCATCAGGACGATGCCCTGCACGATGTCGTCGGCCTCGTCGAGGCCGGCGATACCGAGACGGGGCTTCTGGCCGACTGTGACGGTGGCGACGTCCTTGACCAGCACCGGATTGCCGCCTGTCTGCGAGACCATGGTATTGGCGAGATCGTCGATCGAACGGATCAGGCCGACGCCGCGCACCACCGCCGATTGCTGGCCGATATTGACGGTGTTGCCGCCGACATTGACGTTGGCATTGCCGACCGCCTGGAGCAGTTGCGGCAGCGTCAGGCCGTTCGCGACCAGCTTGTTGAAGTCGACCTGGATCTCGTAGGTCTTGCTCTTGCCGCCCCACCCGGTGACGTCGATCACGCCCGGCACGGCGCGGAAGCGGCGCTGGAGCACCCAATCCTGGATGGTCTTGAGATCGAGCACGCTGTAGTTCGGCGGACCGACGAGGCGGTAGCGGAAGATTTCGCCGATCGGGCTGAGCGGAGAGATCTGTGGCTGCACGTTGCCCGGCAAAGGTGCGAGCTGCGCCAAGCGGTTCAGCACCTGCTGCTGCGCCTCGTCATAGGTGTAGGCGAAGGAGAACTGGAGTTTGACGTCGGAGAGGCCGTAGAGCGAAATGGTGCGGACGGTCGTGAGGTTCTTCAGGCCCGCGACCTGGGTCTCGATCGGGATCGTGATGTAGCGCTCGATCTCTTCCGCCGACAGGCCCGGACTTTGCGTCACGATGTCGACCATCGGCGGGGTCGGGTCGGGATAGGCTTCGATGTTGAGCTGGTTGAAGGCGATCAGGCCGCCGGTCAACACGGCGACGAACATGCCGACCATCAGGAAGCGCCGGTTGACGGCGAGAGCGACGAGACGATCCATTCAGGTCTTCAATTTTCTTGGGTCGTCGATCAGCTGCCGGACGCCGCGCGGTCGATGAACAAGCTGCCCCTGGTGATGATCTGTTCGCCGGGCTTCAGGTTGCTGGTGACCTCGACGAGATTGCCGTTGATGAGGCCGATCTTGATCTGGCGCAGCTCGACCGACTTGTCCTCGCGAGCAACCCAGATGCGGACCTGGTCGCCTTCATAGATCAGCGCCTGCTTCGGCACCGCGGGCGCTGCACGGTCGCCGGCCGAATAGATCGTGACGTTGGCGAACATCTCCGGCTTCAGCGCGCCGTCCTTGTTGTCGATGGTGGCCCGGACCAGCAGGCGCCGCGTGGCGGGGTCGATCGCCGTGGCCACGTAGTTGATCTTGGCCGTCAGCGGACGCCCCGGGAGCGCCATCACATTGACGGTGATATCCTGCCCGATGCACATCGCGGCCGCATCGCTCTCGCGCACGAAGGCGGTAAGCCAAACGGTGGAGAGATCGCCGACCACGAACACAGGATCGCTGGCGCCGGCGCTGACATACTGGCCGGGGCCGATCTTGCGCTGCACGACGGTGCCGGAGATCGGCGAGTAGATCGTGACCTCCGGATTGATCGCGCCCTTGTCCTGGAACGCCTTGATGGTCTCGTCGGTGAAGCCGAGGATACGCAGCTTGTTGCGCGCGGCCTCCATCGCCGTCCCCGAGGAGCGCAGGTCGTTCTGCGCCTGGACCTGGGTCGCTTCTGCCTGCTGATAATCCTTCAGCGGAATGGCATGGCCCTCGTAGAGATCCTTGGCGCGTTTGAACTGGATGTCGGCAAGATCAATCGCCGACTTCGCCTTGTTCTGCGCAGTCATCGCCGCGATGAAATCGTTCTGGGCCTGCACGGTATCGGCGGCCTCGATGGTGAACAATGGTTGACCTTGCTTCAGCATCTCGCCCGGCTTGGCGAGAAGCTTGGTGACCCGGCCTGCATAGGGCGAGAACACCGGCGTCGAACGATCCTCGTCGACTGCGACTTTGCCCTCGGTGATATATTCGGCCCGGAAGGTCTTGGCCTTGACCGGTTCGATCGTCAGCGTCGCCCATTCGGACGGTGTCGGCGTGAAGTTCTGCGCATTCCTGCGCGACTGGCTGGAAATCTCCGAGTGCTTCTTTTCCTTCGGCCCCGCATGGAGGAAGCCGTAGGCCCCGGCACCGGCAAGAGCTAGTAAAACTACGGATGCGATCACCCGTCGTTTTGTAACCGCCTGCAATCTCTTGGTATTTTCAACTACCATGGGGCCCGGTCGTGTCTGCGACGATCTCGGCAGACGACTGCCTTATCGATCGCGCTAATAGTGCCGAATTGGGATTTCAAACAACCTAAAAAACGCCTCGCACCTTTCGAACTGAGTTAAAATATTGCGACGTGTCAGCTTCACGTCAGCTTTGCACCGGCCACTGTGCCGGATGACTGCCGAGCGGCATCGCAGGACGGCTCCATTCTGCCGGCGTCGTCGACAGCAGCGCCGAATGGCGCACCGCCTTCAACGTGCCGAATCCAGATGGCATGCTCTCGATGAATGCTGCATGTACGGCCTCCCCCGTAAGATCCGGGATGTTCAGGCCACCATCGAGCCGGCCGAGATTCCACAGCCAGCGCCCGGTCTGGGCCAGCGACACGCGAACGTGCCAGCTGCCGCCTTCGCGGGCCTGGCGCGCCTTGGCCATCATCGCGCCGAATGCCATCAGGTAGCCGGTGGCGTGGTCGAGTATCTGTGCCGGCAATTCCTTGGGGCCGTCAATGCCGGCGGCCTGTCCTTCGGCGTGGTTGAAGCCGGTCGTCGTCTGCACCAGCGAGTCGAAACCACGCCGCTCGGCCCAGGGGCCGGCGTGGCCATAGGCGGATAGCGTAACGTAGACGATACCTGGACTGATCTGCGCTGTGTGCTCCGGCGCGAAGCCGAGAGCGGCGAGCGAATGCGGGCGATAGCCTTGCGAAAAGATATCGGCGTCCCTCAACAGCGCGCGCATCTGCGCCCTGCCCGCCTCGCGCTTCAGTTCAATGAAGGTGGTGAGCTTGCCGCGGCCCGTGTCGATGGAGAGCCAGGGAATGGCGGGGAGCTCCGGGCCTGAGATGAGCAGCACATCGGCACCGTGCGCGGCGAGCGTGCGGCCGGCAACGGGGCCTGCGATGACACGGGACAGATCCAGCACGCGAAGGCCCGCAAGCGGGCGATCGCCCTTTGGCCACGGCTTTGGTGCGGCCTCGCCGATCTTCTCGATCGAGATCAGCGGCAGTTCAGCGAGCGCACGCGCCTGCGGCAGCGCCGACCATTCGTCGTAACTCCGCATCAGCGCAACGACGCCACCCGCCGCATAGGCCGCCGTTTCAAAATCCTCGCCCTTCCACTGCATCAGCGCAGCCTGCACCTTCTCGCGCTCGGGTTCGCAGCCGAGCACCTTGCAGACGGCGTCGCGATGATGCGGGAAATTGGTGTGGCAGCGGACGAAGCGCTCGTCGCCGGTTTTGTAAACGCCCGCGATGGCGTCCCAGGCCGGAGGCGGCGGGTTGTCGTCGAGGCGCCAATAGCGCTCCGAACGGCATTCGGCGACGGCGTGGCGCATGTCGACGGAGACATCCTGCGCCTCCCCACTGCGCAGTCTCCATATCTCGGCAGCGGCGAGGCCGGCGGCAGCGATCGTGGTCTGGCCGGCGACAGCGACGCGAAATGACGATGGGATCTGCGGCTCCTCGCCGGTCAGCCGCACACGGCCGAGCGCGGCAGAATCTCCGCCGATGGAGCTCCAGATATCGCTGAGAATGCCGGCAGGGCTTTGCATGACTGCATCTCTCCCTTATTTTCCCGAGCTTCCATCAGCGCACAAAGGAACGCAATGGCCGCCATCGATCCCCTCACCGCCGGCGCCGTGTTCATCGCAACGGCGGCCACCGACGCGGTCTATGTCATGTTCACCTCGGCCGTGATCGCGCGCAAACGCGTGCCGGCGGCGAACTGGAGCGCGGTCTGGTACCTGCTCTCCTCTTACGCCGTGATCAGCTACACCGAGAATGCGTTCTACGTTGCCTTCGCGGCAATCGGCTCCTGGGCCGGCGCCTATGCGTCACTGACCTTCCTGCATCGTCCGCCCGGCGGCCCGCCGGTGGGGGCTGCGCCAGAGTGAACGGGCGCGCTCCTGACCATTTACTCGGTGTCATCGTCCGCGAAGGCGGATGATCCAGTATCCCAGAGACACTGATATAGAGCCGGGACGTCACGGCGTACTGGATACCCCGCTTTCGCGGGGTATGACACCGACAACGACTTCGATATCTTCACGCGACGAGGCTTCGCACGACCAACAAGAAGGAAAGTCAACAATGGATCTCGGTCTCAAGGGAAAGAACGCCATCGTCCTCGGCGGCACGCGCGGCATCGGGCGGGCGATTGCGGCGACGCTGGCTGATGAAGGCAGCAATGTCGCGGTATGCGCGCGCAACGCGGATCAGGTTGCCGCCACCGTCGCCGAACTGAAAGCCAGCGGTATCCGCGCCACCGGCGGTCCGGTCGACGTCACCGACGGCGCGGCGCTGAAATCCTGGATCGAGACTGCTGCAAAAGAGCTCGGCCGCGTCGATATGCTGTTCTCCAACGCGGGCGCGATGGCGCAAGGCCACGATGCCGCGTCGTGGGAACAGAATTTTCGGCTTGACCTGCTCGGCGCCGTGCATGCGTTCGACGCCGCACGGCCCTTCCTCGAAGCCAGCGGAGAGGCAAGCGGTGACGCCGCCTTCGTCATCATCTCCTCGATTTCGGCGGCACAGGCCGATCTCGCCAGCTCCTACGGCCCGATCAAGGCGGCGCTGATCCACATGGCCAAGGGGCTGGCTCGGCAATACGCCAAGAAGAAAATCCGCGTCAACGTGGTGTCGCCCGGCACGGTCTATTTCAAGGGCGGCGTCTGGAACATGATCGAGCAGAACATGCCCGAGCGTTACAACGACGCGATGAAGCGCAATCCGACCGGACGCATGGCGACGCCGCAGGAGATCGCGAGCGCGGCGGTGTTTCTGGCGAGCCCAGTGTCGGGGTTCACCACGGGTTCCAACCTCGTCGTGGATGGTGCGATCTCGAACCGGGTGAATTTTTAGAGGGCACACTGTCATCGCCCGACTTGACCGGGCGATCCAGTATTCCAGAGGCAGCGCGGCTGGATCCGAGAAGCCGCGGCGTACTGGATACCCCGCTTTCGCGGGGTATGACGACTGAGACTGAGGCGCGATACCGTCGCAACAAACTCGTCATTGCGGCAGCCCGCGCCACCCCCTCAATGGAAATCCCGCGACGGCGGCAGGATGCGGACGTTGCGGGGATGGCGAATTTTTTGCGCCGGCATATCCGCGTGGGCGCGGGGGTCGTCGTTGAGAGGCTCGATCAGGTCGGCGCCTGCCGGCACCGGATGCTTACGGCCAAGCGCGTCGTTGGCGAGGCCGACCAGATCGTGCGAGCGGTCGATCATCCGCTGGGCGATCAGATGCGTCACCTTCTCGGGGCTGCTCTGGATATAACCCTCGACCAGGATGAGGCGCGCGCCCATCACTTCTTTCCGGTACTGCTCCATGATCTTGGGCCAGACCACGACATTGGCGATGCCGGTTTCGTCCTCCAGCGTCATGAACACGACGCCGCTGGCGCTGCCCGGCCGCTGCCGGACCAGCACCACGCCGGCACAGCGGACGCGCCGCCGCTCGTTCTCGTGACTGATATCCTTGCAGGCGACGACACGCTCGCGCGAAAACATCTCGCGCAAAAATTCCATCGGATGTCCCTTCAGCGATAGCCGGATGGTCTGGTAGTCGGCCACGACCTGCTCGGCACGCGGCATCACCGGCAGTGGTTTGGCGTGTTCGTCCGGCTGCTCGCGCGCGGTCGCGGCCTCGAACAACGGCAGCGGCACGTCGTCGGGCAGCCGTCGCACCTGCCACAGCGCCTCGCGGCGATCGAGCTTGAGCGAACGGAAGGCGTCGGCATCCGCCAGCAGGATCAGCGCGCGCTTAGGCAGGCCGGTGTCGCGAGCAAAGTCTTCCAGCGAGGTGAAGGGCCGCCGGTTGCGGGCGGCGACGATGCGGTCGGTCCAGTCCTGGGCTTTCTCTATGTTGTCATTCCGGGGCGCGCCTCTTGGCGCGAGCTCTGATGCGCAATTGCGCATCTGAGAATCCATTCCGCCAAGCGTATGCTGCCCGATGGATTCCGGGTTCGCGCCAAGGGGCGCGCCCCGGAATGACAGCTGAGAACGTTTCAGCCTCTCCTCATCCTCATCGAGCCAATGAAAACCGTCGATCTGGCGGAAACCCAGACGTACCGCGCAGTACTTGCCGCTCCCCTCCTCCAGCGTGTTCTGCGCAAAGCTGTAGGACACATCGATGTCGCGCACCTCGACGCCGTTCTTGCGGGCGTCACTGACGATCTGTGCCGGAGCATAAAAGCCCATCGGCTGCGAGTTCAGCAGGCCGCAGCAGAACGCATCGGGGTGATAATGCTTCAGCCAGGAGGAGATGTAGACGAGTTGCGCGAAGCTCGCGGCGTGGCTTTCCGGAAAGCCATAGGAGCCAAAGCCCTTGATCTGGTCGAAACAGCTCCTGGCGAATTCGGGATCGTAGCCGCGCGCCACCATGTTGCCGATCAGCTTTTCCTCGTATTGGCCGATGGTGCCGACATTTCGGAAGGTCGCCATCGAGCGGCGCAGACCGTTGGCTTCCTCAGAGGTGAATTTTGCCGCCTCGATCGCGATCCGCATCGCCTGTTCCTGGAACAGGGGCACCCCGAGCGTTTTGTGCAGCACCTTGTAAAGCTCGTCCTTGTCGCCATGATCCGGTGACGGCGATGGATAGCTTACTTTTTCCAAGCCGTTTCGCCGCCGCAAGTAAGGATGCACCATGTCGCCCTGGATGGGCCCGGGACGCACGATCGCAACCTCGATGACGAGATCGTAGAAGGTCCGCGGCTTCAGGCGCGGCAGCATGTTCATCTGGGCGCGGCTTTCGACCTGGAACACGCCGAGCGATTCCCCGAGGCACAGCATGTCGTAGACCTTGGGGTCGTCCTGCGGGACACTCGCCAGAACCCAGCGCTTGCCTTTGTGATCTGCGATCAGATCAAAACATTTCCTGATGCAGGTCAGCATGCCCAGCGCGAGCACGTCGACCTTCATCATGTTGAGCGCGTCGACGTCGTCCTTGTCCCATTCGATGAAGGTGCGGTCCTCCATCGCGGCGTTGCCGATCGGCACATAGGTGTCGAGCCGGTCCTGGGTCAGCACATAGCCGCCGACATGCTGGGAGAGATGGCGCGGGAATTCGATCAGCTCGGTCGCGAGCTCGACCGCGAGGTTGATCATGGGATTTTGCGGATCGAGCCCGGCCTGCCTGACCTGCATGTCGTTGAGGCCCTTGCCCCAGCTTCCCCACACGGTGTCGGCGAGCGCGGCGGTGACGTCCTCGGTCAGGCCGAGCGCCTTGCCGACGTCGCGGATGGCGCTGCGCGGACGATAATGGATGACGGTGGCGATGATCGCGGCGCGATGGCGGCCGTAGCGACGGTAGACATATTGCATCACCTCCTCGCGCCGCGAATGCTCGAAATCGACGTCGATGTCGGGCGGCTCCAGCCGCTCCTTGGAGATGAACCGCTCGAACAGCAGATCGACCTTGGTCGGATCGACCGAGGTGATGCCAAGCACGTAGCACACCGCCGAGTTCGCCGCAGATCCGCGGCCCTGGCACAGGATGTTCTGGCTGCGCGTATAGTGCACGATGTCGTGCACGGTGAGGAAGTAATGCGCGTATTTCAGCTCGGCGATCAGTGCGAGCTCCTTCTTCAGGGTCGCGCGCAGCTTGTCATCGATCTTGCCGCCGAAGTACTTGTCGACGCCCGCCCAGGTCAGATCCTCCAGATGCCCTTGCGCGGTCTTGCCCGGTGGCACCGGCTCGTCCGGATACTGGTATTTGAGCTGGTCGAGCGAGAAACCGATGCGGTCGGCAAAACGCATGGTCTCCGCGATCGCGTCGGGGAAGTCACGGAACAGCCGCGCCATTTCGCGTGGCGTCTTCAGAAAGCGTTCGGCATTGGCCTCGAGCTTCCGCCCGGCCGCCTCGATCGTGGTCTTTTCGCGGATGCAGGTGAGCACGTCCTGAAGCGGACGGCGGCCGGGATGATGATACAGCACCTCGTTGGTCGCAAGCAGCGGCACTTTTGCTTTTGCAGCGAGATCATCGAGCCGCGCCAGGCGACGCCGGTCGTCGCCGCGATAGACCAGGCTCGCCGCCAGCCACACGCCTTCGGCATGGGTTGCTCTGAGCCTTGCAAGAACATCCAGCGCTTGCGCCGCATCGAAGCGATGCGGCATGGTCAGGACCAGGAGTTGGCCTTCCGAAAACTCCAGAAGGTCAGCAAAAGTGAGACGGCATTCGCCCTTCTCGATCCGCGTGATGTCGTCGCCGCGCTTGCCCCGGGTGAGGAGCTGGCACAGCCGGCCATAGGCGGCGCGGTCGCGCGGATAGACAAAAATGTCGGGCGTGCCGTCGATGAAGACGATCCGCGCGCCGATCAGCAGCTTCGGCTTGTGCATCACCTCGGCATTGTCGAGCTCCTTGTAGGCGCGTACCACGCCGGCGAGTGTGTTGTGATCGGCAATGCCGATCACGGGAATGCCGAGAATGCTCGCCTGATGCACATAGGCGCGCGGATCCGAGCCGCCGCGCAGGAAGGAGAAGTTGGTGGTGATGCCGATCTCGGCATAAGCGGGCGTGATCATGCGAAGAGACCGTGCACATACCAGCCGGGAGGAACGGGCTTGCCGTCGTCGTCGAAGCATTCCCCTTCATAAAGGCCGTCGCGAAAGATCCAGAAGCGCAGGCCCTCGGCATCCTCGATGCGGAAATAATCCCGCGTCAGTTGCTTGCCGTCCTGCCGCCACCATTCCATCGCGATGCGCTCGGGCCCTTCCACCCGCACCACGGCATGCAGCGCACGGCGCCAGGTGAATTGATGCGGCGGACCATCTGGCACGGTTGCGAACGGCACCTTGATCGGCTCCGGCCTGTCGAACAGGCGCAAGGGCCGCAGCGGCGGCTCGCTCTGCGCGCGCGCAGGCCATTCGGCCTGCATGGCGGCGGCGAGATGATGCTGCGCCGGCGCCGCCAGCACCGCGCATTCGGGGATATGCGTATCCTGCGGCAGGTGCACGACGACGCGCTTTCCGCCGATGCGCGCGGCGATGCGGTCGATCAGCGCGGTGAGCTCGTCATTGTCGTGGACATGCGCATCGAGATCGCGCTGCTCCTGCACCACGATCTCGGTGCGGCTCGCCGACAGCCGCACCATGTCGAAGCCGAAGCCGGGATCGAGGGGATCGGCGAGCGCATCGAGCCGCTCGCGAAACAGGCGATCGACGACGGCGCTTCGCGTCACGGGACGTCCGGTCTCGACCACGATCGCGCGCACCACGCCGTCGGTGCGGAAGAAGGCGGCTTCCAGCCGTCGCGCGCCCTTGCCCTGCTTCTCCATCGACGCAATCAATGTATCCGCAAGCCGCGACAGCGTCATCGCGATCATGGTGTCGGTCGCGATCGGCTCGGCAAAGCGTTTCTCCACGATGTAATCGGGCAGCGGTTTGCGCGGATTGATCGGCGCGTCGCCCTGCCCCAGCGCATGCGCGAACAACGTGGAGAACCGGGCGCCGAACCGCGCCGTGATCTCGTGGGAGCTGCGCGATGCGACATCGCCGATGGTCTTCAAACCGGCGCGACGCAGGCCGGTGGTGATGGCCTCGCTCGCACCGAGCGCGGACACCGGTAGTCGGCTGATCGCCGCCGCCTCCCCGCCATCGGCAACGATGGTGCCTGAGGCCTGCCGCGTCAGCGTGCGCGCGCAGACCGAGGTGCCGGCGATCGCCGCGCTGACGGCAAAGCCCTGGCGGGCGAGCGCACGGACCAGCGTCTTTAGCAGCGCGGCCTCGCCGCCGAACAGATGCGCGCAGCCGGTGATGTCCAGAAACAGCCCGTGCGGCGGATCGAGCGCCACCAGCGGCGTGAAGCGGTCACACCAGTCCGCGATGTCGCTGAGCGTCTTCGCATCGGTCGCGACATCGGCGTCGAACACACGCAAGTCCGGGCACATCGCCCGCGCATTCGCGAGCGGCTGGCCGATGTGCAAGCCGAGGCGCTCGGCGGCCTCGTCCAGCGCGTGGATCACCAGCGCATTGTTGTCCTTGATGACGACAATGGTGGGCGCGTCTTTTTGTCTTGACGCGTTTTCTTCACGCGAACCGGCGTCCACTTCGCTTGAAAACGCTTTACCCTGCGCGCCGCTGCTCACCTGCAAGAAACGCTGAATCCGGTCGATGGGCAGGCGCGGCAGCCACAGGCTGAGGATACGCCGACGGTTCAGAGAACTGGCACTCATCACACTTCCATTCCAGGATCCACCGGCCACACGGGCCATGACGATTGCGCAAGAGCTCGGCATCGAAGCGCGGCGCGCCCCAGACGTCCCAAGGCGCCGCAGGCATTGAAGCCGCGCCCGGCGGAGAATGCGCCGCGCGCAGCATCCATCGTGTCTCTGCGGTCGAGGGCAAAGGCTGCGCGGCCATCCGCAGCAGCAAGCCAGTGACGCCCGACGACTGCGCGGCCAGCGTCAGCTTGCGGCTCGCCACCAGATCGAACTGCCGGGTCTCGCCCCAGAGCTCGAGCACGACGGCGCCGAGCGCATCGCAAGCCAGCGCATCGGCCGAGGTGCGCAGCGCGCTCTCGACGTCGGCGGCACGCACCGTCACCACGCGGCGCGGATCGAGGCCGAGTTCGGCGAGCCCGCTCATCGACAGCGCGCCGGTTTCAATTTCCGAAAAATCCTGCCGCACCCACAGCAGCGGTTTGCGTGCCGTCACGCGGCCCGCAAGTCCGGTAACGAAACCCGTCGCGGCCGCGCCCTGACGCCCCTCGCAAAACACCTCATGGATCGCTGCACGCGCGAGTCCGCCCTTCAGGGCATTGTCGGCCTCGCCATGGCCGAGCGCGACGCGATCGTGCTGATGCACGACCTCCGCCGTTTCGATGCGCTCGATCTGGCCGCGCAGGATCGCAAGCGCGCTGATGCGTGCGCCGCTCATGCTCGCCGCTCCTTTGAGGTGGGTGCCGTGGCTCAAAAATAAGAACCCGCGGCTGGCTCATTTGTTCATGATATGTTCTAATATAAAGCTAACGGCGCCAGAAGAGTCAATCGAATTGGCGCCCCTACGGATTCATAAGAAAAATCAACAGGATTCAGGTGTCATGTACCTTATAATCCTCGACAGCGAGACCGATTTCGACGGCTGGCGTCAAGCCGCACGCGCGCTTGCGCTGCATCATATCGCGCCGGCGGACGTGACGTGGCAGGTGCAAGGCCAAACGAAAGACCAGCTGCCGCCCGGCCTGTCCGAAGCGCCAGGCCTTCCGCCGATCGAAACTGAGAGCACGTTCACCGTGCCGGCCAATTTCATCGAGCTTGCCCGGATCACGATCCTGCATCGTGACGACGGGCGCTTTGCGCTGCTCAATCGCTTGCTGTGGCGGTTGAAGGCCGATCACGATCTTCTGGAAGCGATCACCGATCCCGACGTGACGCAGGCCGCGGCGATGGCAGGCGCGGTGCAACGCGATGTGCAGCGGATGCGCGACCTCGTCCGTTTCCGCGAGATCGGACGCGATCAGAAGGCGCATTACGCCGCCTGGTTCGAGCCGGAGCATCACATCATCGCATTCGCCGCGCCGTTTTTCGTCCGCCGCTTTGCCGACATACCCTGGTCGATCCTCTCGCCCGATGTCTGCGCTCATTGGGACGGCCACGCGGTCTCCTTCACGCCCGGGATCAGCCGGAGGGAGAGGCCTGCACCGGGCCACCTGGAGGAAACCTGGCGCCGCCACTTCCAGCCGGACCGGTTGCCAACGCCTGACGCGCTGGTGAAGCGCAGGAGGAACCTCCACGAAGCATCAATACTTGAACCTCTGCTCGTTGATGCCGAACGCTGGACCGGCGGGCGGATCTCCCCACGTCCGGAGACTACCATGGGACGCAAAGCTACATCCGACGATCTCGAAGCGCTTCGCGAGGAAGCCGCGCACTGCCGCGCCTGCCACCTCTACAAGGACGCGACCCAGACCGTGTTCGGCGAAGGCCCGAAGTCCGCCAACATCATGCTGGTCGGCGAGCAGCCCGGCGACAAGGAAGACCTCGCGGGCCACCCCTTCGTCGGTCCGGCCGGCAAGATGCTCGACCGCGCGTTGGAGGAGGCGGGCGTCGACCGCAAGAAGGTCTATGTCACCAACGCGGTCAAACATTTCAAATTCGTGCCGCGCGGAAAAATCCGCCTGCACCAGAAGCCGGTGACACCGGAGATCCGGGCGTGCCGGCAATGGTATGAGCGGGAAGTCTCAGTAATCCAGCCCGATCTCATCGTGGCGATGGGCGCCACCGCTGCGCAGAGCGTGTTCGGGAAAATAACCCCGATTGGCAAGAACCGCGGCCGGCTGATCGATCTTCCCGACGGTCGCAAGGCTTTGGTGACGGTGCACCCGTCCTATCTGTTGCGGCTACCGGATCCGGAAGCCAAGGCGTTGGAATATCGACGCTTTGTCGAAGATTTGAAGATTGCCGCCGGTTTGCAGAAGAAAGCCGCGCGGGCCGCGTAAAGACTGGCAAGAAAACGGTTTTCACGCCTCGGTTGTCATCCAGCCTTCAAATCGATCGCGGACAATAGCCCTTACAGAAAGTTAAGGGGCGTTCAGACATGACCGATGTTGCATTCGACCGCGCGGTAGCCGATCCCGTCCAGCCGGCCTCGCGGCCAAATCTCGACAAGGGCTTCAATCCGCTGACGATGATCCTGTTCTTCGGCATCCTCGCCGCGGGCCTGCTGTTCGTCGCCTACAGCATCTATGTCGACATCAACGCCACCGGCATGCGGGTGACGACCTACCTGCCCTACATCCTCCTGTTCGTCGCGCTCCTGATCGCGCTCGGCTTCGAATTCGTCAACGGCTTCCACGACACCGCCAATGCAGTGGCGACGGTGATCTACACCCATTCGCTGCCGGCCGAATTCGCTGTGATGTGGTCGGGCTTCTTCAACTTCCTCGGCGTGCTGCTCTCCTCCGGCGCCGTTGCCTTCGGCATCGTCTCGCTGCTGCCGGTCGAGCTGATCCTCCAGGTTGGCTCCAGTGCCGGCTTCGCGATGGTGTTCGCGCTTCTGATCGCCGCGATCATGTGGAATCTCGGCACATGGTTCTTCGGACTGCCCGCCTCCTCCTCGCACACGCTGATCGGTTCGATCATCGGCGTCGGTATCGCCAACGCCGTTATGCGCGGCCGCGACGGCACCTCGGGCGTGGACTGGACCAAGGCGACCGAGATCGGCTACGCGCTGCTGCTGTCGCCGCTGTTCGGCTTCATCTGCGCCGCCACGCTGTTGCTGCTGCTGAAATTCATCGTGCGCAACCCGGCACTCTATGCCGCGCCCGAAGGCAACAAGGCGCCGCCGCTCTGGATCCGCGGCCTGCTGATCCTGACCTGCACCGGCGTCAGCTTCGCCCACGGCTCCAACGACGGTCAGAAGGGCATGGGCCTGATCATGCTGATCCTGATCGGCACCGTGCCGACCGCCTACGCCCTCAACCGCGCGCTGCCTGAATCCCAGGTCGCCCAATTCCAGAAGACCTCGGAGGCCGCTTCCAAGGTGATCTCGGCGAAGGGCGCCGGCCACAGCATCATCGGCGATCCCCGACCGACGGTGACGCAATACATCACGCTGCGCCATATCAGCGAAGGCACCTATCCCTCGCTCGCGGTGTTGGTGAAGGACGTCGGCGATCAGGTCGCCAAATACGGCACGTTGAACAAGGTGCCGGCAGAAGCCGTCGGCAACACCCGCAACGACATGTACCTGACGTCGGAAGCAATCCGCTTCCTGATGAAGGACAAGGAGAACGATCTCAACAAGGAGGAGATCGCGACCCTGAACGCCTACAAAGGCTCGCTCGACGCTGCCACGAAGTTCATCCCGACCTGGGTGAAGATCGCGGTTGCCATCGCGCTCGGGCTCGGCACCATGGTCGGCTGGAAGCGCATCGTCATCACCGTGGGCGAGAAGATCGGCAAGAGCCATCTCACCTACGCGCAAGGCGCCTCGGCCGAGCTCGTGGCCGCCGCCACGATCGGCGCGGCCGACGTGTTCGGCCTGCCGGTTTCGACCACCCATGTGCTTTCGTCCGGCGTCGCCGGCACCATGGCCGCGAACGGCTCGGGCCTGCAATGGTCGACCATCCGCAATTTGCTGATGGCCTGGGTGCTGACGCTGCCCTGCGCGATCGCGCTGTCGGCCACGCTCTACGTGATCTTCTCGCGGATCTTCTGAAGCCGATCAGATTCCGAAAAAACAAAGGGCCCGTGCGGTGCACGGGCCCTTTCCGTTTGTGCCTTCGGCTCGGCGCTACGACGCCGCGAGCGATTCCTCGACCAGCTTGACCCAGTAGGACGTGCCGTAGACGATCGCCTCGTCGTTGAAATTGTAGGCCGGATGGTGCAGGCCGGCGCTGTCGCCGTTGCCGCAGAAGATGAAGGCGCCGGGGCGCGCTTCCAGCATGTAGGCAAAGTCCTCGCCGCCCATCAGCGGCGGCATCTCGTGCACGTTGGCCTCGCCCGCGACCTGCCTGGCGATGCGCTTGGCTACCTCGGTCTCCGCGGCGTGATTGACCACCACCGGATAATTGCGCTTGTAGTGCAGGTCGATCTTGGCGCCCGTGATCTGCGCCACGCCCGCAACCACCTCGTGCACGCGCTTCTCGACGAGCTTGCGCACCTCCGGCGACAGCGTACGGATGGTGCCCCTCAGCGTCGCGGTCTGCGGAATGACGTTGCGGGCGTTGCCGGCATGGAACTCGCAAATCGAGATCACGGCCGAGTCCAGCGGATCGACGCTGCGCGCGACGATCGACTGCAGCGCCGTGATCACCTGCGCGCCGACCAGTACGGAATCGACGCATTTGTGCGGACGCGCGGCATGGCCGCCGAGGCCCTCGATCATGATGTCGACCTCGTCGGTCGCCGCCATGATCGGGCCCGGCCGGATCGCGAACGAGCCGATCGGAATGCCCGGGCCGTTGTGCATGCCGTAGACCTGCTCGATGCCGAAGCGCTCCATCAGGCCGTCCTTGACCATGGCCGCGCCGCCGGCACCACCCTCCTCGGCCGGCTGGAAGATCACCACGGCGTCGCCCGCGAAGTTGCGGGTCTCGGCGAGGTAGCGCGCCGCCCCCAGCAGCATCGCGGTGTGGCCGTCATGGCCGCAGGCGTGCATCTTGCCCGGGGTCTTGGAGGCGTAAGGCAGGTTGGTCTGCTCGTCGACAGGCAGCGCGTCCATGTCGGCGCGCATGCCGATCACTTTGAGCCCCTCGCCTGCCGGCTTGTTGCCCTTGATGACGCCGACCACGCCGGTCTGGCCGAGGCCGGTCACGACCTCGTCGCAGCCGAACTCGCGCAGGCGCTCCGCGACGAATGCTGCAGTGCGGTGGACGTCGTACAGCAACTCTGGATGCTCATGGATGTCCCGGCGCCAGGCCTGAATATCGGGTTGGAGGTCGGCGACGCGGTTCACGATAGGCATGGAGAGTCTCGAGCTTTGTTGAGAATACAGGACTGTCTACCATGCAAGCGTCGGTCCACCTAACCGCAGTGGATCGGGGGGAGGCCTGTCCTAGCTTCATGGCCGGGCTTGTCCCGATGCGCCGCGTCTGCCTATTAGGACGGAACGTGAAGTGACCATCCGGGTGGAAGCAGAATGCCAAGGCGGCTCGAAGGTGAGTTTGACTACATTGTCGTTGGCGCCGGTACGGCCGGCTGTATCCTCGCCAACCGGCTGTCGGCAGATCGCAACAACCGCGTCCTCGTCCTCGAAGCCGGCGGCGACGACAACTGGATCTGGTTCCACATCCCCGTCGGTTATCTCTTCGCGATCGGCAATCCGCGCTCCGACTGGATGTTCAAGACCGAGGCAGAGCCCGGCCTGAACGGCCGCGCGCTCGCCTATCCCCGCGGCAAGGTCATCGGCGGCTGCTCGGCGATCAACGCCATGATCTCGATGCGCGGACAGGCCGCCGACTACGATCATTGGCGCCAGCTCGGCATGACCGGCTGGGGGTATGACGACGTGCTGCCGCTCTTCAAGCGGCTCGAGGACCACTTCCTCGGCGCCAGCGAGCATCACGGCGCCGGCGGTGGCTGGCGCATCGAGGCGCCGCGGCTGTCCTGGGACGTTCTCGATGCCGTCGGCGACGCCGCCGAGGAGATGGGCATCAAGCGCATCCCGGATTTCAACACCGGCGACAATGAAGGCACGAGCTATTTCCACGTCAACCAGAAGCGCGGCCGGCGCTGGTCGTCGGCGCGCGGCTTCCTCAAGCCCGCGCTGAACCGCCCCAATCTGCGGCTCGAAAAGCACGTGCTGGTCGACCGCCTCATCATCGAGCAGGGCCGCGCCATCGGCGTGCGCTTCATCCAGAACGGCGAGATCATCGAGGCGCGCGCGAAACGCGAGGTGATCCTCTCGGCGGGCGCAATCGGCTCGGTGCAGGTGCTGCATCGCTCCGGCATCGGGCCCGCCGACTGGCTGTCGCCGCTCGGCATCGACATCGTCATGGACAGGCCCGGCGTCGGCCGCAATCTGCAGGACCATCTCCAGCAGCGCGCGATCTACAAGGTCGAGGGGGTCCGCACGCTGAACGAGACCTACTACAATCTGCTCCGCCGCGGCCTGATGGGGCTCGACTACGCCTTCCGCCGCCGCGGTCCCCTGACCATGGCGCCGTCGCAGCTCGGCATCTTCACGCGCTCCGATGCGACACGCGCCCGCGCCAACCTCCAGTTCCACGTGCAGCCGCTATCGCTCGACAAGTTCGGCGATCCGCTGCACCGCTTCCCCGCCATCACCGTCAGCGCCTGCAATCTCCAGCCGACCTCGCGGGGCACGGTGCGGCTGCGCGGGGCGGCGCCGGACGAGAAGCCGATCATTGCGCCGAACTATCTGTCGACCGACGACGACCGCCAGGTCGGCGCCGATGCCATCCGCACAACCCGCCGCCTGATGCAGCAGAAGGCGCTGGCAAAGTATCGCCCGAGCGAGTACCTGCCCGGTCCCTCCGTCGGCGACGACGATGCCTCGCTCGCCAAGGCCGCCGGCGACATCGGCACCACCATCTTCCATCCCGTCGGCACCGCGAAGATGGGCGCGGCGAATGATCCGATGGCGGTGGTCGACGAGCGCCTGCGCTTCTACGGCCTCGGCGGCCTTCGCATCGTCGATGCCTCGATCATGCCGACCATCACCTCGGGCAACACCAACACGCCGACGGCGATGATTGCGGAGAAGGGCGCCGCGATGATTTTGGAGGATGCGAAGTAGCGGAGGGTCCCAAGGCGGCCTGAGCGATCGACCTTATGCCGACCGTCGCACCGCGTTGTCCACCAGCGTCTTGCCGAGCGACCAGATCGCGCCGGGGACCTTGTGGCTGCCGGCGATGACGTCGTCGAAGGCGCGCTCGATCCAGCCGCAGTCTTCCTCGGTGATGGTGAGCGGGGGCAGCAGCTTGATGGTGTGGCTGCCGTGGCCGGCGACCTGGGTCAGGATCTTGTGATCCTTGAACAGCGGCACAGTGATGAGCTGGCAGAACAGGCCCTTGTTGGCCGCCTCGAGCACGTTCCAGGAGGCGCGCAGGCGCAGCGACTTCGGCGGACCGAACTCGACGCCGATCATCAGGCCCTTGCCGCGCACTTCCTTCAGCAGCTCGTAGCCGGGCACCATGCGAGTCAGCGCAAGGCGCAGCTCGGCGCCGCGCTTGGCCGCGGACTCGATCAGCTTCTCGGACTCCATGACGTCGAGCGTGGCGATGCCCGCGGCCATCGCCAGGTCGTTCTTGGAAAAGGTCGAGCCGTGCACCACGGCGCGGTCCATCTGATTAAAAATCTTGTCGAAGATGCTCTTGCGCGTCAGCACGGCGCCGACCGGCACATGGCCGCCGGACAGCGACTTCGACAGCAGCACCATGTCGGGCTCGACGTTCCAGTGCTCGACCGCGAGGAAGCGGCCGGTGCGGCCCATGCCGGTCTGGATCTCGTCGGCGACGAACAGCGTGCCGTATTTCTTGCAGAGCGCGGCCGCGCCGGGCAAGAACTCGTCGGTGGGCATGTTGACGCCCTTGCCCTGGATCGGCTCGACGACGAAGGCTGCGACCTCGCGCGAGGCCAGCGCCTTTTCCAGCGCGACCAGATCGTTGAACGGCACCGGCGTGCAGCCCGGCAGCAGCGGCTCGAAACCGGTGCGGAAGTTCGAATCGCCCGTCAGCGACAGCGCGCCATAGGTCAGGCCGTGATAGCCATGGGCGCAATAGACGATGCCCGGGCGGCCGGTGGCGCCGCGCGCGAATTTGATCGCGGCTTCGACGCATTCGGCGCCGGAATTGGCGAAGAACGCCTTGTCGAGGTAGGGAACGTACTTCAAGAGCCGCTCGGCGAGCACGCCGGCGAGGACCGAGACGTCGAATTGAACGAGGTTGGGCAGGTCGGCGTCGAGCACGCTCTTGAGCGCATCGCGCATGACCGGATGATTGCGCCCGATCGCAAACACGCCAAAGCCGGACAGCAGGTCGAGATAGCGCGCGCCCTCGCGATCGTAGAGGTACTGCCCCTGCCCTTTCTGGAAGCCGACGTCGTAGCCGATGGTCTTGAGAACCCGAACGAACTGCTCGTTCAGATGCCGGTTATGCAGGGCGCTGCGCTGGGCCTGACGGTCCGCGAATAGCTGAGACATGTCTGGATTTGGGCTGTGCATCCGCTACATACTTCGGTTGAGGGCCGTCTCGTCAACTCAAAACGGACCGTTCCTGAAAACGGTCTGTGCGGCCTTTTGCCCTTTTTCGGACCATCTTCGCAAGCACAGCTTTAGACCATGTTGCACTGCCAAGGAACCATCATGCGTTTGGCCCTTTACACCGGAATAATACTGGCTGGTGGTTACACCTGCCTCACTCCCGCACTCGCCGCCGATCCCACCGGCGACTGGCGGGTCGCCGACGGCGTCGCCAACATCCGCGTCGCCCAATGCAATGGCAGCATGTGGGGCGCGGTTTCCTGGGAAAAACAGCCGGGCGGCCGCGACGAGAACAACCCGGATGCGTCAAAAAAGAACAGACCGACACTGGGCATGGCGACCCTGATCGACATGAAGAAAAAGCCCGGCGCCGATCAGTGGGAAGGTCAGGTTTACAATGCCAAGGACGGCCAGCTCTACAGCGCAACCATCACCCCTGTCGGCACCGACCAGCTCGAGATCAAGGGCTGCGTGATGGGCTTCCTGTGCGGCGGCGAGACCTGGACCCGCGTTGGCCCGCCGATCCCCTTGAGCACCGCCAATGCCACCGCCAAGGGCGCGCCGAAGTCCGCAGGCCCGGCGCCGAAACCCCAAGGCACGGCATCCCAAGGCACCGCACCTCAAGGCACCGCACCTCAAGGCACGACAGGCGCCACCGCGCCTGCGCCCGCTCCGAAGGCCGCCGGCGTAGCCAAGCCCGGTCAGAAGAATGCCGCCGACCCCGTCGGCGACATCTGCCTACTCCCTGAGATTGCGGGGTTTGCCCATTAGCGCCGGCTGGAACAGCAGCACTGCGGCAAGCGTCGTCACCAGCGAGAGTGCGAGCAGCTTGCCCATGCTGGACGTGCCGGGATGGCTCGACAGCCACAGGCTGCCGAACGCGGTCGCCGTCGTCAATGCGCTGAAAAAGATCGCGCGCGTCAGGCTGGTCTGGAGCAGGTTTGTCCTGCCCGAGCGCCATGCCACGACGTAGTAAATCTTGAAGGCGACGCCGACGCCGAGCAGCAGCGGGAACGCGACGATGTTGGCGAAGTTGAGCGGCAGGCCGATCAACACGCAGATCTCGAGCGTCACGGCGCCTGCAACCAGCAGCGGCACCAGCGTCATCAGCACGTCGACGAATCGCCGCAGCGTGATCCAGAGCAGAAGACCGATCACCAGCAGTGCGTAGATCCCGGCGTGGATGAACGCCTTCACCACGGTATCGCCGGATTTCAGGATCGAGACCGGGCCGCCGATCGCGGTCGGCTCCGCAACGAGCACTGCCGCCGCAAATTTGCGCAGCGTGTCGTTGTCGTTGGGATCGCCCTTCGGCAGCGCCTCGACGCGAATGATGCCGTCCTTGCTCTTCCAGCTGCTGACGAGATCCGGCGGCAGCGACTTCAAGGTCACCGTCTCGGCCTGCATCGCGTTCCTGAGCTGGTCCAATACGATCTTCAGCGGCGTGACGAACACGTCCTGCGCCTTGTTCCGCGTAGCCTCGTCGCCATTGGCGAGCTTCTCGAGCGCATCCGCCAGCCGGCGCGAAGCGATCGAGCCCGGGCCTTTCGCATCACCAGCAGTCCGGCGCAGATTGTCGACCGAGGATTTCAGCGAATCGACGTTCTCCTTGTCCGTCGGCGCCTCGTCGATCTGGTCGGGATTAAGTGCGGGGTTCAGCACTTTTGCGCCCTGGGCCAGCAATTTCAGCTTCGGCGGCTGGTCCTGCGGCACGAAGCTGTCGAGAGACATCACGCGCAACACCTCGGGCACTTTCTCGAGCTTCGCCTCGACTGCCCTCGCCTGCTCCTCCGACGTCGTCATGACGTTGATGGCATTGGCGCCGGTGTTGGGATCCTTGCGCAGATCGAGGAAGGTCGCGATCGACTCGGCCCTTGGGTTGCGCAAATTCATCGGGTTGAAGTCGAACTTCATGAAGTAGAGCAGCGGCAGGCCCGCGACCGCAAGCAGCAGCGTGCCGCCCACGACCAGCACACGGTGCTTCTCCAGGAAGTGATCGAGCGGCGCCAGGAAGGCATAGCCGACCGGCTCCTTCTCGCCGGGCGGGTTCAGCAGCTTGAGCAACGCCGGCAGAATTGTGATCGAGGAAAGGAACGCCACCAGCATGCCGACGCCGGCGATCTGGCCGAGTTCGGCAATACCCTTGTAGTCGGTGGGGATAAAGCAGAGGAAGCCGGCCGCGGTCGCCATTGCCGCGAGCGACAACGGGATCGCCGAGCGCTTGGCGGCCAGCACCAGCGCGCCGGAGAGATCGTCGTGCTTGTAGCGTTCGGAGCGATAGCGGACGCTGTACTGGATGCCGAAGTCGACGCCGAGCCCGACGAACAGCACCGCGAACGCGATCGACAGCAGATTGAGCGAGCCGACCATCATCAGGCCGGCGGCGGTGGTGATCGCGAGGCCGACGAAGAGATTGATAAACACCGCGAAGATGATCTTCGCCGAGTGCAGCGCCAGCCAAAGGATGAGCAGCACGACGAGCACGGTGCCGATGCCGTTGACGACGGCGCCTTCCTGGACGGTAGCGTATTCCTCGTTGGCGATCGGCACCGGGCCGGTCAGCCGCACCCGCGCCTGGAACTTGGTCGGGAAGTCGAGATCGGCCGCGGCCTTGCGGATCGCGTCGGTGGCGCCCTTGCCGGGCTCCAGCGCGTTGTAGTCGAGGACCGGCTTGAACTCGATGAAGGCGCGCTTGTCCGAATCCGACAGCGGCTCGTCACTGACGAGCTCCCGCCAGGAGAAGCTCGCATTGCCCTTGTTGAGCACGGTCTCGACAGTCTGCGCGATCAGATTGAACGGCCGCGCGGTGTTGTCGAGCTTGACCTGGCCGCGCTTGACGCCGGCGAGTCCCGTCTCGAGCGCGCCGGTCAGGCCGCGGATCGAGGGGTCGCCCGCCATGATCTCGATCAGCGGCGCTGCGGATTCGAACTGGCTGGTCATCTTGCCGACTTCCTCGGTCGGCAGGAACAGCAGGCCGTTCTTTTCGAAGAACTCGCCGGTACCGAGCTGCTGCATCGACTGGAAGTTGGTCTTGTCGTCCTTCAGCCTGGCAAAGAGCGCATCCGCCGCCGCGCTCGCCATCTCCGGCGTCTTCGCCTCGACGACCGCCGTGATCGTGGCGTCACGGTCGAAGGCGCGGTCGAACTGCTGGTCGCGCTGGCGCCAGTCCAGATTTTGGGCAATCAGCGAATTGATGTCGGTGTTGATGGCGAAGTGCTGGGACGCGTAATAGCCCGCGCCTACCGCCAGCAGGAGCCCGAGGACGACGACGGGGATGGCAAACCGGGTGCAGGCCCTGACGATGACAACGACTACGCTTTGCAGCACATCTTTTCTTTCTAGTGTTAACAGCTTGCCGGAAACGCCCGCTGTTTATCGGAGTTCCCAGGCGAAACCTATTGCTGTTTTGAGTGGTTCTCGTCGCAACAAGGTTCGAGGTAAACGGCGAAAGACCGTTGCGAAATCATGCGGGCCGGCCGGTATAGCCGGGGAGTTGAGGCGGGAACGTGACGAAGAGGTGAGCACGATGCCGCCATTCTGCCCATGGCAGTTCCGGTATTATAATACTGCAAAATCGCGCGGACACGGAACCCGGCTTTCGTCCGACCTTTCCTTTTTGCCGATTTTTTGACACAAAGTGCTGTGCCTCCATGCGCCCGGGCCCAATTGGGGTGGGCAGTTACCGCATGCGCCGAACCAATGGTGCGGTTATTGCAACTGATCGGGCAGTATCGAGGTGCCGCCGGGGACCATGAGCGGATTGGTGCAACTTGCGTGACGGGCGACCTATGGAAGTTTATCTGGCGCAGCCGCGTGGCTTTTGCGCGGGCGTGGTGCGTGCGATCGAGATCGTGGAACGGGCGCTGGAGAAGTACGGCCCGCCCGTCTACGTGCGCCACGAGATCGTGCACAACAAATACGTGGTGGAAAGCCTGAAGAACAAAGGGGCAATTTTCGTCGAGGAGCTGTCCGAGGTCCCACCCAAGGCCGTGACCGTGTTCAGCGCCCATGGCGTCGCTCGCAGCGTCGAGGAAGAGGCCGCCGCGCGCGACCTGCCGGTGCTGAATGCCACCTGCCCGCTGGTCACGAAAGTTCACAATCAGGGGAAGCGCTACATCGCCAGGGGCCGTACTTTGATCCTGATCGGCCATGCCGGCCACCCCGAGGTCGAGGGCACGATGGGCCAGGTTCCCGCCCCTGTGCGGCTTGTCCAAAGCGTTGAAGAGGTTAAGGCCCTGACGCTGCCGGCAGATACGCCAGTGGCCTACATCACCCAGACCACCCTGTCGGTGGACGACACCAAGGACATTATTGCGGCCCTCCAAGCCCGCTTTACAGATATTCAAGGCCCGGATATCCGGGATATCTGCTATGCGACACAGAACCGCCAATCTGCGGTAAGGGACTTGAGCAAGCTGGTCGACGTGATCTTGGTGGTGGGCGCTGCCAACAGCTCGAACTCGAACCGGCTCCGCGAAATCGGCACTGAGGCCGGCGTCGCGAGTTATTTGATTGCCGACGGCAGCAAGCTCGATCCGGAGTGGTTGAAAGATGCAAGGACCGTCGGCGTCACGGCCGGCGCCTCGGCGCCCGAGGTACTCGTGGATGACGTGATCGAAGCGATGCGGCGGATCGGACCGGTCAAGGTCCAGGTGCTGCCGGGCCGCGAGGAAAACATCGAATTCCGGCTCCCGGCCCAACTGGCCGCGAGCTGACCCACCCGAATTGAAAAGCCCAGAAAGAAACTTGTAATGGCCATCCCCTTCTTCAAGGAAATGCGTATCGGCGGCTATTTGCTCAAGCAGAAACTGCTTGGCCGCAAGCGCTATCCGCTCGTGCTGATGCTGGAGCCGCTGTTTCGCTGCAACCTCGCCTGCGTCGGCTGCGGCAAGATCGATTATCCGGATGCGATCCTCAACCGCCGCATGACTGCACAGGAGTGCTGGGACGCGGCCGACGAGTGCGGCGCGCCGATGGTCGCGATTCCAGGCGGCGAGCCGCTGATCCACAAGGAGATCGGCGAGATCGTGCGCGGCCTCGTCGCGCGCAAGAAGTTCGTCTCGCTGTGCACCAACGCGCTGCTGCTCGAGAAGAAGCTCGACCTGTTCGAGCCCTCGCCCTACCTGTTCTTCTCGGTGCATCTCGACGGCCTGAAGGACCATCACGACAAGGCGGTCTCGCAGAAAGGTGTGTTCGACCGCGCCGTCTCCGCGATCAAGGCGGCCAAGGCGCGCGGCTTCACCGTCAACGTCAACGCCACCATCTTCGACGGTCATCCGGCCGAGGAGATCGCGAAATTCCTCGACCTCACCGTCGAGCTCGGCGTCGGCGTCTCGATGTCGCCCGGCTACGCCTATGAGCGCGCGCCGGACCAGGAGCACTTCCTCAACCGCACCAAGACCAAGAAGCTGTTCCGCGACGTCTTTGCGATGGGCAAGGGCAAGAAGTGGAATTTCATGCATTCCGGCCTGTTCCTGGACTTCCTCGCCGGCAACCAGGAATACGAGTGCACGCCGTGGGGCATGCCCGCGCGCAACATCTTCGGCTGGCAGAAGCCGTGCTATTTGCTCGGTGAAGGCTACGCAAAAACCTTCAAGGAGCTGATGGAGACCACCGACTGGGAGACCTATGGCACCGGCAAGTACGAAAAGTGCGCCGACTGCATGGCCCATTGCGGCTACGAGCCGACAGCGGCGACCGCAGCGCTGAACAACCCGCTGAAGGCGATGTGGGTGTCGCTGCGCGGCATCAGGACGACGGGCCCCATGGCGCCGGAGATCGACATGAGCAAGCAGCGCCCGGCGCAGTACATCTTCTCGGCGGAAGTGCAGAAGCGCCTGTCGGAGATCCGCAAGGACGAAGCCGCCGCCGCCCAGGAGAAGGCGGCACGGAAGGCCTCGACGGCGGCGTAGCTGCGGAACGTGCAGCCCGGACGGAGCTGCGGCATCAAAAGAAAGGGCCCGATCGCCGATGGCGATCGGGCCCTTTCTTTTGGTGCCCCTCTCCTCCTGCGGCGCCGGCGCCGTCTCGCAAGATCGAATGCGATCCGATGGGGCTCGACAATTTCGCGCGCCTAGGCCGTTTCGGGCGCGGGCTGATCGAGCAGCAGCCGAACGTTTATTCCGAACACCTTCGGCATGCTCCGGCGACCTGCGGGAGTCACGATCAGCGCCCGGTCGGTCACGTGTCGCTGTATCCAGCCGCGCTGCTCAAGCACCGTACCGAGACTGCAGCCCAGCGCACCGCCCAGATGCGCCGTACGTTCACTCCAGTCCGTGCATTCAAAAGCAACCTTTCGACGCCCGGCATAGAGGGCGTCAATGTCGACCCCGAAACGGGAGAAGAACGCTGCTCCGCGTTCCGAGATGTCCAGCTCCTCTGAGTTGCCGCCTCGTGCCCGGAGATATCCGTGCGCACGAAAACTCTGAAAAAGCGCAACCCCAAGTCGACCGGCCACGTGATCGTAACACATCCGCGCCCGCCGCAATTCCTCCGTTTGCGATTTGGGCGTTCGTCTCTCGCACAGGGCAGGCGTGAGCAGGCTCAACTTCTCGAGAGCTTCAGCGACCTGCGCATTCGCCAGCTCGTAATAGCGATGGCGCCCCATCTTCCGGACCCGCACATAGCCGTCGTCGAGCAGCTGCTTCAAATGGAAGCTCGCCGTAGGGTAGGAAACGGCTGCACGATAAGCCAGTTCGCCAGCAGGCAGCGACAGTCCAGACATCAGCGCAGAGAGCATCGCCGTCTTGCTCGGCACAGCTAGCGTGGCAGGCAGGGAGTGGGCAAACGACTTGTCGATCATATTTCGATGGTAATCGAAACGGTGTTGTTTGACAAGAACTAAACGCAAGAGTTGTATCAGACCGGCGGGACTCTAGCGGAAGAAAAAGGGCGTCAGACGCCGTGACGGCCGGATTTCGTTTTGCCTCTCCTCCTCGGCGACATCAGACTTGCAACGCCGCTTCGGGCCGTCCTGAGGCTGCGGAAGATCCGCGGTCTGGTGCCCCCCGATGAATTGGTGTCGATTAGGCGAAGGGCGGAGGCAAGCGGTGCTTGGTCGTGGATTCTACGTTCTGTTTGCAGCATTCCTTACATCGACGATCGGGACCTGGATTTTCCGCATTACAGTGCCGATTGTGCTCTACGAAGTGACGGGCTCGGCCATGGCGATGTCACTCGCCTATGCAGCCGTGTTCCTGCCGATCTTTATTGCGATGCCGCTGGGCGGAGTTCTGGCCGACCATTACAGCCGCAAGAAGATCCTCATAGTCGGAGATGGACTTTCTTCCGTGGTGGTGCTGGTCTTGGCCGGGATCGTCCACGTCATCTCTGCGAACACCGCGTGGATGCTTTATCCGGCGCTTCTCGTCCTCGCCAGCATCACGTCGATCTACTATCCCTGCTTCCAAGCCGTCATTCCGATGATCGTCCCGCGGGACCAGCTTCCGCGGGCCAACGCCCTGATGTTTTCGGCGGAGAACGTCATGACGGCAATTGGTCCCTTTGCCGGCGGCTTCTTTGTTGCTTATCTCGGGCCAACAGGATCGGCCCTTCTCAACGCCGGCACGTTCGCGGCCTCGTTCGTGCTGATCCTCCTTCTGCAGATCAGCGGCCCACTGCAGACGAGGTCCGGGCTCAGTTGGCGCGACGCGGTCGCACATCTCGGTGCGGGCGCACGCGAAGCGATGAGCAATGAGGTCATTCGCTACGGCACGATCATGTTTCTTTTCGTCAACTTCGCGGCGCACCTCATCGCTGGGAATTTCATCTACTTCCTTTCGAGCGACATCGGCCTTAATCCCTTTGACGTCGGTGTGACGATGGCGTTGACGGGCGTCGGGGGCATCGTGGGCGCTGCTCTGGCCCCCATGCTCATGCGGACGCTATCGAGCGGCCTGTTGATGCTCTCCGCGCTGACCATGAGCGGACTGGTGGTCCTGACGCTCCTCCTGACGCACGGCATGTACGGCGTGGCCATCTCGCGCGGCGTCTCGATGGCGCTCCAGGCCATCATCGTCATCACGATGTTCACCCTGCGGCAGCGTACCGTGCCACCCGAATTTCTGGGCAGGACCGTCGCGATCACGCGCGCCATCAGCTTCGCTCCGATTCCCGTTGCAGCGGTTGTCGGCGGATGGTTGATCTAACTGACACACTCCATGACATCAGTCTTTGTTCTGAGCGCCGCAATCATGCTCGCGACCAGCATCTATGGCTGGACGACGCCGTTCGTTCTCGTCCGAAGGCGGCATAACCTTGATGGAGCCCCCGGTCGAGGAAACGCGTGCACCCATGTTCATCGCCATGGACCCTCCTGAGCACGGGCCGCGGCGAAGGACGGTCAGTCCGGTCTTTGCGCCCGGCAATCTCGCGAGCATGGAGCGGCTCATCAGGTCGCGGACGATCGATGTAATCGAATCTCTGCCCGTGGGGGAGACCTTCGACTGGGTCGATCGGGTATCGACCGAGCTGACGAGTCAGATGCTCGCGACGCTCTTCGATTTTCCATTCGAAAAGAGACGGCGTCTCACGCACTGGTCCGAGGTCGCGACATCGTCGCCCGCAACGCGCGAGACTGGGACGAGCGAGAACGGGAGTTTCAGGATTGCTTCGCAAGCTTTGCAAAACTCTGGAAAGAACGGATCGAGGTTCCAGGATCCGATCTGATATCGGTTCTGGCGCGATCTCCGGCAACGCGAAACATGAGCCAACGCGAGCTGCTGGGTACACTCATTCTTCTCATTGTCGGCGGGACCGACACGACGCGCAACTCGATGACCGGCGGCGTCTACTTTCTCAATCAGTGGCCCGGCGAGTACAAAAAAGTGCGCCGGGATCGGGCATTGATCCCGAACCTGGTATCGGAGATCATCCGCTATCAGACGCCGCTGGCCTACATGCGCCGGCGAGCCCTTTCGGACATTGAAATCCGGGGCAAGACGATTCGCCGAGGCGACAAGGTCGCACTCTGGTACGTCTCGGGCAATCGGGATCAGTCGGCGATTCCGGAGGCTGACCGCTTCTGGATCGACCGGCCTGACGTCCGGCAGCATCTCTCCTTCGGGTTCGGCATTCATCGATGCGTAGGGAATCGGTTGGCTGAACTTCAGCTAAGGGTCCTTTGGGAGGAGTTGCTGAAGCGCTGTTCGTTCGTCGAAGTGGTCGGTGAGCCCGTCCGAACGCCGTCGAGTTTTGTGACCGGCTATCTCTCTCTTCCCGTCCGCATCGTGCAATAGCCGTTCTTGCCTCGGAGGGCGGGCAAAGTGCGCGAGGCAGCGGCTCGACGATGCCCCCCGGGGGGCGAGTTCGAACTCTACGGATTTCCTGGATAGCTGCTTGGTGTCGGTGGAAGGTCGTGCAAACAACGGTAACTCAGTTCCTGTCGGAGCGGTCCATCCCGTACCGGTTAAACCGTCACCCGAATGCCGCGTTCAGCTGTCGGGACGTCGCACGCGAACGGAAGCTGCGACTATCGCAGATCGTCAAGTGCATGGTCGCGGCGGATTTCCGTAACGGTCTCCATATCCTGCTGATACCTGGGGATCGCATGCTGAAGCTGAAGCGGGTCCGCGCTCTCGCTGGGGGCGCACGGGTTCAGTTGCTGGCCCCAGACAGATTGACGTCGGAGTATGGAGTCATCGTCGGAGCCATTTCGCCGACCCAGTTCTATGGCCATGCGCAGTTCTACATGGACCAAACGGTTCTGATGGAGGAGGAAGTCGACATCAGTTCGGGAGATCCGAGGGCAGGCGTTGAACTGAGTTCGAGAGATCTTGCGGAAGTGCTCAATGCAACCTGCTGCGACATCATCTCGGACTCCAGACCGGGCGCCCCCGGCGATTGGCCGCAAGCGAACGTTACGACAGCCGACCTGTAGCCCGGACGAAGCGCAGCAGATCCGGGCTACGGACGTCAAAGGAGAAGGCCCGGTCGCCATCGCGACCGGGCCTTCTCCTTTGTCCGATCGAAGACGTCGCTCAGGCCGCCTTGGAGACCAGCGCCTCGCTCTCCACGAGTTCGGTCCCGATCAGGAAGTCGCGGCAGCCGCGCAAGCTGCGCAGCGCACGGTTGAAGTCGAGGCCGGTCGAGACCAGTCCATGCAGCGCGGCCGGGTTGCGCACGATGCCGCGCAGGACCGCTGCCAGATCGATCTGGCCGTTCGGCTTGATGGCGGCGCGGGCGAGCGCCGGCAGCGCCCGATGGGCGGGGTCGCTGATGACCCGGACGGCGGCAAAAGGCAGTCCCACCTCTGCGGCGTAGGCGGCGGCGATATGGCTTTCCATGTCGACGGCCGAGGCTCCGGTCTCCGAATGCAGCGCCGCCTTGCAGGAGCGGCCGGTGACCACCTCCTCGGCGCCGGCGAGGCTGCCGCGCACGACGCGGCGGCGCCCGGACGTCAGACGGTCGATCAGGTCGTCGCCGAGCGACAGGCCTGCGGCCCAGCGGGTATCGCCCGCAAGGACCTCAGTCGCCAGCACGACGTCGCCGGAGCGCAGCGTCGGGTCGAGCCCGCCGGCCACGCCGAACGAGATCACGCCGCGAATCGTATCGGGATCCACCACTGTCAGCAGCGCCCGCAACTGGGTCGGGCTGCTGGACGAGCAGATGACCGCCATTCCGGGCCCTGCCGCAATGCGGGCCTCCTGAACCAGACCGGTCACGATCAGTATCGGCCGCGGGTCAACGGTTTGACCCGCGGTAACATAGTCCCCCGTCCCCAAAGTCACATTCCGACCCCTACCACCCTGCTGTTGGTGTTCCGCAAGTTCCGATACCGCGCCAACGCCCACAGCGGGAAGAACTTCGGGTAACCATGATATCGAAGGTAGAATACACGAGGAAAGCCTGTGGCGGTGTACCGCTGCTCGTCCCACAATCCTTTTTTGTTCTGTGTTGCAATCAGGTACTCCACCCCGCGGGCGACGGCCGGATGATCAACCTCGCCAGCAGCCATCAAGGCAAGCAAGGCCCATGCCGTTTGTGAAGCGGTCGAGGGGGCAGCCTGCCATCCCCGGTAGTCCAGGCGGTAGCTGACGGCGTCCTCGCCCCAGCCGCCGTCCTGGTTCTGGATCGAGGCCAGCCAGGCCACCGCTTTCCGGATCATCGGGTCGTCGTGGCGGACACCGGCCATGTTGAGGGCACAGAGCACCGACCAGGTTCCGTAGATGAAGTTCATGCCCCAGCGGCCGTACCAGGACCCTTCGGGGTGCTGGGTCTTCCGCAAGTAGGCGACACCGTCCGCGACATGCTTGCTGGTCTTCGCGGTCTCGCCGAGCTGGGCCAGCATCGAGATGCAGCGCGCGGTGACATCCTCGGTCGGCGGATCGAGCAACGCGCCATGGTCCGAGAACGGGATGTTGTTCAGGTAATATTCGAGGTTGTTGACGTCGAAGGCGGCCCAGCCGCCGTCGTCGCTCTGCATGCCCTCGATCCACTCCCGGCCACGGTCGATCGCGGAATCATAGCCGGTCGCACCGTGCTCCCGGCGCATCCGGTCCATCGACATCACCACCACGGCGGTGTCGTCGAGATCGGGATAATGCGCATTGTTGTACTGGAAGGCCCAGCCGCCCGGACGCACGTCGGGCCGCTTGACCGCCCAGTCGCCCTTCACTTCGAGCTCCTGCTTCGGGATCAGCCAGTCGAGGCCCTGCTTGGCCGCGGGCACCGCCTTGTCGCCGCCGGCTTCAAGCAGCGCGTGGGCGGTCAACGTCGTGTCCCACACCGGCGAGACGCAGGGCTGGCAATAGGCCTCGTCGTCCTTGATCACGAGCAGCTTGTCGATGCCCCGGCGCGTGACCGCGCGCGGCGGATAAGTCTCGTCCTTGCCGAGCGCATCGTACATCATGACGATGTTGGCCATCGGCGGATAGATCGCACCCATGCCGTCCTCGCCGTTGAGCCGCTCCTCGATGAAGGCAAGTGCCGCATCGATGGCACGCTTGCGCAGGCTCTTGGGAAACATCGGCTCGACCACGCGCAAGATCGCATCGAGCGCGCGGAACAGCGCGAACCAGGCCATGCTCTGGTGCGGCGCCTTGGCGGTCATGCCGATCGAGCGCGGATCCCGCAGGAACAGCTCGTCGATGCCGACGCCTAACGGATTCTTCGCGCGGGGCTTGAGCGCGGCGATCACCATCAGCGGCACCATGGTGGTGCGCGCCCAGTAGGAGATCTTGTTGATGTGGAACGGCGACCAGAACGGCAGCAGCACGATCTCGATCGGCAGCACCGGCACCGCGCGCCAGGTCACGACGCCGAACATTGCCAGCATGAACCGCGTGAAGACGTTGCTATGGATGGCGCCGCCGCGGGCGTGGATCGCCTCGCGGGCGCGCACCATGTGCGGCGCGTCGATGGAATCGCCGATCATCTTCAGCGCGTAGTAGGCCTTCACGCTGGCGCTCATGTCGAACTCGCCGTCATGCACCAGCGGCCAACCGCCATGGGCGCCCTGAACGCGGCGCAGATAGTTGGCGATCTTGGCTTCGAGCACGGTATCGACGGGCTCTGCGAGATAATGGCGCAGCAGGACATATTCGGCCGGAATCGTGCAGTCGGCCTCGAGCTCGAACACCCAATGGCCGTCGGATTGCTGGAAGGCGAGGACGCCTTGCGTCGCCGACGCAATGCTTGATTCCAGGATCTTCGATTCCAAGATCTTCGATTCCGAGATCTTCGATTCCTGGGCTTCGCGGCTGGTCGCGTTCACGGAATCCATGTCGCTCGATTGCTCCGATAGTCGATTGAATTTGACCGGGACATTTGCCCGTCAGGGCCGCATTTTCAGGATCCTTTGGCGGCCAAAACCAGATCGGCGGCGCGATCACCGGACCGGACCGATCCCTCGATGGTTGCAGGCAATCCCGTAGCAGTCCAATCGCCGGCAAGAAACAGGTTTTTCAGCGCGGTGACCGGCCCCGGACGCAGGGCATTCTGGGCAGGTGTGGCCGCGAATGTGGCACGGCGCTCGCGCACGATCTGCCAGGGAGGCAGCTCGCCGGAGACCCCGCCGGCCTTGCAGACATCGTTCCAGATCGCCTGCGCGAGTTCCTCGCGCGGCATCTCGACCAGGCGGTCGCCGTTGCTGATGGTGACTGAGAGCCGGTTCGGGAACGCGAATAGCCATTCCACGACGCCGCCGATCACGCCCAGGATCGGCGCCGAGCCCGGCGGCGGTTCAATACGGAAATGCGCATTCACGATGGCACGGAATTCGGTCGGTGTTTTGAGGCCGGGCAGCAGGCTCGCGGCGGCACGCGGCGGCACCGCCATCACGACGACGTCGCCGTCGGCGAGCTGGATCACATCCTCGCCGCCGAAATTCAGCGCGCCGGCCTTGCCGTCGGCGCTCGTCAACGAGCGCAGCTCGTGGCCGAGCTGAACAGTGTGCCCGCGCTCATTCAAAAATTTGACAGCCGGCTCGATCAGCACGGCGCTCAAGCCGTCGCGCGCGATCAGCGGCCGGCACGCCTGCCCGCCCGCAAGCAGCGTCTCGCGCACGATCGCGCCGGCGAGCCCGGCCGAGCCCTCGGGCGGATCGACGTTGAGGGCTGCAAGCAGCAGCGGCTGCACCAGGCGCTGATAGAGGGTGCCTTCACAGGGAATCGAGTTGCCGACCAGCGTCTCCTCCGACGCCCAGATCAGCGGCGCCAGCTTGAGATAGTCGGTGAGCCCGGTGTCGGGAACGCGGCGGCTCTCGTCGAGCACCCAGGTCGGCAGCCGGCCGGCGCCGAGATCGATCTGCCAGCGTTGCCCCGTCTTGATATCGACGAAGGGAAACTGCGCGCTTTCAGGGCCGACGAGGCCGGCCTCGGTGCCGATCGAGCGCGCGTAGGCGCGCGCATGGCTGTTGCCCGACAGCAGCAGATGATTGCCGTTGTCGATGGTGAGATTGGTGGCGCCGTCGAAATAGGAACGGCAGCGGCCGCCGGCCTGGTGCGTCGCCTCGTGTACGGCGACCTTGAAGCCGGCATTGGCGAGCCGCACGGCGGCGGAGAGGCCGGAAATTCCCGCGCCGATGATGTGAGCTGTGTTTTGCATCAGATGAAAGCGTAACGAAGCAGGATCAGGATGCGTGTGACCTTCGACACACGCACCGGCTCGCGCGGCGCGGCGAAGCCGCGCGCGATCAGAAGGTCCAGAATCGAGTGATAGTATTTCGACATGATCCGCGGCGCGCGCACGGCGCGGCGCTTGTTGCGATTCATGATCTCGTCCGACTTCTCGAAATGCGCTTTCGCACGCTGCGTCAGCGGCAGGCAGACCTTCGGCAGCGCGCGCTCGGCAATCACGCGGTTCGGATCGTCGGAGGTGATGCCGGCATGCAGCAGCGCCTCACGCGGCAGATAGAGCCGGCCGAGGCCAGCGTCCTCGTCGATGTCGCGCAGGATATTGGTGAGCTGGAGCGCGCGGCCGAGATGGTAGGCGAGCAGGATGCCGTCTTCCTCGGGCAGGCCGAACACCCGCACCGACAAACGTCCGACGGCGCTGGCGACGCGATCGCAGTAGAGATCGAGCGTTGCCATGTCGGGCGCGCGGATATCCTGCGGCACGTCCATCTCCATGCCGTCGACGATGGCGAGAAAATCCTCGCGCTTGAGCCCGAAGGTCTTCACCGAGGTGACGTAGTCCTTCAGCCGCGGCGGCGGATTGCCCCGGTAGAGTGCGTCGATGTCGTTGCGCCACGCCTGCAGCGCGGCCAGCCGTTCGTCGCGCGGACCGTCGGAATCGGCGATGTCGTCGACCTGGCGGCAGAAGCTGTAGATCTGGAACATCGCTTCGCGCTGGTCATGCGGCAGGATGCGCATCGCAGCGTAGAAAGAGCTGTTCGATGCGGTGGAGCCGTAATTGGCGCTGGGCGACGTCGCCTCAAGCGTCATGTGCAGTCCCCGGTCTGGAAACGGCCTTGCGTCCGATCGCGCGGCGGCCGGCTTCGCCGATCATGCCGGCGAGGCTGAAGGTGAGAAGCTCGAACTTGTTCAGATGCACGCGCTCGCGCAGCGGATCGCGCACCTTGAGCAGGCGGACGATGCGGTCGGCATAGGCCTGGATCACCGCGACGTCGACGCCGAGGCGGAAATCACGGATCTCCGCAGCTAGCGACCTGCCCTCGTCGAGCAGGGCTTCGTTGCGCACGGCGAGCCCCTGGAGGCAGGCCAGCATGGCCGGCGGCGATTGCGCCAGGCCAAGCTGCTCGACCGAGGCGCCGCTCGCGGCCAGCGCGTCGCGCGGCAGATAGACGCGGTTGAGCTCGCGGAAATCCTTGCCGCAATCCTGGAGGTGGTTGTTGATCTGCAGGCCTGCGCAGAGCGCGTCCGATGCTGCCCAGGTCGAGGTGCTTTCGCCATGGACGTCGAGCATGAAGCGGCCGACCGGCATCGCCGAGTAACGGCAATAATGGATGACCTCGTCCCAGTTCTCGTAGCGCAGCTTGGTCACGTCCATGCGGAACGCGATCAGCACGTCGAGCGCGTGGCGCGGCGCCATGCCGCGCTCGGCCAGCGCCCGACGCAGGATGACGGCTTCGGCCTGGGTGTCGCCGTTGCCGAGCAATTCCGCCTCGAGCAGATCGAGATAAGCGAGCTTCTGGTCGGGGGGCAGCGTCGCGTGGTCGGCGATGTCGTCGGCGGTGCGCACGAAATTGTAATACGCCAGGATCAGCGCGCGATGACGCGGATGAATGATCCAGGACGCGACGGGAAAATTCTCGTCGCGGTCACCCTTGCCGGATCGCAATTCGCTCGCAGAGGTCATCGAGGGCTGGTTTACAATCGTTTGGACAGGAAGGGCTTATTCGCTCGCGCGGGCTCGTGCCGGCGATGCCGCCGCGGCCCCCATATAGGGGAATACGGCCGCAAAACCAATCCTGTCTCTCGATGGCTGCCCTTTGCGGATCCGGCCTGGAAAGGCGGCCCTGGGCCGCCTTTGTGGGCCAGTGGCCGAGCTTACTGGTTGTGGTTCTTCAGGACCTGGTCACAGGCCTGCGAGATCTTGGCCCGGTTCTCCTTGAGGCAGGCCAGAATCGTGAAATCACCCTGATCGATGACCGGACGGCAGAACTTCTGCACATCGCGCGTGCAGGCCTTCTGCTCGGAATCCGTGCCGCGCCCTTGCTGGGCGAACGCCGCCGTCGAAAGGGATGCCGACAGCAGGGTGAGAGCGACGAGAAGCTTACGCATTGTATTCCTTCATTCTGACGGCAGAATCGCACCAATCCCGGGCTGCACTGGGCCGACGGCGGGAACGGATTGGTTCTGATGGCAAGTCGCCGCGAGAGGTGCGGCCTCGGAAGGCACAAGCGCTGGCAAATGCGGCCAAATTGGCGCCGCACCCACCAAATCAGGTCTTCCCTCGCCCTTCATTGCCAGATGTAAGGGGTTGATACTACGTCATAATTCCGGAACGCTGCGTTTTGCTGGGCACCTGTTGCAGAGCTGCATCTCTCCGCACTATCCGCCCCGCCAGAAACATGACGAAACAGATGGAATCGCGAGCCCGAGCCTGGAGCGAGGCCGTCGTGAACGGCCATCTCCGGTGACCATGCTTTGAACCTGAAACAGGCTCGGAACACTAAACTTTCGATGTGGCGAGACGTTCTTCCTAAGCGAACGTCATTCGAAAACGGGATACTCAAAATGCAATTCCTTGGGCGATCTGGACAGGCAATCAAGGCGGCCGGCATCGGCGCTGCGCTGCTGTTCTCAGTCTCTGCCAGCCATGCTCAATCGTCTGGACCGTTTGCTGGTTTCGACGGCGCGTGGACCGGTACCGGAACGGTGTCGCTGTCCGATGGCAGCACCGAGCGGATCCGCTGCAAGGCCGACTACAAGGTTGCCGGCACCGGCCTCAGCCTCAAGCAGGCCCTGCACTGCGCGTCCGACAGCTACAAGTTCGACCTCACCAGCGACGTAACGAGCCAGGGCGAGCGGATCTCCGGCAACTGGAGCGAGACCAACCGCAACATCTTCGGCAATCTGCAAGGCACCGCCGGCGGCGGCCAGATCGAGGTGTTCGTCGAGGCCAACGGCTTTGCCGCCAATTTGTCGCTACGCACCAACGGCACCAAGCAGACCGTGCAGATCTCCTCGAAGGGCGAGATCCGCGGCGTCAACATCACGTTGACGAAGGGCTGACGCCCCTTCCAACCGGATCAGGAGCACGCCCCCGGTTTTCGCGAGCCGGGGGCTTTTTGCTGACATGGACCATCTTCGCAGACATCTGCTCAAAGCCGTTGGGCTCTTCGCCGCCAGTCGCGCGTGGGCCAATGATCAACCGTCAGTCCCACGGGGGACAGAGATGCAGCCTTCGTCGGTAAAACCGCGTCACGTGCTCTGCTTCCTCGGCAAGGACGAAAGCTTGCTGCATCTGCCGAAGGCAGTGGCCAAGTCGATCGCGGATTTCAACTTCGAGATCGATCGCACCTATTCGCAAGCCAAGCCCGATCCGCACATGGAGCGGTCGTTCGCCGTGTGCTGGGACCGTGTCTTTCCCAATGCATGGTCTGCCGCCGACGAAGCGGCCGTGCTCAACCACCAAGCCGTGCTCTACGTGCTGAGCCCGCCGATGGAGCAGCAGAAAGCGGTGGCCTATTCGGCGGCGGCCTTGCGCATCGTCGAGGAGATGATCGAGGCCGGCGCCACCGCCGTGAAGGGCGAAAGCTCGGGCGTTGCCCACGGCCTCGAACGGTGGCGCAGTCTCGGTGATCAGGCACGCAAGGGCGCAAAGACCAGTCAGGGCCTTGGCATGACGCTCGCCGTCGCCAAGGCGTGTCGTCTTGCGTTCGCCAAACGCCCGCTCGGCGGCGACCGCTATTACGAGACCGTCGGCTATCACCTCGTCGGCTTGCCGGAAATCCATGTCGCGAAATCGCGCGGCAACGAATGGTCCGCGGTGATGCTCATGGAGGAGATTGCCAACGCCATGGCCGAGCGCGGAATCGAAGCGACGCTGCGCGATCGCAAGTTCGCACTCTCACGGGAGCAGGACTACGCCGAGGGCGACTTCAAGTTCAACCCATACGGGATCGTTCGCATCAAGGCGTGAGTGAGGGCGGCATTTGCCGCCCCTACTCAGATCGCCGGCTTGTCAGGGCCCTGAAGCCTGGCGTGCAGGTTGATCAGCCACATCGCGGTCGGCCGCAGAATGAAGAGATCGGCGACCAGAGCCATGACCATCGAGAAGGCACTGAGCCAGCCGAACAGCCGCAGCGACGGCAAGTCGGAGAACACGGTGACGACGAGGCCGCAGGCCAGCACCAGCGTGGTCAGGATCAGCGCGGGGCCGACCAGCACGGTCGCCCGCTCCACCGCGAGTGCCGAGCCGACGCCCGGCTTGCTCTCGAGCCGGAGGCGGTTGAGGAAGTGGATGGTGGCGCTCAAGCCCAGGCCGAACGAGACGGTCAGCGCGACGACGCTGGCGAATTGCAGTCCCTCGTCCATCGCCCACAGCACGGTACCCGACATCACCACCGGGAAGATGCCCGGCAGGATGCAGGCGAACATCACCACCCAGGAGCGGAAGGCGAGGCCAATGAAGATCGCGACCAGCGCGAATTCGACGGTGAGGCCGCGGTTCAGCTTCTCGATCATGCCGGCCGAATTGCGCGCGGCAATCGCGGCAAGACCCGTTACCGCCACTTCATAGCCGGGATGCTTCTTGCGGACGGCGTCGAGCTCGGAATCGAGCTTGTCGACGATCGGCAGGAGCTGGCTGGAATCCTTGTCCGGCACGCGGCCCGCGACCACGACCGCATCCTGCTCGGCATCGATGAAGCGCCGCACCAGATGCTCGGGAATGACGCTCACATATTCCTTCAGCGTCGCGACGTCGGCGCCGCCGGCCTTTTCCGCGAGCCAGCGGCGCAGGGTCTCGAGCGACCAGACATTGCCGACGCCGGCTGCCTTCTCCACGGTCGCGTGCACGTCCGCGATGGTCTGCAGCGTCTCCGGCGAGTAGAGCGATTCACCCTTTGGAAACTGGATCAGCACGTTAACCGGGTTGGCGCCGGTCAGCTTGGCATCGAGCCGGTCGCTGGCGGCCACTGCCTGACGCTTGTCCGGCACCTGGTCGGCGAGCCGGTAACGCGGCTCCAGATTGGCGTAGATGACGCCGAGGCCGCCGACGAACAGCACGGCGATCAGGCTGAACAGGCCGGGACGGCCCACCATGCGCACCGCGATCCAGTAGCAGAAATTGCGCAGCGCCTGGACGCCGGCATCCGCGCTCTGAAACTTGACCGCGAACGTCTTCTCGTTGCGCACGAGCAGCACGCCGAACACCGGCACCAGCGACAGCACCGCGACCAGCGCGATGATGGTGGCGGCGAGGCCCGCTTCGCCGAACTTGCGGATCAGGTCGGAGTCGGAAAACTGGAGCGCGATGAAGGAAATGCCGGCGGTGCCGTGCGTCAGCACGCAGGCCGGGCCCACCACCAGCACCGCATTCTTGAACGCGGTGAACTTGTCCTGGCCTGCGATCAGCCGGTCGCGCGCGGCGAAGGTGAGCTGCATCGAGTCCGAGAAGCTGATGACCATGATGAGCGGCGTCATCACGTTCAGGAACATGTTGAGATTGAAATTGGCCCAGCCGAGCACGCCGAGCGCCAGCAGGATCGCGATCATCGGCGGGAACGCCGCCGCCACCATGAACGAGATTTTTCTGAAGAAGATGATGGCGATGATGCAGCCGGCGAGAATGCCGAGGATGTTGTAGGTCAGCCCGTCGCGCTCGACCGCGTTGCGGATCTCGAGCTGCATCACCGGCACGCCGGAGAGCTGCACGTTGAGGCCGGTGTCGCCGAGGTCTTCCTTCATCAGCGCACGGATGTCGGCGACGGTCTTGGTCAGCTTGTTGGACGCCACCACCTCGGGATCGAGCGACAGCACGACCAGCGCGAGCGTGCCGTCTTCCGACAGCAGCTTGCCGCGGATGATCTCGTTGTTCTTGACGGTCTCGATGAACTTGTCATAGGCCGCGCCCTCCGGGAGCTCGCCCGGGAACAGCGCTGCCGGCAGCTTGCCCGGCGCCGGCGCCTGGCGCGCGGAGAACAGCGAGACCAGCCCGCGCGTGCCTTCGACGAGCTGCATGTCGGTGACGAAGTCGCGCAGCTTCTCGAGGTTGTTGCGCGCCAGCAGGGTCTTGCCCTCGACCACGACGAGGACATCGAATTCCTCGGCCGGGAACTTCTTTGTCACCGCTTCATACTGGCGGAATTCCGGGGTGTTGGACCTGAACAGCTGAGACAGCGAATCGTCGATCTTGATCCGGTGGATGCCGAACACGGCACCGACGATCAGCGCGAGCAGGACGATGCAGGAGACGATCGGCGCCCGGACGGCGATCAGGCCGATGCGCTCGAGGCCGAAGGCGATCGAGGACGTAGGGCCCTGCTCGACCTTGTCGACATGAACCTCATTCTCGCGGTGCTTTTCGAGCATGCCTTGTCCAGTTCCTAAATCGGCTCGGTCTGAGAGCTTGTGCGCCCCGCGAACGGCTTGAAAACACCATACGAATGGGAGGCTTGCCCTTTGAAAATGCGCGGGAAATCGCCGCGATGGGTTTAGCAGGTCAATTAGCAGGTCAACAGGTCTTTTCGCAAGCAGGCGGAGGGTGGCCAAATCGATCAAGATGCGGCGATTTTGCCGGAATGCCGGTCATTCGGGCCGCCGCGTGCCAATTCGACGCGGCGCGCGGTCGGCGCTTTCGTCCTTCAGCACCACGCCGGTGGCTTCCCGGGCCAGCCCCTCGCGGATCAGCCAGGCAATCTTGAGGGCGGCTTCGTCATAGCTCAACCCGGCCTTGTGGATGTTCGAGACGCAATTGCGCTCGGCATCGGTGCGGCCCGGCTTCGGCGCGAAGGTCAAATAGGCGCTGAGACTGTCTGGCGCCGACAGGCCGGGCCGTTCGCCGATCAGCGTCACGACCATGCGCGCACCGAGAATGGCGCCGATCTCGTCCCCGAGCGCGACACGCGCGCCTGAGGCGACGGCGACGTGGCCGATCGCGACGTCATCCCCGTCCGCAAGCAGCGGCAGCAGGTGAGACAGCAGCGCCACCGCATGGGCATGGACCGCCGCCGCAGACAGGCCGTCGCCGATCACGATTGCGAGCCGGCACGGCTCGCCGGCGCGGCGCGTCAGGGTGTCCGCCGAACCTGCGTCAAGCCGCCGTCCCAGATCGGGACGCCGCAGATAGTCACGGCGGTCGACCGCCTGGCTCCGCACCTCGGTGACGACGAGGCCAAGCTTGCGGAGATCGGCGGCCAGTCGCGGCGCTTCGAAGGCGGCATGCACGGCATCGCGGGCGCGGGCATGATCCAGCGTGAAATCCAGCAGCGCACCGGTCGGCATACTCGCGCCGCTGCGCCCAAGCGCGACGCGCGCGGACGTGAACGCGCGCAGATCGAGGGTCGGGCGGCGCGGAACGACTGGATCAGACATGTCGCATCATTCGGCGGGAACGGAGGCCTCGCGCAGCCGCACCGAGTAGTTCGATGCGTTCTGCTTGCCGCTGGAGGCCGCGCGGGCAAAGGTGATGAGATGGTGTGCGATCAGGGTGCAGCCGATCAGCCCTTCGAGATCGCCGCGCTTGATGCGCCCGAGCGCAAACTTCCAGAACACGCGCCTGTAGTCGCCGAGCACGCCGACCTTCCAGAAGATGTTTCGCAGCATCACGAGGCCGCGCCTGATGTTGGGCCAGGTCTTCATCTCGTCCGGCGTCGGCATCTTCAGGCGGTGCACGTAAACGTGGTCGCACTGATACTGGAAGCGCGCATAGACCTTCTCGGGCTCGTAGGCGACGGCCATGGCGTGCTTCCAGGATGCAATGACCTCGTCATAGGGCAGCAGGAAGTCGACGTTGGAATCGCGGCCGTCGTCGTCGATCAGGCGCCCTTCCCGCTCCAGCCGGTCCCATAGCGGCGTCTTAGGCAGCGCCTGAAGCAAATTGATGGTGAGCAGCGGAATCCGCGATTCCTCGACGAAGCCGAGCAGCGCCTCCGAGGTGTTCGGCTTGTCGGTGTCGAGCCCCATGATGATGCCGGACACCACCTCCATCCCGTAGGAGTTGATGGTACGTACGCCCTCCAGGATCGGGACCATCATATTGTGGTCCTTGTGCATCGCTTTCAGCGCCTCAGGGTCGGGCGTCTCGATGCCGCAGAAGATGGTGATGAAATAGGCCTCGCGCATCTTCTCCAGAATTTCGGGCCGCTTGGCGATGTTGAGCGTCGCCTCGCAGGCGAGCCGCACCACATAGCCGGTCCTCTTCTGCCATTCGATCAGATGCGGCAAGAGATCCATCGCCGCTTTGCGGTTGCCGATGAAATTGTCATCGACGAAATAGACCGTGTCGGTCATGCCGCATTCGCGCAGGCGGTCGAGTTCGGCGATGATCTGCTCCGGCGACTTGATGCGCGGGTTGCGGCCGTAGAGGCCGGGGATGTCGCAGAATTCACACTGATAGGGACAGCCGCTGGAATACTGGATGCTGCCCAGGAAGTATTTCTTCACGTCGGCGAGTTCGTAGGCCGGGATCGGAAACTCCGTCATCGGCACGCGGTCCTTGGTGGTGAGCACCACCTGCGCTTCTGGACGTGACGTGTCGCGCGAAAGAATCTCGATCAGCTGGTTGGTGGCGTCGCCGAGCTCGCCGACATGGAGATAGTCCAACGACGGATAATAATCCGGGCAGGCACTGACGGAGGGACCGCCGAGTGCCACCGGCAAATCGAATTCATGGGCGCGGCGGCAGATGTCGTTCATCTGCTGGCGCTGGATGTGCATGCCGCTGACGAAGACCGCCTCCGCCCATTCAAACTCTTCCCTGGTGGCGCGACGGAGATTCTCGTCGACGAACTTGACCTGCCAGTCCTCGGGAAGATAGGCCGCGAGCAGTAAAAGCCCCTGCGGCGGCATGAAGGCGCGGACGCCGTCGGTCAGCGGATAGGAATGCTCGAACGTCCCGAACGACGAAGTGTACCGCGGAAACACGCAGAGAATTCGCCGGGCCGCACCGTTACTTTCAGCGCGCATCAATGGTCCCCCGCCACGCTCGACAGCTGCGGAAATTGCCAGCCAGACACGTAACGTAACGCTGTCGCCGGAATTTCTCAATATTGTGGCATAAGCATAATTCCGAGAGGGACCAATGGTTTCCTATAGGCCCGGATGCTGCCGCCGCGTCAGGCAATAAGCCGCGAGGCAAAATCGGGCAGCAGGCCTGCATAGCCGGCAAGACGGAAATCAGCGCCCGCTATCCCTGCCTGCACCAGCCAGTCGTCGAATTCCGGCGCGCGGCGCAGGCCGAAGACGTCGCGGACATAGAGCGCGTCGTGAAAAGACGTCGATTGGTAGTTCAGCATGACGTCGTCGGCGCCGGGGACCCCCATGATGAAGGTGACGCCGGCGGCGGCGAGCAGCGTCAGCAGATTGTCCATGTCGTCCTGGTCCGCTTCGGCATGGTTGGTATAGCAGATGTCGATGCCGAGCGGCAGGCCGAGCAGCTTGCCGCAGAAATGATCCTCCAGCCCGGCCCGGATGATCTCCTTGCCGTCGTAGAGATATTCCGGGCCGATGAAGCCGACCACGCTGTTGACCAGCAAGGGTGCAAAGGCGCGGGCAACCGCATAGGCGCGCGCCTCGCAGGTCTGCTGGTCGACGCCGTGATGGGCATTGGCCGACAGCGCTGAGCCCTGCCCGGTCTCGAAATACATCACGTTCTGCCCGACGGTGCCGCGCTTCTGCGACAATCCCGCCTCCTGCCCCTCCTTCAGCAGCGCGAGGTCGATGCCGAAACTGCGATTGGCGGCCTCGGTGCCCGCGACCGACTGGAAAACGAGGTCGACGGGCACGCCCTGCCCGATCAGCGACAGCGTCGTCGTGACATGGGTGAGCACGCAGCCTTGCGTCGGGATCTTCAGCCGCGCGATGATCTCGTCGAGCAGCCGCAGCAATTGCCCGATCACGGCGGGATCGTCGCTCGCTGGATTGATGCCAATGCAGGCATCGCCGGCCCCTAACAGGATGCCGTCGAGGATCGAGGCGGTGATACCCCTGGCATCGTCGAAGGGGTGGTTGGGTTGCAGCCGCGTGCTCATCCGCCCCTTCAGGCCGATGGTGTTGCGGAAGGCGGTGGTGACCTCGCATTTTCGCGCCGCCAGGATCAGGTCCTGGTTGCGCATCAGTTTTGACACCGCGGCCGCCATCTCCGGCGTGATGCCGGACGCCAGTTTGCGCAACACATCAGGCGTCGCCGCGTCCGACAGCAGCCAGTCGCGGAAGGCACCGACGGTGAGGGAGGCCACCGGTGCAAAGGCCTTGGCGTCATGGCTGTCGATGACGAGACGGGTGACCTCGTCGGCCTCGTAGGCGATCACTGCCTCCTGCAAGAACTGCCCGAGCGGGACATCTGCGAGCGCCATGCGCGCCGCGATCATCTGCTCGGCGCTGGCGGCGGCGATCCCGGCCAGCCGGTCGCCGGAGCGGGGCGGCGTCGCTTTGGCGAGCAGGTCGCGCAGGTCCGGGAACGTGTAGCTGGTGGCGTCGATGGTGTGGCGGTAGACCAAGGGCCTCTCCGGGGTTCGTCGGCCGGCGGCCGAGTCCAAGGCGATCCCAAGACGATCCCAAGACTATACCTTCAGATCAAGACGCTGAAATATCTACCCTTCGTTCGACCAAGGGCGAAGGGAAGCGAAGCTGACGTTAACGCCGCGTCCATCTTCATTCTGCATAGTTTTGCATCAATTTGTACGACCGCGCTCACCGGCCGCTCCAGGCCATTCCGGGCTCCTGACCACCATGACATCAGACCGATCCGGGAATGCGACCAAGCTGGCCGGCCGCTTCACGCTGGCGACCAAGCTCTACGCGATCTTCGCGCTGTTCGCACTGCTCACGGCAGCGATTGCGATGCTGTCCGACTTCAACAGCCGCCGCGGCGCCGACCTGACCAGCGCGATCGAGACCGCGAACGCCGCCGCGCTGAACGTCGAGCGGGTCAACTCGCTGGTCTATGCAGTCGTGATGGAATCGCGCGGCGTCTACATGTCGACCGAGCCTGCCGTGGTGAAGAAATACGGCGAGGGCCTGCTCAAGTTCAACGCCCAGATCCTCGACGTCGTGAAGCGTTGGGAGACCATCGTCAGGGCCGACGATGCCGAGCAGTTCGCCACCTTCAAGAAACGCATCGAACAGTTCGTCGAGTTCCGCAAGGAACTGGTGCGGCGTGGCATCGAGATCAATGCGGCCGCCGGCCGCGAATGGGGCGACAACGACGCCAACCGCGCAGTTCGCTCGGCGCTGAACAAGGACCTCGAGGCGCTGTCCAAGGTCTATGCCGGGCGCGCCAGGCAGATCGCGCAGGAGACCGAGACCAACCGCACCCTCTCCTTCGTCCTGACTTGCCTCGGCGGCGTGGCGCTGGCGCTGGTCGTGATCGGCATCGTGATCATCGCCCGCTCGATCGCACGCCCGCTCGCGTCCATCACCGCGACCATCAAGCAGGTCGCCGACGGCACCGAAGATGTCGTGGTGCCGCATTGTGGCCGCGCCGACGAGATCGGCGCGCTCGCGCGCGCCATTCAGGTCTTCCAGGAGGCGATGGGCCGCAACCGCAATCTCGCCTCGCAGGTCTCGCAGGATTCCGCCGCGCGCGAGCAGCGCGCCCGCCATATCGAGCAATCCGTCGAAGGATTTCGCGAGGCGATCGGCGTGATCATGCGCGGCCTCAGCGATAACGCCTCGGTCATGCGCGAGACGGCCCGGACCATCACCCGCGTCACCGCGGACGCGAGCAACCGCGCCGGCACGGCCGCGAACGCCACCGAGCAGGCCTCGCACAACGTCACGGCGGTGGCAGGCGCGGCCGAGGAGCTGTCGGCCTCGGTGGTGGAGATCGGACGGCAGGTGCGGCAGAGTGCCGGCGCGGTCGAGCAGACCGGCCAGCGCACCGAGAAGTCGATTTCCGAGATCGAGAGCCTCGCCGCGGCCACCCAGCGCATCGACGGCGTGCTGAGCCTGATCCAGGCGATCGCCGAGCAGACCAACCTGCTCGCGCTGAACGCGACCATCGAAGCCGCCCGCGCCGGCGATGCCGGCCGCGGCTTTGCCGTCGTCGCCCATGAAGTGAAGGCGCTCGCGGGTCAGACCGCGAAGGCCACCGCCGAGATCGGCGAGAACGTCTCGATGATCCAGGCCTCCACCCGCAATGCGGTCGACGCCGTCCGCGAGATCGGCGGCGCGGTGCGCGAGATCAACGACGTCACCTCGGCGATCGCCGGCGCCATCGCCCAGCAGGACCAGGCCACGCGCGAGATCTCGTCCAACGCGCAAAGCGCCGCACAAGGCAACGAGACCCTGGTCGCCAACATCAGCTCGCTCCGCGACGCCATCGGCGAGACCGATACGGCGGCAGCCTCCGTGCTGACGGCCGCGAGCAGCCTGACGGCGACGGCCGATACGCTGTCGCGCGAGGTGGAGAAGTTCTTCCAGAACCTGCGCTCGGGCGCGGCGGAGAGCCGCCTCGCCAAGGCGGGGTGACGGCGCTTCCACTGCCGGAGCGGGTGCTCCCCGCACAAAAGCGCGAAAACAACCCCATGCACAGTAGCCGGGGATAGCGATGTCAATAGCTTAGCGGCCCCGGTCGACCGACTGCTGATTTTACGAAATCGCTTTGACTCGTCGGGCAAAACACTGGCATGATGTCATCATGGCGGCGGTCGGCGTCCCTCCTTAACGAGTCCCGCTTTCCTCTGCGCCAGAATTCACTTCATTGCTCCTCTCCTGTTCGGGCACGGTCGCCGTACTGCTCGTCCGTCACCTTTTCCATCCACGCGACCGGGCTGCCATCGAGCGATTCCTGAATGGCGATATGGCTCATGGCGGTCTTCGCGGAGGCGCCGTGCCAGTGCTTCTCGCCCGGCTCGAATGACACCACATCGCCCGGGCGGATCTGCTCGATCGGACCGCCCCAGCGCTGCACGCAGCCGAGGCCGGACGTCACGATGAGCGTCTGGCCGAGCGGATGCGTGTGCCACGCCGTGCGCGCGCCGGGCTCGAAGGTGACGTGGTTGCCGGCCACGCGAGACGGATCGTTGGCCTGAAACAGGGGATCGATGCGGACCGTGCCGGTGAAATACTCGGCGGGTGCCCTGGCGGAAGGTTGAGAGCCTGCTTGCCTGATTTGCATCTGATGCCTCCTTGATGTCGTCGTTCCCGGGCGGGGCTGCGCTACATGGCCGGGCTTGCCGGCACACAGCCCGCGCATTGCGAGTCGGCTCTTGCCCTGCGGCGAAGAACTCCGATCAGAATAACCGATGCCGAGAGGGCGAGAATGCCGGCGCTGAACAGAAAAGTGGCCCGATAGCCGCTGGTGTCGAACAGAACGCCGCCGCCTGCCGCACCCATCGTGATCGCAAGCTGGATCACCGCGACCATCAGGCCGCCGCCGGCCTCCGCATCGTCGGGCAAGGCCCTGCTGAGCCAGGTCCACCAGCCGACGGGCGCCGCCGTGCCGATGAAGCCCCAAAGGGACATCAAGGCCGCCGTTGCGCCAAGTGAGGATCCGTACGTCGTCAATGCGACCGCCATGCCGGCCATTGTGAACGGCATCAGGACGAGAGAAGCATAGAGACGCCGGCGGATGACGAATCCTATCAGTGATGTGCCGACGAGCCCGGCAACCCCCATCACGAGCAACAATGCAGAGATGGTGGTGACATCGATTCGCGTTACCGTTTCGAAGAATGGCCGCAAATAGGTGAAGAGTGCGAACTGGCCGAGGAAGAACAGCGCCGCCGCGAGCATGCCGTAGGATACCCCAGGGCGACGCAGGACCTTGAATGCCGCCACCGCGCTTGCGCGCTCCCGGCTCGGCATCTCCGGCAGCGTGACGAACTGCCAGATCAGAGTCAGCGCCGCAATCGGCACGACGCAGAAGAATGCGCCACGCCAGCCGATGTACTGGCCGAGGAAACTGCCGAAAGGCGCGGCGATCGTCGTCGCAACGGCGTTGCCGCCATTGAGAATCGCAAGCGCGCGCGGCACGTCCTTGCCCGGCACGATACGGATCATCGTCGCGGCCGACATCGACCAGAAGCCGCCGACAGCCACGCCGACGAGAGCACGCCCGACCATGAATACCGGATAATTGGGCGCGAAGGCCACAACGATGCCGGAGACCAATGTGGCGCCGGTGAGCCACAGCAGAAGAGATCGCCGGTCGATGCCGCGCGTTGCCGCCGAGATGAAAAGACTGGTGAGGACGGCGAACAGGCCTGACACAGCAATGGCTTGCCCGGCCTGCCCCTCCGTCAGTTGCAGGCTGTCCGCGATAGGGGTGAGCAGGCTCACCGGCATCCACTCGGCGGCGACGACGCTCGCTGCGCAAAGAGACAGCGCGAAGACCGCGCTCCATGGCGCCATCGGCCCCGTCGTTTGTTGATCTGTCATGACGTCCATCGGAACTTCCATCATTCGCGAAGCGCGCCCAAGCCGGCGCTGTTCACGGCAGCACATAGAGCCCCGGGCGGCGTTCGATTAGCCGATCTAATTCGCTTGCATTAATCGATGAGCGCCATGAATAGTAACGGCCATGGCAAGCCAGGATTTCAATGATCTTTTGGCCTTCTTGGCCGTCGCCCGCGAGCGCAGCTTCACGAAGGCCGCCGCGAAACTCGGCGTCGTGCAGTCGACCCTCAGTCATACGATCAAGCGCCTGGAATCGCAGATGGGCCTGCGGCTGCTGACGCGCACCACCCGAAGCGTCGGCCTGACCGAGGCGGGCGAGCGGCTTCAGCGATCGGTCGCACCCCGCCTTGAGGAGATCGAGCGCGATATCGCGGCCCTGATGTCGTTGCGCGACCAGCCGTCGGGCACCATCCGGATGACGCTCTCGGACCACGCTCTCGAAAAAGCCGTCTGGCCGAAGCTGTCGTCCGTTCTGAAGAAGTATCCCGACATCAAGCTCGAGTTCAGCCTCGACACGGCCTTCCGGAACATCGTCAAGGACGGCTTCGATGCGGGCATCCGCCTCGGGGAGAGCGTCGAGAAAGACATGATCGCGGTGCGGATAGGCCCGGATTGGCGGCTCGTCGCGGTCGCCTCGCCTGCCTATCTGAAGGAGCATCCCAGGCCCAGGCACCCGCAAGATCTCGTCAGGCACGTCTGCATCAAGCGGCGCGAGGCGGCCGGCGGTCATTATGTCTGGGAGTTCGCTAAGAACGGTCCTGACCTCAGGGTCCGCGTCGAGGGGCAGCTGACCTTCAACGATTCTCGCGCCATGATCGACGCCGCGGTCAAAGGCTTCGGCATCGCCTATGTCCCCGAAGACATGGTGACGCGGCACATCAGGGCCGGTGAGCTCGTCGTCGTGCTCGACGACTGGTCGCCAAAATTCGAGGGCTACTACATCTATTATCCGACCTCGCGGCAGAACTCGGCTGCGTTCAAGGTGATCGTCGATGCGCTACGCCATCGCCAAACGCGGAGAACCCGCGGCTAGAACGTTCTTCGAACGAGATGAACATCGGCTCGCGCGAATAAAGCGCGGGAAAAATCAGGTCTCTAGTATCTGGTGCCGGATTGGTCGACGAATATGCGGACACGGCCGACGTCCTCGGCTTCGCGATAACGGCTCAATTGCTCCCGGAGCTCGGGACCCGCGTTGGCCCAGGCCAGCCAGTCGAACCGGAACGTGCTCAGCAGGTAGGTATCCACGAGAATGACGCTGGGATGACCGCTTCGCAGGTCGGCCGGCAGATGCTGTCGCTCGAATGCGATGTTGCCATCCAGCTTGGCCTGCTCGCCTTCCTGGGCTGCGCGCTGTTTAGCGCGGCATCGGGGCCGGCCCTCCAGCAGCTGCGCCCCGCAGGAGCGGCCGACGAGCTTCCTCTTTCTAACGGACAAGCCGCTGCCGGAGGCTGAATGATCGGCATCGTGAGCAAACAGGAATCTATGGAAACAAATTGTTCACCAAGAGAACAAATTGCATCTAGCATCCGATGCAACCGCACAGTACGGATGTAACCTCCGGATGTGACTGGCGGACGTTGCACGTCTGTCGTGGAATTTGGAAGTTTGGAATGTTTCGTGCGTGGAGCTACGATCGAGCTACCGCCTCACCCGATCGCATTGGACCGTCGACAGGTCTGCGGATCACCGCCTCAAGTGCACAAGGACACGGCGGCACGTACCATCAGTGGATTGAGATGTGCTGCTGGTTGATCGGCATTACGGCATGCGGTCTCGCGGTATCTCTGATTTTGACGCTGGGTGTCGCCATCGAAGCCCACAGCCTTGCTGTATCCATAGCGCTGATGGCGTTTTTCATCTTCATCTACATTTTCTATGGGACGTGGCGTCCTGCACCTATTCTCTCGAATATAAGCGGCGCAGTGGCCATCTTTTCCTCTCAATTGGAATGGCTGGAATTATGGGCCTGGTTGGCTTGCGATGCCACTTGCCCTTGATCGACGATACTCTTGCAAAGATCGATCGCTCCCTGGCGATCGATCTCCCGTCGACTACAGCATGGTTCGCAGATCACCCTACGCTGTCACATCTGCTTTGGATCGCCTACGGCAGTTCCTTCGTACAGTTGTTCGGACTCGTCGTGTTTCTCGCAGTTCTGCGCCGCGAAGACAAGCTTTGGGAACTGGTCTTTGTCTGCAGTCTGACAATCTTTGTCTCGGCTGCGTTCTCGATCGTATGGCCTGCGATTGGCGCCTTTGCTTATTTCGATTATTCGACCGATATTCTGCAGAGGCTGCCACCCGGCTCGGGCACGTATCATCTCGCGAAGTTCGACTACTTTAGAAGCGGTTCGTCACCCGTGATATCGTTCGCCAGCCTGCAAGGGGTCGTGACCTTTCCATCATTTCATTGCTGCCTCGCGCTTATGACGATATTCGCTGCAGTCGGAATCCGCTGGTTGTTCTGGACCCTCACAGTCTGGAACGCGCTCGTGGTGATATCGACTGTTCCGATCGGGGGACACTACGTCATCGATCTGGCAGGCGGCGGACTGCTGTGGCTGATCGGGGTCACTTTGGCGATCACACTCAGCCGATTGGGGCGCAGGGAACGCCGCCTCGTGACCGACCGCGGCAACGGCCCTACCCCATCAGCCCACCCCGCTTGATCAGCTCCTTGCCCACCGCCGCGAGATGCACCTGATCCGGGCCGTCGCCGATGCGGATGAAGCGGGCGTAGACATAGGCGCGGGCCAGAAAAGTATCCTGCGAGACGCCGGCGGCGCCGTGGATCTGGATGGCGCGGTCGATGACGCGGGCGGCCATGCTGGGCACCACGATCTTGGCGGCCGCGATCAGGTCGCGCGCGGCCTTGTTGCCCTCGCGGTCCATCCTGTCAGCCGCCTGCAGCGTCAACAGCCGGGCCGGCGCGATCTCGCAGAAGGAGTTCGCGATGTCCTCGCGCACCGAGCCCTGCTCGGCCAGCGGCTTGCCGAAGGCGACACGGGAGACCGCGCGTTGGCACATCAGCTCGAGCGCGCGCTGGGCGCAGCCGATCAGGCGCATGCAATGATGGATGCGGCCGGGGCCGAGCCGGCCTTGCGCGATCTCGAAGCCGCGGCCCTCGCCGAGCAGGATGTTCTCGGCCGGCACACGCACGTTCTCGTAGACGATCTCGGGGTGGCCGACCGGCGCGTCGTCATAACCATAGGTGAGCATGTCACGGACGATGCGCACCCCTGGCGTCGCCTTCGGCACCAGGATCATGGATTGCTGGCGATGGCGATCGGGATGGTCGGGCGCGGTCTTGCCCATCACGATCAGGATCTCGCAATCCTCGTTCATCGCGCCCGATGTGAACCATTTGCGGCCGTTGATGACGTAGCTGTCGCCATCGCGTTTGATCTCGCACTGGATGTTGGTGGCATCGCTGGAGGCCACCTGCGGCTCGGTCATCGAGAAGCCGGAGCGAATGCGTCCCTCCAATAGCGGTTTCAGCCAGCGCTCCTGCTGCGCCGGCGTGCCGTAGTTCGCCAGCACCTCCATGTTGCCGACGTCGGGCGCCGAGCAATTGAACACCTCGGACGCCCAGAGGATGCGGCCCATGATCTCCTTCACGGGCGCGTATTCGAGATTGGTGAGGCCTGGACCGTGCTCACCTGACAGGAACAGGTTCCAGAGCCCCTGCTCGCGTGCCAGGCGCTTCAGGTCCTGCAAGACGGCCGGCGTCCTGTAGCGCGCCGCTTCCGGCTTCACCTGCTCATAATAGAGCTCCTCGACCGGCTCGACATGCGCCCGCATGAACTGGCGGACGCGCTCCTGCAGCTCCAGCGAGCGGGCGGAGTGTTGAAAGTCCATGGGGGTCTCCTGTTCGCAACATCAGGGGTCGTCATGCCCGGGCCTGTCCCGGGCATCCACGTTCTTTCGTGCCAGGGGCAACACGTGGATGGCCGGGACAAGCCCGGCCATGACGATGTGGAGACATCGGCGTCTCCAAAGCGGCCGCTCGCGCTATCCCCTCACGTCCCGCGCAGCAGCTCGCTCGCCACAACCCAGTCGTTGCCGTCGAACTGCAGCATGTAGCCGTCCTTGATCGGGCGGAAATCCTGCGGTGTGGTGTTGAGCGTGATGCCGGGCATCAGCAGCGACAGCGGCACGTTCTTCAGGTTCGCCGCCTGCGCCATGATGTTCTCGCGGGTCAGATTGTCCTTGCACTGCTTGAGCAGGACCACCAGCGCCTCGGCCACGGTGTAGCCGTAGAGGCCGGCGACATTGTTGACGTCGGCATTGGGCAGTCGGCGCTTCATGAAGTCGATATAGGCCGACATCGCCGGATCGTCCTTCGGCGCCTCGACGAACGGCTTGAGCGAGCCGAGCGACAGCACGCCCTTGCCGGCATCGAGGCCCGCCGGCACCATCACGGTCGCCTTGTTGGCGCAGCCGCTGGCGAGGAAGCGCGTCGGCTGCCAGCCGACCTCGTGGGCTTTCCGGATCGCCTGGGCGCAGGCGCGCGGCGTCACCGAATAGATCATGAAGACGTCGGCCTTGGTGCTCGCGAGCGTCAGCACCTGGGAATCGACGGTGGGATCGGCGACCTCGAAGCTCGACGCCATCGCGATCGCCTTGTCTGCATCGGCACCAAGTGCTTCCTTGACGCCGCGCAGATATTCCTTGCCGGCGTCGTCGTTCTGGTAGAGCACCGCAAAGCGCGCATTCGGGTTCTTGGCGCGGGCATAGGCGACGTCGATCGCGGCCTCGCTGGTGTAGTTCGGCGCCCAGGGCAGCGCCATCGACCACGGCATGTTGGCGGGATCGTTCCATTTCGAGGCCGAGCTGATCAGAAAGAGCTGCGGCACCTTGTTGCTGTTGAGGTACTTTGCGATCGCCGAGCTCGGCGCGGTGCCCATGGTCGCGAAGATGAAGGCGACGCCATCGCCTTCGACCAGCCGCCGCGCCGCTTCCATGGTCTTCGGCGGCGAGAAGGCGTCGTCGAGCGACAACAGGTTGAGCTTGCGGCCGTTGACGCCGCCCTTCTCGTTGATCTCGTCGAAATAGGCGGCAATGACCCTGCCGGTGATCCCGAGCAGCGAGGCCGGGCCGCTATAGGGCATGGTGTTGCCGATCTTGATCTCGGTATCGCTGACGCCGGGACCGTAGGATTTTTGCGCGGAGACGGGTGTGGGCAGACAGGCGGCAGCCAGGGCTGCAGCCAGGACCAAAGCGGCTTTCATGGTTTCTCCCCGATGATGATCGTCCGCGCGAGGCATGCGCGCGTGCTGCTTTTGTCAGCGCGTCAGATCAGCGGAGTTCCGCAGGATGGTCTTGCGTCGAGTTGCTGGTCAGCGACCGCTCCATTTCGAGCTCGGCCTTGAGATTGTCCAGATCGCGATAAATTGAGGCAACGGCAAGCACGCGCCCGCCCTTGCGGTACTTCAGCAGGCAGTCCTTGCCGTTGATGCTGCCGTCGACCGCGATGTCGTCGAAGCTCTCGGCGTGGCCGACATAGTTGATCGGCACGTCATAATGCTGCGACCAGAAGAACGGCACGGCGTCGAAGCGTTCGCGCTTGCCGAGCATGTTGCGCGCCGCGGTTTGGCCTTGCCGCTCCGCCACGACCCAGTGCTCTACGCGAATGGTTTGCCGCGAATGCGGATCGGGCCAACGCGCGATGTCGCCGGCAGCGAAAATGCCGGCGACGCTGGTCTCGAGATATTCGCTCACGCTGACCCCACGATCCGCCGCAAGCCCCGCCTGCTCGGCGAGCGTGAGGCGCGGCTTGACGCCGATGCCGACCACGACGAGGTCGGCATCGATCACGCTGCCGCTCTTCAACGTGGCGCGCGTGCCGTCGAGCTTCTCGACCGTATCCTTGAGATGGAAGTTCACGCCATTGTCTTCGTGGAGCGCGCGAACGAAGTCACCCATCTCCGCCCCCAGCAGGCGCTGCATCGGCCGCTCCTCCGGCGCAACCACATGCACTTCGAGCTTGCGCGCCCGCAAGGACGCTGCGACCTCGAGGCCGATGAAGCTGGCGCCGATCACCAGCACGCGCTTGGCGGTGCCCGCCGCCTTGATAATGGCGCGGCTGTCGGCAACGGAACGCAAGGTGTGGACGTGCGGCTGATCGGCGCCCGGAATTTGCAATTTCACCGGCTCGGCGCCGGTCGCCAGCAGCAGCCGGTCGAACGGCAGCTTGTCGCCATTGCCCAATGTCACGCTGCGTGATTTCGCATCGATCGCGGCGACGTTCGTGTTGAGCCTGAGATCGATGCCGGCGTCCTGATAATAGTCCTCGCCCCGCAGCGGCAGCCAATCCTCCGGGGCGTTGCCCGCGAGGTAATCCTTGGAGAGGTTTGGCCGGTCGACCGGCATCGCGCCGTCATTGCTGAGCATGGTGATGGCGCCGGCAAAGCCCTCGCGCCGGAGCGTCTCGGCTGCCGCAAAGCCGGCCGCGCCGCCGCCGACGATGACGAATTTTTCGGGCATCGGCGCGGTGCGATGGGCTGCCGACGGCTTTGGCGCCTCGCGCTTGCGCTGAACGACGATATTGTCGCGATCGCGCGAGACCTCCCACACCGCCAGCGTGTTCAGCGCCGGCGGGCGCGTGGCTTCACCGGACCGCAAGGAGAAGCAGGCGTGATGCCAGGGACAGCGGATGGTGTCGCCAACCACAAGGCCTTCGGCGAGCGGGCCGTGATAATGGCTGCACGCCGGCTCGATCGCGAAGATCTCGCTGCCGGCCTGCACCAGCAGCACATCCTCCGCGCCGACATGGCCGAGCAGCTTGCCGTCCTTGAACGCGGTCAGTGGCACACCTTGGCTCAGGTCGGGACCGCTCGGCTTCCTGTCCTCTGTCATGGCGTCTTCTCCTCGGCTAGCGCGGATCAATCGTCCGAATTGGCGAGCCCCAGAAGTTCCTGGCGTGTCAGCGCATTGTCGCGGAACACGCCGAGCATGCGGCTGGTGACGAGATCGGTCCCCGGCTTGTGCGCGCCGCGCGTGGTCATGCAGTGATGCGTTGCCTTGATGATGACACCGACGCCTTCGGGCTTCAGCACTTCGTTGATGGTATTGGCGATCTGCGCCGTCATCTTTTCCTGGATTTGGAGACGTTTCGCGTAGACGTCGACCACGCGCGCAAGCTTGCTGATTCCGACGACGCGCCCCTGCGGGATATAGGCGACCCAGGCGCGGCCGACGATGGGCGCCATATGGTGCTCGCAATGGCTCTCGAAGCGAACGCCGCGCAGCACGATCATCTCGTCATAGCCTTCGATCTCCTCGAAGGTCTTTTGCAGGATTTCGGTCGGATCCTGCGCGTATCCGGAAAAATACTCCTCGAAGGCACGTGCGACCCGGTCCGGCGTGTCGCGTAAGCCGTCGCGCGCAGGATCATCGCCAGCCCAGCGGATCATGGTCCGGATCGCCTGCTCGACCTCCGTCTTGTCAGGCCGTTCGACCGGCGCCTGCGCCACCGCGACGCGCTCCAGCTTGCGCACTTGTGACTTCATCCAGATCCTCCCCTGCAACGAGCCGCAACACAGAGGCGGCCCCACAGCTTGGACGGCTGCAGTCGCAAAAGGTTCCCGGGATCAGGAAAAATCGGAAGAACGGCAGACAAGTCAGCCGCGAGACATGAAACTGGCTCTAAGAGGCCGCTTTTCGCACGTCGAGCACGGCCTCTGCCCATTCGGCCGGCCGCTCCTGCGGCAGATTGTGGCCGGCGCCGGCGAAGACGCGCCGCTCGAAGCTGCCGTCGAACCTGTGCGCGTGATGGGCGGTGCCGGGATTGACGCCGTCGCTGTCGCCGTCGATCGCGATGGTCGGGACGCGGACCTGTGGCTGGCTTGCGAGCTTCGCCTCGATGGCGGCATAGGCGGGGTCGCCTTCGACCAACGCGTAGCGGTGGCAATAGGAGTGGATCACGACATCGACGAAGTCAGGGTTGTCGAACGACGCCGCGCTCGCCTCGAACGTCGCATCGTCGAACGCCCATGTCGGCGACCACATCGACCAGAGCTGGCGGGCGAAACCGCGCCGGTTGCGCTCCAGCGCGCGGCGGCCGCGCTCGTTGTGGAAGAGATACTGGTACCAGAGCGCCGCTTCCTCCGGCGGCGAGGCCGGCTCCATGGAACGGGCGATGTTCTGGATGTTGTAGGAATTGCCGGAGACGAGGCCGATCACGCGCTCCGGATAGAGCACCGAGACGACACAGGCGGCGCGCCCGCCCCAGTCATAACCGCCGACGACCGCGCGTTCGATGCCGAGCGCGTCCATGAAGGCGAGGAGATCGGCGCCAAGCGCCGCCTGCTCACCCGACCGCAGCCTCTTCGCGGAGCGAAAACGCGTGGGCCCATAGCCGCGCAGCCACGGCACCAGCACCCGCGCGCCCGCTTGCGCAAGGATCGGCGCAGTCTCGGCATAGGCGTTCACGTCGTAGGGAAAGCCGTGCCCCATGATGCAGGGCCAGCCGTCGGAAGCGCCGTATTCGCGATAGGCGATGTCGAGAACGTCCGTGCTGACGGTTTTTTGTTGCATGATCTGCTCGCGGATTTGCGGCCTCGTAGCCCGCAGGGAGCGAAGCGGAATGCGGGAGTGCAGGCATCCGCGAATCCCGGATTGCGCTGCGCTCCATCCGGGCTACGAGATCGAGGACTTATTTCTGCGGTCCCGACAGCGAGATCTCGCGCTCGGCACGGAACACGTTGCTGTAGAGGTTGGCGATCCACTGCCGGCCGATCTCGGTCTTGTTGAGATAGCCGATCTCGGTCTGGATGTGCGGTGCGACGCTGTTCCAGTAGAACTGTGGATAGCGGTTTACGATGTCGGCCGGGGAATCATAGCCAAGCTGGCGGTTGATGCCGACCTCTTCGAATTCGTAATAGAGCGCGTTGGCCTTGCGCAGATAGTTGGGATCGCCGAGCTGGCCGATGAAGTCGGCGGCGCGCAGGATCGAGGCCTCGTCGTCGTATTCCTGTCCCTCGCGAGCCGGGAACCGCGTGCCCTCGATGGCGCGCGCGACCCGCTCGGAGTCGAGGCCATGGATCGGCGGCAATCGCCGCCGCACGAACAGTTTCGAGCGATCAACGTGATACATCATCAGACTGGCGTCGGACGCGCCGCGCGGCAGCGCCACCTTGGTGCCGGCTTCGTCGATGATAAAGCCGTCTTCGTCATCCTCGGGAAACAGGCCGCGGACATAGCCGATGTCGTGCGCGAGACAGGCGATCAGGATATGGAGGTAGTCCTCCGCCGCAAGATGCGCATGCAGATTACGTCCCGTGAGGATGGCCTGAGCGGCCAAAGTCACCAGCATCGTGTGCTCGATATTGTGGTAGAGCGCGTCGCTGTTGCCGATACATTCCATCGCGGTGCGCGTCGAGCCCTCCAGCACCCGGGCGGACGGCTCGTCGTACCTGCGGCGCATGAACGAGCCCAGCATCTTCTCCAGGGTTTCCGCCGCCAGTCTCGGTAACGTCATCATGGATGCAGCCCCGTTTGATGCAGCCCCGTTTGATGCAGCCCCGTTTGATGCAGCCCCGCTTGTCGGTGGTGTCCCACGTCAACTCCCGACGTCTCATTCTCGTCCTCGACGCAACCGCCAGCATAGCCCATCTTGGGCCAAGTGACCAAACCCGGGTACGAAATTACGGAAATATGTTGCGGTTGTGCTCTGCGGCATCACGGTTGCCGTAGCGCCGCTATGCACCCCGGGGCGGCGAGAGCCTCATTCCGCCAGCACGACGTCCACGGCGACACCGAGCTTTTGTTTCGGCGAGCCGACGATGATGCCATCGACCGGCGAGACGTCGGAAAAATCGCGGCCGACCGCGAGCACGATATGGTCGTTGGTGACGAGGAGATCGTTGGTCGGATCGAAATCGACCCAGCCAAGCTCGGCCCCGCACCACAGCGAAACCCAGGCGTGGGTGGCGTCGGCGCCTTGCAGGCGCGGCTGGCCGGCCGGCGGAATGGTGCGCAAATAACCGCTGACATAGGCCGCCGGAAGTCCGAGCCCGCGCAGCCCCGCGATCATCACATGGGCAAAGTCCTGGCACACGCCGTGACGCTTGTCGAAGACCTCGTTGAGCGGCGTCGAGATGACGGTGGCCTTGGGGTCGTAGCGAAACTCGGTGCGGATGCGGTGCATCAGATCGACCGCGCCGGCAAGGATGTCCACGCCGGACGCAAAGCTCGCGGCTGCGTAAGCGCTGACCGGACGCAGCACCGGCACCAGCGGGCTTGCAAAGACATAGCCGACCGGCGAGGACGGCCCGAGGCTCGTCGCTTCGAACGCGATGTCGCGGACGCTCTCCCAGGACGGGCTGGCGGCATCGCGCGCCGGCGGCTGGCGCGACACCGAGACGCGCGAGCGGGAGTCGATGCGCAAATTGCGATGCGCCGCTTCAATCACGATGCTCTCGGTCAGCGTGCCGAAAAAATCGCGCCGGACATTGCGTTCGGCCGGGCGCGGACGAATCTCGACATGGTGCGAGATCAGCTCCTGGCCATGGCCGCTCTTCGGCTCCAGCCGCAGCGTGCAGCGGGCGAAGCTGACCGGGCTCTCGTATTCGTAAGTCGTGACGTGCCGGATGTCGTAGATCACGCCAGCCCCGTCAGCTTTTCCGGCCGGCTGGCATTGGGACCATGCGGAAAGTAGTGCAGCCCGATCGCCTCGGCGAGGCTGAGCAGATCCTGCTCCAGCGCGAACAGCGTCTTGACCTCGAGCTTCTCGGCCTCGGCGGTGGCCAGCATCGCCTGCACCGCAACCGCCAGCCGCTGCGGCTGCTCGATCAGGCCGTGCTCCTTCAGGCTCGGCAGCGCCGCGATGTGCTCGTTCAGCGTCGCCACCTGGAATGCGACCGAGCGCGGATTGTAGCTGTCGAGCACCGCGAGATCGCGCACAGGCGCGAGGATCGGGGCCAGCAGATAGCGCGAGCGGTAGGTGATCTGGGAATCCACCAGCGTCAGCAGGATGTCGAGATCCTCATCGCCGGCCTCGTCATAGGCGAACTGCCGCGCAAAGCGCGTGGTGCTGATGGCGCGCTCGGTGCGGCGGCCGATATCGAGGAAGCGCCAACCGGCGGCGCGGTTCATGTTCTCCTGCGCCAGCCCTGCAAAGCTCGCGAGCTCCTGCAGGGTCAGCTCGGCCGCGCTCACGACGCTGTCGTCGTCCTCGACCTCCCAGGCGAGGCGCTCGGCCATCTCGGTGATGACCTGCCAGGCATCGGGCGACAGCCGCTCGCGCAAGGATGTCGCCGTGCGCTGCGCCGCCCGCACCAGCGACAGCGCCGAGCCGAAACGCTCCGGGCTCTGCAGCGCTTCGGCGACGATGCGCCCCGGTGCTGCGCGCGAGGTCTGCGAGATCGCGCCCCAGGCGACGAGCAGGCGCTGAATCCGGTCTGCCGATTGCATCGAGGCCGCGGTGCCCTTGTTCGGCCCGCTCGGCGAGCCCAGCGCGCGCACCAGCCGCAGCGTCGCCTCGGCGCGTTCGAGATAGCGGCCGAGCCAGAACAGATTGTCGGCGGCGCGGCTCGGCAGCACGCCGGCGATGCGGCGAATGCGCACCTTGTCGGTCGCCGGCAGCAGCGTCGCCGTCGCGACCTTCTTGTCCGAGACGACCCAGACGTCGGCGGCGCGGGCGCCGTCGCCCATCGAGACCGCGCGCGCGTCGGCCTGCTCGGCAATCCGACAGAAGCCGCCGGGCATGATGGCCCAGCCGTTGGGGGTCGCGGCCGCGAACACGCGCAGCACGAACGGGCGGGGCGTGATCTGCCCCTGCTCCCACACCGGCATGGTCGAGAGCCGCACCACTTCCTGGCCGACATAGTCCATGCCGCGCGCGGCAATGGCCTCGGTCAAGCGCTGGCGCCCGCTCGCGTCGAGTTCGCTCGCGAGCACCGGACCATTGCTGTCGAAGCCGGGAACGCCGCGTCCGTAGGCGCCCTCGATCGCGACCTCGTCGAGCCGCGACAGCACCTCGTCGCGCGCGTTGCGCTGGCCGCACCACCAGGTCGCGATGTGCGGCATCTTCAGCTCTTCGCCGAGCAGACGACGGCTGAGCGCCGGCAGGAAGCCGAGCATCGCCCTCGCCTCCAGCACGCCGGAGCCCGGCATGTTGGCGACGACGACGCCGTCCTTGCGAAGCACGTCGATCAGGCCGGGTACGCCGAGATGCGAGGACGCATCGAGCTCGAGCGGATCGAGCGAGTTGGAATCGACGCGGCGCAAGAGCACGTCGAGGCGCTTGAGGCCCGCAACGGTGCGGATATGAACGCGGTTGTCGCTGACGGCGAGATCGTCGCCCTCGACCAGCAGGAAACCGAGATAGCGCGCCAGCGTCGCGTGCTCGAAATAGGTTTCGCTGAAACTGCCCGGCGTGAGCACGCCAATGCGCGGCTCGTCGCGGTCGGCGCGCGCGCGCAGGCTGTCGCGGAACGCCTCGAAGAACGGCGCGACGCGCGGGACGTTCATCGACTTGTAGAGATCGGAGAAGGCGCGCGAGAGAACCAGGCGGTTCTCCAGCGCGTAGCCCGCGCCTGATGGCGCCTGGGTGCGGTCGCCGAGCACCCACCAGCGGCCGTCGGGCCCGCGGCCGACATCGGCGGCATAGAGCGAGAGATAGCGCCCCCCCGGCGGCGGCACGCCGCAGACGGGACGCAGATATTCGGGGCTGCCGGCGATCGCGGCCGCGGGCAGCGCGCCTTCGGCGACCAGCCGGCCCTCGCCATAAATATCGCGCAGCACGAGTTCGAGCAGCTGGGCGCGCTGGGTGATGCCGGCAGAAAGCTGCTTCCAGTCGGCCTCGTCGATCAGCAGCGGCAGATGGCTGATCGACCATGGCCGGTCGGCGCTGTCGCCGGGCGCGCGGTAGGTGACGCCGGCCTCGCGCAAATGGCGGTCGGCCATGCCGAACCGCCGCTCGATCTCGTCCGGCGCGAGCGCGCCGAAGGCGTCGAAGAAGCGGTTCCAGACTGCGCGGGGAGCGCCGTCGGGCCCCAGGAACTCGTCGGGAATGCCGGGCAGGCGGCTATAGTCGCGGACCCATCGCGCGAGACGGCGCCGGGCTTCACGCTGATCTTGCGGCCTGCCCGCGTTGTCGTCCTGTTCGGCCGCGCCCTCGCCCATGCGCCTCTCCCTGCCCACCCCTCATACTCATTGCAGGACCGGAGTGCGCAAGTCGAGGGTCAGCGGAAACTCATTTGTGCGTTCCTCGGGCGGCGGCTGCATCGGGCCGGGCGTGTGGCCGTGGTCCTGGAAGCGCGCCAGCCGCCGCGCCTCGGCCTCATACGTGTTGACAGGCTTGGTGTCGTAGCTGCGCCCGCCCGGATGGGCGACGTGGTAGACGAAGCCGCCGAGCGAGCGGCCGTTCCAGGTGTCGATCAGGTCGAAGGTCAAGGGCGCGTGAACGGGGATGGTCGGATGCAGGCCGGAGGCGGGCTGCCAGGCCTTGAAGCGGACGCCGGCCACGGCCTCGCCCGAGCGCCCCGTGGAGGTCATCGGCAGGCGGCGGCCGTTGCAGCTGACGATGTGGCGGCCTTCGACGAAACCCTCCGCCTTGACCTGGAGCCGTTCGACCGAACTGTCGACATAGCGCACGGTCCCGCCGGCCGAGCCCTCCTCGCCCAGCACGTGCCAGGGCTCCAGCGCCTGGCGCAGCTCCAGCGTCACGCCGCCATGATGGACGCGGCCGAAGGCGGGGAAGCGGAATTCGAGCTGCGCCAGATACCATTCTGTCTCGAACGGATAACCGGAGCTCTTCAGCTCCGAGAGCACGTCCTGAAAATCTTCCCAGATGAAATGCGGCAGCATGTAGCGGTCATGCAGCGCCGTGCCCCAGCGCACGAACTTGCCCTGCTGCGGCTCGCGCCAGAATTTTGCGATCAGCGCGCGGATCAGCAGCTGCTGCGCCAGCGACATGCGCGGATCCGGCGGCATTTCGAGCGCGCGGAATTCGACCAGGCCGAGCCGCCCCGTGGTGCCGTCGGGCGAATAGAGCTTGTCGATGCAGATCTCGGCACGGTGAGTGTTGCCGGTGATGTCGACGAGCAGATGCCGGAACAGCCGGTCCACCAGCCATAGCGGCGCCTGGATGCCGGGCGGCGGCACGTGCGAGAGCGCGACCTCGAGCTCGTAGATGCTGTCGTGGCGGGCCTCGTCGATCCGCGGCGCCTGGCTGGTCGGCCCGATGAACAGGCCGGAGAAGAAATAGGATAGCGCCGGATGGCGCTGCCAGTACAGCACGAGGCTCTTGAGCAGATCGGGCCGCCGCAGGAATGGCGAGTCCTGCGGTGAGGAGCCGCCGACCACGACATGATTGCCTCCGCCGGTGCCGGTGTGGCGGCCGTCGACGAGAAAACGGTTGGCGCCGAGGCGTGTCTTGCCGGCGTCCTCATAGAGCCCGGCGGTGATGTCGACCGCCTCGCGCCAGTTCCTTGCCGGTTGGACGTTGACCTCGATCACGCCGGGGTCTGGCGTCACCTTGATGACGTCGACGCGCGGATCGAATGGCGGCGGGTAGCCCTCGACATGGACCTGGAGCTGCATCTCCTCGGCGGTCGCTTCGAGCGCCGCGATCATCTCGAGATAATCCTCGATTTGCTCGACCGGCGGCATGAAGGCGCAGAGCACGCCGTCGCGGACCTCGACCGACATCGCGGTGCGGACCGGGACGGAGGTGTTGAGTTGCTCGGGCTCGAGCCGCTCCGGCGATTCCGGACGCGCCGGAAGGCTGAATACCGGCAGCTTGCCGCGGGCCTCCATCGGATCCCGCTCGACGATGTAGGGATATTGGTCGGGCGGGACGTAGCCGAGCGAATCGAGCGGCAAGCGCAGGCCGAGCGGCGAATCGCCCGGCATCAGGAACAGATGACTGCGCCGCAGCTGCCAGCGCTCGCTGCGCCAGCGCGGCGGCGCATTCCAGCGCTGCACCGGCAGCACGAAGCCGCGAGGGTTGTTGAGCCCCTGCTCGAACACCCGCGCCATCCGCGCGCGGGCCTCCGGATCGGACAATTTGGAATCGGACGGATCGACGTTGACGGGAAGCTCGGCCTCCTTCTGAAGCCAGTACGCGGTGTCCTCAAAGGCCGGCATGATGTAGCCGGGATCGAGCCCGAGCCGCAGCGCCGCGCCCTCCACGAACGCCTTGGCGTCCTTGGCCTGCGCCGGCCGCGGATTTTCGATGCTGGCAATGAGGTCGGCATTCTTCCAGATCGGCACGCCGTCCTTGCGCCAGTACAGGCCAAACGCCCAGCGCGGCAGGCTCTCGCCGGGATACCATTTGCCCTGACCGAAATGCAGCAGGCCACCCGGCCCGAAACGCGCGCGCAGGCGGCGGATCAGATCGTCGGCGAGCCCGCGCTTGGTCGGACCGACGGCGTCCGTATTCCACTCGGCTCCTTCGAGATCATCGACGGAGACGAAGGTCGGCTCGCCGCCCATGGTCAGACGCACGTCCTGCGCCGCAAGATCCCGGTCGACCTGCTCGCCAAGATCGTTGAGCCGCGTCCAGGATTCGTCCGAGAACGGCTTTGTGATGCGCGGCGCCTCGCGGATGCGCTTGACGCTCATGTCGAACTCGAACTCGACTTCCGCAAAACCGGCGCCGCCCGAGATCGGCGCCGCGGAGCGGTAGTGCGGCGTGGCGGCGACCGGGATGTGCCCCTCGCCCGCGAGCATGCCGGAGGTCGCGTCGAATCCGATCCAGCCTGCACCCGGCAGATAGACCTCGGCCCAGGCGTGCAGATCGGTAAAATCGTTCTCCACTTCCGGCGGTCCCTCGATCGGATCGATGTCGGGACGGATCTGGATCAAATAGCCGGAGACGAAGCGGGCGGCGAGCCCGAGATGGCGCAGCGTCTGGATCAGGAGCCAGGCGGAGTCGCGGCACGAGCCGGCGCCAGAGGAGAGCGTCTCCTCCGGCGTCTGCACGCCGGGCTCCATGCGGATGATGTAGCGGACGTGCTTCTGAAGCTCGCGATTGAGATCGACCAGGAAGTTGACGGTGTTCGGCGCTTCATGAGGGATCGAGTCGAGAAATTTCGCGAACAGGCGATCGGCCTTGATGGTCTCGAGATAAGGTGCGAGCTCCGTCTTCAGGTCCTTGGTATACTCGAACGGAAAGCTGTCGGCATAGGGCTCGACGAAGAAGTCGAACGGGTTGACCACGGTCATCTGCGCCGTGAAGTCGACTTCGATCTTCAACTCGGTGGTCTTCTCCGGGAAGACGTAACGCGCCACCCAATTGCCCAGCGGATCCTGCTGCCAGTTCACGAAATGGTTTGATGGCGTGACCTTGAGCGAATAGCTCAGGACCGGCGTGCGCGTATGCGGCGCCGGCCGCAGCCGGATGGTCTGCGGGCCGAGATCGATCGGGCGGTCGTATTTGTAATGCGTGACGTGGTGTAATGCGACGTAGATCGACACGGGGTGCGGTGCTCCAGCAGCTTTTTTGAGCAGAACACCGCTGGTGATCGCGATCAAGCATTAACAACGGGCAGAGGCTGCCTACGGCAGAAGCGGTGGGTTTTACATGTCGTCATTCCGGGATGGTCCGAAGGACCAGACCTCAGGTGCGCAATTGCGCACCGGAGTTCGATGCTTCGCATCGCCCCGGAATGACGGCAGCAGATCTCACATCGTCGCGCCCAGCACCCAGGGTGCGAACTCGGCGCCGCCGAAATCGAAACTTTCACTCTTGGTCCGCTGGCCGGAGGCGGTCTTCAGGATGAGCTCGAAGATGCGCTGGCCGCATTGCTCGACGCTCTCCTCGCCTTCGAGGATGGTGCCGCAATTGACGTCCATATCCTCTTCCATGCGCTTGTACATGGGCGTGTTGGTGGCGAGCTTGATCGAGGGCGCCGGCTTGCAGCCGAACACGCTGCCGCGGCCGGTAGTGAAGCAGACGAGGTTGGCGCCGCCGGCGACCTGACCGGTCGCAGCGACCGGGTCGTAGCCGGGCGTGTCCATGAATACGAAGCCACGCTTGGTCACCGGCTCGGCGTAACGCAGGACATCAACGAGATTGGTGGTGCCGGCCTTGGCCATCGCGCCGAGCGATTTCTCCAGAATGGTGGTGAGGCCGCCGGCCTTGTTGCCGGGGCTCGGATTGGCGTTCATTTCGGCGCCTTCACGCTCGGTGTACTCATCCCACCAGCGCATGAGATCGACCAGCTTCTCGCCGACTTCGCGGCTGACGGCGCGGCGCGTCAGCAGATGCTCGGCGCCGTACGTCTCCGGCGTCTCCGACAGGATGACGGTGCCGCCGTGACGCACGACGAGATCGCTGGCCACGCCAAGCGCCGGATTGGCCGAGACGCCGGAATAGCCGTCCGAGCCGCCGCATTGCAGCGCCACGGTGAGTTCGCTTACCGGCACGGACTCGCGCTTGACCTTGTTGGAATCCGCGAGCGCCTCGCGCACGAAGGCAATGCCTGCCTCCACCGTCTTGCGGGTGCCGCCGACCTCCTGGATGTCCATCGCGCGCAGCCGGCCCGCGAGCTTCTGCTCTTCCATCAGGCCGCCGATCTGGTTCACCTCGCAGCCGAGGCCGAGCACGATGACGTGGGAGAAATTGACGTGCCGCGCGTAGCCGCCGAGCGTGCGGCGGAGCAGCGCCAACGGCTCGTTCTGCGTCATGCCGCAGCCGGTCTTGTGGGTCAGCGCGACCACGCCGTCGACGTTGGGGAAATCGGCCAGCGGATTGTCGCCGGTGAAGGGATTCTTCTTGAAGACGTCGGCGACCAGGCTCGCGACATGGGCGCTGCAATTCACCGAGGTGAGGATGCCGATATAGTTGCGCGTCGCGACGCGGCCGTCCGGGCGACGGATGCCCTCGAAGGTCGCCGGCAGGTCGAAGTTCGGCGTCGGCTTGACGTCGGCGCAATAGGCATAGTCCTTGGCGAAATCGCCCATGCCGCAATTCTGCGTGTGCACGTGCTGGCCCGGCGCGATCGGCACCGTCGCAAAGCCGATGATCTGGCCGTAGCGCTTCACAGCTTCGCCGACCGCGATCGGCTTGATCGCGACCTTGTGGCCGGAAGGAATGCGCTCGACCGTGGTCACGCCGTCGGCCACCACTGTTCCCGGCGGCAGGCTCGCGCGCGCGATCAGCACGCCATCATCGGGATGCAGGCGGATGACGGGACTGATGGTCATGGGTGGTCTCCTTGGGTCTTCAAAGTATCGTGCCCCGGACGCTGCGCAGCGTGAAGCGGTGCGCTGCAGATCCGGGGCCCATCCGTAATGTTAGTTACTGGGTCCCGGCTCTGCGGAGCGGCACTGCGTGCCGCACCGCGTCCGGGACACGAGATCAGGCCTTGCCGCCAGCATCCTTGCGGGTCGCATTCACCTGCATCTTGGCGTAGGTGGTCATCAGGCCGACCTCGTTCGACAGTGTGACGAGCTTGAAGCCCATGTTGATGGCACGCGCCGCGCCCTCCGCGCCGCTGCAATGGATGCCCGGGTTGAGGCCGCGCTTGCCGCATTCCTTGATGATCTTCTCATAGATCGCGAGGATCTCGGGCTCGGTGCGATCGAGCTTCGGCTCGAGGCCGTAGGAGAAGCCGAGATCGGACGGGCCGATATAGACGCCGTCGATGCCCTCGACGTCGAAGATCGCTTCCATGTTCTCGACCGCGGTCTTCGTCTCCATCATCGGCAGCAGAACGATGTCGTCGTTGGCCGTCTTCTGGTAGGAGCCCGCGGTGCCGTACATGCCGGCGCGGATCGGGCCGTTGGAGCGCACGCCCTTCGGCGGGTACTTGGAATAGGAGACGAGGTTCCTGGCTTCCTGCGGCGTGTTGACCATCGGGCAGATCACGCCATAGGCGCCGCCGTCGAGCACCTTGCCGATGATGCCCGGCTCGTTCCAGGGCACGCGGACCATCGGCGTGATCGGATGCTTGTCCATCGCCTGGAAGCACTGCACCATCGACAGATAGTCCTGCACGCCGTGCTGCATGTCGACCGTGACGCTGTCGAAGCCGCATTGCGCGATCATCTCGGCCGAGAAGCCGGAGGGAATCGCGAGCCACGCGTTGACCACGGCCTTGCCCGACTTCCAGATTTCTTTGACTTTGTTCGCCACGTTGCCTTCCTTCTTCATTGTTTCGACGGTCGTCACCATGACGAGCGCTGCGACAGGGCGACCCTGACTACCGGTGCCGATTTTGGGCGGGTCGGCTTAGGGGCACTTTGAGCGAAAAAACGCGGCCATGTCCATCGCTCTCGCCGCGCGCCCCCGCATATCTGGGTTCACTCCTCGGCTATTGCCTCGGCGGAGACGCCAAGTTCGGCGAGACTCTTTTCGAGCTCGCCGAGCATCTCCTGCAGTTCGGCGAGCTTGCGTGCGCCAAAGCGTCGCGTGATCTCCGCGTAGATCGCTTCCGACGTCGGCGCCACGGAGGCCATCAGCTTCACGCCCTCTTTCGAGATCGAGACCATGCTGCGGCGCTGGTCCGCCTTGGCGGTCTTGCGCTCGATCAGGTTGCGCGCCTCGAGATCGCGCAAGATGCGGGACAGGCTCGGGCCGAGCAGAAACGCCGTGCGCGCGAGTTCCGTGACCTCGGCCGCCTCGATGGCCGCCAGCGCACGAAGGATGCGCCATTGCTGCTCGGTCAATCCGTGCTCACGCAGCGAGGGGCGAAACTGCCGCATCACCGCCTCGCGTGCCCGCAGCAGGGACATCGGCAGCGAGCGCGAGAAGTCGCGCATCGGCACCTGCCGTGCGGCGGGCTCGCCTCCGTTCGCGGGATCAGCCGGTCTCTTCGTCATGATGCCTTCAGACCCCAAAACGTTTGCAGTGCAGCAAGCCCGAATTGTGATTGACGCATTCACTTAACATGTTAAGTATCTCCCTGGCACCACGATTTGCAAGATATCAAATGGCGCTTTCCAACGACGATATCCGAGCTTGCGCAAGGCGTCTGCACGAGGCGGAGAAGACCCGCGTGCAGATCCGGCAGCTCTCGCAGGATTTCCCTGACATCACCATCGCCGATGCCTACGCGATTCAGAAGGCCTGGGTCGACGTCAAGATCGCCGAGGGGCGCATCGTCAAAGGTCACAAGATCGGCCTGACCTCGAAGGCGATGCAGAGCGCGCTTGATATCGACGAACCGGATTCCGGCGTGCTGCTCGAAGACATGTTCTTTGCCGATGGCGGCCTCGTCCCGACCGGGCGCTTCATCGCGACACGTGTGGAGGCCGAGCTCGCCTTCGTCATGAGCAAGCGGCTCTCCGGGCCTGATTGCACCCTGTTCGACGTCCTCAACGCCACCGACTTCGTGGTGCCGGCGCTGGAGATTCTGGATACGCGGATCGAGCGCGTCGATCCCGAAACCAAGGCGACGCGAAAGATCTTCGACACCATCGCCGACAACGCCGCGAATGCCGGCATCGTTCTTGGCGGGCGGCCGATCCGTCCGCTCGACGCGGACCTGCGTTGGATCGGCGCGCTCTGTTTCAGGAACGGCCAGTTGGAAGAAACGGGCCTCGCCGCCGGCGTGCTCAATCATCCCGCGACCGCTGTCGCCTGGCTCGCCAACAAGATCGCGCCGCACGGGCTTGCGCTGGAGCCCGGACAGGTCGTGCTCGCGGGGTCCTTCATCCGTCCGATCGAGACCCGCAAGGGCGACACAATTCAAGCCGACTATGGCGCCTACGGCTCGGTGAGCTGCTACTTCGCCTAGGCGGACAAGAAGACAGGGAGTGAAACCGCGATGCCGCATTTCACCATCGAATATTCGGCCAATCTCGATGGCCGTCTCGACATGGGCCTGTTGTGCGAGGTGGTGCGCAAGGCGGCGGTCGAGACCGGCATCTTCCCGCTCGGCGGCATCCGCGTCCGCGCGATCAAATGTGAGCACTACGCGATCGCCGATAACAGGCAGGATTACGGCTTTCTCGACATGGTGCTGCGCATCGGCGAGGGCCGTGACCTTCCCACGCGCCAGAAAGCCGGCGAGCACATCTTCCAGGCGCTTTCAAAACATCTCGATCCCGTCTTCGCCGCCAGCAAGTTCGCCCTGTCGTTCGACATGCAGATCAACGACAAGGACACCAGCTGGAAACGCAACAACATCCACGACGCATTGAAAGTGGAAGCTGCCCATGGATAAGCCCACGCCGAAAGCCGATCTGTTCCAGGCCAACCGCGACCGCGTCGCGCCGCTGCTGAAGCAGCTGCGCGCCGACGGCATCGGCCACATGATCGACGGCAAGATCGTCGCCTCGATCTCCGGCGAGACCTTCGAGACCAAGTCGCCGGTCGATGGCGCTGTGCTGGCGAGCGTTGCCCGCGGCAGTGCCGAGGATATCGACCGTGCAGCCACTGCCGCTGCCCTCGCCTTCAAGTCCTGGCGCGATATGGGACCGGCGATGCGGAAGAAGCTGCTGCACCGGGTCGCCGACGCCATCGAAGACAACGCCGACGACATCGCCGTGCTCGAATGCGTCGATACCGGTCAGGCCTATCGCTTTATGGCCAAGGCCGCGATCCGCGCCGCCGAGAATTTCCGCTTCTTCGCCGACAAATGCGCGGAAGCCCGCGACGGCCAGAACACGCCGAGCGACGAGCACTGGAACGTCTCGACCCGCGTGCCGATCGGCCCCGTCGGCGTGATCACGCCGTGGAATACGCCCTTCATGCTCTCGACCTGGAAGATCGCCCCTGCCCTCGCCGCAGGCTGCACCGTCGTGCACAAGCCGGCCGAATGGTCGCCGGTGACCGCCGCCGTTCTGGCAAGGCTCGTCAAGGAAGCCGGTGTGCCCGACGGCGTGCTCAACACCGTGCACGGCTTCGGTGAAGAGGCGGGCAAGGCGCTGACCGAACATCCCGCGATCGAGGCGATCGGCTTCGTCGGCGAGAGTGCGACGGGATCGGCGATCATGATCCAGGGCGCGCCCACGTTGAAGCGCGTGCATTTCGAGCTTGGCGGCAAGAACCCGGTGATCGTGTTCGACGATGCCGATCTCGACCGCGCGCTCGATGCCGTCGTCTTCATGATCTACTCGCTCAATGGCGAGCGCTGCACCTCCTCCAGCCGCCTGCTGATTCAGCAAGGCATCGCGGAAAAATTCGTGGAGAAGCTGACCGCACGCGTGAAGGCGCTGAAGGTCGGCCATCCCCTCGATCCCGCAACCGAAATCGGGCCGCTGATCCATGAGCGGCACCTCGCAAAGGTCTGCTCCTATTTCGACGTTGCCCGCCAGGACGGCGCGACGATCGCGGTGGGCGGCAAGGCCTATGACGGCCCCGGCGGCGGCCACTATGTCGAGCCGACGCTGGTGACCGGCGCGCATGGCAAGATGCGCGTGGCGCAGGAGGAGGTGTTCGGCCCCTTCCTCACCGTGCTGCCCTTTAAAGACGAAGCGGAGGCGATCGAGATCGCCAACGACATCCGCTATGGCCTCACCGGCTATGTCTGGACCAACGACGTCGGCCGGAGCTTACGCGTCGCCGACGCGCTGGAGGCCGGCATGATCTGGCTGAACTCGGAGAACGTCCGCCATCTGCCGACGCCGTTCGGCGGCATGAAGGCCTCCGGCATCGGCCGCGACGGCGGCGACTATTCGTTCGACTTCTACATGGAAACCAAGCACGTCTCGCTGGCGCGGGGCACGCACAAGATTCAGAAACTGGGGATTTAGAACCACCGTCGTTCCGGGGCAACGGGACCGCGCAAGCGCGGCCCGGAGAACCCGGAACCTCAAGATTCCGGGTTCGGTCCGAACGGACCGCCCCGGAATGACGGGGGCCTTCCGAGGGGAAACACCATGCCCGTACCGCAACACATCTTCGAGCCGCCCTTCAACATCATCCGCTCCAGCCACGTCGTGCTCGATGTGACCGACCTGAAGCTCAGCCGCGAGTTTTATGAGACCACCGTCGGCCTGCATGTCGAGGACGCCGACGACAAGGTCGTGTACCTGCGCGCCGCCGAGGAGCACCAGCATCACTCGCTGGTGCTGCGGAAAGCTGCCGCGCCCGCCTGTAACAGGCTCGGCTTCAAGGTCGGCAACGACGGGGATCTCGACAAGGCGGCCGCGTTTCTTTCCGAGAGCGGCCTTTCCTATGCTTTCGTCGACCAGCCGTTCCAGGGCCGCACGCTGCAGTTCACCGATCCCTTCGGCTTCCAGATCGAGCTCTACGCCGCGATGGACCGGCGGCCGCACCTGCTCCGCCGCTATGATCTCTACAGGGGTTGCCACCCGCAGCGGCTCGATCATTTCAACGTGTTCGCCGCCGAGGTGCAGGACACCGTGGAGTTCTACGCGCGGCTCGGCTTTCGTCTCACCGAATATGCCGAAGAGGACGGACCGAACGGCCGCATCGCCGCAGCCTGGATGCAACGCAAGGGCAATGTCCACGATTTTGCGATCACCAACGGCAAGGGCCCGCGCCTGCACCACTTCGCCTACTGGACGCCGACCGCGATGAACATCATCCATCTCTGCGACGTGATGGCTTCGCAAGGATTCGTGAAGAACATCGAGCGCGGCCCCGGGCGCCACGGCATCTCGAACGCATTCTTCCTCTACGTCCGCGATCCCGATGGACACCGCCTGGAGCTCTACACCAGCGACTATTTTACCGGCGATCACGACCACGAGCCGCTGCGCTGGTCGCTGCGCGATCCGCGCCGCCAGACGCTGTGGGGCGCACCTGCCCCGCGCTCATGGTTCGAGCAGGGCTCGCCCTTCGCGGGGCAGACCGTGCGCGAGCCGAAATTCGTGGCCGACGTGCTGGTGGCGGATTAAGCGATGAAGCTCCCTCGCCTCGCCACCTATTCCGTCAAGGGTGAGACTCGCTACGGCGCCGTCCTGGAGGGCGGCATCGTCGATCTCTCCCCGCACCACGCCAAGAACTATCCGACGTTGCGCGAAGTGATCGCGGCCGGACAACTCGTAAACCTTGCCGAGGAAGCCGCCGGCCGCAAGCCGGATCATGCGCTTGGTGGCGTCACCTGGCTGCCATCGGTGCCCGCGCCGGAAAAGATCATCTGCATCGGCGTCAACTATCCCGACCGCAACGCCGAGTACAAGGATGGCGAGGACGCGCCGAAATATCCGAGCATGTTCATGCGCTCGCCGCGCTCCTTCGTCGGCCACGACACGCCACTGGTTCGCCCGCGCGCCTCCGCGCAGCTCGACTATGAGGGCGAGATCGTGCTGGTGATCGGCAAGTCCGGCCGCCACATTGCAGAGAGCGCCGCGCTCGACCACATCGCTGCGCTGACGCTCTGCAACGAGGGCTCGGTGCGCGACTGGCTGCGCCACGCCAAATTCAACGTGACGCAGGGCAAGAACTTCGATTCCAGCGGCAGCCTCGGACCTTGGCTCGTGCCTTATACGCAAGAATCGCAGATCGCCGACATCCGCCTCACCACGCATGTCAACGGCGAACTCAGGCAGGACGACCGCACCAGCCGACTGATGTTCCCGTTCCGCACTCTCATCAGCTATATCTCGACCTTCGCAACACTGGTCCCCGGCGACATCATCGTCACGGGCACGCCGACCGGCGCCGGTGCGCGGTTCGATCCACCGCGCTATCTGAAGCCCGGCGATATTATCGAGGTCGAGGCCGAGGGCATCGGGCGCTTGCGCAACGGTGTCGTCGACGAAGCCTGAGACAACAATGGAAGTGGAATAGTGCAATGACCACGCTCACCGGCGGCGAAGCGATCGTAAGCGGCCTTGTCGCCCACGGCGTCGACACCGTGTTCGGCCTGCCCGGCGCGCAGGTCTACGGCCTGTTCGACGCCTTCCACCAGGCCCAGCTCAAGGTGATCGGCGCGCGGCACGAGCAGGCCTGCGGCTACATGGCGTTCGGCTATGCGCGGTCCAGCGGCAGGCCCGGCGTGTTCAGCGTGGTGCCCGGCCCCGGGGTGCTCAATGCCAGCGCGGCGCTGCTCACCGCCTTCGGCTGCAACGAGCCGGTGCTGTGCGTCACCGGCCAGGTGCCGACGCAGTTTCTCGGCAAGGGCCGCGGCCATCTGCACGAGATGCCGGACCAGCTTGCGACCTTGCGCACCTATGTGAAATGGGCCGACCGCATCGAATATCCCGGCAACGCGCCGACCACCGTCGCGCGCGCCTTCCAGGAGATGATGTCCGGACGACGGGGCCCTGCCTCGGTCGAGATGCCCTGGGACATCTTCACCCAGCGCGCCGACACGGCGGCGGCGCAGGTGCTGGAGCCACTGCCCGCGCCGAGGCCCGATCCTGACATGATCAAGCAGGCCGCCGCGCTGATCAGGACCAGCAAGGCGCCGATGATCTTCGTCGGCAGCGGGGCGATCGAGGCACGCGAGGAGATCCTCGAACTCGCCGAGATGATCGACGCGCCCGTGGTCGCGTTCCGCAGTGGCCGCGGCATCGTCTCCAACCGGCACGAGCTCGGGCTGACCATGGCCGCGGCGTACAAGCTGTGGCCGAACACCGATTTGATGATCGCAATCGGCACGCGCGCGGAGCTGCCGGCATCGGGGTTCCGCTGGCCGTATCAGCCGAAGGGGCTGAAATCCATTCGTATCGATATCGACCCGGCCGAAATGCGCCGGCTCGCCTCAGATGTCGCCATCGTCGCCGACGCCAAGGCCGGCACCGCCGAGTTCGTCACAGCCGTGACGAAGGCCGGCTATGCGAGGACGAGTGGCCGGCGCGGCGACATCCGCGAGGCCGCCGCGACGGCGCAAGCCGAGATCCAGCGCATCCAGCCGCAGATGGCCTATCTCACTATCTTGCGCGAGGTGCTGCCGGCGAACGCGATTGTGACGGACGAGCTGTCGCAGTTCGGCTTCGCCTCCTGGTACGGCTTTCCGGTCTATGAGCCGCGCACCTTCATCACCTCAGGCTATCAGGGCACCCTCGGCTCGGGCTTTCCGACCGCGCTCGGCGCCAAGGTGGCGAATCCCGACAAGCCGGTCGTCGCGATCACCGGCGACGGCGGCTTCATGTTCGGCGTGCAGGAGCTTGCCACCGCCGTGCAGTTCAACATCGGCGTGGTGACGCTGGTGTTCAACAACAACGCCTATGGCAACGTCCGCCGCGACCAGCGCGAGCGCTTTGACGGCCGCGTGGTGGCATCCGATCTGGTCAATCCGGATTTCGTCGAGCTGGCAGAATCCTTTGGCGTTGCGGCTGCGCGCGTGACCGCGCCGGATCAGTTCAAGGCCGCGATGGAGAAGGCGCTCGCGCATGGCGAGCCGTATCTGATTTCGGTGGAGGTGACGCGGGATTCGGAAGTCAGCCCGTGGGCGTTCATTCACCCGCCGAAGCCTTGAACTTCAGCGCGTCCTGCGGAACGTCAAATTGATCCGCTTCCGTCCCAGCAGCGCATGCTCGCCGTCGGCGAGCGGCGCGACGCCGTGGTAGGCAAGTCGGCTCGGACCGCCCCAGACCACGACGTCGCCATGGACGAGCCGAAAACGGCGCGGCTTGTCGCTGCGCGCCAGACCACCGAACAAGAAGGTCGCGGGCAGCCCGAGCGAGACCGAGACGATCGGCGCCGAATAATCCAGCTCGTCCTTGTCCTGGTGCAGCGACAGCCGCGTGCCGGGCTCGTAGCGGTTGACGAGGCAGGCATCGGGCGCGAAGCCGGCAAAACCGCCCTGCTCCGCCGCGCGGCGGGCCAGGTTGCGGAGCACCGGCGGCATCGCGGGCCACGGCGCGCCGGTTCGCGGATCGATCGGATCGTAGCGATAGCCGGTATGATTGGTGATCCAGCCGCGCTCGCCGCAATTGGTCATCGCCACCGACATCAGATGCCCGCCTGGCGTGGTCATCCGCCGGAACGGCGATTGCGCCACGATCGCGCGCACCGCTTCGATCAGCTCGCTCTCGATTGCCTTGACGAAGCCGCGCAGCAGCACCGCGCCATCGGCGATCTCCTCGCGCGACGGCTGCGCCTCGGCGACAATGTCGAACAGATCACCCGTCAATCGCAGCGCTCATTTGGCATCATGGAAGATCACACCCAGCGTGTGGCGCTGACCGGACCTGACACGGCTGACGCCGTGGCGGAGATTAACCCGATAGGTCCCCCGTGTCCCCTGCACCGGTCGGTGATGCACAGCAAAGGCGACCGCGTCGCCCTGCGACAGCGGCACGACCTCGGCACGCGACTGCATGCGCGGGCGCTGTTCGGTCAGCACGAACTCGCCGCCCGTGAAATCGCGGCCGGGCTCGGAGAGCAGGATCGCGACCTGCAGCGGGAACACATGCTCGCCATAGAGGTCCTGATGCAGGCAATTGTAGTCGCCCGCCTCATATTGCAGCAGCAGCGGCGTCGGCCGCGCCTGACCTGCCTCATGGCAGCGTTTGAGGAACGCGGCATGCGCGGCGGGATAGCGGATGTCGATCCCCATCGCCTCGTTCCACCGATTGGCGACGGCTTGCAGGTGCACGTAAAGCGCCGGGCGCAACTGCGCGATCAGATCGGGCAACGGATAGGAGAAATATTTGTACTCGCCACGGCCAAAGCCGTGGCGGCCCATGACGATGCGGCTGCGGAAGTGCGTGTCGTCGGGATAGAGCGCGGCGAGGGCGCGGCATTGGTCCGGCGTCAGCAGGTTCTTCAGGACGGCGCAGCCCTGGGTGTCGAGCTCGGCGGTGATTTGAGGCCAGTCGAGGGTATCGACGCGGGTGGTGAGGTCGGGAGCGGAGGATTGGGCTGATTTTCGCGCGGTCATTGTCATAGCAATCACCTTTGCACTCAGACGTTCACCCCGCCACCCGATTTCCGATAACTATCTCCGCCTCATTGCGAGCCACCGGGTCCGCGCGAAGCGCGGCCCGATGACAGGCTCTGCGAAGCAATCCAGAATCCCACCGCGGAACCGGACTGGATTGCTTCGTCGCAAGGGCTCCTCGCAATGACGCGGAGAGAGCTGCGCTCGCAGTGACGGCGGAAGCGCCTCAGCCTCTCACCGGCAGCGTCACCACATCATACCCGTGCTTGATCGTGCGCTTCAGCACGGGGTCTTCCAGCTCGAAATCAAAGCGGTCCGCCGGGCGGATGCCGCCTTTGGCCGCAAACGTGCCGCCGAACATGGCGCAGCCGTCGGGCAGCTTCCCACCCTCGAAACCGCGCGCGATCAGGTCGGCGACCGGCAGCATCGCGTCCAGCGTGCCCTCCTGGTAGAGCACGCGCTCGCCCTTGATCGTGGCGTAGGAGCGCAGGATCATCTTGTCCCAGTGGCCGATGACGTCCTCGAGCTCCCACAGCGTGGATGCGATCGGCTTGTCACACATCTGCTTGGACACGGTGACGTTGTAGGCCTCGACCTTGCGGTCGGTGTGGTCGGAGCCGCAGCCGACGAAGATGCGGCCCTGCCAGGCGATCAGCACGAACTCGACCTCGCCGGAGGAATCGCCGCCGGTGCATTCGATGCTGTCTTCCTGCGTCAGCCGCCGCGCCGAGGCACGGTAGTAGATCGGCGTCGAGGCCGGCGGGGCGATGCCCATCTCCTGCAGCTCGGCGATGTGCTTGTCGCGCGCGACGGGATCGCGGCCCGTCCAGCCGGCGATGACCATCTGGTCGATCGCCAAGGTCAGCGGCGTGGTGGTGTCCTGGGCGTCGACGGTGAAAGTCAGGTCAAACACGAATTACGGCCTCCATGCCGGCAGCAAGTTCAAAGATACGGCGGTCGGATCCGCCGCTACCCGCCAGCATCAGACCGACGGGAATGTCGCCCTGGCGATGTGCGGGCAGTGAGATGGCGCAGCCGTCGATCAGGTTGATCAGGCTGCAATTGCGCAAGGCGCGGATGTTCTCGCGCGTGAATGCCTTGTCGTCGGCAAGGTCGGCGATTTTCGGCGGTGTGTTCGGCGTCGTCGGCAGCACCAGTGCATCATAGGGCGCAATCCGCGCGTTGACGCGGGCGATCAGCGAGCGGCGCTCGTTGAGAAGATCGATGTAGTCCGCCGCGCTCTGCGCCTCGCCGCGCAGGATGCGCACGGAGACGCGGGGGTCGTAGACGTCGCCCTTGGCGGTGAGCAGGTAGCGATGCCAGGCGTAGCTTTCGGACGCCGCAAAGCCGCCCTTGGCGTTCATCGGACCGATGTCGTGGAATTCCGCCATCTCGATGCGCTCGATGATGGCGCCGTGGTCGGACAGCGCCTTCAGCGCGCGCTCGAACGTCTCGGCAACTTCAGCGTCGAGATCGTCGAGCGCGATCGCGGTCGGCACCGCCAGTCGCATGCCCTGGACCGGCCGCGGCGTCAGCGAAACGATCGGCTCGTTCGCGAGCACGGCGTCGAGTACGGCACAGCAACTGACCGATCGCGCCAAGGGCCCAATGCTGTCGAGCGAGAACGACAGCGGCACGGAGCCGTCGAGCGGGACGCGGCGCTGCGTCGGCTTGTAGCCAACGAGGCCGTTATAGGCCGCTGGAATCCGGCAGGAGCCGCCGGTATCGGTGCCGAGCGCGCCATGCGCCATGCCGTCGAGCACGGAGACGGCGGCGCCCGAGGACGAGCCGCCGGGCACATGGCCTTCGGCCCGGTTCCAGGCGCCCTTGGGTGTGCCGTAGTGCGGATTGATGCCGATGCCGGAATAGGCGAACTCGGTCATGTTGGTGCGTCCGATCACGACGAAGCCGGCCTTGCGCAGCCGCGCCACCGTTACCGCGTCCTGTTCGGCCGGCTGGGAATCGTCGAGCGCGCGGGAGCCGGCGCGCGTCACCTGGCCCTTGATGTCGAAGAGATCCTTGATCGAGATCGGGATACCGGCATAGCGCGACGGCGCGGCCTTGACCTTGCGCAGACCATCCATCGCGTCCGCAGCGGCGAGCGCGGCCTCCTTGTCGACATGGAGGAAGGTTCGTTGCCCCTCGCCGGCGGGATCGGCGATCCTGGCGAGGCACGCCTCGACCAGCTTGCGGGAGGTGGTGCGGCCGCTTTCGAGGTCTTCGGCAAGCTTCGCCAGTGTCGGAAAATCGGGCATGTCTGTCTCACGGAATATTTCGCGCGCAATCTATAGCGCTGCCTTAGTTCGACACAAGCATTGTGCGCATGATGGCATGCATGCGCGTTGCTGGACCGTTGACGCGCCATAGTCAATTGTCGCATCAAGATCGCAACAGGCGGGCCTCGCAGCCTGAACCTTGGGAGGACTTGCCGACATGGCCGAACCGCAGCGCGCACGACCGAAACCGACGCCGGAGACCCAGCATTTCTGGGACGGCACGAAAGCGGGCGAGCTGCGCCTGCAGCGCTGTGACGCCTGCGCCCATGTCTACTTCCCGCCGCGCCCGTTCTGCCCGTCCTGCGCCTCGCGCAAGGTCAGCATCTTCAAGGCGAGCGGCAAGGGCTTCCTCTACAGCTACGTGATCAACCACCGTCCCGCCGCACCTGGTTTCACCCCGCCTTACGCGATCGCCGTGGTCGAGCTTGCCGAGGGGCCGCGGATGATGAGCAACATCATCGACTGCCCGCAGACCCCCGAAACGCTCGAGCTCGACATGCAGCTCGAGGTCGCCTTCGAGGCACTCGACGACAAGATCACCCTCCCCGTGTTTCGTCCGGCGAAGGGATAGACCATGCGCAGCAACCAGGTTGCCGTCGTCGGCGCGGCCGAGACCACCGAGCTCGGTGTCATCCCCAACGCCTCGCAGCTCCAGCTTCACGCGGATGCGGCGCTCAATGCCATTGCCGATGCCGGGCTGAAGCTGTCCGACATCGACGGCTTTGCCACCGCAGTCGAAACGCCGCAGCAGGTCTGCCACTATCTCGGCATCAAGCCGACCTGGGTGGACGGCACCTCGGTCGGCGGCTGCTCGTTCATGCTGCACGTCCGCCATGCTGCCGCCGCGATCGAGGCCGGCCTGTGCAAGACCGTGCTGATCACCCACGCCGAGAGCGGCAAGTCGATGATCGGCAAGGCGCCGCGCTCGATCCCCGCCGACAGCCTGCAAGGCCAGTTCGAGGCGCCGTTCGGCGTCTACGGGCCGCCCAGCATGTTTCCGATTCCCGTGCTGCGCTTCATGAAGACCTACGGCATCACGCATGAGCAGCTTGCCTCGGTGGCGGTGGTACAGCGGGAATGGGCGGCGAAGAATCCGCGGGCGATGATGAAGGACCCGATCACGGTCGCCGACGTCCTCAACTCGCGCATGATCGCCTATCCGTTCCGCCTGCTGCAGTGCTGCCTCGTCACCGACGGCGGCGGCGCGCTGATCCTGACCTCGGCTGACCGCGCCAGGGATTTTCCGCGAAAGCCGGTCTACATCATGGGCACCGGCGAGAGCGTGGAGACACCGATGGTCAGCCAGATGGAGACCTTCAACTCCTCGCGTGCCTTCAAGACCGCCGGCCCTCTCGCATTCAAGGAGGCCGGCATCGCCCACAAGGACGTCGATCATTTGATGATCTACGACGCCTTTGCACATCTGCCGCTGTTCGGCCTCGGCGATCTCGGCTTCATGCCACATGAGGAGACCGGCAGGTTCATCGCAGACGGCAACACACGGCCCGGGGCTAAGCTGCCGCTCAACACCAATGGCGGTGGATTGAGCTACATGCATTCCGGCATGTACGGCATGTACGCGCTCCAGGAGAGCGTGCGCCAGATGCGCGGCATCGCGCCTGCGCAGGTGCCGAACGCGAAGATTTCGGTGTGCCACGGCGTCGGCGGCATGTTCGCCGCAAGCGGCACGATCGTGTTCACGAACGAGAGGTAAGGCACCGTCATTCCGGAACGCGCGCAGCGCGAATCCGGAATCTCGAGATTCCGGGTCTGGTGCTCCGCACCATCCCGGAATGACGGGCAAAACAGGAGAACCCACATGAGCAAATCACTGCAAGACAAGGTCATCATCGTCACCGGCGCAGGCCGCGGCATCGGGCGCGAGATCGCGCTGCTCTGTGCCGGCGAGGGCGCCAAGGTCGTCGTCAACGATCCCGGCGTCGCCGCCGACGGCGCTGGCACCAGCGCCACGCCCGCCGAGGAGGTGGTCGAGGAGATCAAGAAGCGCGGCGGCACCGCCGTGGCCAATTTCGAGTCCGTGGCGGAAGCTGTCCCCGCCAGCAAGATCGTCAAGACCGCGACCGATCATTTCGGCCGGCTCGACGGCGTCGTCAACAATGCCGGCATTTTGCGCGACATGATCTTCCACAAGATGAGCGTGGAGGCGTTCGAGGCCGTCATCAAGGTGCATCTGATGGGCTCGTTCTACGTCAGCCACGCCGCGGCGCGGATATTCCGCGAGCAGGAGAGCGGCTCCTTCGTGCACTTCACCTCGACTTCGGGCCTGATCGGCAACTTTGGACAAGCCAACTACGCCGCCGCCAAGCTCGGCATCATCGGCCTGTCAAAGTCGATCGCGCTCGACATGGGCCGCTTCAACGTCCGCTCCAACTGCGTCTCGCCGTTCGCCTGGACCCGCATGATCGGCACCATCCCGACCGAGACCGACGCCGAGAAGGCGCGCGTCGAGAAGATCAAGCAGATGGGCCCCGAGAAGATCGCGCCGATCTGCGCCTATTTGCTCTCCGATGCCGCCAAGGACGTCAGCGGTCAGATTTTTGGCGCGCGCATGAACGAGTTGTTCCTGTTCAGCCAGAACCGTCCGCTGCGCTCGGTGCACCGAAGCGAAGGCTGGACGCCGCAGACGATCGCAGAACACGGCATGCCGGCGCTGAAGGGCTCGTTCTACAAGCTCGATCGCTCGGCAGACATCTTCCCGTGGGATCCGGTCTAAGCATCCAGCTGCATTTCCGGCATTCCTGCCCTGCGATCTGCGGTTGTCTTGTCCGGAGATCGCCCCGCTTTACGCCCGATTGCGGTTGGATGGTGTCCTCCCAACAAATCTTGGGAGGAAACCATGACAAGAATATTGACCAACTCCGTCGATACGACTGCAGGCGGCGGTCTCGGCCGCCGCACGCTGCTCAAGGGTGCCGCCACCGTTGCGGCAACCGCTCTGCTCGCCTCAAACGCCGACGCCCGCGACTTCGGCGCCAATGCCGAGCCGCAGCGCTATCCCGACCCCGACATCGTCGCCGTCGACCCCAAGCGCTTCAAGGCCAGGGTCGGCAACACCGCAATCAAGCGGCTCTACACCGGCTGCCTGTGGGCCGAGGGACCGGCCTGGAATGCGCAAGGGCAATATCTCGTCTGGAGCGACATCCCCGCCAACCGGCAGCTGCGCTATCTTGACGACGACGGCCACATCTCCGAGCAATTTCACAAGCCTTCGAACGAATCCAACGGCAATTCGTTCGACACCGAGGGACGTCAGATCTCGGCCGAGCGCACCCGCCTCGTCCGCTACGAGCACGACGGCTCGGTGACGACGCTGGCCGAGCAGGCGGGTGGCAAGCCGCTCAACGGCCCCAACGACATGGTCGTGCATCCCAACGACAAGGCGATCTGGTTCACCGATCCCGGGTATGGCGCGATCAGCATCTACGAGGGCAAGCTGGCCAACACCGGCTCGTTGCAGCCCCACCAGAAGGAAGCCGTCTATCGCCTGGATACACAGAGCGGGCAGGTTGCGAAGGTCGCGGACGAGCCGTTCAAGCCGAACGGCATCGCGTTCTCTCATGACTACAAGAAGCTTTATGTCTGCGACACCGGCATCACGCATTATCCGCAGGCCGAGAACGTGGTGTGGTCCTACGACATCGACGGAGCGAAGCTGTCGAACCCGAAGAAGTTGATCGACATGAAGCTCGAGGGCAAGTCGGGCTTCCCCGACGGATTACGCGTCGACACCGAAGGCAATATCTGGGTCGGCGCCGGCTGGGTCGGTCCCGGCTATGACGGCGTCCAGGTGTTCGCACCGAACGACGGTGCGCGCATCGGGCAGATCCTGCTGCCGGAGACCTGCGCCAATGTCTGCTTCGGCGGCAAGAAGCGCAACCGCCTGTTCATGACGGCGAGCCAGTCGCTCTATGCGGTCTATGTGGAGACGCAGGGCGCGCATTTCTGTTGAAGGGTACAACGTCATTCCAGGGCGGCTCGCAGAGCCGAACCCGGAATCTCGAGGTTCCGGGTTCGATGCTGCGCATCGCCCCGGAACGACCGGTTGGAATTACCCGGTATTCCTCAGCCCCGCCGAGATGCCATTGATGGTCAGCTGAATCCCGCGCAGCACCTGCTCGTCCGGGTTCTGCGCGCGGTGCTCCTTCAACAGCTCGACCTGCACGTGGTTGAGCGGGTCGAGATAGGGGAAGCGGTGGCGTACCGAGCGCTCCAGCAGCGGATTGCCTTGCAGCAGCCGGTCCTGGCCCATGATGTCGAGCAGCGTCTCGATGCAGGAATGCCATTCGCGGCGGATGCGGCCGAAGATCTTTTCGCGCAGGGCTTCGTCCGGCACCAGCTCGGCATAGCGCGAGGCGATCGCGATCGAGCTCTTGGCGAGCACCATGTCCATGTTCGACAAGAGCATGCGGAAGAACGGCCATTCCCTGTAGAGTTCTTTGAGGAACGGCATGCCCTGGTCGGGATGCTCAGTGATCCATTGCTCGACCGCGCTGCCAAAGCCGTACCAGCCCGGCAGCATCAGGCGACATTGCGCCCAGGAGAATACCCATGGGATGGCGCGCAGATCCTCGATCGCACGCGTCTTTTTGCGCGAGGCCGGGCGGCTGCCGATGTTGAGCGTCGCGATCTCGTTGATGACGGTGGATTCCCAGAAATAATCGACGAAGCCGTCCGTCTCGTAGACGAGACCGCGATAGGCCTTGAAAGCAAGGTTCGACAACTCGTCCATCGCGGTCAGATATTCGCGCCGCGGCGCGCTCTGGCGCGGATGCAGCAGGCTCGCCTCGAGCGTCGCGGCGGCCAGGATCTCCAGATTGTTGCGGCCGACTTCGGCGTTGGAATATTTCGACGAGATGATCTCGCCCTGCTCGGTGATGCGGATCTGGCCGTTCACCGCGCCGCCGGGCTGCGCGATGATGGCATCATAGCTCGGGCCGCCGCCGCGGCCGACCGAGCCGCCGCGGCCGTGGAACAGGCGCAGCCGCACGCCGTGGCGCTCGAACACGTCGACGAGGTTGATCTCGGCCTTGTAAAGCTCCCAGCCCGAGGTGACGAAGCCGCCATCCTTGTTGCTGTCGGAATAGCCGAGCATGACCTCCTGCACGCTGCCGCGGCTGTCGACCAGGCGGCGGTAATCGTGCAGCGACAGCATGCGGTCCATGATGCCGGAGGACGCCTGCAGATCCTCGATAGTCTCGAACAGCGGCACGACGTTGATCGCGCTGCGCCCGGAGGGATGGACGAGGCCGACCTCCTTCAAGAGCACCGCGACCTCGAGCATGTCGGACATGCCCTTGCACATCGAGATGATGCATTGGGGAATCGCGTCCGAGCCGAACTTCGCATGCGCCTCGGCCGCCGCGTGGAAGACGTTGAGCTCGCCCATCGTCTCGTCGCTGTACTTGACGAACGGCGACACCAGCGCGCGCGTTGAGCGCAGCTCGTTGGTGAGCAGCGAGATGCGGGCGTCCTCGCCGAGCGCGAGGTAGGACATGCCGGGATTGGCGGCATCGATCAGCTCGGCAATGGTGCGCTCGTGCACCGCCGAGTTCTGGCGAATATCCAACCGCGCCAGATGGAAGCCGAAGCAGTCCACTGCGCGGCGCAGCAGCCGTAATCGGCCCCGGGCGATGACGCGGGCATTGTTGGAGATCAGCGAGCGGTGCAGCACGTCGAGATCGGCTTGGAGCTCCCTGACGCTCTCGTAAGGCGCGGCCTTGCCGACCGGCCGGCGCGTGATCTCGACCTGGAGCATTTCGGCGGTCGCGGTGAGGCGCGCATAGATGCCGGAGACCGCGAGGCGATAGGGCTCGCCGCTGCGGTGCGGCGAGGTGTCAGGCGAACGTTCCGCCAGCGTGCGCAGCTCCTCGGAGACGTCGGCCAGGTGCGCAGCGATCGACAGCTCAGCGCCGAGCACGTGCAGCTCATTCAGATAGAACTGCATGACCCGGCTCGACTGCAGCCGCAGCGTGCCGCGCATGACGTCGGCGGTGACGAAGGGATTGCCGTCGCGGTCGCCGCCGATCCAGCTTCCCATGCGCAGGAACGAGGCGAGCTCGCTGGCGGATTGCTCGCCACCTTCCTCCAGCCGGTCCTCCAGCGTGTTGACCAGGCGCGGCACCTCGCGCAGGAAGGTGTAGTCGTAGAACGACAGGCCGTTGGCGACCTCGTCGAGCACGGTCAGCTTGGTGCGGCGGAGCAGATTGGTCTGCCACAGCGTCAGCACCTCGCGGCGGAGCTGCTCGTCACTGGCGGCGGCCTCGTCCGCGGTCAGCTCGACACGCTCGCGGCGGTCGAGCAGGCTGGCGACCTCCATCTCGCGGTCCATGGTGCTCTTGCGGCGGACTTCTGTCGGGTGCGCGGTCAGGACCGGGCTGACCAGCGCGGTCTTGAAGAAGTTGCGCAAGGCATCGGCGCCGATGCCCGCCGCCTTGGCGTGGGCCAGCGTCTCCGCGAGCACGCCGGAGCCGCTGGCGGCGCCGCGGGCGCGCATCTGGCGGATGTTGTTCTGGTCCTCGGCGATGTTGGCGAGGTGGGAGAAATAGCTGAAGGCACGAACGATCCGCACCGTCTCCGAGGTCGACATGCTGTCGAGGATCTGCTCGAGCTCGCGGCGAGCGAGCCGGTCCTCGTCGCGGTGGAACCGGATCGAGGTCTGGCGGATGCGCTCGACCAGGTCGAACAATTCGGCGCCCTCCTGGTCGCGCACGGTGTCGCCGAGGATGCGCCCGAGCAGGCGGATGTCGTCCCGCAGCCGCACATCTGCCTCCAGCGCCTGGACGTCCTCGGGACGGTTGGGGCGATGCTCAGTGGCGTCGGATGGTAATGTCTGGAGGGACATCGGCTCGCTCCCCTTCAAGAGCTCCCTATGGCTCCCCGGCCCGGTCGAGTGTGCGATATTTTTCTTCCGCAGTGCAAGGTGAGTTTGGTGGCGGCGTACACTCGGGGTGGTGTCAAGCCGGCACGATCACCTTGCCGATCGGCCAGAGCGCGATGCCGGCGAGCTTGAGGTGGGCCCAGGCGAAGGGAATGCCGATGATGGTGATCGCGAGGGCCAGGGCTGTAAGGAGGTGGCCGAGCGCCAGCCACCAGCCGGCGAGCAGAAACCAAATGACGTTGCCGATCACCCCGAGCGGGCCGGTGCCGATATCGCTCATGCCGGTCACCTCATAGCGGCTGACCGCCTTCGAGCCGAACGGCAGCAGCGTGTAGACGGCGATGTTGAACGCCGCGCGCGCCCAGGGCAGGCCAATGATGGTGATGGCCATGATGATCGCGGCGACCAGCCAGCCGAGCGCCATCCACGCGCCGCCGATGAGAATCCAGAGCAGGTTGAGCAGGATGGAAACGGGAGCCATGGGATATCCGTGGTCAACGATCCCATTCGTATAGCACAATGGTCGTGGTCATGGTCCACGACGCCGCATGTTGGCGCACCACCCTCGATCGGCATCCAGCCGGTCCGCTCAAGGTCATCGCAATGCGCAGGTGGAGAGCGTGGGCACCGTCATCATCTCCCTCGAAAAGTGAGTGTTACCGTGGAACTACGGTGTTCCTTTGTCGGAACGGACGCGCTATCGAAAATCGGCAATCGGGCAAACTTGGCAATAGAGAGCAGCGCAAGCGCCGCTCCACGACGCTTGTCGGTGTTTTTATACCGGCAACAAGCAGTCCCCGGCGGTTGGAAAAAGTGGCAAACGAGCTCATCGACCTGTTGGTGCAGTCCGCGGGCACATGGCTTTTCGAGGGTCACCGGTCCGGCCTGACCGACCGCGAATGGATGGCGCTTCGCTTTCTGGCGCGCGCCAACAGATTCTCGAAAACTCCGAGCGCCCTGGCAACCTATCTCGGCACGACTCGGACCAGCGCGTCCCAGATCGCCACCGTGCTTACAGAAAAAGGACTGCTGACCCGCAAGCCTTCGGCGGAAGACAAGCGCTCGATTGCGCTGTGCGTGACGCCCGAGGGCACGAAATTTCTCGATCGCGATCCGATCAGCGCCCTTCGGGATCAGGTTGTGACACTTGAGCTTGCCGACAGAACGCGACTACGTGATGCGCTCCGGCGAGCTCTTGTCGGTCTCGATATGGCTGTGCGACCGCATCATACCGACGTTTGCAGCGAGTGCATGTTCTTGGCAGAAAGAAGCAAGCAGAAGAGCAGTTACTTCGAATGCCGGTTGTTTCGGAAAGAACTGGCCTTCAAGGAAACAGAATTGCTCTGCACCCATTTCGAGAGGCGGAGCTAAGCGGCGTGGCCTCCCTGACCGGGGCCTTTCGTCTGCCTCCGGTCAGATCTTCCGTCCCGCCTGCTCCCAATAGGGATCGCGGAGGCGGCGCTTGAAGATCTTGCCCGAGTCTTCGCGCGGCAGCCCCGTGCGGATCTCGATGTGTTTTGGCACCTTGTAGTCGGCGAGCGAGGTCTTCAGCCGTGCACGAACGTCGGCGGCATCGAGCGTGATGCCCGGCTGCGGCTCGACCACCGCCATCAGCGCCTCGCCGAATTCGGCATCGGGGATGCCGAACACCGCGCAATCGTGCACACCGGGCATGGCGTGCAGCACGGATTCAATCTCGGCCGGATAGATGTTGACGCCGCCCGAGATCACCATGTCGCGCTTGCGGTCGCAGATGAAGACGTAGCCGTCCGCGTCGATATAGCCGACGTCGCCGGAGGTGACGAAGCCATCGCGGTCGATCTCGGCGCGCTTCTCCGGCTTATTGTGGTAGGTGAAGTCGGCCATTCCGGCCATGCGGGAATAGATCTCGCCGATCTCGCCGACGCCCAGCACGCGGCCGTCATCACCGATGAAGCGCAGCTCCGCGCCGGGCGAGACCTTGCCGACCGTGCCGGGCTTCTTCAGCGCGTCCTCGGAGGTCGCGAAGGTGACGGCGCTGGATTCGGTCGAGCCGTAGAACTCGTAGATCACCGGCCCCCACCATTCGATCATGGCGCGCTTGACGTCGGCTGGACACGGCGCGGCGGCGTGAATGACGTGGCGCAGCGAAGAGACATCGTATTTCCTGCGGACCGCCTCCGGCAGCTTCATCAGGCGGATGAACATGGTCGGCACCATGAAGATGGTATCAATTTTGTAGCGTTCGATCAGCTCGAGGAATTCTTCCGCCTCGAACCGCGGCATCAGCACCAGCGCGCCGCCGAGTTTTCCGGCGCGAATGCCGAACGAGTTCGGCGCGGAATGATAGAGCGGCCCCGGCAGGATCGTGCGGGCGCCGGGCTTCAGCCCGTAGATCATCGCGCGCATGCGCTCGGCGGCGGCCGCCTGCTCCGGCGTCGGCGCGTTGCGCCGCACGCCCTTGGGATGGCCTGTTGTGCCCGAGGTGTAGATCATGTTCATCGGCTGCGGCACGACCGGGCCGTCATAGGGTTCGAATTGCGCGAGCCAGGATTCAAAATCGATCGCAAAATCCGGCGTGTTGAGATGATCCGGAACGATCCTGTAGTTGGACAGGATCTCCGGCGGCGTCGGCACGCTGAGCACGGTGACGCCTTTCGGAATGGCATCGCGCAAGGCATGCAGCATGTCGGCATGCCCGATCAGCACCGACGTGCCGGTATCGCGGAGGATGTAGTTGATCTCCTCGGGCTTGAAGTGCCAGTTGATCGGCACGCCATAGGCCCCGAGCCGCATCACGGCATAGGCGGCCTCGAGGAAGGCGATGTCGTTGCGCAGCAGCATGCAGACGCAATCGCCTTGGCGGACGCCAATTTTGGCGAGGCCGGTTGCGATGCGGTCGGCACGGGCCGCGACCTCAGCGTGGGTGCGGCGACGCTCGCCGGAGACGATGCCGAGGAAGTCAAACGTTTCGCTCATTGTTATTTTTTCTTTTGGTTGGTGTTGATCGCCGTCATTCCGGGGCGGCTCGAAGAGCCGAACCCGGAATCTCGAGGTTCCGGGCTCGATGCTATGCATCGCCCCGGAACGACGGATAGCCTAATCCGCAAACTTCGGCGCGCGCTTCTCCAGATTGGCGCGCACCGCCTCGGTCTGGTTCGCGCTGCCGATCAGCTTCTGCTGCTCGACGGATTCGGCGAGCAGCGCAGGTCCCGGATCAACCGAGAGATTGTTGAGCAAACGCTTCGCGGCGCGGATCGCATCCGGGCTCTTGTTCGCGATCTCGCGCGCGGCTTCGAGGGCTGCGGCGCGGGGATCGTCACAGATGCGCGTGGCGAGGCCGTACGTCATCGCCTCCTGCGCGGAGAAGATGCGGCCGGTGTAGGTGAGATCGCGCAGGATGTCGTCGCGCACGAGCGAGGCCAGGATCGGCGTGCCCGCCATGTCGGGCACAAGACCCCATTTGACCTCCATCACCGACATTCGCGCATCGGGGCTGAGGAAACGCATGTCGGCGCCGAGCGCGAGCTGAAAGCCGCCGCCAAAGGCGACGCCATGGATCGCGGCAATCACCGGCACCGGAAGCTGGCGCCAGCCCCACACCGCCTGTTGCGGGAAATTCGCCTGGCCGTGCGTCCGCTTGGTGAGGTCGCGATTTTCGCCACCCGGAATTCCATTACCGCCCTTCTCCTTCATGGCGGCAAAACGCCCCATGTCGAGACCGGCGCAGAAGGCGCGGCCCTCGCCCGACAGGACGACGACGCGCACGCCTTTTTCTTTCGAAAGCCGCTCGGTTGCCGCGACAATTGCCGCGAACATGGCCTGATCGAGCGCGTTCATCTTGTCGGCGCGCACCAGGCGCACGTCGGCGACGCCTTCCGAGATCGAGATCGAGACGCGCTCTTCCATGGACAATTCTCCCCTGGTTCCTGCCTGTTCTTGACCGGTTGCCGCTTTACAGAAGGGCGATGTCCGGATTTAGTCAATCAACCAATTAACTGACAATCCGTACGGGAGAAACAGCCATGTTCAAGGAAAATCTTCTGGCCGGACGGCGCATTCTCGTCACCGGCGGCGGCACCGGGCTCGGCAAGTCGATGGCGGCGCGCTTCCTCCAGCTCGGCGCCGAGGTCCACATCTGCGGCCGGCGCAAGATCGTCTGCGACGAGACCGCGACCGAGCTGATGGATCTGTATGGCGGCCGCGTCACCAGCCACGGCGTCGACATCCGCAACGCGCTCGCGGTCGAGGAGATGATCGAGACCATCTTCCGCGATGGTCCCCTCACCGACCTCATCAACAACGCCGCCGGCAATTTCATCTCGCGCAGCGAGGAGCTGTCGCCGCGCGGCTTCGACGCCGTCGCCAACATCGTCATGCACGGCACGTTCTATGTGACGCAAGCGGTCGGCAAGCGCTGGATCGCGTTGAAGCAACCGGGCAACGTCGTCTCGATCACCACGACATGGGTGCGCAACGGCTCGCCCTACGTGGTGCCGTCGGCGATGAGCAAATCGGCGATCCACGCCATGACGATGTCGCTTGCGACCGAATGGGGCCGCTACGGCATCCGCCTCAACACCATTGCCCCTGGAGAAATCCCGACCGAGGGCATGAGCAAGCGCATCAAGCCGGGCGACGAGGCCGGCGCGCGCACCAAGGCGATGAACCCGATGGGCCGCGTCGGCACCATGGAGGAGCTGCAGAACGTCGCCGTGTTCCTGATCTCCGGCGGCTGCGACTGGATCAGTGGCGAGACCATCGCCATGGACGGCGCGCAGGCCCTCGCCATGGGCGGCAACTTCTACCAGCTCCGCGACTGGAGCGACGACGACTGGAAGACCGCGCGCGAAAGCATCATGGCGCAGAACGAGAAGGATCGGGCGAAGCGGGGGTAGTTGCCTGCCCCGGACGCAGCGCAGCGCGCCGCACTTGCGGCGTGGTGCGCTGCTGAGCCGGGGCCCAGCTCTCGCAGCAGACTGGGTCCCGGCTCTGCGCAGCAGCGCAAGAGCGCTGCAGCGCGTCCGGGACACGAAACTACGATGTCTCCTCCTCCGTATTGTCTTTGCCCGCGGATGACGCCACACTCCGCGGCATAAGAACAAGACGGTACGGGAGAAACATGACCACACAGCCATTGGCGAACCTCGCCGACATGGTGCGCGAGCGCGCGGCCAGCCGCGGCAACGCGATTGCCTTTGAGTTCGAGGGGCGCGCCACCAGCTTTGCCGAATTCGACGTCAAGACCAACCGCGTTGCCAACGCGTTGATTGCGGCGGGCGTGAGACGCGGCGAGCGCATCGCCTATCTCGGCAAGAACAGCGACATCTATTTCGAGCTGCTGATGGGCGCGATGAAGGCCGGCGTGGTCATGGCCCCGGTGAACTGGCGGCTCGCAGGCCCCGAGGTTGCGTTCATCGTCGAAGACTGCAAGGCGCCGGCGCTGTTCGTCGGGCCGGAGTTCATCACGCTCGTTCGTCAGATCAAGGACAAGCTTGCGAATGTGCGCACGATCATCACCACCGAAGGCGGCGCGCCGGAATGGCAGGATTTCACCGCATGGCGCGATGCGCAGAGCGGTGACGACCCGAAGGTGCCGATCGGCACGAAAGACATCGCGATCCAGCTCTACACATCAGGCACCACAGGCAAGCCGAAGGGCGCGATGCTGTCGCATGCGAACTTCCTCAACCTGGTGCAAACAGGCAATGCCGAAGACAAGCCGGAGTGGAACCGGTGGTCGACCGATGATGTGTCGCTGGTGGCAATGCCGATCTTCCACATCGGTGGTTCGGGGTGGGGCGTGATGGGACTCTATCACGGCGCCCGCGGCGTCATCGCGCGCGAGTTCGATCCGACCAGGGTGCTGGATTTCATCGAACAGTCGGGCATCACAAAATTGTTCATGGTGCCGGCGGCGATGCAGTTCGTGGTGCGGCAGCCCCGCGCCAAGACGGTCGACTTTTCACGATTGAAATACATGCTGTATGGCGCCTCACCGATTCCGGCAGCATTGCTGAAGGAATGCATCGAGGTGTTCAAATGCGGCTTCGTGCAGATGTATGGCATGACCGAGACCACTGGCACCATCGTCGCGCTGCCGCCGGAGGATCACGTCGAAGGGCTGGAGCGGATGCGCTCGGCCGGCAAGGCGTTGCCGGGCGTCGAGATCGCGATCTTGGATGCGGACGGCAAGCCGCTGCCGCCGCGCGAGGTCGGCGAGATCGCGACACGCTCGGGCTCCAACATGGCCGGCTACTGGAACCTGCCGGAGGCGACGGCCGCGACGCTGCGCGCCGACGGCTGGCTGCGCACGGGTGATGCCGGCTACATGGACGAAGACGGCTACCTCTACATCCACGACCGCATCAAGGACATGATCATCTCCGGCGGCGAGAACATCTACCCTGCTGAGGTCGAAAGCGCGCTGTGCGATCATCCTGATGTCGCCGAAGCCGCCGTGATCGGCATCCCCGACGAGAAGTGGGGCGAAGCGGTGAAGGCCGTCGTGGTGATGAAGCCGGGCAAAGAGGCGACCGCCACCGAGATCATCAACTTCACCCGCGAGCGCATCGCCGGCTTCAAGACGCCGAAGAGCGTTGAGTTCCTGCCGGCGCTGCCGCGGAATCCGAGTGGCAAGATCTTGCGGCGGCAGTTGCGGGAGCCTTATTGGGCCGGGAAGGATAGAAGGGTGAATTAGCCCGGCTGTCGTCCCGGACAAGCGAAGCGCAGATCCGGGACCCATACCCACAGGAAGGAGTTTGGCGACGACTCGGAGTTGCCATCCCGCCTCAAACTACTCCCTGGGCTTATGGGTCCCCGCCTTCGCGGGGACGACTGGGGAGAGATATCGCGCAACGCCTAATGCTTCCCCGGCCCCATATATCCGAACAGGAACCCCGCCACCTTGCGCATCTGGATTTCCTCGCTGCCTTCCGTGATGCGATAGCGGCGGTGATGCCGATAAATGTGCTCGAACGGCTTGTGGCGTGAATAGCCCATGCCGCCGTGGACCTGCATGGCGCGGTCGGCGGACTCGCAGCAGAGGCGGTTTGCCCAGTAGTTGCACATTGAGACGCGATCGGACAGGGTGCGCTCGATCTGCTCCTCGGTGAGCTGGTCCATCTCCCAGGCGGTCTTGCGGATCAGAAGGCGCAGCATCTCGGCCTGCGTCGCGAGCTCGACCAGCGGGAACTGGATCGCCTGGTTCTCGGCGAGGGCCTTGCCGAACGGCTTTCGCTCACGGGCGTATTTGACGCTCTCGTTGATGCAGTAGACGGCGGCGCCGAGCGAGCTCGCGGCCTGGCGAATGCGGTTCTGATGGACAAAACACTGCGCCAGCGACAGGCCGCGGCCGACCTCGCCGAACAGGGCCTCCTCCGGAACGAACACGTCCGTGAAACTGACGCGGGGATGGTCGGTCGGCATGTTGAAGGTCCACATGTATTCTTCCACCTTCACGCCATGGCTCTTCGCCGGCACCAGGAAGCAAGTGATGCCGCGGGCATCGCCGTCATTGCCGCTGGTGCGCGCGAACAGCGCACAATGCGTGGCGACGTGCATGCCGGTGGTCCACATCTTCTCGCCATTGATGATCCAGCCCTTGATGTTGTCGCGGGTCGCGGGCACCGCGCGCGTTTCCATATGGGTGGCATCCGAGCCGTGATTGGGCTCCGTCAAGCCGAAGGTGATGCGGTACTTGCCCTTGATCGAACCGTCGATCATTGCCTTCTGGTCGTCGCGCCCGTAGCGGTCGAGCATGGTGGCGACGGGAAAATTGCCGACGATGGAATGCTCGTTCTGGAGATCGTTGTGCAGGCCGAGGCCCTTGGCGGCAAAATGCTCGCGGATCACGGCCATCCAGAGGTTGGAGCCATCCTTGCCGCCATATTGCTTCGACACCGCAAAGCGCAGATGGCCGGCGGCATCCGCAAGATCCTTCGCCTTGCGCAGCAGCGCCTCCCATTCGTGCCGCGGCAGGCCGCCATTCTCGAAATCGGTGCGCGCCCATTCGCGGCGATGATCGAAGAAGCGGATGTTGTCATCGGCTTGTTCGAGCGGCTTGATCTCGCGTTCGATGAAACGGTCGAGCTCTCCGAGATAGGCGACAAGATCGGCAGGTAATGAGAAATCCACGGTTCACTCCCGGATTGATTTTATCGTTTTGCGTTAAGGCGCTGGGCGCCGTTTCGGCTTCGCCTGATTAAGGTGAGAAGAGCACAAACAAGTCAAGCAAGCCGAGGCGTGTCAGGGACGCAACACGCGCCCGCGCAATTCGATGGTGCTCCAACGCGGGCGCGCGGTAGTATGACGCCAACATTCCTTCGGAAGAAAATGCAGGAGCGCGCGATGGATCTGAACTTCTCAAAGGTGGAACGCAACGGGCCGATCACGATCGTCACGCTGTCGCGGCCCGAGGTCTACAATGCGCTGCACACCGACGCGCATTTCGAACTTCAGAAGGTGTTCGACGATTTCTCCGCGGACCCTGCGCAATGGGTCGCGATCGTCACCGGCGCCGGCGACAAGGCGTTCTGCGCCGGCAACGATCTGAAGTGGCAGGCAGCCGGCGGCAAGCGCGGCTGGGACAAGGGCGGCTTTGCCGGTCTCACCTCCCGCTTCGACTGCGACAAGCCGATCATCGCCGCCGTCAACGGCGTCGCCATGGGCGGCGGTTTCGAGATCGCGCTGGCCTGCGACCTGATCATCGCCTCGGAGAATGCGACCTTCGCCCTGCCCGAGCCGCGCGTTGGCCTCGCCGCACTCGCCGGCGGCCTGCACCGGCTGCCGCGGCAGATCGGCTTGAAACGCGCCATGGGCATGATCCTCACCGCGCGCCATGTCAGCGCCAAGGAGGGCCACGAGCTCGGCTTCGTCAACGAAGTCGTGCCGCAGGGTGAAGCACTGGCCGGCGCGCTGCGCTGGGCCGAGATGATCACCAAGAACTCGCCGATGTCGATTCGCGCCTCGAAGCAGACCATTCAGAAGGGCCTTGCCGTCTCGCTGGAGCAGGCGATCGAGGAGCAGCGCGATTACCCGGCGGTGAAGGCGATGGTGGCGTCGCAGGATTACGTCGAAGGACCGAAGGCGTTCTCGGAGAAGCGGCCACCGAAATGGGTGGGGAAGTGACCGCGCACCCTGCGCGGTCATTCCGGGGCGCGCCCGGTTGGGCGCGAGCTATGGTGCGCAATTGCGCACGTGAGAATCCATCGGGCGGCAGTGCATGCGGATGAATGGATTCCGGGCTCGCGACTTCGTCGCGCCCCGGAATGACAGCTGAGAGAGTCGCGCCGCCTATACGTCTCGCCCCTGCTCCCGCTTGTACGACGCATAGTTCGGCTGATCGACGGCGAGCTTGTCCATTGTGGTTTGCCAGAGGTGCTCGGCAAGACCCGGCGTTGCGAGGTCGATTTCTCCCCTGGCGATGCGTTCGGAGAGGACGCGGTTGAGCTCCGTCACCGAGCCGTCCATGCCAAGCAGCGCGCGCAGCCGCGTCACTTCGGCAGCATCACCGCCCGCCTCCCGCGTCAGTTGCCGCGTCACGAGGTCGAGGATGTTGATGGCGACCCGCAGCTTGAAGGCCTGGTGGCCGGAAATCAGCGGCGTGATGTCGTTGCGCAAGAAATCTGCGACCGCCTTGGTCAGCTCCACCGGTGTCGGTTCGTCCTGCATGTGTCATCTCCCGCGCGGCGCCAGCAGCCGCAACAGATCGATCTCGGTCTCCGACGCGCGGCGGCCGATCATGGCGCGCTCCATGGAATGGTCGGGCCCCTCGCGAAACCGCTGCATCATACCGCCGCACATGATGCCCCAGCGCAGCGTGCCCATCACTTCCCAGAATTTCACACGCACCGGATCGACCTTGCGGCCCGCAGCCTCATAGCCCGCGAACAGCTCCTCGCGCGAGCCAAATCCGCCGACGGGCTTGTCGATCTCCCCGAACCGCCAGGAATTGACGCAGACCCAGCCGAGATCCTCCATGGGATCGCCGAGATGGGCGAGTTCCCAGTCGAGCACGGCGCGGACGCCGTCGGCGCCGATGATGAGGTTGCCGTTGCGGAAATCGCCATGCACCAGTGTCGTCTCGGCGGCGGGACCCGGATCGTGGTCGCGCAGCCAGCGCAGCGCCAGCTCGAACACCGGCTTCGGCCAGTCCAGGCTGCGATAGTCGCGCTCGAACTCGGAGATCTCCTGGGTCGCGGACCGGCTGCGCAGCTTGGGCAGCTTGTCCAGCGGCAGCCTGTGCAGCCCGGCAAGCACACCGCCGATCTGTCGCGCCAGATGCGGCCGCGCCGCCGCGTATTCATCGTCGCGCAGAATTTTGCGCGCGATGGTCTCGCCCTCGACCCGCCGCATGATGAAGCCAGTGCCGAGATCATCCTCGGGCTCCAGCACATGCATCACGCGCGGCGACGGCAGGCCCGCTTCATAAGCGAGCTGCATCAGCTGCGCCTCGGCGGCAAGACCGGCCGCGCGCGTCGGCGCCGCGCCGTAGCCTTTCGGCGAGCGGCGCAGGATCGCGCCGATCGGTCCATCAGGATGGACGATGTCGAAGCGCCAGGTTTCCTGGCTGGCGCCGCCGGACAGCCTTGCCGCCCCGGTGACGCCGGATGCGCCTGGACACCAGCGCTGGACGCTGCGCGAAAGCTCCGTCTCGATCATTTGCCCTTGAACTGCGCCGGGCGCTTCTCCAGGAACGCGCCGACGCCTTCGCGGAAGTCCTGCGTGTCGCCGGCGCGGAGCTGGCACTGGAATTCGAGATTGAGCTGGTCCTCGAACGAGTTTTCCGGGCTGTCCCAGTACAGCTTGCGGATCAGCGACAGCGCGACCGTCGGGCCGCTGGCGAGGTCGCGCGCGAGCTTCATCGCCTCTTCCATCAGCACGCCGTCGTCGTAGACGCGGTTGACGAGGCCCCATTCCAGCGCCTTTTCGGCCGGAAGCCGCTCGCCCATCAGCGACAATTCGATCGAGCGCGCCCGGCCGACGAGGCGCGGCAAGAGCCAGGTCGAGCCGCAATCCGGCACGAGGCCGATGCGGCGGAAGGCTTGCAGGAAATAGGACGAGCGCGCGCACAAGATCATGTCGCCGAGCAGCGCGAAGCTCATGCCGGCGCCGGCAGCGGGGCCGTTGACCGCGGTCACGATAGGGCAATGCAGGTTGCGGATGCGACGCAGGAACGGGTGAAAACCAGTCTCGAGCGTCAGGCCGGCCTTGGTCTTCTTTGCCTGGTTGTTGCGGCCCTGGAGATTCGCACCGGTGCAGAACGCCCGTCCCGCGCCCGTCAGGACGACGCAGCGCACCTCGTCCCTTCTCTCCTCGATCGTGTCGAGCGCTTCGGCAAGACCGCCCAGCATGTCGACGGACACCGCGTTCATCACCTCCTGATGGTCGAGCTTGAGGATCGCGACCGAGCCATCGAGATCGAGCGTGACGTGTTTGAATTGCATGATTTCCTCGTGCGTTGCGGCCTGTGTCAGTTTCGCAGACCGGAATTACTTTTGCCGGGGCGCATATTTGATTTTTGGCACGGTCTTGTCCATGGTGATCAGAGCATAGCAAGCAATCTTGCGCGCAGCGGCTGATGCGCCCCAAGCAAAAACAGGAAACGCGCCATGAACCTTTTCGACCTCTCCGGCCGCGTCGCCGTGATCACCGGCGGCAACGGCGGTATCGGTCTCGGCATTGCGCAGGCGCTCGCCGGCCAGGGCTGCAACGTCTCAATCTGGGGCCGCAATGCTGACAAGAACAGAAGCGCTGCCGCGAGCCTGGCGGGCCTTCCCGGCAAGGTCGATAGCCGCGTCTGCGACGTCACCGACCCGGCCTCGGTCGACGCCGCGATGAAGGCGACGCTCGACAGCTTTGGCCGTGTTGACGGCTGCTTTGCCAATGCCGGCATCGGCGGCGGCGGCCGGCGCTCCTTCATCGAGCGTACCGAGGAGGAATGGCGCACGATGTTCGCGACCAATCTCGACGGCGTGTTCCACGCGTTCCAGGCCGCCGCGAAGCACATGACAGAGCGCGCCAATGCGGGCGATTCCTTCGGCCGGCTGGTCGCGACATCGAGTCTCGCCTCGATCTTCGGCACCGCACGCAACGAGCATTACGCGGCAACCAAGGCGGCGATCAACGCGCTGGTGCGCGCGCTCGGCGTCGAGCTGGCTCGCCACGGCGTCACCGCGAACGCGATCCTGCCCGGCTGGATCAAGAGCGACATGACTTCAGGCCTGATGGCCAACGACAAGTTCGTGGCCAACGTGATGCCGCGCATTCCGGTGCGGCGATTCGGCGAGCCCAGCGATTTCGGCGGCATCGCGGTGTATTTTATGAGCAAGGCGTCATCGTATCATACCGCGGATACGTTTGTGATCGATGGCGGCTATACGGCGTTTTGATTTTCGTAGCCCGGATGGAGCGCAGCGCAATCCGGGGACTGTCAGAAGTAAGCAAAACCCGGACTTCGCTGCGCTCCATCCGGGCTACAAACTCTGAAGGGGACCGGCAAATGTTTTCACACGTCATGATCGGCACCAACGACCTCGACAAGGCCAAGGCGTTCTACGACGACCTGCTGAGCACGCTCGAAGTGCGCCCGGCCAGGGTCGACGGCCATCGCATTTTCTACATCACCAAGACCGGTGTGTTCTCGGTGACCAAGCCGATCAACGGCGAAGCCGCGACGTGCGCGAACGGCGGCACCATCGGCTTTGCCGCCAACTCACCGGAGCAGGTCGACAAGTGGCACGCCGCCGGCGTCGCGGCCGGCGGAGTACCCATCGAGAATCCGCCCGGCATCCGCGAGGGCGCAGGGAATAAGCTCTATATCGCCTATTTGCGCGACCTCGACGGCAACAAGATCTGCGCGATGCACCGGATGGCGAACTAGGCCAGCCACAGCCGCCGCTGTCATGCCCCGGCTTGACCGGGGCATCCAGTACGCCGCGGCCTTTCGATTCAATGACAGCGGTCTCTGGAATACTGGATCGCCCGATTGAATCGGGCGATGACAGCGGAGATCGACGCACGGACGCGCCAAACTTCGGCGCCATTCAAACAACATTTCAAACACCCCGCGATATTCCATCGCGTGGCATGGCTCGCGCGCGAAAAAATGCGCGCTCGCGCTTTGGCCGCGCTGCGACTAAACTCCGGCGCAACGCGATCTCAGCTCACCGGGAGGAACAATGACAAAGCATACCTACATTCCCCGCACGACCAACTACACCCTCAACCCCGGCGACGAGCTGAACGACCTCCGCATGTCGGACCAGGTCCGGCCACTCTACGATCACGTCAGGAAATTCATCCGCGACACCGTCGAGCCGATGTCGATCGAGTTCGCCAAGGCGGGTGAAGGCAAGCAAGATCGCTGGAGCTTCACACCGAAGCAGCTCGAGGTGCTGGAAAAGGCCAAGAACAAGGCCAAGCAGGAAGGGCTCTGGAATTTCTTCCTGCCCGATGACGAGACCGGCCAGGGCCTGAAGAACCTCGACTACGCCTATATCGCCTCCGAGCTCGGCAAGAGCCCGCTGGCGTCCGAGACGATGAACTGCTCGGCGCCCGACACCGGCAACATGGAGGTGTTGGAGCGCGTCGGCACCAAGGAGCAGAAGGAGAAGTGGCTGAAGCCGCTGATGAACGGCGAGATCCGCTCGGCTTATGTCATGACCGAGCCGAACGTCGCCTCCTCCGATGCCAAGAACATCTCGACGACGGCAAAGCTCGTCGGCGACGAATGGGTCATCAACGGCGAGAAGTATTACATCTCCGGCGTTGGCGATCCCCGTTGCAAGATCCTCATCGTCATGGTGAAGACCAATCCGGATGCGGCGCCGAGCAAGCAGCACTCGCAGATCCTGGTGCCGCGCGATACGCCCGGCGTCGAGGTGCTGGGCCCGATGTACGTGTTCGGCCAGGACCACGCCCCGCGCGGCCACATGCATATGCGCTTCAACAATGTGCGCGTGCCGAAGGAGAACATGCTGCTCGGCGAGGGCCGCGGCTTCGAGATCTCGCAGCTCCGTCTCGGCCCGGGCCGCATCCATCACTGCATGCGCACCATCGGCAAGGCCGAGAAGGCGCTCGATTTGATGGTGCAGCGTGGCCTGACCCGCGAAGCCTTCGGCAAGAAGATCGCTCATCTCGGCGGCAACATGCAGATCATCGCGCAGGCGCGCTGCGAGATCGAGGCGATGCGGCTGATGGTGCTGAAGGCGGCGAAAGCGATGGACGTGCTCGGCAACAAGGAGGCCCGCGTTTGGGTCTCCATGGTCAAGGCCATGGTGCCCGAGCGCGCGTGCAAGATCATCGACCAGTCGATCCAGATGCACGGCGCCACCGGCATCTCGCACTGGACCCCGCTCGCCGAGATGTATCAGGACGTCCGCCACCTGCGCTTCGCGGACGGTCCGGACGAGGTGCACTGGATGGTGGTGGGGCGCCACGAGCTGAGCATGGCGTAAGGTTTCGCCTCTTCCCGCTCGGGAAGCCCGTAGGGTGGGCAAAGGCGCGCTTTTCGCGCGCCGTGCCCACCATCACGATATCGCAAGAAGTGGTGGGCACGCTTCCGCCTTCGCTCTTCGAGCTACGGCGGACAAGTCGCTTGGCCCACCCTACGATATTCAGAAATGCGGCTACGACGCAGCAGCAAGTTCGCCGATCTTGTCCTGCGTCTTCGTGTCGAAATCGCTGGCGTCGTGGCGCTCGTGGAGCTGGCTGGCGGGATCGCCGGAGACGCGGTTGACCATGCGGCCGCGCTTCACGGCCGGCCGCTTTGCAATCTGGTCGGTCCAGCGCTGCACGTTCTTGTAGTCCTGCACCGAGAGGAATTCGCCGGCGCCGTAGACCAGCCCCTTGGCGAGTGCGCCGTACCAGGGCCACACCGCCATGTCGGCGATGCTGTACTCGCTGCCTGCAAGATACTCGTTGTCCGCGAGGCGACGGTCGAGCACGTCGAGCTGGCGCTTCACTTCCATCGCGAAACGGTCGATGGCATATTCGATCTTGGTCGGCGCGTACGCGTAGAAATGGCCGAAGCCGCCGCCGAGATAGGGCGCGCTGCCCATCTGCCAGAACAGCCAGGACATCGCTTCGGTGCGGGTCTTGATGTCCTTCGGCAGGAAGGCGCCGAACTTTTCGGCGAGGTAGAACAGGATCGAACCGGATTCGAACACGCGGATCGGCTCGGGACCCGAGCGATCCAGCAGCGCCGGGATTTTCGAGTTCGGGTTGATGTCGACAAAACCGCTGCCGAACTGGTCGCCATTGCCGATCCTGATCAGCCAGGCGTCGTATTCGGCGCCCTTGTGGCCGAGCGCCAGTAGCTCCTCCAGCATCACTGTGACCTTCACCCCGTTGGGCGTCCCCAGCGAATAGAGCTGGAAGGGATGCTTGCCGACCGGCAGCTCCTTGTCGTGAGTCGCGCCGGCGATGGGCCGGTTGATGCTGGCGAACTGTCCGCCATTCTCCTTGTTCCAGGTCCAGACCTTGGGCGGCACGTAGGCGGGGGCTTCGGTCATGCAATGGGCTCCGGCAAAAGATGCGTCTGCATTAATTAGCCCGCAAATGGCCGATGGCAAGGCCGCCCGATCTGCATGAGGCGCGGATCTCACGCCCGTGTCATGCAACTTGGCCTGCCGGGGAAGTCATGACCAGCTGCAGCCGGCGACGGCGCCTGCACGCAAGATGCCCTGCCAAATCCGGATTGGCATTGCGCAAGACGATGGACTAGCGTCGATGGCCTTCGCACGCCAGAGCAACAACAGCAACACGAAGGCTGCCGCCGGGAGGGAGAGCCATGAAATCGCCGATCTGCGACATGCTGGGCATCGAATTCCCGCTGCTCGCCTTCAGCCATTGCCGCGACGTCGTTGCCGCCGTCAGCCGCGCCGGCGGCTTTGGCGTGCTGGGCGCGACCGCGCATATGCCGGAGACTCTCGAACGCGAGCTGACATGGATCGACGCGCACGTCGACGGCAAGCCTTACGGCATCGACGTGCTGATCCCCGAAAACATCTCGACCTCGGGCGAGAAGGACGTCACCTGGAAGAGCCTGGAAGCACGCGTGCCGCAGCAGCACCGCAATTACACCCGCGATCTCCTCAAGAAATACGACATCGAGCTGACGACGACGAGCGTTGCGGACAACCAGCCGCAGCCGTTCGATGGCAAGACGGCGCTCCAGCTGCTCGAGGTGTCTTTCAATCATCCGATCCGGCTGATCGCCAATGCGCTGGGCGTGCCGCCGAAGGCGATGATCGAAATGGGCAAGACGCACGGCGTGCCGGTCGCCGCGCTCGTCGGCGCCAAGGAGCACGCACTGCGCCAGGTCGCGGCCGGGGTCGACATCCTCGTCGTGCAGGGCACCGAGGCCGGCGGCCATTGCGGCGAGGTCTCGACCATGGTGCTGGTGCCGGAGGTGATCAAGGCGATCAAGAAGGTCCGCGACGTTCCGGTGCTGGCGGCCGGCGGCATCATGACGGGCCGTCAGATGGCGGCCTGCATGGCGATGGGCGCAGCGGGCGCGTGGACCGGCTCGGTGTGGCTTGCGACAGTGGAAGCCGAGACCACGGAAATCTTTCGCGAGAAGATGATCGCGGCGTCCTCGCGCGACGCGGTCCGCTCGAAGGGCCGCACCGGCAAGCCCGCGCGGCAGCTCCGCTCCGTCTGGACCGATGCCTGGGACCGCGCGCCGGAGAGCCCGGGCGCGCTGCCGATGCCGCTGCAAAGCATCATCAGCCGCGACGCCTTCAACTCGATCGACCGCGCGGCGGCGAGCGGCAATGCGAGGGCGCGCGATCTCGTCAGCTATTTCGTCGGCCAGGGCGTCGGATTGATCGACAGCGTGAAGTCGGCGGGTGCCGTGGTGCAGGAGTTCAAGGAAGAGTTTGCCGAGGCGATCGAGCACATGAACGCGCTGGTGGCGGAGTGATGGTGTGTTTGGCCCATCCTTCGAGGCTCGCCAAGCGCCGCAAGCGTCGCTCGGCGCGCACCTCAGGATGACGCTTCCTCTGTAGCCGTCACCCTGCGGTGGCCGCTTCTTCAGCGGCCCTCGAAGGGCGACGGCGTGCCGAAAATCTGAAACGTGAACCAGGAAGAAATGACAAAACCGCTTTCCCCCGACCGCATTCCCGTCATCGTCGGCATCGGCGAGATCGTCGATCGCCCCAAAGAAATCACGGAAGGCCTCGAACCGCTCGACCTGCTCGAACAGGCGCTGCAGCGCGCCGAAGCTGATGCCGGCGCAAAGCTGCTCGGCGAGGTGCAGTCGCTCGACGTCGTCAACTTCCTGAGCTGGCGCTATCGCGATCCCGAGAGGCTTTTGGCGCAACGCCTCGGCATCTCGCCTTCGCATTGCTATTATGGCCCGGTCGGCGGCGAAAGCCCGATCCGCTACATCCACGAGGCGGCAAAGCGCATCGCGCGCGGTGAATGCACGGTGGCCGCGATCTGCGGCGCGGAAGCGCAATCGACCGCGACCAAGGCCGAACGCGCCGGCGCCAAGCTGCCATGGACACCGTTCGCTCACGACGTCGAGGAGCCCAAGCGCGGCGCGGCGTTCCAGAAGCCGCTGGCGGTGAAGCTCGGGGTGTTCCGTCCCGTCACCGTCTATCCGTTCTATGAGGCCGCCTCCTCCGCCCATTGGGGCCAGACACCGCGCGAGGCGATGGCAGAGTCAGGCACGCTGTGGTCGCGCTATTCGGACGCCGCCGCAGAAAATCCGACTGCCTGGCTGAAGCGGCGCTATGCGCCGGACGAGATCACGACGCCGACGGCGGACAACCGCCTGATCGCCTGGCCCTACAACAAGCTGATGGTGGCCAACCCAAGCGTCAACATGGGCGGTGCGCTGCTGCTCACCAGCCTCGCCAAGGCCCGCGCGGCCGGCATTGCCGAGGACAAGCTCGTCTACCCGCTCGGCGGCGCCTCAGCGGAAGAGCCGCGCGACTATCTGCTGCGCGACCAGTTTTATGAAAGCCATCCGCAGAACGCCGTGCTGAAAGCCGTGATGGATCTCGCCGGTGGCGACGGCAAAAAGTTCGACGCGATCGAGCTCTACAGCTGTTTCCCGTGCGTGCCCAAGATGGCGCGGCGGACGCTGGGCCTTTCCGCCGACGTGCAGCCGACCGTGACCGGCGGTCTCACCTTCTTCGGCGCGCCGCTCAACACCTATATGACCCATGCGGCCTGCGCGATGGTGCGGCGGCTGCGCGGCGGCGCCAAGCTTGGCCTGCTCTACGGCCAGGGCGGCTTCGTCACCAAGCACCACGCGCTGGTGCTGGCGAAGACTCCGCCGCGCGAGGCGGTGGCGCAGGAGACGAGCGTGCAGGCCGACGCCGACCGCAACAAGCGCGCGGTGCCGGAGTTCGTCACCGAGCCGAGCGGCAAGGGCAAGGTCGAGAGCTTTACGGTGCTCTACGGCCGTGGTGGCGATGCCGAGCACGGTGTGGTGATGCTGCGCACGGCGGATGACCGACGCACGCTGGCGCGGGTTCCGGCGAGCGATAGTGCGACGCTGGGGCACCTGCTGAATATGGATCGCACGCCGGTGGGTTCAATCGGCGAGATCGCGATGGCCGCCGACGGCGCGCCGGTGTGGCGAGTGACGTAGCTAGTTCGCGTGTCCCGGACGCGGTGCGGCATGCAATGCCGCTCCGCAGAGCCGGGACCCAGAAAGCAACAGGATACATCGAGGAGAGATGGGCCGCGGCTCAGCAGCGCATCACTTCGTGCTGCGCTGCGTCCGGGGCACGAGACAGCCTTACCCCTTCGGCGCCTGCTTCTCCGACGCCGTCGTCGGCTTGCCCTTGGCGCCAACGACGCGGACTGCATCGCCATCGGAGAGGCCGTCCGGTGGCGCGGTGATGACGCGGTCATCGGCTGCGATGCCCGAGGCGAGCTCGATCTCGCGGCCGAGGTCGCGGGCGATCGTCACGGTCTTGAACTGCACCTTGTCGTCCGCGCTAACGGTCGCGACGCGCAAGCCATTGCTGTTGAAGATCAGCGCGCTGGCGGGGATGCTGAGCGGCGCGGAGTCGCGCTGAAGGCTCAGCTTCACGCTGGCATAGCCGCCGGGCATCAGCTCGCCGCTCGAATTGTCGAGGCCAAGCTGCATGCGCGTGGTGCCGGAGGCGACGTCGACGGCCTGCGATGATGCCTCCACCGTCGCCTGGAAGGTCCGGTTCGGATACTCCGGCATTACCAGGGTGGCCTTGGCGCCGATCTTGATCGCGGGCACGTAGTTCTGGGGAACGTTGATGTAGACGCGCAGCTTGGTGATGTCGGAAACCACGAACATCGCCGGGCCCGAGCCGCCGCCTGAATTGATCAGCGCACCGACGTCGGTGTCGCGCGCCGTGACCACACCGTCAAACGGAGCGGTGATCTTCTTGTAACCGGCCAGCGCTTCGAGGCGCTCGACATTGGCTTGGCCCGAGCGAACCGCCGCGTTCTTGTTGGAGAGATCAGCGGTACGCTCGTCGATCTCCTGCGCGGAGACGAAGTTGGAGGCGACCAGCGTCTTGCGGCGGTTAAGGGTGGCTTCCGACAGCCTGGCGCTGGACTGCTGGCTGGCGAGGTCGGCGCGGGCCTGAAGCAGTTGCTGGTCGAGATCGGGCGCCTCGATCTCGGCGATCACCTGACCGGCCTTCACCCGCGCACCGATGTCGGCGCTCCAGCTTTTGAGATAGCCGGGAACGCGAGCAAAGATCGGCGCGCGGTAATAGGCCTCCAGCCGGCCCGGCAGGTCGAGGGTGGCATTGAGAGCCTTGGCGTTGGGCTGGGTCACCGCGACGCTGGGAACGGCCTGATCGTCGGTCCATTGCTTCAGGCTAGAGCCCTGCTCCTCGCGGGCCCGGATGCCGGTGCCCACGACGAGGCCCGCCGCAATCAGCGCCACCACGCCGAAGATGCCCAGTTTCCGGCGCGACACCGGGGAGCGGGGTTCAGTGGGCGACATGCGCAGTCTCCAATGGGGCGGCGGCTTTGGCGCCTTGTTTCTTATGTACCATGCTGAAAACCACGGGAACAAACATCAGCGTGGCGAACGTTGCAAAGATCAGGCCGCCGATGACGGCGCGGCCAAGCGGCGCATTCTGCTCGCCGCCCTCGCCGAGGCCCAGGGCCATCGGCGCCATGCCGATGATCATGGCGAGCGCGGTCATCAGGACGGGGCGGAACCGGACGAAGCCGGCCTCGAGCGCGGCCGCGAGGGGATCACCGAGCTCCTCGTAGCGCTCGCGGGCAAAGGAGATCACGAGCACGCTGTTGGCAGTGGCGACGCCCATGCACATGATGGCGCCGGTGAGGGCCGGCACCGACAGCGTCGTCTCGGTCGCGAACAGCATCCAGACGATGCCGGCAAGCGCGGCCGGCAGCGCCGTGATGATCACGAACGGATCCGACCAGGACTGGAAGTTCACGACGATCAGGAAGTAGATCAGCACGACGGCACCGAGCAGGCCGAACAGAAGGCCGGTGAAGGCGCTGTTCATGGTCTGCACCTGGCCGAGCAGCACGACGGACGAGCCCTTTGGCACCTCCTTGGCGGTGTCCGCGATCAGCTGGCGGATGTCGGCGGACACCGCGCCGAGGTCGCGCCCGGACGTCGTGGCAAAGATCTGGACCATCGACTGGATGTCGTATTGCGAGACCACCGCGCTCGAGGTCGAGCGCTTGATATCGGCGATGCCGCCGAGGATCGGCGATTGTGAATTTCCGGCGGCCGTGATCGGCAGCGTCTGCAGCGCGCTGAGCGAATCGATCTGGTACTGCGGCGTCTGCATCACGATCGAGTACGACACGCCGTTGTCGGGGTTGAGATAGTAGGTCGGCGCCACCTGCGAGGAGCCGGCGAGATTGACCACGAGGCTGTTGGTGACGTCGCGCTCGGTCAGCCCGACATATTGCGCGCGGGTGCGGTCGACGTCGATGTTGAAGGTGGGGTTGTTCGGCGATTGCTGAATGCGTGCATCGGCAACGCCCGGGATCTTGCGGACCTTGGCCAGCAGATTGTTGGCGTAAGCGAAGTTGGCGCTGATATTGGGGCCGCGGATTTGCAGGTCGATCGGTGCCGGCGCGCCGAAGTTCAGGATCTGGCTGACGATGTCCGCGGGCAGGAACGCGAAGCTGACCCCGGGGAACAGACGCGGCAGCTGCTCACGCAGCACCTTCACATGCTCTTCGGTCGGCTTGTGGCCCTCCTTCAGCTTGATCTGGATGTCGCCGTCCTGCGGGCCGATCACGCCGGTGTTGTTGTAGGTCATGTTGATGCCGGAGATCGGCATGCCGATGTTGTCGGTCATGGTCTCGATCTCGCCCGGGATCAGCTTGCGCACCGCCTTCTGCACGTCGGCGAGCTGGTTGGCGGTCTCCTCGACGCGGGTGCCGACCTGCGTGCGGACATGCATCAGGATGTTGCCGGCGTCGACCGACGGGAAGAAGTTGCGGCCAAGGAACGGCACCAATGCGAAGGACGCGCCGACCACGCAGAGGAAGCCGATCACGAACACAGCGCGGTGCGCCAGCGCCAGCCCCAGCAGATTGTGGTAGCCGCCGCGAATGCGCTCGAATCGCGCCTCGAAGCCGCGCTGGAACCAGACAAGAGGATTGCGCGACTTCGGCGGCGCACCGTCGTGATGCACATGCGGCTGCAGCAGGTAATTCGCCATGGTCGGCACCAGCGTGCGCGACAGCAGGAACGACCAGATCATCGCGAACATCACCGCTTCGGCCATCGGCACGAACAGGAAGCGCGCGACGCCGGTGAGGAAGAACATCGGCACGAACACGATGCAGATGCAGAGCAGCGAGACGAAGGCCGGCGTCACGATCTGGTTTGCGCCGTCGAGGATCGACTGCTCGACCGGCTTGCCCTGCTCCAGATGGTAGTTGATGTTCTCGATCGTGACGGTGGCGTCGTCGACGAGGATGCCGACTGCGAGCGCGAGGCCGCCGAGCGTCATGATGTTCAGCGTCTCGCCGATCGCAGACAGCATGATGATGGCGCCGAGTACCGACAGAGGGATCGAAACCGCGATGATGATGGTCGAGCGCCAGCTGCCGAGGAACAGCAGGATCATGACGCTGGTGAGCAGCGCCGCGATCACACCTTCGAACGCAACGCCCTCGATCGCGCCGCGAACGAACACCGACTGGTCGCCGATGAAGCCGATCTTCAGCGCGTCCGGCATCTGGTCCTTGACGTCGATCACCTTCTGCTTGATGCCGGCGATGATATCGAGCGTCGAGGTCGCGCCCGCCTTCAAGACCATCATCAGCACCGAGCGATTGCCGTCGACATGGACGATGTTGGTCTGCGGCGGATTGCCGTCGCGCACGGTGGCGACGTCGCGCACATAGACCATCGCGCCGTTGACGGTCTTGATCGGCAGATTGCCGAGCTCGTCGATTTTGAGCGGCGAGTTGTTGAGCTGGATGTTGTACTCGAACTGCCCGATCTTCTGGGTGCCGACCGGCGTGATCAGGTTCTGGGCTGCGAGCGCATTGGCGACATCCTGGCCGGACAGGCCACGGGCCTGGAGCGCGGTCGGATCGAGGTCGATCTGGACCTGGCGTTGCTTGCCGCCGAACGGATACGGGATCGCCGCGCCGGGCACGGTGACAAGCGGCGTGCGGAGCTGGTTGATGCCGATATCGGCGAGGTTCTGCTCGGTCAGGCCGTCGCCCGACAGCGCCACCTGGATGATCGGCACGGTGGACGCAGAGTAGTTCAGGATCAATGGCGGCGTCGCGCCCGGCGGCATCTGCTTGAGCAGCGTCTGCGAGATCGCAGTGACCTGCGCGTTGGCGGTGCGGATGTCGACATTCGGCTGGAAGAAGATCTTGATGATGCCAAAGCCGTTATAGGAGTTGGCGGTGATGTGCTCGATGTCGTTGACCGTCGTCGTCAGCGCGCGCTGGAACGGCGTGGTGATGCGGCCGGACATCTGGTCCGGCGGCAAGCCGGTGTACTGCCAGCCCACGCCGATTACGGGAATGCGGATGTCCGGGAAGATGTCGGTCGGGGTCCGCAGCGCCGCCAGCGGTCCGATGATCAGCAGCAGCAGCGCGAGCACGACAAACGTATAGGGCCGGCTCAGGGCAATACGGACCAGAGCAATCATGCGCCAGGCAATTCCAGGTCAAGCTAGGAAACGGAATCCGCCCCCACGGGGATATCCTCGTTCCCCTTTACCCGAGCACTGTCGGAAAGGCTAACCCCCGCCGGCTTGCCTGCATTCACTTCCCTGCTACCGCGTTGCAAAATCGACATCGCAGCCATGCGCCGGGTCCCTCACAGATGGCCGCGTCTGAGGACAAAATGAGCGGCGTCTTTGGCGCCGCTCGTGGTCTGGATCGACAGGTCGCGCGGAGGCTTACCCCGCGCGGACGTTAGTCAGGAACTTGCTGACCTCAGCCTTCAGCCGGCTGGAGTCGTTCGACAGCATCTGAGCCGCCGAAAGCACCTGCGAGGACGCGGTGCCGGTTTCGGTCGCGCCGCGCTGCACGTCGGTGATGTTCGAGGAAACCTGCTGGGTGCCTTGGGCTGCCTGCTGCACGTTGCGGGCGATCTCCTGGGTTGCTGCGCCCTGCTCTTCCACAGCAGCGGCGATCGCCGAGGAGATTTCCGAGAGACGTTCGATGGTCGTGGAGATCTCCTTGATCGCACCGACCGAGTCGTTGGTCGCAGCCTGGATGCCGGAGATCTGCTGGCCGATCTCGCCGGTCGCCTTGGCGGTCTGCTCGGCGAGCGCCTTCACCTCGGAAGCGACCACCGCGAAGCCGCGACCGGCTTCGCCGGCACGTGCCGCCTCGATCGTCGCGTTCAGCGCCAACAGGTTGGTCTGGCCGGCAATGGTGTTGATCAGTTCGACGACGTCGCCGATCCGCGAAGCCGCCTTGGAGAGTTCGCTGACGCGCTCGGTGGTGGCACGGGCCTGGCCGACGGCGTCACCCGCCATCCGGGCCGATTCCTGCACCTGGCGGCTGATCTCGCCCACCGACGAGGCCATCTCCTCGGTGGCCGAAGCCACCGACTGCACGTTGGTCGAGGCTTCCTCCGAAGCGCCGGCAACGGTGGTCGCGAGCCGCTGCGAGCGGTCGGCGGTCGTGGTTAGCGTCGAGGCGGAGGCCTCCAACTGGGTCGAGGCCGACGACACGGTCTGGACGATCTCGCCAATCATCGTTTCGAATTCGCGGGTGATGTTGTCGACGCGGCGGCCGCGCTCGATCTTGGCTTCGGCATCGGCGGCCGCAGCTTCGTCGGCTGCCTTCTTGGCGATCAGCGCTTCCTTGAACACCTGGAGCACGTCGGCCATGGCGCCGATCTCGGTCTTCTCGCCGCGATGGGGGACGTCCGCGGACAGGTCGCCCTTGCCCAGCGCCTGCATCGGCTCGGTGATCGAGTTTATGCCGCTGGAGACGTCCTGGACCAGGTAGAAGCCAACGCCGGTGCCGATGACGACGGCGGCGCCGAGAATGACCGCGACGAGCATGAACGCATAATAATAACTGTCGGCAGCATCCGCAGCAGCCTGGTCGCCGCCCTTGGTGTTGAGCTCGATGTCCTTGCGCAGGACCTCGTCGGCCTGAAGCCCGATCTTGTTGACCGTCTTGGTGTTCAGCTCATGCGCCTCGTGCGGGACCTTGCCGGCCTCCTTGCGCGACAGCGCCATGACCTCCTGGGTGCCCCTCTTGTACTCCTCCCAGAGCTTCGACCATTCAGCGTAAAGTGCCCGTTCTTCAGGCGAGGTGATCATGCCCTCATAAGTTTTGCGAAACTTGGTGTTGGCCTCGATCACGGTCGCGAGCGTCTTCTCCATCGCGAGCTTCTCGTCAAGCGTTTCCGACAGCATGTGTTCGCGGATGACGTTGCGATAGGTGATGACGCCGGCGCGGAGATCCCCGAGCACGCGCACGCTTGGCATCCAGCTCGTGGTGATGTCTACCGTATTGGCGTTCATCGCCCGCATCTTCATGACGGCGAGCAGGCCCATGCCGGCCATCGCGACCAGCAGGAACGCCACGACACTGATGATCTTGGCGCGGATGGAAATGGTGGCGAGCATTACAGGTCTCATTGTGCTGGCGCGGGCGCGCGTCAAGTTTTTACGAATTAAACAAAGGGAGCAGCGCCGACATCAGACAACAGAGCACCTGAGCAGATGTTAACTACGACTCCGTACGAGTACGGAAGCCCGAAACAAATGAACATGGCGCTAAGAATGCTCTGCGCTCAGCGCATGAGCGTAAGCGCATCGGAAAAGAAATCCGTGCCGCCGAAATTTCCGGACTTCAAAGCAAGCAACATGTCGCCCTTTTCAGCCGCGACCGCACGCAGCACCGGAACGCCCGCGGCGATTTCCACTCCCACGAGAAAGCCGGGAATCTTCAACCGATCGACCACGGCGCCTGACGTCTCACCACCTGCGACGATCAATCGTTTGACGCCGTCCTGCACCAGGCCCTCGGCGAGGTCGGCCATCGCCTGCTCGATGGCGTGACCGGCGGCGTCGCGGCCGTGGCGCGCCTGCAGCGCTGCGACTTGATCCGGCGTCGAACTCGACGCGATCAGGACCGGACCTTCGGCGAGAAGCGGCTTCGCCCAGGCCAGCGCGCGCTGCGCCTCGTCCCTGCCCGTAATAATACGGTCCGGGTCGAGATGAAGCACCGGCATGACGCGTTCGGCATTGGCGATCTGTTGCAGCGTTGCCTGCGAGCAGCTTCCGGCAAGGCAGGCCGCGGGTCCGCCGACCGCTGCCCACGCCTCGCTGCTAGCCGCCGTCGATTTGACCTTGCCTGTCGATACCAGCGCCCGCGCCAGCCCGAGACCCATGCCGGAGGCGCCGACCGACAGCTGGTGCTCTGCAGCGACGAGGCCGATGGTTTCGAGGTCGCGGTCGAACACGGCGTCGATGATCGCGGCACCGACGCCCTTGCCCGCGAGTTCGGCAAGCCGGGCCCGCACGTCATCGGCGCCGCGCGTCACGGTGGCGAGGTCGACGAGGCCGATTTGCGTCTTGCTCTGGCGCGCCAGCACGCGCACCAGGCTGGAATCGCGCATCGGATTGAGCGGATGATCCTTGAGAGGACTCTCGTTCAGCGGCACGGCGCCGACGAACAGATTGCCCTGGTAGACGGTGCGGCCGGTCTCCGGGAAGGCCGGCGTCACCAGTACGCTCGCCTCGCCGCAATCGGCGCGCAGCGCATCCATCACCGGACCGATATTACCGGCATCGGTGGAATCGAAGGTCGAGCAGATCTTGAACAGCACGTGGCTCGCGCCGCGGCCGCGCAGCCATTGCTCGGCCGCGCGCGAGCGCGACACGGCAAGCCCCGCCTCGATCGAGCGGCTCTTCAGCGACACCACGACGGCGTCGACCTCGGGCAGCGCCAGGTCGTCAGCGGGCACGCCGATGGTCTGCACGGTGCGCAGGCCCGCGCGCGTCAGCGTGTTGGCGAGGTCGGAGGCGCCGGTGTAGTCGTCGGCGATGCAGCCCAGTGCGAGGGTCACGGCTTCACTCCGGCATAGGGCTTGAACCAAGCAAGGCCATCGGTGGTCTTGCCGCGCGGATTGTATTCGCAGCCGACGAAGCCGGCATAGCCGAGCCGGTCGAGCTCGGCGAACAGGAAGGGATAGTTCAGCTCCTCACCGTCGGGCTCGTTGCGCGATGGGATGCTGGCGATCTGGACATGGCCGATGAGCGGCATCATCTCGCGCAGGCGCATGGTGACGTCGCCATGAATGATCTGGCAGTGATAGATGTCGAACTGGAGCTTCAGGTTCGAAAGCCTCAGCTCCTGGATCAGGTCGCGCGCGAAGCCGAAATCGTTGAGGAAGTAGCCGGGCACGTTGCGTGCGTTGATCGGCTCGATCACGATGTCGATGCCGTGCGGGGCGAAGAACTCCGCCGCCCAGGCCACCGATTTGTAGAACGCCTCGATCGCGACGCGCTCGCCGCGATTGGCGATTCCGGCCATCAAATGCAGTCGCTTGACGCCCGTCGCCTTCGCGTAAGGCAGTGCCGTCTCCAGGCTGGCCTTGAGATCGGAAAACCGCGAGGGGAGCGCCGCAAAGCCTTTCTCGCCGGCGTTCGAGTCGCCCGGCGGCAGGTTGAACAGCGCCTGGATCAGGCCGTTGCGCTTGAGCCGCTCGCCGACGGCTTCAGCCGGATGCTCATAGGGAAAGAGAAACTCGACCGCGGTGAAGCCCGCTTGCGCGGCGGCATCGAAGCGGTCGAGGAACGGCACCTCGGTGAACATCATCGAGAGATTGGCGGCGAAACGGGGCATTGGAATCCTCTTCTACTTGTCGCCGGGAAGCTTGACGCCGGTGACCTGCGCATACATCCGCGCCACCGAGGCGTCGTCGTCGCGGCCCATGCCGGCGGCTGACGTCATCAGGAACATCTGGAGGGCGGCAGCCGAGACCGGCACCGGGAATCGGGCGCTACGCGCCATGTCCTGGATGATGCCGAGATCCTTGACGAAAATCTCGACCGCGCTGCGCGGCGTGTAATCGCCGTCGAGCACGTGCGGCATGCGGTTCTCGAACATCCAGGAATTGCCGGCCGACGCCGTGATCACCTCATAGACCTTGCGGATGTCGAGGCCCTGCTTGGCCGCGAACGCGATGGCTTCGGAGGCCGCTGCGATGTGCACGCCGGCCAGCAACTGGTTGATCATCTTGAACGCGGCGCCCTGCCCCGCAGCATCGCCGAGTTCGTAGAGCTTTGCCGCCATGGCGTCGAGCGCGGGGCGCGCCTTTGCAAAAGCCGCCGCACTGCCGGACGCGAGGATGGTCAATTCGCCCTGCGCGGCACGCTGCGCGCCGCCCGAGATCGGCGCATCGAGATAATGCCGGCCGGTCGCCTCCAGTTGTTTGGCGAGGCGGCGTGCGACGTCCGGGTCCATGGTGGCCGAAGACAGGAAAACGCTATCCTTCGGCAAGGTCTCGGCGACGCCGTCCTTGCCGAACAGGATGGTCTCGGTCTGCGCGGCATTGACGACGACGCTGACCACGATGTCGGCGTCCTTGGCCGCCTCCGCCGGCGTCGTCGCGCCCGCGCCGCCGTCCTTCACGAACCGCGCCACTGCATCAGCCGAGACGTCGCACCCGGTGACGGCATGGCCGGCGCGCTTCAGCGAGGTCGCCATGCCGTATCCCATCGAGCCGAGCCCGATCACGGCGATGCGCTGATTTTGAGAATTGGAGGCGGACATGCAACTGACCCTTCAACTAAACCTTGCGAACGTTTCCCGGATTGCCGCCTTTGCGGCAGCTTGGTCAACCAAATAACACGGCTTGGCCGCGCTGCCAAAGCGTGAGACAAGCAGACATGACGGCCATGAGCAACGAGACATCGCTGCGTGAGGATATCTGCCGCTTCGGACGATCCCTGTTCGAACGCGGGCTGACACCGGGCTCCTCCGGCAATATCAGCGTCAGGCTGGACGGCGGCGGCTGGCTGGTGACGCCGACCAATGCCTCGCTTGGCTTCCTCGACCCGGCACGGCTGTCGCGGCTGGACGAGCGCGGCCGCCTGGTCTCGGGCGATGCGCCCACCAAGGAAGTTCCGCTGCACACCGCGCTCTATGACACGCGCGGCAGTGCGCGCGCCATCGTGCATCTGCACTCCACCCATTCGGTCGCGCTCTCGATGCTGCCCGAGATCGACCCGCGCGCCGCGCTGCCGCCGATGACGGCCTATTACCTGATGAAATGCGGCGCCACCGCGCTCGTGCCCTATTATCGCCCGGGCGATCCCGCGGTGGCGGACGCAATCAAGGGGCTGGCGGGGAAATATTCATCCGTGCTGCTCGCCAATCACGGCCCCGTGGTTGCCGGCGACACGCTGGAAGCAACAGTGTTCGCGACCGAGGAGCTGGAGGAGACGGCGAAGCTGTATCTGCTGCTGCGCGGGCTGAACCCGCGGTATCTGTCTCCGGAGCAGGTGACGGATCTGGTGAAGGTGTTCGGGCTCGCACTGCCGGAGCATGGGCACGAACACTAGCACCTCGTGAAGAGCGCGACGGTGCTGCCTCAGTCACCGCTGTCATTCCCCGCGGAGGCGGGGAATCCAGTACGCCGCGGCTTCTCCGTATCTCGCTGATCTCTCGGAGTACTGGATCGCCCGATCAAGTCGGGCGATGACATCGCGTGTGTTACGCGAACGCGCCCAACACTTTGCCTTTACAGCCCCAGATACGCCTTCCGCACATCCGGGTTACCCTTGATCTCCGCCGCCGCACCCTGCATCAGCACGCGGCCGGTTTGCAGGATGTAGGCGCGGTCGGCGATCTCCAGGCACTCGGCCATGCGCTGCTCGACGATCAGCACGGTCATCCCGGCATCGCGAATGCGCAAAACCGCCTGGAAGATTTCGTCGACCAGTTTTGGCATGATGCCCTGCGAGGGCTCGTCCAGCATCAGCAGCCGCGGGCGCGTCATCAGCGCGCGGCCGATGGCGAGCATCTGCTGCTCGCCGCCGCTTAGCGTCTCGGCGCGCTGCTCGAGGCGTTCGGACAAACGGGGGAACAGCGTGAAGACGAGATCGAGCGGCTCTTCGCGGTTTGCTTCGCCGCGATACAGATAGCTGCCGAGGCGCAGATTGTCGCGCACCGACAGGCGCGGGAACAGACGGCGGTTCTCCGGCACATAGGCGATGCCGGTGGCCGTGATGTGATGCTGCGCCATGCCGTCGAGGCGCTTGCCGTCGAACGTCACCGTGCCCGAACGCGGACGCTCGGCGCCGGCGATGGATTTGAGCAGCGTCGACTTGCCCGCGCCGTTGGCACCGGCGACGCAGACGATTTCGCCCTTCTGGACCTCGATCGAGACCGCGGAGATCGCGACCAGGCCCTGATAGGCGGTCGTGACTTCATGCACCGACAGCATGACGATCTCCCAGATATGCGCTGATCACCTTGGGATCGCGGACGACCTCAGTGGGCTTGCCCTCGACCAGCACCTTGCCGAGGTCGAGCACGATGGCGCGGTCGACCAGCGGCATCACGATCTCCATGACATGCTCGACCATCAGCACCGTGATGCCGGTATCGCGCACCTTGCGCACCAGCGCGACGCCGGTCTGCGCCTCGGTCGGCGTGAGGCCGGTGAGGACTTCGTCGAGCAGCAGAAGTTTCGGCTCGGTCGCAAGCGCACGCGCGACTTCGAGGCGGCGCTTCTCGGCCGGCACGAGGTCGCTCGCGAGCACATCGGCACGCGCGGCAAGGCCGGTGAACTCCAGCACTTCATGCGCCTTGCGTCGGGCCTCGCGCATCACGGTGTTGCGGACCAGGGCACCGACGATGACGTTGTCGACAACGCTCATGGTCTCGAAGCTCTTGACCACCTGGAAGGTACGCCCGATTCCGCGCTGGCAGCGCTCGGCTGCCGGCATGTGGGTGACGTCCTCGCCATCGAACCAGATCGAGCCTTGCGTCGGCGGCAGCACGCCGGCGATGAGGTTGAACAGCGTCGACTTGCCGGCGCCATTCGGGCCGATCAGCCCGACGATCTCACCGCGGCCGACCGAGATCGAGACGTCGCTGTTGGCGACGAGGCCGCCGAACCGCTGCCAAACACCGCGGGTTTCAAGCAGCGCGGTCATCGTGCGACTCCCGTCTTCTTCGGGCGTGAAAACAGGCTCAACAGCCCCCGCGGCAGGGCCAGCGAGATCAGGACGATCAGCGTGCCGTAGACAATGAGGTCGACGCCGCGCCCCGAGCCGCCGAACTTGAAGCGCGTCAGCTCGGTCAGCGGGATCAGAATGGCGGCGCCTAGCACCGGCCCCCACAGGGTACCGATGCCGCCGAGCACGGCGGGCAGCGCCATCAACAACGAAAACTGAAAGCCCATGACGCTTTCCGGATCGATGTAGGAGACGAACTGGGCGTAGAAGCTGCCACCCACCGCGACCAGGAAGGCGGAGACGGCGGCGGCACCCATCTTCGAGTTGAACACGACGACGCCGAGGCTCTCGGCGGCTTCCGGATTGTCCTTCACCGCGCGCCACCAAAAGCCCCATTTGGAGTCTTCCAGCCACCAGGTGACGAACCAGGCGAGACAGCACAGCGCCAGCGCGAAATAGAAGTATGGCAGCTTGGTGCGCACGAACTGGAATTTCAGCCAGCTGTCGCCGCGGATCGGAATGGTGATGCCCATCGCGGCACCGGCCCATTCCCAGTTATGGAAGAGAAGCAACCCGATTTCGGCGATGACGATGGTGGCGATCACAAAGTAATGGCCGCGCAGGCGAAAGAAGGGATAACCGAGCCCCATCGCGATCAGCGCCGACACCACGCCGCCCGCCAGCATGCCGAACCAGGGCAGCACGCCGAATTTCATGAACAGCAGCTCGGTGGTGTAGGCCCCCAGGCCGAAATACAGCGCGTGTCCGAGCGAGATCTGCCCGCAATAGCCGGACAGGATGTTCCAGCTCTGTGACAGTCCTGCATACATCAGCGTCAGGATCAGGATGTTCTGGACGACGACGTCCTTCACGAACAATGGCGTAACCGCGGCAATCCCGGCGAGCACCGCGGCGATGATGAGGTCGCGGCGGCGCCGCGCTGCGAAATCCTTGTCCATTACATCGATCCGAACAGGCCGCGCGGCCGGATGAAGACAACGAGAAGGTAGACGGCGTAGATGCCGGCCGACTTCAGCGAGGGCGGTAGCAGCAACGCGGTGCTCGCCTCGACAAGGCCGACGATGATGCCGCCGGCGAAGGCACCGAACACGCTGCCGAAGCCGCCGAGCGCCACCGTGACATAGGCGATCAGCGCGAAGGACGCGCCGACATCGGGATAGATGTAGAAGAACACCGCCATGATCGCGCCGGCGAGACCGACCAATCCCGCGCCGAGACCCCAGCCGAATGCGAATACGCGGTTCTTGTCGATGCCTACCAGTGCGACCGCACCGGGATCTTCGCGCGTCGCTTCGATCGCGCGGCCGAAATCGGTGCGGTGGATGAAGAAGTAGAGGCCGGCAAAGGCCGCAATCGAGACCAGCGCACCGATCAGCTGCGGCTCCGGCAGGAAGATCCCCCCGATGGAGATGGTTTTGCCACCGACCCAGGACTGCGGAATGCTGCGATAGTCGGGCGTGAAGAAGAACTGCGCGAGGCCGCGCATGAGGATGGCAAGGCCGAAGGTGGTGAAGATCTGCACCATGCCGGCATTGGCCTTGGCCCGCATGGCGAAGCGTACAATGAGTAGATAGATCACCGCTCCGAACACGAACATTGCTGCGGCGACCAACGGCGCCGACAGCAACGGGTCTATCGCGAAGAATGCGAACAGGAAGAAGGACAGATACATCGCGATCATCAGGAACTCGCCATGCGCGAAGTTCGTGACGTCCATCAGGCCGAAGATCAGCGCAAGGCCGACGGCGATCAACCCGTAGAGCAGGCCCATGAGAAGGCCGCTCGCGAGACTCTGGATAATGGCTTGGGCTGTCAAAAGTCTGTCCCCCGAAATACGTCCTCATCCTGAGGAGCGCGCACCGGCGCGCGTCTCGAGATGGCCCACCCTCGTCCTTCGAGACGCGGGCCATGCCCGCTCCTCAGGATGAGGGCGGGAGCTACGTCTGAGCTCCCGCTCCGCGAAACCCTACTTCATCGGCCAGATCGCCTCGGCGATCGCGGCCTGCGGCGGGAAGATGGTGACGAACTTGCCGCCGACATACTGCAGCAGCACCGGGTCGGCGTCGTTGTTCTGGCCCATCTCGTCGAACTTGACTCGCTTCCAGGGCATGATGGTCTGCTCGCCCGGGATGTCGGTCGCGGCCAGCGCATCACGGATCTTCTCGCCGTCGGCCGACTTGGCGCGGTTGATCGCGTCCGCCAGGATGATCAGGCCCATGAACTGGCGCGAGGTGAGGTCGTTGAAATCCTTGCCCGAGCGCGCCTTGAACATCTCGTTGATCTTGCCGACCATCGGACGCTTCTGCGCGAGGTCGAGCGAGAAGGTTCCGCGCGAAATCACGCCTTCGAGCTTGTCGCCGACGGCGTCGTAGAGCGCCTTCTCGGAGAAACCGGCGTCCTGCGCCACGATCGCATTCGGCTTGTAGCCGAGCTCACCCATGGTCTTGACCAGCAGAATGCCGTCGGTGGTGTAGCTCGACGGCATCAGCACGTCGGCATTCGCGGTCTTGAGCTGCTGCACTTCGGCCGACAGCGAGGGGGAGTTGGCGCGATACTTGATGTCGGTGACGATCTTGTAGCCGCGCTCGCCGGCGATCTTGGCCTGGGCATTGCCGGAGTCGGTGCCGAAGATGGTGTCCTCGTGGAACAGCGACAGCGTCTCGATCTTGGTGCCCTTCTTCTTCATGGCGTCGAAGAAGTCGAACATCGCGGCCGAGTACATCTCGTCATGCGGGGAGGCGCGGAAGTAATATTTGAGACCGCGGCGATGCAGGCTCGGCGACGAATTGTCCGCCGAGACGAACGGGATCTGGTAGCGTTCGCAGATCTGGCTGACGGTGACCGCGACCGCGCTCTGATAGGTGCCGATGATGGCGGAGACCTTCTCCTGCGTGATCAGGCGCTCGGCCTCGGCCCGGCCCTTCTGCGGATCGGCCTGGTGGTCGGCAAACACGAGGCGGATCTTGGCGCCGCCGAGGCCCGGCAGGCCCTCGCCCTTCGCCAGCGGCAGATCGAAATCGGTGTCCTTGTTGATGACCTCGAGCGCGGTCTCATAGGCCTTCTGGGCGTCGACGCCCTGCTGCGCGCTGCCGCCGGAGAACGGATAGATCACGCCGATCACGACTTCCGAGGTCTGCGCGCGTGCAGCAAGCGGCACCAGCGCGGCAGCGGCGGTGGCTCCTAGCAGCACGTCGCGGCGAGAGATCGTCATGGCAAAGTCCCCTGTTACTGAATTTCGGCTGATCGAATGAAGCGATTGATGGATGCGGTAAAGCCTGAACAAGCAGCAAATGCTGCCCACTAAATCACGGCCATGGTCCTGTTCTTGAGATCGGTCACCAGCATCAGGCCGGGCGAATGCGTGATCGCGAACGGCAGCTTCGCGGCGTTGATCACCGATTGCGGCGTCACGCCGCACGCCCAGAACACCGGGATCTCGTCCTCGGCAACCGGCACCGGGTCGCCGTAGTCCGGCTTGGCGATATCCTTGATGCCGATCAGATCCGGGTGGCCGAGATGCACCGGCGCCCCGTGCACGGCGGGATAGCGCGAGGTGATCTGCACCGCGCGGATCGCATCGGCCGGCTTGAACGGGCGCATCGACACCACCATGGGACCTGCGAAAGGACCGGCCTCGCCGCAGGCGATGTTGGTACGGTACATCGGCACGCGCACGTTCTGCTCGATGTGCCGGATCGGCATGCCCTCGTCGAGCAAAGCCTCCTCGAACGAGAACGAGCAGCCGAGCACGAAAGTCACGAGATCGTCGCGCCAGTAGCTCTTCACGTCGGTCGGCTCGTCGACCACCTCGCCGTCGCGCCAGACGCGATAGCGCGGCACGTCGGTGCGGATGTCGAGGTCGGCGCCCAGCGCGGGGATGTACGGACTGCCGACGTCGGACATGCCGATGATCGGGCACGGCTTCGGGTTGAGCTGGCAGAAGCGATGAAAGGCGCTGGCATATTCGGCCGGCAGGATCGCGAGGTTGCCCTGAACGAAGCCGGGGGCGACCCCTGCCGTGGAACCGACCTGGCCGCCACGATAAGCGAGCCGGGCTTGGCGACTCGGGAGGGTGTCGGGCGTTTCAGTTTGCTGCGCTGCCACCAAAACAGTCATGCGATCGACCTGCCTATAAACTCGACAAAGACAGCCAACACTAGGCGTGCTATAAAGTCTAATCTTCCTTTCTAATCAATATCGATAAATTTGGCTTATCGATCGGGAAAATCCTTCCAATGCTGGACTTCAGATCGATCGAGACATTCCTCTGGGTTGTGAAGCTCGGCAGCTTTCGCGGCGCTGCAGCACGGCTCAATACGACCCAGCCGGCGATCTCCCAACGGATCGCCCAGCTTGAACGCGAGATGGGCGTCAAGCTCCTCAACCGCGATCATCGCGTCGCCTCGCCGACGCCGAGCGGCCGGCAGATGATGGTCTATGCGGAGAAGCTGATTGGCCTGCGCGCCCAGATGGTGGCCGAGGTCGGCGATCGTTCCGCGATGCGCGGCGTGATGCGGCTCGGCGTCGCCGAAACCATCGTGCATACTTGGCTGCCGCGGCTCGTGAAGAGCATGAACGAGGTCTATCCGAACCTGTCGCTGGAGATCGAGGTCGACATCACGCCGAACCTCACGGCGCGGCTGCTCGCGCAGGAGATCGAGCTTGCCTTCGTGGTGGGACCATTGTCAGCCTCGGGCGTCCACAACCGCGTGCTCGCGGATTACCCGATCGGCTTTCTCGCCAGCCCCTCGCTCGGGCTCGGCAAGGGCCGGGTGACGCCGGCCGAGCTCGCGCGGTTTCCGATCATCACCTTCCCGCGCAAGACCAAACCTTACGAGGTCGTGCGCGAGGTGTTCGACCGGCCCGAGCTGCCGCCGATCCGCCTGCACGCGTCCGCTTCACTCGCGACCGTCATCCACATGGCAGTCGAAGGGCTCGGCATCGCCGTGATCCCGGACGCCATCGTCGAGAACGAGCTCGCCGACGGGCGGCTGCAGCTGCTCGACACCGATCTCGCCATCGCCCCGCTGACATTCACCGCGAGCTGGCTCGCCTCCCCTGATATCGTCGCCGTGGAGCGCGTTGCGGAGCTTGCATGTCAGATTGCGCAGAGCAGCCTCGCGGTTGACGCGCCCGCGCTGGCGGGTCATTGAAACAGGCGCCGGATTTTCTTTCGTCATTCCGGGGCGCTCGAAGAGCGAACCCGGAATCTCGAGATTCCGGGGTCTCGCTTCGCGAGCCCCGGAATGACAGCTAAGATGGACTGACGCATGAGCCGAGCCGCCACCAACCTGCAGATCGATTCCGCCCGCCTCTGGGGCTCCATCCACGAGACCGCGCAATTCGGCGCGACGGCCAAGGGCGGCGTGCGGCGGCTGACGCTCAGCAGCGAAGACAAGCAGGTACGCGACTGGTTCCGCAAGGCTTGCGAGGATGCCGGGCTCGAAGTGCACACCGATGCGCTCGGCTCACAGTTCGGCCTGCGCAAGGGACGCGACATGTCGAAGCTGCCGGTCGGTATCGGCTCGCATCTCGACACCCAGCCGACCGGCGGAAAGTATGACGGCATTTTGGGGACGCTCGGCGCGCTCGAAGTGATCCGCACGCTCAACGACGCCGGCATCGAGACCGAGGCGCCGATCTGTGTCGTCAACTGGACCAATGAGGAAGGCTCGCGGTTCGCGCCGGCGATGATGGCGTCTGCGGCCTATGTCGGCGATTTCACCACCGACGACATTCTGTCGCGCAAGGATATCGAGGGCACGACCGTCGGCCAGGCGCTCGACAGCATCGGCTATCGCGGCGACAAGCCGGTCGGCTTCCAGAAGCTCGGTTGCTTCGTCGAGCTGCACATCGAGCAGGGCCCGATTCTGGAGGCCGAAGGCAAGACCATCGGCGTGGTCGATTCCGGCCAGGGTGTCTTGTGGTACGATGGCAAGATTTCCGGCTTCGAGAGCCATGCGGGCTCGACGCCGATGCCGCTGCGGCGCGATGCGCTGGCAACGCTCTCCGAGATCGTGCTGGCGATGGAGGCCATTGCGAAGAAGCACGGTCCGAACGCGGTCGGCACCATCGGCGAGGCCGTGATCGCAAATCCCTCGCGCAACGTCATTCCCGGCGAGATCGCCTTCACCATGGACTGCCGCAGCGCTGATGGCGCCATCATGGATGCGCTCGACCGCGATCTGCGCGCAGCCATTGCCGAGATTGCTGCGCGCCGCAAGGTCGAGGTCAAAATCGATCTGGTCTGGCGCAAGCCGCCGACCCATTTCGATCCCAAGCTCATTGCAGCGGTCGAGAACGCGGCGAAGACGCTGGGCTATTCCTCGCGCCGCATCACCTCCGGCGCCGGCCACGACGCCTGCAACCTCAACACCATCATGCCGGCGGCGATGGTGTTCGTGCCCTGCAAGGACGGCATCAGCCACAACGAGCTCGAAGACGCCACGCAGCCCGATTGCGCCGCGGGCACCAATGTCCTCATGCATACAGTGCTGGCGATCGCCGGCGTCGCATCCTGACCGGAGAGAGCCATGCGCGGAGTTTTCGTCGACGCCAACGAAGCCCTGGCCGTGATCATGGAGCGGCTGGAGCAGCCCGGCGATCCCAAGGTACGGATTCACAGGGACCCCGATATCAAGCCCGAACAGTATCCTGAAATCCTCGACGGTGCGGAGATCGCCATCGTCGATCACACCGCGCTGCCGACGGACGTCGCAAAGAAATGCGCCGGCCTCAAGCACGTCGTGTTCCTCGGGACCGGCGCGCGCAGCTACATGAACCCGGAGGAGCTGGCCGAGCTCGGCATCTCCGTGCATCTGATCAAGGGCTACGGCGACACGGCGGTCGCGGAATCCGCGATCGCGCTGATGTGGGCCTCGGCCCGTGGGATCGCGATGATGGACCGCGAAATGCGCGCCGGAAACTGGCTGCGCGAGGACGGCATGCAGCTCACCGGCAAGATGCTGGGCCTCATCGGATTCGGCGGCATCGCCGCCGAGGTCGCGCGCATCGCATCCGGCAGCGGCATGAAGGTGATCGCCTGGAACCGCTCGCCGAAGAGTTTTCCGGGTGTCGAATTCACCGATCTCGACACGGTGCTGGCGAAGAGCGACGTCGTGTCGCTGCACCTGCTCCTCAACGACGAGACGCGCGGCATGATCACACGCGAGAAGATTCTTGCGATGAAGCCCGGCGGCGTCCTCATCAACACCGCCCGCGCCGCGGTCGTCGACGAGGCCGCGATGATCGACGCGTTGAAGTCCGGCCACATCCGCCATGCCGGTCTCGACGTCTTCAACATCGAGCCGCTGCCCGGCGATCATCCGCTGACCAAGATTCCGAACGTGACGTTGTCGGCGCATTCGGCTTTCCGCACGCCGGAGGCGAGCGAGAACCTCATTCAAGCGGCGTGGGAGCACTGCCGCCGGATCGTGAAAGGATAAGAGCAACAACAATGGCCGACTATCGCACCATCAAGGCAGAGCCGCTCACCAACGTCGTCCGGGCCATCGTCAAGGCCGGCGGGTCTACGGACCGCGAAGCCGAGCTCGTGTCCACCAATCTCGTCGAGGCCAATCTCAGGGGACACGACTCCCACGGCGTCGGCATGATCCCGCGCTATGTCCAGAGCGTCACCACGGGCGGCCTGGCCGTGAACCAGCACGTCAAGATCGTGCTCGACACCGGTCCGCTTCTCACCCTCGACGGCCTTACCGGCTACGGCCAGGTGATCGGCCATGAAGCCATGGAGCTGGCAGCCGAGCGCGCCAAGCGCAACGGCGTGTGTCTCGTCGGCCTCTCCAACTCGCACCATATCGGCCGCATCGGCCACTGGGCCGAACAGTGCATCGACCACGGGCTGGTCTCGATCCACTTCGTCAACGTGATCTCGCGCCCGATCGTGGCGCCCTGGGGCGGCAGCGATGCGCGCCACGGCACCAACCCATTCTGCGTCGGTATCCCGCGCAGGGGCAAGGACCCGATCGTGCTCGACTTCGCCACCAGCAGGATCGCGCAGGGCAAGACCCGCGTCGCCCACAACAAGGGCGTCGAACTCGAGCCCGGCACCATCATTGACAATAAAGGCAAGCCGACCACCAACCCGCGCTACACCGTGATCCCGCCGCACGGCGCCATCCTGCCGTTCGGCGAGCACAAGGGGTCGGGGCTCGCGCTGGTGTGCGAAATCCTCGGCGGCGCGCTCTCCGGCGGGCAGGTGGTCAAGGGCCCGTCCGACGGCAAGCACAACGTCCTCAACGGCATGCTCTCGATCATCATTGACCCGGGCAAGCTCGGCACCGGCGAAAACCTCGCGCGCGAGGTCGAGAGCTTCGTCGCGTGGCACACCGGCTCGCCGCCCGCCCCCGGTGTCGACAAGGTGAAGATCGCGGGCGAGCCCGAGCGCGAGACCAGGAAAAAGCGTCTGGCCGAAGGCATCCCGGTCGATCCGACCACCTGGCAGGAGATTCTTGAGGCCGGAAAGAAGTTCGGGCTGGATCCGGCCTCGATCGAAAAGATTGCGGTCTAGCAATCGCCACGGCTGTCGTCCCGGACAAGCAAAGCGCAGATCCGGGACGACGCCGTGGTTGCTAGCTTGCCCTAATCCACCATCTCCGCAACCGCCTTGCCGCACGCGGTGGTGTCGGCGTTACCGCCGAGGTCCTTGGTGCGCAGCGTGCGTTCGGCCAGCGTGCGCTCGATCGCATCGACGATCGATTTTCCTGCGACCTTCTCGCCGAGATGCTCCAGCATCATCGCGCCCGACCAGATCGCGCCGATCGGGTTGGCGATCCCCTGCCCCGCGATATCGGGCGCCGAGCCGTGCACCGGCTCGAACACCGAGGGGAAATCGCCGTCCGGATTGATGTTGCCGGATGGCGCGATGCCGATGGTGCCGGTGCAGGCCGGGCCGAGATCGGAGAGAATGTCCCCGAACAGGTTCGAGCCGACCACGACGTCGAACCAATCCGGATGCAGGACGAAGTTCGCCGTCAGAATGTCGATGTGGTACTTGTCCCACTTCACACCCGGAAACTTCTTGGCCATCGCCTCCACGCGCTCGTCCCAATAGGGCATGGTGATGGAGATGCCGTTGGACTTCGTCGCCGAGGTCAAATGCTTCTTTGGCCGCGACTGCGCGAGCTCGAAGGCGAATTTCAGGATGCGGTCGACGCCGACGCGGGTCATCACCGTCTGCTGCGTGACGAACTCGCGATCGGTGTCCGGGAACATGCGGCCGCCGACGGAGGAATACTCGCCCTCGGTGTTCTCGCGCACCACCCAGAAATCGATGTCGCCGGGCTTGCGTCCCGCCAGCGGCGACGGCACGCCGGGCATCAGACGCACCGGACGCAAATTCACATACTGGTCGAACTCGCGGCGGAATTTGATCAGCGAGCCCCACAGCGAGACGTGATCTGGGATTTTCGCCGGCCAGCCGACCGCGCCGAAATAGATCGCGTCATGCTTGCCGATCTTTTCCTTCCAGTCGTCCGGCATCATCTGGCCGTGCTTCTCGTAATAATCCCAGGACGAGAAGTCGAAATGGTCGAAATGCAGGGACACGCCGTGCTTTTTCGCCGCGGCCTCCAGAACGCGCAGCCCCTCGGGCATGACTTCCTTGCCGATGCCGTCGCCGGGAATGACTGCGATCCGGTATTGTTTCTTGCTCATCGAGAACGTCCCTTTTTTGGTCCGGCAGCCGCCGCTTTTTTGACCGCACTGCAATGGACCAAACTCGGCGGCAGTGCAACGCTGCACTGCAATGTTGACCATGGCGCGGCCGAGCGCCTACTGGTTTCATCCTGTTCCCACCGAGCGAGTAGCACCATGGATCTGCATCTGCGCGGCAAGCGTGTCCTGATCACGGGCGCGTCCAAAGGCATTGGCGCGGCCGCCGCCGAAGCGTTTGCCGAGGAAGGCGCAAATCTCCTGCTCGCGGCACGCAACGGCGAGCAGCTCAAGGCGCTGGCCGAGCGCCTGCGCTCCGCGCATCAGATCGATGCCACGACGAGCATCGTGGATTTGCGCAAGGCCGAGGATTTGGCGCGGCTTGCCAGGGAAGCCGCCGATATCGACGTGCTCGTCAACAATGCGGGCGATATCCCCGGCGGCTCGATCGAAAAGATCGACGAGGCGACCTGGCGGCACGCCTGGGAATTGAAAGTATTCGGCTACATCAACCTGACGCGGCAGATCTATGCGCAGATGAAGGCGAAGGGCGGCGGGGTCATCGTCAACGACATTGGGGCTGCCGGCGAAAAATTCGATGCCAACTACATCTGCGGCAGCACCGGCAATGCTGCACTGATGGCCTTCACCCGCGCGCTCGGCGGCAAGAGCCTCGCCGACAACATCCGCGTGGTCGGCATCAATCCCGGCCCCGTCGGCACCGATCGCCATGTCACACTGCTCAAGACCAGGGCAAAAAATCAGTTCGGCGACGAAACCCGCTACAAGGAATTCCAGAAGGGCCTGCCGCTGGGCCGCCCCGCGCATGCGCGCGAGATCGGCGATCTCATGGCGTTTCCTCGCGTCGGATCGCGCCGGCTATACGTCGGGCGTCATCTACACGGTGGATGGCGGCATTAGCGCGGGTTGGGGTTGATTGCCCCGAGATTATTTAGACGCCGTCGTTCCGGGGCGGTGCGAAGCATCGAGCCCGGAACCTCGAGATTCCGGGTTCGCCCTTCGGTCGGCCCGGAATGACAGTCCAGAGCTAGGAGTAAAATAGTTGTCTCAAGACCTGATCCGCGAAACCGCATGCGCCGTCGTCGACAAGCTACGGTCCGGTGACGTCTCACCGCTCGAATTGCTGGACGTGGTGGAGAGGCGCATCAGTGAGGTCGACGGCAGGGTCAACGCGCTGCCGACACTGTGCTTCGACCGCGCACGGGACAACGCGAAAGCGCTGATGCGGAAGCCGGCGGGCGCGCGCGGGCTGCTGGCCGGCCTGCCGGTGCCGATCAAGGACCTGACCGACGTCGCCGGCGTGCTGAACACGCAGGGCTCGCCGATCTTCAAGGATCATATTCCGGCGAATTCAGACGTCATGGTCGAGAACCTTGAGGCCAATGGCGCGGTCGTCTACGCCAAGTCCAACACGCCGGAATTCGGCGCCGGCGCCAACACTTTCAACGAAGTGTTCGGCGCGACGCTCAATCCCTGGGACACATCGAAATCGGCAGCGGGCTCCTCCGGCGGCGCGGCCGTGGCACTTGCCACCGGCATGGCCTGGCTCGCGCAAGGCTCCGATATGGGCGGCAGCTTGCGCAATCCCGCGGCCTTCTGCGGCGTCGTCGGCATGCGGCCGAGCATCGGCCGCGTCGCGCATACGCCCAAATCAGGTATCGATCGTAATCTCGGCGTCGTCGGGCCGATGGCGCGCAACGTCGAGGATCTCGCACTGCTGTTAGACGCGATGAGCGGCGACTATGCGGACGATCCACTGTCGCTACCGGCACCTCTGACCTCTTTCCTGTCCGCGGCCCAATCAGGCAAGAAGCCGAAGCGCATCGCCTATTCGCCCGACCTCGGCATCACGCCTGTCGATCCCGAGGTGAAAGCGATCACCCGCAAAGCCGCGGAACGCTTCGCGGAAGCCGGTGCCATTGTCGAGGAGGCGCATCCGGACTGGCGCGAGGCGCACGAATGCTTCCACGTGCTGCGCGCCTTCGATTACGCGATCACCAAGGCCAATCTGCTGCGCACCAAGCGCGATCTGCTTAAGCCTGAAGTGATCTGGAACATCGAAGAGGGTCTCAAGCTGACCGTCGAGCAACTCGCGCGCGCTGAGGCCCAACGCGTCGGCATGACCGCGCGCGCGATCAAGTTCTTCAGGACGTACGATCTGTTGCTGGCGCCAACCACGATCGTGCCGCCGTTCCCGATCGAGCACCGCTATGTCGCCGAATGCGCCGGCAAGAAATTCGAGAATTACGTCGAGTGGCTCGGCATCGTCTATGCCATCACGCTCGCCTGCTGCCCGTCGCTGTCGCTGCCCTGCGGCTTCACGGCCTCGGGGCTGCCGGTCGGCCTGCAGGTGGTCGGCGCGCCCCGTGCGGATGCGCAGGTGATCGCGGGAGCAAAGGTGCTGGAGGAAATTTTGGGCCTGCGCGGGACGACGCCGATCGATCCGCGGGTGAAGAAATAGCCTCTCTCCCCTGTGCCCCGGACGCAGCGTAGCGCTTCTTCAGCGGTGCGCTGCAGAGCCGGGGTCGAGTTCTCCGTAGCTCCCGTGCTTCCTCTGGGTCCCGGCTCTGCGGTGCAGCGCTTTCGCACTGCGCCTTGTCCGGGACACGAGAGATAATCACCGCGCGCTCGTCGCCTCCAGGCCTCGGCTGTACCGCGACATCGCAAAGCAGAAGACAAAATAGATCGCGGCGACGAAGATATAAACCTCGACCGAGAACTGCTGCCAGGCCGGATCGATGATGGCGGTCTTGGCCGTCGTCAGCAGGTCGAAGATGCCGATGATCAGCACGAGGCTGGTGTCCTTGAAGAAAGCAATGAACGTGTTGACCAGCGGCGGGATGACGTGGCGGATCGCCTGCGGCAGGATGATCAGGCGGTGCTTGCGCCAGTAGGACAGCCCCAGCGCTTCGGCGGCCTCATACTGTCCGCGCGGCACGGCCTGGAGGCCACCACGGATGACCTCGGCGAGGTAGGCGCCCGCGAACAGGATAATCGCGATCTGCGCACGCAGGAGTTTGTCGATGTTGAATCCGCTGGGCATGAACAGCGGAAACATCACGCTCGCCATGAACAGCAGGCTCACCAGCGGCACGCCGCGGATCAGCTCGACATAGATCACGCTGAGCGAGCGGATCGCCGGCAGCTTCGACCGGCGGCCGAGCGCCACGAGGATGCCGAGCGGGAAGCCGAAGGCGAGACCGAACGTCGCCAGGATCAGCGTCACCGGCAGGCCGCCCCAGCGGTCCTGCGAGACGAAGGAAAGCCCGAACACGCCGCCCCACATCAGCACGCTGATCAGTGCCAGCGCACCGATCCAGAGATAGACCAGCTCGCGCCGCCAGAAGGCACGACGGCTGGAAAGATAGAACAGCGCGATGAACAGCACCACCGACAGCGCCGGCCGCCATTGCTCGTCGAACGGATAGGTGCCGAACAGGATGAAGCGATACTTCTCGGGAATGATCGCCCAGCAGGCGCCCGCGCCGCGCACCGCCCGGCAGGCGCTGGAGTCGTTGACGGGCGTCAGCCAGACCGCATTCGCGAGGCCCCACTGCACGAAGCTGAAAATGCCCTTGGCGAGCACCGCCAGCAGCACGACGGAAAGAATGCCGTTAGGGATCGACGAGAACAAATTGGTGCGCAGCCAGCGCAGCACGGGGTTTCCGATTTGCGGGCGGCGAGCCGCGCGCGGCAGCTCCGGCATGTCGGTGATCGCCGTCATGCTCAGCGCTCCACCAGCGCGATGCGCGAATTGTACCAGTTCATGAAGAAGCTGATGCCGAGGCTGATGGTGAGGAATACCGCCATGATCAGCGCGATCGCCTCGATCGCCTGCCCGGTCTGGTTCAGCGTGGTGTTGGCGATCGAGACCACGTCCTGATAGCCGATCGCCACCGCCAGCGAGGAGTTCTTGGTCAGATTGAGGTACTGGCTCGTCATCGGCGGCACGATGACGCGCAGCGCCTGCGGCAGGATGATCTGCCGCAGCATGAAACTGCGGCGCAAGCCGAGCGCATTAGCAGCATCCCACTGCCCGCGCGGCACCGACTGGATGCCGCTGCGCACGATCTCGGCGATGAAGGCCGAGGTGTAGGTGACCAGCGCGATCAGCAGTGCAAAGTATTCCGGCGCAAGCGTCAGCCCGCCGACGAAATTGAAGCCGCGCAGCGCCGGCCATTCGATTGTCCAGGACACGCCAAGCGCCACGGACACTGCGGTCGGCAGCGCAAGGACGAGGCCAACCGCAAAGGGCCAGGCCGGCCGCGGCTTGCCGTCCCGCATCTGCTGCGCGATCAGCCATCGCTGGATCAGAAAGAACGCGGCAAGCCCCGGCACCGCAGTGCCAAGCACCCAGAGCTGCGGCGGCCCGAGCGGGATCGCCGGCAGGATCAGGCCGCGATTGGACAGGAACACGCCCTCCACCGGCCTGAACGCCGCGCGTGCGGCCGGCAGGGCCTGCATCAGCACGTACCAGAACAGGAGCTGGAGCAGCAGCGGAATGTCGCGCAGTGTTTCGACATAGGCGGCGGCAAGCCGCGACAGCAACCAGTTGGCCGACAATCGCGAGATGCCGACCAGCGTGCCCAAAATGGTCGCGAGCACGATGCCGATCACGGCGACGCGCAAAGTGTTGGCGATGCCGACGACGAAGGCCCAGAGGTAGCTGTCTCTCGGATTGTACGCGAGCAGGCTGTCAGCGATGGGCATGCCGGCCTCCCGACCGAGGAAGGCAAAGCCGGTCGTGATGCGGCGGGCCGAGAGGTTGGTGACGGTGTTGGACCAGAGGAAGGCGATGACGGCGACCGCAATCCCGACGACGAGCACCTGCCAGAACAGGCCCTTCAACTCGCGTCGCCCGAAGGCGCCGAAGAAGCGGCGGCGTGGCGGCGGCCTGGGAGTGTCTGACGTCACAGCACAAAAATCCTTCTCAAAAGGCGGTGATTTCCGGCGGCGCACGTCAATTGTTGCACCAATCCAAAAATCGTGCAACAAATGTTTCATGGCCGAGCCCGCGAAATCCTCGCCGCTGAGCGAACTACGCATTGCATTGCCATCGCTCCCCCTGCGCCTGCAGGAGGTCGGCCGCTTCGTCGCCGCCAATGATTACGACGCCACCACCCGTTCGATGCGCGATCTCGCCGCGGAAGCCGGCGCGGACCCCGCCGCGTTCACGCGGCTTGCAAAAGCCATCGGCTATTCCGGCTGGGACGAATTGCGCGCGGCGCTGACCGAGGCGCGGCGGCCGCAGATCTCGCCCTTCTCCGGCCGCGCCAAGAGCCGCCGTCACGGTCCGCACGCGGATGTCGCGCTCGTCAGCGACAAGCTCGATGCAGAGGCTATGGGCCTTCCACGCATCGCGGCGCTCCCGATCGCGGAAGCTGCCCGCGCGCTGCACGACGCAAAGCGGATCTGGATTGCCGGCTATCGAAGCTGCCGCAGTGTTGCCGAGCTGCTGAACTACGAGCTCCGTCTGTTCCGTCCCGAGCAGGTGCAGCTCGTCGGCGCGTCCGGCCCCGACGATCTCGATCTCGGCGCCTTCCGGCCCGGCGAGGCCGTCATCGTCATCGGCTTCCTGCCTTACACGCATGCGAGCGTCCGCGTCGCGCAAGCCGCGCATCGCGCCGGCGCAACGCTGATCGCGGTCGCGGACGGCCTCTCGGCACCGATGGCCGAAGGTGCCGACCATGTGCTGCTGTTCGAGGCAGCCTCCTCGCCCGGCTTCTTCCCGAGCCTCACCGGCGCGATTGCGATCGCGCAGTCGCTGGCCGCGGTGACGTTCTCGCTCGGCGGTACCGCCGCGAAGAAACGCCTGGAAAATACCGAGGCGCGGCTTGCCGCGGCCTCCACCTACGTCTCAGAGAAAGGTTGACCCATGGCCACCGGCACCAGCCGCGTGCTGCACCGATCGCTCCGCGAGACGCCGCCCAAGGCGATCGGCGGCGAAGGCGTCTATCTCTTCGCCGAGGACGGGCGGCGTGTCATCGACGCCTCCGGCGGCGCGGCGGTCTCCTGCCTCGGCCACCAGCATCCGCGCGTGATCGCGGCGATGGCGAAGCAGGCTTCGACGCTTGCCTATGCCCACACCGCCTTCTTCTCGTCCGAACCGGCAGAGGCACTCGCCGAGACGCTGGTCGGTCACGAGCCCGGCGGTCTTGCCTACGCCTATTTCGTCAGCGGCGGATCGGAAGCGATCGAAGCCAGCATCAAGCTGGCGCGGCAATATTTCCTCGAGCGCAGCGAGCCGCAGCGGCAGCACTTTATCGCGCGGCGGCAGAGCTATCACGGCAACACCCTCGGCGCGCTCGCGGCCGGCGGCAATGCCTGGCGGCGCGCGCCCTATGCGCCGCTGCTATCTGGCGCCTTCAGCCATGTGACGCCGGCCTTTGCCTATCACGAGAAGCACGACGGTGAATCCGATGCGCAGTTCGCGGCACGGCTGGCCGCCGAGCTCGACGCCGAGTTTCAGCGACTCGGTCCCCATACCGTGGCGGCGTTCCTCGCCGAACCCGTCGTCGGCGCCACCGCCGGCGCGGTGACGGCACCGGACGGCTACTTCAGAGCGGTGCGCGAGATCTGCGACCGGCATGGCGCGCTGCTCATCCTCGACGAGGTCATGAGCGGCATGGGCCGCACCGGCACCACGCACGCCTGGGAGCAGGAAGGCGTCGCGCCGGATATCCAGGCCATCGCAAAGGGGCTCGGCGGCGGCTACCAGCCGATCGGCGCGATGCTCGCGAGCGGCAAGATCATCGACACAATCCGCTCAGGCTCCGGCGCGTTCCAGCATGGCCACACTTATCTCGCGCATCCCCTCGCCTGCGCCGCCGCGCTCGCGGTGCAGGATGTGATCCGCGAGGACGGCTTGCTCGACCGCGTCAAGGAGCGCGGCCGCCAGTTCGAACAGCGGCTGATCGAGCGCTTCGGCAATCACCGCCATGTCGGCGACATCAGGGGGCGCGGCCTGTTCTGGGCGATCGAGCTCGTCGCCGATCGCGCCAGCCGCACCTCCTTCGATCCCGCTCTGAAGCTGAACCAGAAGATCAAGGCCGAAGCTTTCGCCAACGGGCTCGGCTGCTATCCGGGCGGCGGCACCGTGGACGGCGTCCGCGGCGATCATGTGCTGCTCGCGCCGCCCTATATCGCTTCAGCTGACGAGATCGACCTCATCGTCGACAAGCTCGGCACGGCCGTCGACAACGTGTTGCGTAGTGTCAATCACTGAGGGGAGAGTAGCATGATGAGGAAAGTGACCATCGCAGCGGGCGTGCTCGCGGCATCGACGGTTGTGGCGTCGGCGGCAACGCTCGACACTGTGAAGAGTCGCGGCACCCTGGTGTGCGGCGTCAGCGCGGGCTTTGCCGGCTTCTCGGCGCCGGATTCGCAAGGCAACTACAAGGGCCTCGACGTCGATTATTGCCGCGCGCTCGCCGCCGGCGTGCTCGGCGATGCCAGCAAGGTCCGCTACGTCTCGCTCACCGCGCAGAACCGCTTCACCGCGCTGCAATCGGGCGAGATCGACGTGCTCTACCGCAATTCGACGCAGACTTATCTGCGCGGCGTCACGCTGGGCCTGCGGCAGGGGCCGGTCAATTTCTACGATGGCCAGGGTTTTGTCGTTAAGAAGGATCTCGGCGTGAAGGAGATCAAGGACCTCAAGGGCGCTACCGTCTGCGTCGCGCAGGGCACCACGCACGAGGTCACGCTCGGCGATTACGGCCGCGCCAACGGCATCGACTGGAAGCCGCTGGTGTTCGACCGCGTCGATACCATGTACCAGACCTTCTTCGGCGGCCGCTGCGATGCCATGACCCAGGACGCCTCCGCGCTCGCAGGCGCCGTGACCACCGCAGCGCCCAACCCTGCCGACTATGTCGTGCTGCCGCAGACCATCAGCAAGGAGCCGCTCGGCCCCTTCACCCGCAACGGCGACGAGGTCTGGAGCGACATCATCGCCTGGCTGCACTATGGCCTGATCGAAGCCGAAGAGCTCGGCGTCACGCAAGCTAATGTCGACGAGATGACGAAGTCGCAGACACCCTCGATTCAGCGGCTCCTCGGCACCTCGGGCGATCTCGGCTCGCGGCTCGGTCTCGACAACAAATGGCTGGTCACCGCGATCAAGGCCACCGGCAATTACGGCGAGATCTACGAGCGCAATGTCGGCAAGGCGAGCCCGCTCAAGCTCGACCGCGGCCTCAACGGCCTCTGGAGCAAGGGCGGCCTGATGTATGCGGTGCCGTTCAAGTAAACACGCGTGTCCCGGACGCGCTGCAGCGTGCAACGCTGCTGCGCAGAGCCGGGACCCGGCGGCGAGGATGGGCCCCGGCTCGGCAGCGCAATACTGCGTATTGCGCTGCGTCCGGGGCACGAGAGCTTTCCAGGAAGTCAGGTTCAATGACGACGCCCCCTCGCATCGCCCTGATCCACGCCCTCAAGCACTCCATCGCTCCGATCGAGGCGGCGTTTGCGACAGCCTGGCCGGAGGCGCGGCTGATGAACCTGCTCGACGACAGCCTGTCGGCGGATCTGGCACGCGACGGCGCGCTCACCGACGCCATGACCGCGCGCTTCCTCGCGCTCGGCGATTATGCGGTCGCAACGGGAGCGAACGCGATCCTGTTCACCTGCTCCGCCTTCGGCCCCAGCATCGAGGCGGTCGCACGCGCGCATGCGCCGATGCCAGTGCTCAAGCCGAACGAGGCCATGATCGAACAGGCGGTGACGATGGGCAAGCGGATCGGCCTACTCTCGACCTTCCCGCCGACGCTCGCCTCGATGCCGCCGGAGTTTCCCGACTCCGTCGCGGTCATCCCGAAACTCGCCGAGGGTGCGCTGGCCGCACTCGACCGTGGCGATCGCGTCACGCATGACAGACTGATCGCTGAGGCTTCACGCGATTTGCGCGATTGCGACGTCATCGCGCTGGCGCAATTCAGCATCGCGGCCACGGCGCCCCTGGTCGTGGAAGCCACCGGCTGCCCGGTCGTAACCACGCCGGACAGTGCAGTCGACAAGCTGATGAAGCTGCTGAAGGCGAAGCTCTAGGCGCCGGTCTTCTTCCGCCGCTGCGCATCCTTGATCGCCACCGCGAGTGCCGCCTTTGTCTCGTTGACGAAATCCTCGACCAGCTCCTCGCGCGTCGCATGTGCGGCCTCGCCGGTGAACAGACCCTGCTCGGCCAGCATCACCACGCCGTGCAGCGCCGCCCAGATCTTGAGCGCTTGCCGCTCGCGCAAGAAACCGACTGGGGGCGCTTCCAACGCTTCGATCACAAGTCCAAAGGTTTCTCGCGTGGCCTCGTGCAGCTCGCTGCCCTTGGCCGCGCATGACACCGTGCGCGAAGCGAACATCAGGCGGTAGATGCCGTTGCGGCGCAGGCCGAAGTCGAGTGTCGCCTGCGCCAGCCGCGACAGTTTTGACTGCTTCGACGGCTTCGCCATTGCCTCGCGCAGACGTGCACTCAGCTGCCGGAACGCCTCCGCCGTCACCGCCGTTAGCAGCGCATCACGGTCGGCGAAATGCCGATACGGCGCCGGCTGCGAGACGCCGAGCTGTTTCGCCAGGGCCTTGATGCTGATCGCTTCCATCCCGCCCTGCTCGGCCTCGCGCAACGCGGCCTTGATCAGGGCGTCGCGGAGATCGCCATGGTGGTAGGTGTTTTCGGGCTTACGGGCGAGTTGTGAGCGCATGTTGAAGGCAAGCCTATAAGTTTGCACTTGACAGGGGAAGCCTCTCGCGAATGTAATAGTATATAACTTTAAGCAGACGGCAAATGCCGCCTATAAAATTGACATGAGGAACGCGACGGCCTTCGGGCTCCGCGCACACGACCGAGGAAGCCGCCATGACAGAGCGACTGAGGGTTCGCGTCGATCCCGACAAGTGCCAGGGCCACGCGCGCTGCAAGGCGCTGGCGCCGGAGCTGTTCGAGCTCGACGAATACGGTAACGCCCATGAAGCCGGCGACGGCACCGTCCCGCCGGGGCTCGAAGACAAGGCTTGGCTTGCCAAATCCAACTGCCCGGAAATCGCGATCGATGTGATCGAGGAGTAGCGCGGCCTGTGCCGCTTGCGAGCTTTCAGCGAACACGAGCCTCAGGGGATCTCCTGCCATGTCCGACGTCAGCCAACCCGTCGCCCATCCGCCCGTCACCGACTGGGTCAACGATTTCGACCACACCGATCCGCAATGGACCGACGATCCCTTCCCGATCTGGGAAGAATTGCGCGCCGCAAGCCCGGTCGTGCACACTGAACGCTTCCTCGGCTGCTACATGCCGACGACCTATGAAGCCGTGCGCGAGATCGCCAACGACACCGAACATTTCTCGTCGCGCCGGATCATCGTCCGCGACGTCCGGCCCGAGGTTGCCAGGAACGCCGCCCCGCCGATCACCTCCGATCCGCCCGTGCACAAGCCGGCCAAGCAATTGCTGCTGCCGCCCTTCACGCCCGACGCGATGAAGAAGTTGGAGCCGCGGATGCGCGCGATCTGCAACGAGCTGATCGACGCCTTCATCTCCGACGGCAAGGTCGACGCCGCGGCGCGCTACGCCAAATACATCCCGGTTCGGGCCATCGCGCACATGCTCGGCATTCCCGAGTCTGACAGCGATCTCTTCATCAACTGGATCCACATGATCCTGGAGCTCGGCATCAAGGACGAGAGCAAGCTGCTCCAGGCGGTGCAGGAGATGAGCGCCTATTTTAGGACGCATATCGAGGAGCGCAAGACGAAGCCGACCGATGATCTCATCTCCTATCTGATGAATGCCAAGGACAAGGAAGGCCAGCCGCTCGAAGAGTCGCACGTGCTCGGCTCGCTGCGGCTGCTGCTGATCGCCGGCATCGACACCACCTGGAGCGCGATCGGGTCCTCGCTCTGGCATCTCGCCAGGACCCCGGCCGATCGCGAGCGGCTGATTGCCGAGCCCGGCCTGATCCCGATCGCCGTGGAGGAGCTGCTGCGCGCCTATTCGCCGGTGACGATGGCCCGCGAAGTGGTCAAGGACACGACGATCTCCGGCTGTCCGGTCAAGCCGGGCAACATGGTGCTGCTGTCCTTCCCGGCCGCGAACCGCGATCCAAAAATGTTTCCGGACGCTGACAAAGTCGTGATCGACCGGCGGGAGAACCGCCATGCCGCCTTCGGCCTCGGCATCCATCGCTGCGTTGGTTCCAACCTTGCGCGCATGGAAATGCAGGTTGCGCTGGAAGAATGGCTGAAGCGGATTCCGGACTTCCGGCTCGATCCCGCAGGCACCGTGACCTGGTCGCAAGGCACCGTGCGAGGCCCCCGCCAGTTGCCATTTCTGCTGGGAAAGGCGATGTAGGCCTCTCCAAAAGCGACGCGGAGAGGCCGGACGTGACTGAGCAAGCAACCCAACCCGCCTCCGACCACCTCGACATCGCCGACGCCCAGCGGCGGATCAAGGCGATTTTCATCGGCTCGATCGGCAATCTGGTCGAGTGGTACGATTTTTACGCTTATACGGCATTCGCGCTCTATTTCGCTCCGGCTTTCTTTCCAGGCAACGACCCCGTCGTCCAGCAATTGAACGTCGCCGTCGTGTTCGCGGCGACCTTTCTGATGCGCCCCTTGGGCGGCTGGCTGTTCGGCTATATCGCCGACCATTTTGGCCGGCGCATCTCGCTGACGCTGTCTGTCGTCTTCATGTGCTTTGGCTCGCTGATCATCGCGCTGACACCGACCTATGCGACCATCGGTTTCGCCGCGCCGGTGATTCTGGCACTCGCCCGGGTGATCGAGGGCCTGAGCCTCGGCGGCGAATATGGTGCCAGCGCGACCTATCTCAGCGAGGTCGCCGATCCCAAGCACCGCGGGTTCTATTCGAGCTTCCAGTACGTCACGCTCATCGGCGGCCAGCTCACCGCCATCATCGTGCTGCTGCTCCTGCAAAAGGTCTTTCTGACGCCGGAGGAGCTGAAGGCGTGGGGCTGGCGCATCCCGTTTGCAATCGGCGCTGCCCTTGCGATCTTCGCCGCAGTGATGCGGCGCAATCTGCACGAGACCGAGGCTTTCGAGGAAGCCAAGAAGGTCGTGATGCCGACGGGCTCGATCGCCAACCTTCTGCGTTATCCGCGCGAGCTGCTGCTGGTCGTCGGCCTCACCGCCGGCGGCACCGCGGCGTTCTACACCTTCACCACCTACATGCAGACCTTCGTCAAACTCTCGGTGGGGCTGACCGAGGACCAGACCACCTTCGTGATCTTCGGCACACTGATCTTCGCGACCATCCTCCAGCCGATCTACGGCGCCATCTCCGACAGGATCGGACGCAAGCCCCTGCTGATCTTCTTCGGTGTCGCCGGCACACTCGCAACCGTGCCGCTGCTGATGACGCTGAGGGAGACCAAATCGCCTTTCATGGCCTTCATCCTGATCTGCGCCGCCTGGCTGTTCGTCGCCGGCTACACCTCCATCAACGCCGTGGTGAAGGCCGAACTGTTCCCGACCAATGTCCGCGCGCTCGGCGTCGGCCTGCCCTATGCCATCACGGTCTCGATCTTCGGTGGCACCGCTCCCGCAATCGCGCTCTACTTCAAGAGCATCGGGCACGAAGACTGGTTCTACTTCTATCTCAGCGGCATCATCTGCCTGTCGCTGATCATCTATTCCACGATGCGCGACACCAAACACGCCTCCGCGATGCACCGACACGAGTAGCTCATGGCCGACGATCACGAGCCTCCCGACAGCAAGCTGACCCGCACCAAGGAGAAGTGGGCGCGCGAGGGCCGTTTCCTCACCGGCAAGATCACGCGTCCGGAGGACCAGCGCCTGCCGCCCGGACAGCACCTCACCAAGGATTGGCCGGTGCTCGATCTCGGCGTCGTGCCGCCGGTTTCGCGCGAGCGCTGGCGACTCGATGTCTATGGCGCGATCGAGAACGCGGTATTCTGGACCTTTGCCGAGTTCGCCGCACAGAAGCAGACGCAATTCACGTCCGACATCCATTGCGTAACGACGTGGTCGCGCTACGACAATCAGTGGGAGGGGCTCGCGACACGCGAATTGCTCGCGGCCTGCCAGCCGCGCGAGGATGCGCGCTTCGTCGTGCTGCATTCCTATGACGGTTACACCACCAATCTCGCGCTGGAAGACTTTGCCGCCGAGGACGCGCTGCTCGCCCATAGCTGGTCGGGCCAGCCGCTGACGGACGAGCATGGCGGCCCGGTGCGCCTCGTCGTGCCGCATCTGTATTTCTGGAAGAGCGCCAAATGGCTCCAGGCCATCGAATTCCTGACTGACGACGCGCCGGGCTTCTGGGAAGTCCGCGGCTATCATAACCGCGGCGATCCCTGGGCCGAGCAGCGCTACTCGGGCGATTAGGTTCAAGCAAGGACAGGGGGGAAGCCCAATGCCGACGGAGCGCTTTCAATTCGCGGGCGAAGGCGGCCATCAGCTGGCAGCCGCGCTGGAGCTGCCCGACGGCGAGCCCGTCGCCTTTGCGCTGTTCGCGCATTGCTTCACCTGCGGCAAGGACACGCTGGCCGCCAAGCGCATCTCGGTCGCGCTCGCCGCCAAGGGCGTTGCGGTGCTACGCTTCGACTTCACCGGGCTAGGCTCCAGCGAAGGCGATTTTGCCAATTCGACGTTCTCCTCCAACGTCGCTGATCTCGTGCGTGCAGCCGATCATCTGCGCACAACTCGCAAGGCACCGTCGATTCTGATCGGCCACAGCCTCGGCGGTGCGGCAATCCTCGCGGCGGCCGGGAAGATTCCCGAGGCGAAAGCGGTGGTCACCATTGCAGCGCCATCCGATCCCGCCCACGTCACCGGCCTGTTTAAGGACCACATCGACAACATCCGCACGCAGGGCGAGGTCGAGGTCTCGCTCGCCGGGCGCCCATTCCGGATCAAGCGCGAATTCCTCGAGGACATCGCCGAGCACGCGCTGATGAAGGACGTCGCTGCCCTGCACAAGGCGCTGCTGATCATGCAGTCACCTCTCGACGACACCGTCGGCATCGACAATGCGACCAAGATCTTCCTTGCAGCCAGACATCCCAAGAGCTTCGTCTCGCTGGACCACGCCGATCATCTCGTGAGCAGGCCGGCCGACGCGCTCTACGCGGCCGATGTGATCGCGGCGTGGGCCAGCCGCTACATCGATACGGCAAAGCCTGCGAAAGCGATGGACCTCGCTGAAGTGCCGCGCAACGTCGTTGTTCAGGAAACCCGCAAGAGCAAGTTCAACCAGATCATCACCGTCGGTCCGCATCATCTGGTGGCAGACGAGCCGGTTGCGGCGGGCGGCGAAGATGCCGGCCCCGGCCCCTACGATTTCCTGCTCGCCGGCCTCGGTGCCTGCACGTCCATGACCATGCGCCTCTATGCCGACCGGAAGTCGCTGCCGCTCGACCGCGTCACGGTCACGCTGAAACACTCCAAGATCTACGCCAAGGACTGCGCGGAGTGCGAGACGCGCGAGGGCCTGCTCGACCAGATCGAGCGCGACATCGCAATTGACGGTGCGCTCGACGCCGAGCAACGCAAGAAGCTGATGGAGATCGCGGACAAGTGCCCGGTGCACCGGACGCTGACGTCGGAGATCCGCATCGTGACGACGGCGAAAGGCTAGCGCGACTGCGTCAGAAGCACGATGCCATCGTTCGCAGCGCCGCGCTGATTTCGCTCTCACGCCAAGCGGCAAAGCCAAGCAGCAGGCCATGATCGCGCGGCCGACCCAGTGCCAGACTGGATAGGGCTCGCGTCTCGACGCCCGCGGCAACCAGCCGCTTGACCGCTGCCTGGTCGGCCTGACCGCGCTTGAGGCGGGCGACGAGCTGGATGCCGCCCGAGGGCACCTCGGCCGAGAGCACTTCGGCGAGATGGCGCTGCAGTCCCTCGACGAGATGATCGCGGCGCATGTGATAGAGGCGGCGCGCCCGGCGCAGATGCGCGAGGAAATGCCCATCGGCAATGAACTCTGCCAGCGCTTCCTGGATGTGGCTGGACGCGATCAGCCCGATGTGCCGCTGAGCGATCTCCAGGGTGCCGATCAACGCCGGCGGCACGACGAGATAGCCGAGCCGGATATCCGAGGTCATCGCCTTCGAGAAGGTGCCGACATAGAATACGCGGCCATGGGCATCGAGACCCTGCAAGGCCGGCACGGGCCGGCTGTCATAGTGGAATTCGCCGTCGTAATCGTCCTCGACGATCCAGGTTTTGCCGGGCCTGCTCAGCCCAAGAAATTCGGTGCGGCGGGCCAGCGACATCAGTCGCCCGGTCGGGTGCTGATGCGAGGGCGTCATGAAGATGAGCTTTGGCGCAGCCATCCCCGGCATCCGTTGCATGCCTTGCTCGTCCAGCCTGATGCCCGCCACGCGCGCGCCGGACGCATGGAAGGCGGCTGCGCCTCCGGGATAGCCGGGATCCTCGACCCACACGTCATCGCCGGGCGTAACGATGGCAGCCGCAATCAAGCTCAGCGCGGCCTGCGCGCTCGGCAGGATCAGGATCTGATCCGCAGCGGCGCGGACGCCTCTGCTGGTGGTGAGATAGCGCGCCAGCGCCTCACGCAGGTGCGGTCGGTTGATCGGACCAAGCTCACGCCTGGCCGCAAGCACGGCGCTGCGGCGCAGGCAGCGCGCCCAGACTTCATGCGGAAACTCCCTTGCATCGCCAAGTCCTGGACGTAGCGGCTTTAGAGGCGCCTGATAGGACATCGGCCAGTCGGTCTGCTTGAGCTTCGATGCCCAGGATGAGAGCCGCGGCTTGCGCGGGCGGACGCCAGATGCGACGGCGCCGCCCCCTTCGATACGCTCGCTGCCGTCGACCTTCACCACCGGACGGCGCCCGTGTGACGCCTCGAGATATCCCTCGGCAGCAAGCTGCTCGAACGCATGGGTGACGGTGTTGCGCGAAACGCCGAGATCATGCGCAAGCCGGCGGCTCGACGGCAGGACGCGTCCCTTGCCGAGACGGCCGGTCGCGATCAGGGCTCGGAGCTGGCTCGTCAGGTGCGCCACCAGCCCCGCGTCATCGGCCCGCCTCAGGTCGATCAGAGCAGAGATCATATCATCTGAAACTGGCACCTTATTCCTTTCCAATCTGGCACTTTTTCAGGTGCCAAGCGGATGCTATCCGCTGAACTGGACTGCTTCAAGGACCTCCGAGATGACCTCCCTGTCACCCCGCGCGGCCGTGGGCCTATTCCTCATCGTCGTGCTGGCCTGGGGCATAAACTGGTCGGTGACGAAACAACTGGTGCAGTTCGTCCCACCGCTATGGAGCGCTGCGATCCGAAGTTGGATCGCTCTGATCGGCCTCGCGGCAATCCTCGGGCTGAGTAATAATCTGGTGATCCCGGACCGGCGCGACATTCCGGTCGTCCTCAGCGTTGCGCTGCTGCACATGACGCTGTTCTCGATCCTGGTCGCCGCGGGCCTGCGCTTCCTGCCCGCCAGCAAGGGCGTCGTGCTCGGCTACACCACGCCACTCTGGGTCGCGCTCGCCGCACCTCTGCTCGGGAAGGAAATCCTGACGGCGCCAAAGCTCGCCGGCGGCCTGCTGGGGCTGATCGGCCTTGTCGTCATCCTGAACCCGGCTTCGATCGACTGGACCAATGCGAACGTCGTGCTCGGCGCCGGCATGGTTATCCTGGCCGCGATCTCCTGGGCCGCGAACATCATCTATATCCGCGCGCATCGCTGGATCGCCTCGCCGCTCCAACTTCTGATCTGGCAGGTGCTCGTGGCAACAATCGTGCTGTCGGCGAGCGCGACAATCGTGGATGGCCTCCCGCATGTGGAGTGGTCGTGGAGGCTCGTGTTGCTGTTCCTGTATTCGGGGCTGATCGGAACGGTGCTGGCCTATTGGGCGATGTCGATGGTGAACAAGAGCATCTCGGCGCTGACGACCTCGCTCGGCACCACCGCAACGCCGCTCGTCGGCATCGCCAGCGCTGCGATCCTGCTGGGCGAGCCGATCGACGTGAGTCTTGCCATCGCGGCCGGACTGATCGTCACCGGCATCGGTTTCGCGACGCTGGGCGACCGGTTGCTGCGCGGTCAGGCCACCGCGAGCGGCTGAACGCGCAAGCTTCCGCGCAGGCCTGCCGTCGTGCCGAGCAGGATGCCGGCTAGCGCGACGAACGAGCCGAGCGCGAGCGTCGATACGCCGGTGAGCCCCTGCCCGATCGAGCAGCCGAATGCCATCACGCCGCCGATCCCCATCAGCGCGGCGCCACTCGCCGAGCGCAGCATGTGACGCGGCGAGGAATAGCCTTCGAGGTGAAAGCGGCCGGTTGCAAGCGCAGTGGCCAGACTTCCGGCGAAGACGCCGGCGACGGTCGCGATGCCAAAGTTGAGGGTCAGGCCGGTCGAGAGCATCGCGTATTGCAGCGCGTCCGCGATCGGCGCGACGAAGGTCAGCGAGGTCACCGCGACGGGATTGAAATCATCGGCACCGAGATAGCCGGTAACGAACCAGCCGGCGGCGACGAGAAGACCGACGACGACCCCCGCAGCGATCTGGCCCGGCGAGCGGCGGAATGCCGGATGGGCAAAAGCAAACAAAACGAGCGCGACGACAATCACGGCAGCGGCCAGTGCGCGCGAAACGGCCTCGGCAGCACCAAGCGTCGCGAGCAGCGACGGCAGCGAATTGGTGCTGACGGTGGTCTGCGACGCCTGAACTAGCGCGATACGCGCCGGCGCGATCAGGCCCTTGAGCGTCATCTGTGCGGCGATGGCGAGCACGATCACGACAATGAAGGAGCGGAGATTGCCGCGGCCGAGCAGCACCAGCGCGCGGGAGCCGCAACCGTTCGACAGCACCATGCCATAGCCGAACAGCAGGCCGCCGAGGAACAGCACCGGCACCGAAAAGGATTGCTGCAGGTAGATCGACTTGCCTATATCGACCGTGCCGCTGCCGGCGAGGAGCTGGCTGGCGGCGACCGCAGCCGCGATCGCCAGCGCATAGGTCCGGACCAGCCGGCCGTCTCCGTCAGCAACAAAGCCGCGCATGCTGCTCATCAAACAGAAGCCGCTGAGCAGGCCCACGGCGCCGTAGATCAGGCCGATGACGAGGCCGGCGAGGATGACGAGTTGAGCGGATTCCATGATCAGGGCTTCAGGATCACGCGATCCCGCGAGGAGCCAGCGACCGCGACATACGCCTCCTTGGCGCGCTCCAGCGGATAGACGGCATTTGCGCTGATCGGAAACGGCTTCAGGTGACCGCTGGCAAAGCCGGCGCCGAGATCGCGCAACACCTCGCCGGTTGCGGCCGAGGACAGCCCGAGCGTGTCGATGCCGACATAGGTGTGCTGGCCCCGGTAGAATTCGAGGATGTTGAACTGCACGATGCGATCGATCGCTGCGATCAGGATCTGACGGCCGCGCAAGCCGAGCGACTTGTGCGCCGCCTGAAAATAGGGATCGCCGACCGTGTTGAAGACGATGTCGGCGCCCTTGCCGCCGGTCACTTCGCGCACGCGTGCGGCGACATCGGTTGCGGACGCATCGATCACCTCGATAGGCGCGTTGGCATGGCCCTCATAGGCTTCCGCCTTGCGTACCACGCCGATGACGCGAGCGCCCTGCCAGGTCGCGATCTGCACCGCGGCCTGACCGACCTTGCCGTTGACACCAAACACCAGAACAGTTTCGTCACTCTTGGGCACGCCGGCGCGGCGAAAGCCTTCCATCGCGGTGACGAAGGGCACGCCGATGCCTCCGGCCTCTTCCCAAGACACCGTCTTCGGCTTCTCCACCACGGCATCGGCCTCGACGACGAGATGGCTGGCATGGGTGCCGTCACGGCGAACGCCGAGATCACCGGAGGAGCCGAACACCTCGCGGCCGATCGTGCCGGCCGGGCCGTCGATGACCACGCCGGCATAGTCGCGACCGGGCGTACGGGGGAAGACGGCATAGGGCATCAGGCCGGTTGCGGCCTTGACGTCGGAGGGATTGACCGCGGCGGCCTTCACCTCGATCAGGAGATCGTTAGGGCCGCGAGCAAGCGTCTGACGCTCGACTACCGGCGCAACCGCAGCCGCGTTCCCGGCCTTGGCATTGAGACGCACACAGCGCGCATCGACGGCTTTGGTATCGGCTGTTGACATGGAAAGACCTGCGATTTCTCGCGGGCCTTGTCGCCTCTGCGGAGGATCAAGTCAATCCTTCGGCCGCTTGTCGTAGAGGCGCTTGGCCTTGCCGAGCGAGCGCTCCAGCGTGGCGGGCGCGACCACCTGCACCCTCGAACTGATTCCGATCGTGTTCTTGATGTGGGTCGATATCCGGTCGGCCTGATCGACGAGACCCCGTCCGTCCCAGCTCTCGGGCCGCGCCTCGGCAATGATGGTCAATTCGTCCATGCGGCCTTCACGGGTGAGTTCGAGGATGAAGTGCCCGCCGCACCAGTCGGTCGCGAGCAGCACTTCCTCGATCTGGGTCGGGAACAAATTGACGCCGCGCAGGATGATCATGTCGTCGGAGCGGCCCGTCACCTTCTCCATGCGTCGCATGCCCGGTCGGGCCGTGCCCGGCAGCAGCCGCGTGAGATCGCGGGTGCGATAGCGGATCACCGGAAAGGCTTCCTTGGTGAGCGACGTAAAGACGAGTTCGCCCTTCTCGCCGTCGGGGAGCACTGCGCCGGTTTCAGGGTCAATCACCTCCGGATAGAAATGGTCCTCCCAGACGTGCAGGCCGTCCTTGGTCTCGATGCATTCCTGTGCGACGCCGGGGCCGATCACCTCGGAGAGACCATAGATGTCGGTCGCATCCATGTCGAAGGCGTCCTCGATCTCGCCGCGCATCGCATTGGTCCAAGGCTCGGCGCCGAAAATGCCGACCTTGAGCGAGCATTGGCGCGGATCCAGCTTCTGGCGCTTGAACTCATCGAGAATCGCCAACATGTAGCTCGGCGTCACCGTGATGATGTCGGGCCGGAAGTCGTTGATGAGCTGCACCTGCCGCTCGGTCATGCCGCCCGAGATCGGTACCACTGTGCAGCCGAGTTTTTCGGCGCCGTAGTGCACCCCCAATCCGCCGGTGAAGAGGCCGTAGCCATAGGCATTGTGGATGATCATGCCGGTGCGGCCGCCGGCGGCGCGGATCGAGCGCGCCATCACCTCCGACCAGGTGTCGATGTCGCGTTGCGTATAACCCACCACGATCGGCTTGCCCGTCGTGCCGGAGGAGGCGTGTACGCGCACCAGCTTTTCACGCGGCACGGCGAACATGTTGAAGGGATAGTTGTCGCGAAGATCCGTCTTCACGGTGAACGGAAATTTCGCGAGATCGGTGAGCTCGCGAAAATCGGACGGATGCACGCCGGCCGTGTCGAATGCCTTGCGATAATGCGCGACGTTGTCATAGGCATGCTTCAGCGACCAGGCCAGCCGCTGCGTCTGCAACGCCATGATCTCGTCGCGCGACGCGCGCTCGTGCGCGTCCATCTCGGCACTATAGGTGTTGCCACCTTCCTTGAGCCTCGTCAGAGCCATCCTCGTTTCCCCACATTGGTTCGTTCTTTTCTTTATTGGTCTTGTGCCGGCAGCCAGGTGCCGGGAATGACGCGCGAATGCCCGCGGAATTCCGCTATGACGGTGTCGCCGGCAGTCACGCGCACGTCATAGATTCCGGAGCGGCCGCCGCGGGTCACCTCCCGCGCCTTCGCGACGAGGCGGTCGCCGAGCTTGCCGGGCTTGATGAAGGTGATCTGGCCCTGCGCCGCGACGACGCGATCGTTGTGCGAGTTGCAGGCGAAGGCGAAGGCGGAATCGGCGAGTGTGAAGATGAAGCCGCCATGCGCGATGCGCTGGCCGTTGACCATGTCCGGCCGCACCGTCATTGCCAGCATCGCAAAGCCCGGCCCAATCTCGACGAGCTCCATGCCAAGCCCCTTGGAGGCATCGTCCTCCGCCCACATCGCATCTGCACAGGCGCGGGCAATGTCCTCAGGCGACAGGATGGCTTTGAGGTTCACGCGCTTCTCCCGGCCAAATGTTTACCCATAATGCTCTGCTGCCTGGCGCTAACTGTCAAACGTGGTCGTAATCGACCACGACCCGCTCCGACGACGGCTTCGCCTGGCAGGTCAGGACGAACCCGGCTTTCAGCTCCCAGGGCTCCAGCGAATAGTTGAGGTCCATCGGCGCCTCGCCCTCGACCAGCTTGGCGCGGCAGGTCGAACACATGCCGCCCTTGCAGGCGAAGGGCAGGTCGATGCCGGCGCGCAGCGCGGCGTCGAGGATGGCTTCATCCTCGGCGACCGGAACCTCGCGGCGCTTGCCGTCGATGATGAGCGAGGCGATCGCCTTCGGCGGCGCGTCGGGGGCGATGGCCTTCTTCGGCCGCGGCTTGCCGCCGAATTCGGAAACAAAGCGCTCAACGTGGATGCGCTCCTCCGCGATACCGAGATCGCGGCAGGTCGCCTCGATGTCCTCGCTCATACCGAGGGGACCGCAGACGAAGACGTGATCGACGCTTGCCGCCGGCACCAGCGAGCGCAGCAGCACCCTCACCTTGTCGCCATCGAGCCGGCCATGCAGGATCGGAATGTCCTGTTCCTCCCCGGAGATGACGTGGAAGATCGAGAGGCGATCGATGAAGCGGTCCTTCAATTCCTCGAGCGCTTCGAGGAACATGATGTTGTCGGTGGCGCGGTTGCCGTAGAACAGGAAGAAGCGGCTGTCCGGCTCGCGTGCGAGCACGCCCTTCACGATCGACAGGATCGGCGTGATGCCGGAGCCGGCGGCAAAGCCGACATGGATGCGCGCACTACCGGCCGGCGCGACCACGCCAAAGCGGCCCGTCGGCGTCATCACGTCGAGCTCGTCGCCGCATTTCAGTTCGTCCGCGGCCCAGCTTGAAAACGCGCCGCCGTCGACCTTCTTCACGGCGATGCGGATCTCACCGTCGTCGGGGCCAGAGCAGATCGAATAGGAGCGGCGCACCTCTTCTCCGTCCAGCATGGTGCGCAGTGTGAGATACTGGCCGGGGGTGAAGGCATAGTCGCTCTTCAGGTCCGTCGGGATGGCAAAGGTCATCGAGACAGCGTCGGAGGCCTCGCGGCGGAGGTCTTCGACGGCCAAGCGATGGAAGCGCGGTGCTGCTGCTGACATGGTCAATGACACTTGAAATAATCGAAGGGTTCGCGGCAGGCCTTGCAGCGCCACAGCGCCTTGCAGGAGGTCGAGCCGAATTCGGACAGGAGTTCGGTCCTGTCCGATCCGCATTGGGGGCACGCAACCGCCTGCTCGCCAAACAGCGCGCGGCGCGAGCTTGAGGCCTGCGGCGGCGCGATGCCGTAGGCACGCAGCTTGCGGCGGCCCTCCTCGCTCATCCAGTCGGTGGTCCAGGCCGGCGACAGCACCGTGCGCACTTTTGGCTGGCGAAAACCGGCGCGTTCCAGCGCGACCTCTATTTCGAATGCGATCATGTTCATGGCCGGGCAGCCCGAATAGGTCGGCGTGATCGCAACCTCGACTTGATCTCCGTTGAGAACGACATCCCGGAGGACGCCGAGATCGGCAATGGTGAGCACCGGGATTTCCGGATCGACCACGTTTGCCGCAGCATCCCAGGCGCGCCGGCGCAGATCGCTGTCGCGGTCCAGCACGCTCACCATGTCTGCCCCGGGAAGGTGCGCTGCATCGATTGCAGCTCGGACAGGAGATGCCCGAGATGCTCGCTGTGCCGGCCCACGCGGCCGCCCTGCTGCATCCAGTCGTTCTGCGGCAGTTGAAGGGTTGCTTCGCCGACCACATCGGAAAGCGTCATCAGCCAGCGGCCGCGCAAGGTGCCGGGATCGATGGCGATACCGGCATGGATCAGGGCGCGCTCGCCGTCGTCGACGGCAAACATCTCGCCGGTGAAGGCCCAGAGATGATCGATGGCTCCTTGCGCGCGCGCGTGGCTCTCGTCGGTGCCGTCGCCGAGCCGAATGATCCACTCCGAGGCGTGCCGCAAATGGTAGGCGCTCTCCTTCTCCGACTTGGCGGCAATCGCCGCCAGCGTCGTGTCGCGCGATGTCATCATCGCGCGCCAATAGAGGTCGGCGAAAGCGGAATAAAAGAACTGCCGCACCAGGGTCTGGGCAAAGTCGCCATTGGGCTGCTCGACTAGCAGCAAGTTGCGGTACTGCCTGACGTCGCGCAAATAGGCGAGCTTGTCCTCGTCGTTGTCGCGGCCTTCAGCCTTGGCGGCATAGCCGTAGAGCTCGCGGGCCTGGCCGATGAGGTCGAGCGCGATATTGGAGAGCGCCATGTCCTCTTCCAGCATCGGCGCATGCCCACACCATTCCGACAGCCGGTGGCCGAGGATCAGCGCATCGTCGGCACGGCGCAATGCGTAGAGCACCAGCGGCGTTTCGGCGACCTGAATGTTGGCGGTTGCCATCACATGTGCCCCACTTCCTCGGGCACCTCGTAGAACGTCGGATGCCGGTAGATCTTCGATTCCGCCGGCTCGAACATCATGCCTTTCTCGGCGGGATCGCTGGCCGTGATCGCGGTGGACGGCACGACCCAGATCGAGAGGCCCTCGCCGCGCCGGGTGTAGATGTCGCGGGCGGCTTGCAGGGCCATGGTCGCGTCGCTCGCATGCAGCGATCCGACATGCTTGTGCGCGAGCCCGTTGCGACTGCGAATGAAGACTTCCCACAGCGGCGTATTCGGCGTGGCCATCCCGATCTCCCTATTCCGCGGCTTGTGCGGTCTGACGACGCGCGCGCTTTTCGGCGTAGGCGGCCGCCGCCTCGCGCACCCAGGCGCCTTCTTCGTGCGCCTTGCGGCGCGCGGCGATGCGATCGCGGTTGCAGGGTCCGTTGCCGGCGAGCACCTGCTTGAACTCGGTCCAGTCGATCTCGCTGTAGCGCCAGTGCCCTTCGGCATCCTGAATCATGCCGGGATCGGGAATGGTCAGCCCGAGATATTGCGCCTGCGGCACGGTGGCATCGACGAATTTCTGACGCAGCTCGTCATTGGAGAAGCGCTTGATCTTCCACTTGGTCGAAGTATCGCTGTGCTGACTCGTCGCATCGGGCGGGCCGAACATCATCAGCACCGGCCACCACCACCTATTCAGCGCATCCTGCGCCATCGCCTTCTGCTCGTCGGAGCCACGGCACAGCGTCAGCATGATCTCGTAGCCCTGGCGCTGATGGAAGGACTCCTCCTTGCAGACGCGGATCATCGCGCGCGCGTAGGGGCCATAGGAGCAGCGGCACAGCGGAATCTGGTTCATGATCGCAGCGCCGTCGACCAGCCAGCCGATGGTGCCGATGTCGGCCCAGATCAGCGTCGGATAGTTGAAGATCGAGGAGTATTTGGCTTTGCCGGCGAGCATGGCGTCGACCAGCTCTTCGCGCGAGGTCCCGAGCGTCTCGGCGGCGGCATAGAGATAAAGCCCATGACCGCACTCGTCCTGCACCTTGGCGAGTAGCGCTGCCTTGCGGCGCAGCGTCGGCGCACGCGTGATCCAGTTGCCCTCGGGCAGCATGCCGACAATTTCGGAGTGGGCGTGCTGTGAGATCTGGCGGGTCAGCGTCTTGCGATAGGCCGCCGGCATCCAGTCGTTCGGCTCGATGCGCTCCTCGGCATCGATGCGGGCCTGGAACTGCGCAGCCCTGGCCGCGTCTTCAAGACCGCGATCGTCCGCCTCGGCCGTGTTCAGCGCCTGGGTATACATGCGCATCCTCCCGTTTGATCGGGAGGCAATATATAACAAAAATGAGTTCATGCAAGATATTTCTGTAACATAAAAATCAGGCCTCGAACCTCCTTTCCAGAAGCTTCCGGGCCGGCGGCAGCGGGCCCTTCTCGTTGATTCCATGGCCATCGAGCCATTGTTCGGACGGGGCAAGCAGCGCCCGATAGATCTCGCCGCAGAGTTCGCGAGCTGCCCTCCCCGGCCAATCGCCGGGCAGCAGGCTTTCGGGCAGCAATGGATCGCGCAGCACGACGCGGCGATAATAGTGGATCAGCAGGATACGTGCGGTGAAGGCATCGGCCTCGGACAGGTCAGTCCCGCGTGCAATTGCAGCACGCAACGGCTCGAACGTTTTCATGAATTTGAGATAGGCATCCGCAGTGCGGTCCAGCGGCCAGCTGGCGCTGAGCAGGCGGCGGCCGCTGTCATCCTCCGCTGAGACTTCGAGGCGGATCGCTCCCGCAGCCTCGTCCGGCACGGCAACGCCCGACGGCGCGACCCACACGCCCGGCAGCGGACTGCCGAAGCCGGCGTTGCGCAACGCTTCGCGCGAGACGTCGCGATCCTCGCCATTGCCGATCAGGAGCAGCTCGAAGCGCCCGGTCCAGTCCGACGGCGGCGGATCGTAGATATGGCGCGTCGCGGCCTCAAAAGTCTGACTTCCTTTGTCGGCCAGACGATAAAAACTGTTGCGGCCGACCTTTTCGCGCGTCAGCCAGCCATCGGCGGCGAGCCGCGACATCGCGGTACGAACGACGCCGCTGTCGATATCAAGACTTTCGAAGAATTCCAGCAGCGTGCCGAGCCACACCGAGCCGCCGCGCGGCACGATGGCGTCGCCGAACATTGTGATGACGATGGAGCCGGTGCGCGATGGCTCGCGCTTGAGCTGGTCGATGATGCGGGACAACGGATGCGCCATGCGCGAGGCATAGCGCGTTTGATGCGGGCGCGACAATGGATGCGAGCGACACTTTCGCGGCCCCAACGCCCTGCTCCCCGCATCCGCCTTCGCTAAAGCTTCGGCGGACATGCGCGGGGAGAGGCGAAGAGATTACCGATGCGGATCGGGGTACGCCAGGCTGCGCCAGCCGCTGCGGTCGAACGGCCGCCATTGGCCTTCCTTCTGCGCGAGGCGATCGGCCACCGCGTAGACCGCGGCCGGATGATGCCCCATGCCGCAATGGCTGCTCTCGATCTCGATGCTCTCGGTCAGCGCGCCCGTCTTCTCCATGCAGCCCTGCCAGGCACAGACGCCGTCGGTGCGGCTGAAGATGGCGGTGGTCGGCACCGGCGGCGGCACGGCGAGCTCTCCGCCAAACTCTGGATCGACCTCGTCGGACTTCCGCCCGCTCGCCCATTCATAGACGCGCCAGGCATTGGTCGAATGGGGATTGCCCGCAAACGGGCTGCCGAGCGTGATCACCTGGCGCACGCGCTCGGGCATCATCTTGGCGAGCTGGCGCGCATAGAGGCCGCCGAGACTCCAACCGACCAGACTGATCTTGCGGCCGTTCCTGTCGTTGAGTTCCTGGACCAGGTCGACCATCGCGTGCTGCACGCCCTCGCGCAGGCCATAGTTGCGGCCCTGGCGCCAGCCGCTCACCGCGTAGCCTCTGCCCGACAGGAAGGTGCGCAGGGCGCGCGTGGACGCGTCGGAGGCCACCAGGCCCGGCAGCACCAGCACCGGATGCCCGTCGCCGCGCGGCGCAAGGCTCAGTAGCGGCAGCGCGCCGAGGAATGCGCCGAACTCGTGGATCGCGCGCCCTTCCAGAAACATCAGGGTACGGGACGGCGGACGCAGCGTCAGGGCAGTAGCGGTCATCAATGGTCCCTCGGGAGAATTGCTGAAAAACGTCACCGGCTGCGATGCCGGCAAATGGGTATGAATTCCAACATGCCAGCTTTTCGAACGTTCCGCAGCGCAGCATGAATCAGCTAAGCGGCCGGTTCCCGACATTCAAGCGGCTGAAACCAGAGGCCACAATAGGCCCGCGCGTGAATGCTAACGTCCGTGACGCAAAAGTCACAGCAATCGAAGCAGGAATTCTACGGAGTAGAGCGCAAGTCCGGCGAGCCCGCCGATCAGCGAACCGTTGAAGCGGATGTATTGCAGGTCGCGGCCGATGTTGATCTCGATCAGCGAAATCAGCTGGGCCATGTCCCACGCCTTGACCTGGTCCGAGATGAAGATCGAGACGCCACTCTTCTGGTCGGCGACGAAGCTGCGCAGCACCGCCACCAGGCCCTGGTTGATCTCGCCGCGCAACTCGGCATCGCCGGCGAGCGCTTCGCCCGCGGCGACGAACACACCGGCGAGATGATGCTGCAACACCTGCGTCTCACCGCTCGCGCTGCGCTCGATGAAGGAGCGCGTGTTGGCCCAGACGGTGCGGGCGAGATCGGTGAGTTCGGGCCGCGCGAGCAGATCGCGCTTCAATCCGTCGATGCGATCGATATAGGCCCGATCGGTGCCGAGCCGGTCGACGAAGCCCAGCACCATGCGATCGAACTCGCCGCGGAACGGATGTTTGGGATCGCTGCGCACCTCGTTGAAGAAAGCGGTGGCGGACGCGACGATCTTGTTCACCAGAAACTTGTCAGCGCGATAGAGCCTGAGCAGGGTCGGCAATTCCGCGCGCACCTTCTCGCGGATCATTGCCATCGTCTCCGTCCGGTTCAGCGTCTCGTGCATCACGCGCAGGAGATCGTCGAACAGGATCTGGTGGCGCCCCTCCGCCACGAAGCCGCGGAGCGTACCGGCCGCGAGCGGTGCAAGGTCGATCGCCTGGAGTTGCGAGGACAGGCGGCGGATGATGAAGGTCATCAGCCCCGAGGTCTCGGTCGCGGAGACAGCCTCGGGCAGCAGGCGCAGCGCAAACCTCGCGAGATCGTCGCTGCGCTTGCGGTCACGCAGCCAGTCGGCGACGAACGAGCCGAAATCGATCTCCTTCAGCTTGGCCTCCACGGGGCCCGCTTCGAGGAAATGCACTTGAATGAACTCGCCGAGCTTGTCGGCGATGCGGGCCTGGTTGCTCTGAATGATCGCGGTGTGCGGGATCGGCAGGCCCAGTGGCCGCTTGAACAGCGCAACCACCGCATACCAGTCGGCGAGCCCGCCGATGGTCGCAGCTTCCGCGAAGGCCGCGATGAAGCCGAACACGGGATGCACGGGCAGCAGCCATTTCGCCACGACGAACAGGGCAAGCGTCGACGCCAGCACCAGCGTCGCCAGCATCTTGACGCGGCGCAACTCGGCCGCGCGTTCGGCATCGCCGGGGCTGTCGAAGGAAAAGGTGGCGGGGGGAGTCATCACTGCATCACCCTACCCGTCATTGCGAGCGAAGCGAAGTAATCCAGTCTGTCTCCGTGGAAAGACTCTGGATTGCGTCGCTTCGCTCGCAAAGACGGCAGCGCAAAACAAGGCCCGCCGAAGCGGGCCTCAAATTCAGTTTGTCGTCTCAGACAGATCAGGCGGGCTTGGTGTAGACCTTGGCAAAATTGTCCTGAGCGGACTTCGCACCGTTGGCGGCGAGCTTGCCGACATAGTCGGCGGTCGCCTTGGCGCGCGAGACGAACACTTCGCCGCGCGAGCGGAGCAGGCTCGACTGGATCTCGACGGCTTCGCTGAACGACTTGGCGGAGGCAAGCTTGTCGATGCCCGAGAAGAACGCCTCGGCGTCCTCGTAGATCGCCTGCTGGATGTTGCGGCTGATCTTGCCGGCCTCGGTGACGGACTCGGTCACCGCGTTCTCGACGGCGGCGGTCACACGCTCGGACCCAGCGAACACCTCGGCAGCACGGTCCTTGGCGGTGTTGGCGGTCTTCTTGACGAACTCGCGGGCGGCCTCGGGAACTTCCAGGTTCTGGATGTTCTTGAAAGCGTCCTTGAAGCCTTCGAAAGCGGTGTTGGTTTCGGTGGTCATGGGGTTCTCTCCATCCTCATTGGGTTGAGCTATGGGCTCACCCCGTCCGCGTTGGCCCGGGGCACGGCTTATATGGCATAGTTAATTGTGCGACGCAATATCAATGCTGCAGTGCGATATCACGAATTCGTGAACAGCCTTAATGAGCGGCAATTTGGTGCCTCCGTAGCCAGTCGGAGCCGCCGGGAACCTAGTGCTGGACGGCGCCCGGAAGTCCATAAGCCTCCATCTGGGCCTGCACCTGCGCGATGTTGTGCCCGAGCACCACGATGTCGTGGGTCTTGCCATCAACGTCCCGAACATGGTCGCGCAGCAAAGCCTCGGCCTTGAAGCCGAGGCTCTCGAACAGGGTGATCGCCGCCTGCTGGTCCACCGTCATCTGGACCGAGAGCTTTTCCAGGCCAGCGCCAAGCGCGAGCGCAAAAGTCTCCTGCGACAGCGCGCGTCCCACCCCCTTCCCGCGCACGTCGAGCGAGACCACCATGCGGATCTCGCCGACATGCGGCGACCAGGAGTGCGGATCGCGCACCAGCGTGCCGCAGCCGACGACGTTGCCATCTTTCACTGCGAGGAGGCTCGTGATCGCGCCGCGCTCGATCTCCTTGACCCAGGCCGACAGCACTTTCGGCTCGCTGATGTTGCGCGGCAGGAACAACAGATCGTGGGTCGGCAGGCCCTTGCCGAAGGCGAGCACCGCGGCCTCGTCCGCGGGCGACATCACGCGGATCTCGATATCGCCGGCGTCCGTCTTGATGTGACGCGGATAGGAACGCTGCTCGCTCATGTCGATCTCTTCCCCAGCCAGGAGTCCAGTTTCGGCCACAGCCGCTTCACCGCGTTGGCGCCGGCGACGAGCGAGACGTGACCGCCCTTCAGCATCACCTCTTCCTTGTCCTCGGACCCGATCTTGGCGATCAGGTGCTTTGCGGCGTCATAGGGCACGATATGATCGTGCTCGGCAACGGCATGCAGGAACGGCACCTTGATATCTTCCAGTTTCGCCGCGCGACCGCCGACCGACATGGTGTCGTTGTAGAGCTTGTTGTCCCACATCAGGTCCTTGGTGATGGTGCGAAAATATTCGCCCGCGAGCGGCAGCGTGTCGGTCGCCCAGCGGTCGAACATCCGGTAGGATTTGACGAACTCGTCGTTCCAGATGTTCTCCCAGAGCTGTATCTGGCTCACCGTGCGCGAAGCCGGGCGCAGCATCTCGAAAGAGGACAGGATCATCTCCGGTGGCACGTTGCCGACGCTATCGACGAGATGGTCGACGTCGAAATAGCGGCGGTCGGAGAAATTCGAGAACAGCTTCATCTCCCGGAAGTCGATCGGCGTGGTGAAGCAGATCAAATTCTTCATCGGCCCATCCTTGTGGATCGAGCCGTAGAGCAGTGACAGCACGCCGCCGAAGCAATATCCGATGACGGAGACGTCGTGCTCGCCGGAATCAGCTTGCACGCGGCGGACGCAGTCCGGAATGAAGTCGAGGACATAGTCCTCCATCCGCAGGCTCTTCTCCTCCGGGCGCGGCGCACTCCAGTCGAGCATGTAGACGTCGTAGCCGCGCTTGAGCAGAAACTCGATGAAACTCTGGCCGGGCACGAGATCGAGGATGTAGCCGCGGTTGGTGGTGGCCATCACGATCAGCACCGGCACGCGGTAGATCTCGTCCGACGTCGGCCGGTAGTGATAGAGGCTCATGGTGCCGCGCGAATGCAGCACGTCCTTCGGCGTCGAGCCGAGGGTGGGCCCGGAGGTCGAGAAATATTCGACGCCCTTGATGCTGCGCTGGATGGCGCGCTGCACCTCGGACTGGATGCGCTCCGGGATGGATGCGACATCGAGTCCCGTTGGCGCGTTCATGTTTGTCCTCCGTTTTCGGAGGGTGGACGCTTCGTCCGCGGCGGCCTTGGCGCCCCGTCGAAGCCTTGTGAGATGCCGGAACTTGCCGCCAGCTGGCTCAGCATCGACTTGATCTCACCGATCTGTCCTTCGATGGTCTGTAGCCGCTCCGCGAGACTCGTCACCTGCTCCCGGCTCGGCAGATTCATGGAGACCAGATATTTCTCCATGAGCTCACCGAGCTGTTTCTGAGCACCTGCAGCAACTCCGCCCGCGCGGTTCATTGCCTGCGAAAACTCGGGCGAGGACATGGCCTGGTTGGCGAAGGAGTTGAACCCCTTCTCCATCTCGCCCATCATCTTCTGCCACATGGCGACGGGGTCGTTGATCTTGTCGGTCATCGGCGTCCTCCCTGATATCGCGAGCTTCGACGCCCTTCTTTTTCGCCATACCACACCGTTGCGCGGAAACGGTCAACCGGCAGGTCGCCCGGTGCGGCGCACACGGCTTCTTTGCGGCGTGAAACCATGCGATACACGACGGACCAGAAGCCAAGGGAACGCGCCCGTGACCGCTCATCAGCCGCCCCAGACCGTCCGCGCCAACGGCATCGACATCTGCTACGAGATCTTCGGGAACGACAATGCCGAGCCGCTGCTGCTGATCATGGGATTGGGCGCCCAGATGATCCATTGGGACGACGGCTTTTGCGAACAGCTCGCCGCGCGCGGCTTTCGCGTGATCCGGTTCGACAATCGCGACATCGGCAAGTCGAGCCATCTGGCCGGCGGCAAGCGCCTCACGCCGCTCGAGCTGTTGAAGCTGCGTTTCCTCAGGATTCCCGTCGCTGCGACCTACAAGCTGATCGATATGGCCAAGGACACGGTCGGCCTGATGGATGCGCTCGGCATCAAGTCGGCGCATCTGGTCGGGGCATCCATGGGCGGCATGATCGCGCAGGAGGTGACGCTGTCGTTTCCCGAGCGCGTACGCTCGCTGACCTCGATCATGTCGACGACCGGCAATCCGCGCGTGCCGCCGCCGACCCGCGAGGCCGCCGCGATGCTGATGGCGCCGCCGCCGCGCAGCAAGCAGGAGTTCATCGTCCGCTACGGCCAGACCTGGAAGGTGTTGCGTGCCGGGTCCTTTCCGGAAGAGGAAGCGCTCGATCCTGATCGTGCTGAGCGCGTGTTCGCGCGCGGGCTCAATCCGGCCGGCGTCGGCCGGCAGCTCCGCGCCGTGCTCGCCTCCGGCAGCAGGAAAGAGCGGCTGCGTGGCGTGACGACGCCGACGCTGGTGATACACGGCACCGTCGATCCACTGGTGCGGCCTGAAGGCGGCAAGGACACGGCAGAATCAATTCCGGGCGCAAAGCTGCTGATGATCGACGGCATGGGCCACGCACTGCCGATGCGGTTCTGGCCGGCGATCATCCGCGCCATCGACCAGCACGCGCATGGCGCGGCGGCGCAGGCGGCGTAGACCGGCGCGAACAGTCTCCTCACGGTGACCATGTGAGCTTCCGGTTACTGTCTTAACGCAGGCCGGCACGAAAGCTATACAGGCCTACCGCAATCGCAAGGCAGAGGCTGCAGCCTCTCGGAGCTCACATGAATCTCATCGTCCGGCCTGTCGCAATGATTGCGGCTTTCATCCTCATGCTGTCCCTCGGCAATGGCGCCGCAATCGCCGCCAGCGCCCAGGAAGAAGCCAACCGCACCGCAGTGCTTGCCTTCTACGAGAAGGGGCTCAATCAGAAGGACGTCGATGCGGCCCTCGCCTATGTCGGCGACCGCTACGTCCAGCACAATCCCAACGCCGCGGACGGACCCGACGGCTTTCGCAAGTTCATCGGCTTCCTACGCGAAAAATTTCCGAACTCCCACAGCGAGATCAAGCGCTCGTTCGTGGACGGCGACTATGTGATCCTGCACGTTCACGCGGTTCGCGAGCCCGGCACTAGGGGCAACGCCATCGTCGACATCTTCAAGCTGGAAAACGGCAAGATCGTCGAGCACTGGGACGTCGTGCAGCCGATCCCGGAAAATCCGGCGAACAACAACACAATGTTCTAGCTCAAAGACGTAGCTGCGTAGGGTGGGCAAAGGCGCGCTCTTCGCGCCGTGCCCACCATCCATCCGCATCGACGACGGGAATGATGGGCACGCTTCCATCTTCGCTCGTTGAGCTCCGGCGGACAAGCCGCTTTGACCACCCTACTTTTTCTTCGCCATCCAGATCACATGGCGGGCGCCACCGCCTCTTCCGGTAGCGCGGATATTGACTTCGTTGACGTCGAAACCGGCGTTGCCAAGGCGCTTGGTGAATGCCGGGTTGGGTCCCGATGACCAGACCGCGAGCACGCCACCCGGCCGCAGCGCCATCTTCGCCGCTTTCAACCCGCTTGCACTATAGAGCGCGTCATTGCCCTTCCGCGTCAGCCCCTCCGGCCCGTTGTCGACGTCGAGCAGAATGGCGTCGAAGGCCGATCGCTGCGCCCGGATGATTTCGCCGACGTCGCTTTCCCGGATCTTCACCCTTGCATCATCAAGACTGTTGCCGAAGACCTCCGCCATCGGACCTCGCGCCCAGGCGACCACGGCCGGCACCAGCTCGGAGACCACGATCTTCGCCTTGCTCTCGAGCACGGTGAGCGCCGCGCGCAGCGTAAAGCCCATGCCGAGCCCGCCGATGAGGACGACAGGCTTTGCGACGTTCTCAATCTGCTTCGCCGCGAGCGTGGCAAGTGCAGCCTCAGAACCCGACAGGCGGCTGTTCATCAGCTCGTTGGTGCCGAGCTTGATGGAGAACTCCTTGCCCCGCCGCATCAGGCGGAGCTCTTCGTCGGAGCCGGGGATTTTGGCGGTGTCGATCTTTTCCCAGGGAATCATGCCAGAGGTTTAGCATGATCCGGCCGGACGTCACCCGCCCGCCCAGACGTCCAGCACATAGCGGTTCTTCGCGCCCATCTCCTCGATGCAGCGCGCAGCTGTGACGGCATCGCTGCCGCTCTTCTCGCGGTGCATCGCGACGAGCGCCGCCTTCACGTCGGGCTCCATCCTGCTGCCATCGCCGCAGACGTAGACGATCGCGCCCTGCTCGATCAGCGGCCAGACCTTGTCCTTTTGCGCGGCGAGCACGTGCTGAACATAGGTCTTCGGTCCATCCGCCCGAGAGAATGCCGTGAAGAGCTCGGTGATGCCGCCTGCGGCGAGCGCCTTCAGCTCGTCCGCATAGAGAAAATCCTGGTCGGGATGGCGGCAGCCAAAGAACAGCATGGCCGGACCGAGCGCGGCCCCTTTGGCCTTGCGCGCGGCGCGCTCCTGGAGGAAGCCGCGGAACGGTGCAAGCCCTGTCCCGGGCCCGATCATGATGATCGGCACCGATGAATCATCGGGGAGGCGGAAGCCGGCCTTGGTCTCGCGCACGGTGGCGTAGATCACATCGCCCGCACGCCGGTTGGCGAGATAGTTCGAGCAGATGCCCTTGTAGGTGCCACGCCCGGAGGCGGCCGGTCCCTCGACCACGCCGACCGTAACGCTGCATCGCGCCGGATCCACCGACGGCGAGGACGAGATCGAGTAATAACGCGGTGCCAGCAGCGAGAGCATTTCCAGATAGACATGGAACGGCAATTCGCAGGCCGGATGTTCGAGCAGCAGGTCGAACACCGATTTGCGCCTGGCCAGAATTTCGGTGCGGTAGCGCTCGAGCGGCTCGGGCTCCTCGCCAACGAAGGCCAGCAGCTTCGGCTTGGTGACCGGGCAGCGGGTGTGCTCGGCCATGATCTGGATCTGCTTGCGGGTCGCTACCTGCTGCAGCTCGACGAACTCGCTGAGCAGGCGGCCGACCGACACCGCCTCGCCGACCGGCAATTGCGCGCGGCGGCCCTCGGCGACCTGGAGCCTGATCTGGTCGGCCGGCAGAAAGCCGAAGCGACGGGCGACCGAATCCACCAGCGTCGGGTCGTTCCGCGGGACCACACTCAGATGATCCCCGACGCGGTACGCAATGTTGGACGGAAGCTCCACCTCGATGTGACGCGTCGAACGCTCTGACGGATTGGAGCCGGCCTTGTTCTGAAGCTCGTCATTGTCCAGCACCTTCATCGCGACCGCGCCGCCCTGGGCGACGATGGTGTTGACGGCGGTCACCGCGACAGGCTCGATCGCGTAGAGCGGATCGTCCTCGGCGATGCGCGTAAAATTCCAGTCGATGCCGAATTCCCTGGTCGCAACCTGGGCTGCCGCCGGGAACCATTTCTGGAACTGGCCGTCGAGATCGCTGCGCGCATCGCCTTCGCCGCGCGGATAGACTGCGCGGGCGCCATGCGCCGACAATTGCTCGTCGATGAAGCGCGGCACCGATTGATAGGTCGCCGCCCAGTCGCTGTTGCCACAGCCGAACACGGCGTAGCGGACATTGGCGAAGGCATCCTTCGGCAGATCGTCGTCGAGCCATTTGACGAACTGTGTCGCATTGTCCGGCGGCGCGCCGTTGTAGGAGGCGCAGATGATCAGCACGCCGCCCTCCTGCGGCAGCTTGCCGACATAGTCGTCGAGCGGCCCGAGATGCACGGCAAAGCCGTTGATCTCCGCGAGGTCGGCCATGCGGGTGGCAAGCTCCTCGGCGGTGCCGAGATTGGAGCCATAGAGCACGAGCATCGGCGTGTTGTGGCCGGGCCGCGTCGTCGGCTGACGCGGCACTTTCGGCCCCGAAGCCGTCACCGCCGTGGGACCGCCATAGGCACCGCGTTCGCGATCGGCACGCGGGCGCACCTTGATCTTGAAGCCTTCCGGCTTCATCGTCAGCGTTTCCTTCATATGCATCTGGTAGCGCTGGTGGTCGATCAGCTTGAAGCGCTGGAGGATCATACCGAGCGCGAGCGCGGCCTCGTGCATGGCAAAGCCCCGGCCGATGCAGGCGCGCTGGCCGTTGCCGAACGGCTTCCAGGCATTGATCGGCCGCTTGGCCTCGGCCTCGCGGCTGAAATTCTCGGGATCGAATGCGTCCGGATTCGGCCCCCAGACCGAGGGATCGCGATGCAGCGCGGTCACCAGGATGGTAGTGAACGTGCCTTTCCTGAGCTTGTACTTGCCGCCGATGGTCTCGTCGTTGAGCGGCGAGATGCCATAGGCTGGCGCCGGCGGCCACAGCCGCAGCGACTCTTTCAATATCTGCGTGATGTAGGTGAGCTGCGTGACCTGTTGATAGGTCGGACGCACGTCGACATTGGGACCGAGGACGCGATCGACCTCGTCATAGGCCTTCTTGAGGATGTCCGGATGCTTGAGCAGCGCATAGATCGTGCACGACAACAGGCCGCTGGTGGTCTCGTGCCCCGCGATCAGGAACGTGTTGATCTGGTAGCGGATGTTGACGTCGTCGAGCTGCTCGCCGGTCGAGCGATCGACGCCGGTCATCATCGCAGCCAGCATGTCCTTCTTGTCGTCGATCCCCTCCGCACTCTTGCGGCGCTCGGCGATGATTTCGTCGACCATCTTGTTCATGAAGGCGACGTCTTCGGCAAGCGTCTTGCGCCGCTTCTGCATCCAGAGCTGCTCGAACGGCAGGCCGCGGGTCATCATGATGGTTTCGAGCGAGCGCACCAGCGACTCGACGAAGGGATGGTAGTCGCGCCGGTAGAACGAATTGAAGCGGTACTCGAAGCCGCACAGGCCGATCGTGTCCAGCGTCAGCGCGGTCATGTCGTGGACGACGTCGATCTCGTCGTCGGCGTTGAGCCGCTCCCATTTGTTCACAAGCTGCTCGGCGATGTCGACCATGCTCGGATGGTAGGACTGCATGGCGCGGTTGCCGAAGGGCTGGATCAGGATGTTGTGCGCCTTGCTCCAGTTCGGCTCCCTGGTGTCGGCCGTGAAAAGGCCGTCGCCTCCGACTGCGCGCACGCGCCGCAGCGCCCCGCGTACCGCCTTGTCGAAGCGCTTTTCGTCGGAGAGCTCGTCGACGAGATCGTGGCCGGAGACGACGACGATCGGCGAGCCCATCATGTCGAGCCAGAAGATCGGACCGAGCTCCTTGGCGAGCCGAGTCAGGTGCTGCACCGGTGCAGCCGAGTCCAGCGACAGCATGTTGCCGACCACCGGCTTGGTCGGCGGTTGCGGAATCGGATCCAGACGGTTCTTGGATGACATTAAGCGTGCTTCCCTGCCTTGGCCGTCAACGTTAGCCGAACCGCCTTCTACGCCATTCGATCAGCTTGGCACTGACCTCCTCCGGCTTCTCCTGCTGCGTCCAATGGCCGCTGTCGTGGACCAGATATTTTTCGAGATCGGGAATCAACTTGTCCATGCCATCGGCGGAAGACGGCGGCAGCACCGCGTCATTCTCGGCCATGATCATCAGCGACGGCACGCGCACAGTATGATCGAGCCCTTCGGCGCGCATCCAGTTGCGCGACATGTTGCGGTACCAGTTGATGCCGCCGGTGAAGCCGGTCCGGGTGAAATTGTCGACGAACACCTTTTTCTCTTCCGGCGACAGGATCGGCGCACGCGGATCGTGCTTGGCGTCGTAGCCGGCGATCATCTGCGGAAACGCCAGATTGACCCGCGGCGAAGCGCCGACACCGGCAACCACCTCCTCTGCCGGTGCGTCGGGGGGACGCGGCGCCGGCTTGCGCATGAACGCATCGAAGGTCTGCTCGACGCGGCTGCCGAAGATCCTGTCGGGTTCACGCGCAGGGTCCTGGAACTGCACGATGTACATCTTGTCGCCGAAGCGGGCGCGCAGCAGCTCGATCGGATCGGCCCAGGCCCGGTTGGTGTGCGGCGTGTTGATGCCGACCACGCCCGCGACGCGATCGATGTGCCGGAGCGGCATCTGCCAGACGACGAAGCCGCCCCAGTCGTGGCCGACGAAGACCGCCTTGTCGATTTGGAGATGATCGAGCAGCCCGACGAGGTCGCCAGTCAGATGTTCGATGTCGTAGGCCTCGACCGGCTCGGGCCGATCGGTCGCTCCGTAGCCGCGCTGGTCCGGCGCGATCACACGGATCCCGGCCTCGCTCAGCGCCTTGATCTGGTAGCGCCAGGAGAAGGCGAGTTCGGGCCAGCCGTGGCACAGGATCATCGGCGGCTTGTCAGTAACCGGGCCTGCCTCGTAGTAGCCCATGCGAATTCCGTTCGTCTGCACGAACTTGAGCGGTGGCATTTCAATCATCTCAGCATTCCTATTCCGCAGCGCCCTTGATATCGGCCGCAGGGGGCGCGTAGGCAGCCTCCAGCGCGGCAAACTCCTCCGGCAGCATGTCGCACATCACCTGCACGTGCGGAATGATGTTGGCGCCGACGATGAAGCCGAAATCGAGCTGGTCGCGATAGCTCTGCACGGTGATATTGAGCGCCTGCCCGTGCGTCGAGATCGACACCGGGAAGATGTGCAGCAGCTCCGCGCCGGCGGCATAGAGCGTCTGCCGCGGCCCCGGCACGTTGGACACCGTGATGTTGGCGGCCGGCGGCAGCACATCCGACAGGTTCGAGCGGCTGTAGAGCAGCGCCAGAACCTGGACCATCATCGGCGCACCGAGCATCGAGATGTTGGAAATCTGCGGCATCAGAGCCCGCAGCGGATGCGACATCTCCTTGGACTTGGTCGACTGCGCGATGATGGCTTCGAGCCGCGCCTTGGGATCGTCGATGTTGGTCGCGATCGAGCAGATCATGCCGAACACCTGGTTGTTGGCCTCGGTGTTGCCCTCCTCGCGCAGCGAGATCGGCACGGCCGCGGTCAGCGATTTTGCCGGAAGCGCGCCGAATTGCTGGAGGTAGCGCCGGACCACGCCGGAGGCGAGCGCCAGCACCACGTCGTTCAGCTTGCCGCCGGCCAGTTTGGCGAGCGCCTTGGAACGCGACAGCGAGATCGAAACCCCGGCAAAGCTGCGTTCCGAGGAAATCGTCTTGTTCAGCATGGTCGGCGGCGACACCATGCTGGCGAGGCTCTCGCGCGACTTCGGATCCGAGATCTTGCCGAGCACGTCGGAGACACTCTTGACCATGGTCGGGATGTTGCCGGCAAAGCGCACCGCGCTCTCGATCTGGTACATCGCGTTGTCGAACAGGATCGAGCCGATGTCGCTCTTGCCGGTGCGCGGCAGTTGCAGGTTCTTCGCGGCCGCCGAGGCATCGAGCGGCTGGGTGAACAGCTGCTGATAGGAATCGAGCAGGTTCGCGGCGATATCGCGCGGCTCCTGCCCGGGCTTGGCTCCCGCTGTCGGCGGGTCGACCTGCCGCGGGATCGGCGAGATGTCGTAGATCATGTTGGTCAGCGCCGCGCCGGCGCCGCCGTCGATCGCGGCATGGTGCATCTTTGAATAGAGCCCGACCTCGTTGTCCTTCATGCCCTCGAACACGTAGAACTCCCAGAGCGGGCGGGCACGGTTCAAGAGCTTGGCGTGCATCCAGCCGACGATGCGCTCGAGCGTGGCGCGGTCGCGCGGCTGCGGCAGACTGGCGCGGAAGATGTGGCGGTCGATATCGAACTGGTCGTCCTCGACCCAGGACGGATGATCGATATCGAGCGGCGCCTTCTCCAGCCGCGCCTTGAGGATCGGCGCGATGTGCAGGCGCGAGACGATCATCGCCTTGAAGTCTTCGAAGAAGTCGCCCTTGTAGCCGTCGGGCAGGCGGAAGATCGCCATGCTCCCGACATGCATCGGCATCTCAGGCGTTTCCAGATAAAGAAATGACGCGTCCAGCGACGACAGCTTCTTACCGTCAGCCATGGTTCCCTCCGCTCATATTTGACGGGCGCCTTTGCCGGCGCTTCTCGTCAGGCCGATACTGCCTGTTCCGGCGGGGCATATGCAATGGCAAACGGCCCTGCCCGGTCAAATGGCCAGAACTCCCCCTCCGGTTGCGCCAGCCGGTCGGCCACCGCCCACAGCGCCGCGGGGTTCACGCCGAGCCCGATATGGCTCGCCAGGTGCACCTCGATGTTCTCGGCACGGTCGGAAGGACGCAGCAGGCAGGTCCGCCAGTTCACGACGCCGTCGGCGCGCGAATAGATCGACGTCGCCGGCACCGGCAGATCGCCGGCGATCGCCGTGCGCAGCTCGGCAAAATCCTCCACCCGCTCGCCGGACATCATCTCGTAGAGCCGCGTGGCATTGGTCGCGCGCACGTCGTTGGCAAAGGGGCTGCCGAGCGTGATGACATTGCGGACCATCTCCGGCGCCTGGAGCGCGAGGTGGCGCGCATAGACGCCGCCGAGGCTCCAACCGACAAGGCTGATCTTGCGTCCGCTCGCTGCATGGATTTCGGCGAGACGGGCCCGCAGCGAATCCCGCATTCGTCCCAGTCCGCCGAAATTGCGGCCCATCCGCAAGGCATGTGCCTCATAGCCGAGCTCGCTGAAGTAGCGCCGCATCGGCGCCATCGAGAGGTCGCTGGCGAGAAAGCCCGGCAGCGCCAGCACCGGATGGCCATCGCCCTTGGGCGCGCGCATCAGGACCGGCGACAGCAACAGGCTGGCATTGAATTCGAAGAGCCCACGGGCTTCGGCCAGCAGCAAACCAAGGCTCGGCGGACGCAGCCGGCCCGAAGCCTGCGGCCCGTCCGGCCCGGACGACATTACTTCTTCTTGTCGCTGCTGCGGGTCCCGCCGAGGCCGGCCATGGTGACGAACATGTCCTGAAACCGCTCGGCGATCTTGGGATCGAAGGTGAACCAGCTCTGGATCAGAGATTCCGGCGAGACCTTGTCGATATTGCTCAAGACCTGCTGCTGCAGCTTTTCCATGACGGCAATCTGCATCGGCGAGACATCCGGCAATCCGAAGAACTGGCGGGCCTCAAGGGGGGTGCAGTCGATTTCGATGTTAACTTTCATGTCCCCTCCAGATGAGATTCGAGCGGCCTGACATAGTATCGTCTCGACATGGCATGCGACGCAAGCGACCTGAGGCGGGCGGCCGGGCACCGGGCTCGGCAATCGGCGGATATAGTCAATCAAAAGTCGAATGCCGCGAGCCTCCATGCACCCGGCTTGTCGCCCGGATTGCCGGTGAGCATTGCTGCACAGCGGCGCAACTTGGCGCGTTCCTTGCTGGAATGGCGCTTGCACGGGTCGAGAACTCTGGGCAACATGGATTAGGTCGCCCGCCGAATAATCAAAAATCGCGGCGCGGCAGAGTGGAGAGGGTCAAGAATGTCAGTCGGTCGATGTCTGTTTGCGGCGGCGCTCGCCGGTATGGTTGCGATTACGGTTTCGCCGGCGTCGAGCCAGACGCTGCGCTATGCCAACCAGGGTGACCTGAAGTCGCTCGATCCCTATACCCTTAACGAGAGCACCACTCACGCCCATCTCGGCCACGTCTATCAAGGCCTCACCGCGCGCGACAAGGACCTCAAGATCATCCCGGCGCTGGCGGAGAGCTGGGAAACTCCCGAACCGACCCGCTGGCGCTTCCACTTGCGCAAGGGCGTGAAGTTCCACAACGGCGACCCCTTCACCGCCGACGACGTGCTGTTCTCCGCAGATCGCGTCCGCAAGAAGGGGTCCAACATGCAGACCCGCCTTGCGCCCGACATCAAGGTGGTCAAGGTCGACGATTACACCGTCGATTTCGTCCTGCCCTCGCCCAATCCCATCCTGCATTCGTCGTGGGATGTCTGGTACATCATGGACAAGAAATGGGCCGAGGAGAACAACGTCGTCGACCCGACGCCGGTGGCGGCGACCACGCCGAGCTACGCCTCGCTCCACGAGAACGGCACCGGCCCCTTCATCATCGAAAGCCACCAGCCCGGCGTGAAGACGGTCTTCAAGGCCAACCCCAACTATTGGGGCAAGGTTGAAGGTAACCTCAAGGAGATCATCTTCACCCCGATCTCGTCCGATGCCACCCGGGTTGCCGCGCTGCTCTCGGGTGAAGTCGACGTTATCGAGCCGGTGCCGATCCAGGACATCTCCCGCGTCGATTCAAGCCCGAACGCCCAGGTGCTGAAGGGACCCGAGCTGCGCACCATCTTCATCGGCTTCGACCAGACGCGTGACGAGCTGCTCTACTCCAACATCAAGGGCAAGAACCCGTTCAAGGACGCCAAGGTCCGCGAGGCCTTCTACAAGGCGATCGACATCGAACTGATCAAGACGCGCGTGATGCGCGGGCTGTCGACGCCGTCGGCGCTGATGATCGCTCCGGAACTGTTCGCGCTGTCCAAGGAGTTCACCCGGCCGAAATTCGATCCTGACGGCGCCAAGAAGCTCCTGACCGAGGCCGGGTACCCCGATGGCTTCGAGGTCACCATGGATTGCCCGAACGATCGTTACGTCAACGACGCCGCGATCTGTCAGGCCGTCGTGGGCATGCTCGCCCGCATCGGCGTCAAGATCAATTTGCTGGCGCAGCCGAAGGCGCAATACTTCGCCAAGGTGTTGAAGCAAGGCGGCTATCAGACCTCGTTCTACATGCTGGGCTGGACGCCGAGCACGATGGACTCCCACAACGTGCTTTATGACATCATGGGCTGCCGCGACGATGCGAAATCCTCGCGGGGAGAGGCCAATCTCGGCGGCTATTGCAACAAGGAGTTCGACGCAATTACCGACAAGGTGCTGGTCGAGACCGACACCGCCAAGCGCAACCAGCTGATCAAGCAGGCCTACGAAATCGGCAACAAGGACTGGTCATACGTCCCGTTGCACCAGCAGGCGCTGGCCTGGGGTGTCTCGAAGAAGGTCAACCTGCCGCAGCGCGCCGACAATCTGGTCATGTTCCACTGGGCGACCAAGAAGGAATAGCGTCAGTGAACACGAGGTCCCGGCAGCGCCAGGCTTCCGGGACTTTTCCTTTTCCGGCTGACAAAGACGTCAACCAAACGCATACCTGAGGATAGTGGAAGACATGCTCGCTTTCACTCTTCGCCGCGCCCTCCAGGCCATCGGCGTCATGTTCGCCGTCGGCATCATCGCGTTCTCGATGTTCCGCTTCGCCGGCGACCCCGTCAACCAGATCGTCTCGATCGACACGTCGGCGGCCGAACGCGAAGCCGTGCGCAAGTCGCTCGGTCTCGATGATCCCGTGCCGGTGCAGTTCGTGCGATATTTCGGCAATGCCGCGCAGTTCAAATTCGGCGTCTCATATCAATTCCGCCAGCCGGTCTCGACGCTGTTGGTGGAGCGTATGCCCGCGACGTTGGAACTTGCGATATGCGCGACCGTATTCGCAATGGTGTTCGGCATCCTGATGGGCGTCTATTCGGCGCTGAAGCGCGACACGGTGCTTGCCAAATTATTCCAGGCGGTTTCGCTGATCGGCATCTCGTTGCCGACTTTCCTGATCGGCATTCTCCTGATCTATCTGTTCGCGGTAACGTTGGGCTGGTTGCCCTCGTTCGGCCGCGGCGAGGTGGTCAAGCTCGGCTGGTGGACGACGGGGCTGCTCACGCTGTCGGGTCTGAAGGCGCTGATCATGCCATCGATCACGCTCGGCCTGTTCCAGATGACCCTGATCATGCGGCTGGTGCGCGCGGAGATGCTGGAAGTGCTGCGGACCGACTATATTCGCTTCGCCCGGGCTCGCGGGCTGACCACCCGTGCCATCCATTTCGGCCATGCGCTGAAGAACACGCTCATTCCCGTGATCACGGTGGCCGGACTGCAATTTGGCTCGGTTATTGCATTTTCGATCATCACCGAAACCGTATTCCAATGGCCGGGCATGGGACTTCTGTTCGTGCAGGCCGTGCAAAACGTCGATATCCCGATTATGGCCGCCTACTTGCTGATGGTTTCTCTGATTTTCGTCACCATCAATCTGGTGGTCGATATCCTCTACACCGTGGTCGATCCGCGTCTGCGCTCGACCATCGGCCGCGCCGCATAAGGCAGCCTTCATGTCTGACGCAGTTGCCTCCAGTTCCGACAAGCCGAGCACGCAGCCGACGCACGCCGCGCGCGGCTGGCTTAGCCGCGCGCTCGACAGCGACGTCTTCTATTCCTTCCGCCGCTCCAAGCTCACCATGGTTGCGGCTGCCATCACGGTCTTGTTCTTCCTGCTTGCGATCTTTGCCACATGGCTTGCGGTCCAGAACCCGTTCGATCCGGCGCAGCTCCAACTGATGAACTCGCGGATCTCGCCGCTATGGACCGCCGACGGCCAGAGCCCGTTCCTGCTCGGCACCGATGAGCAGGGCCGCGACGTGTTCTCCGCCATCCTCTATGGCATGCGCATCTCGCTTGCCGTCGGCGTGGCCGGCGTCATCTTCGCCGGGGCGCTCGGAATCGCGCTCGGCCTGATCGCCGGCTATTTCGGTGGCGTGGTCGACGGCGTGATCATGCGGATAGCCGACGTGCAGCTCACCTTCCCCGCCATCCTGATCGCGCTGCTGGTCAACGGCATCGCGAAGTCGATCCTCGGCAACCGACTGGATGCCACCAGCATGCTGGTGGTGCTGGTGATCTCGATCGGCCTGAGTTTCTGGGTCGGATATGCCCGCACGGTGCGCAGTTCCGTGATGGTCGAGAAGAACAAGGACTACGTGGCCGCAGCGCAGCTGATCGGCCTGCCCGCACCAATGATCATGTTCCGCCACGTGCTGCCGAACACGATGGGCCCGATCCTGGTCATCGCCACCATCAACCTCGCGCTTGCCATCATCACCGAGGCGACCCTGTCCTTCCTCGGCGTCGGCCTGCCCGACACCATGCCGTCGCTCGGTACGCTGATCCGCATCGGCAACAACTATCTGTTCGCAGGCGAATGGTGGATCGTCGCCTTCCCCGGGCTTGCGCTCGCCGCGCTGATCCTGTCGATCAACCTGCTCGGCGACTGGCTGCGCGACGCGCTCAACCCGAAGCTCCGATGAGTATGCGCCGCTGATGACCGAACCCGTTCTTTCCGTGCGCAATCTCCAGGTCGAGTTCGCCTCCCGCCGCGGCACGCTCCGCGCGATCGACGGCGTCTCCTTCGACATCGCCAAGGGTGAGGTGCTGGGTGTGGTCGGCGAATCCGGCGCCGGCAAATCCGTCACCGGGCTTGCTGTGATCGGCCTGATCGATCCGCCAGGCCGCATCGCCGGCGGCGAGATTCGCCTTGCAGGCCTGCGCATCGACAATCTGCCGCCGGAGCAGACGCGCCGCATCCGCGGCAAACGCATCGGCATGATCTTCCAGGATCCCCTCACCTCGCTCAATCCGCTCTACCGCGTCGGCGACCAGATCATCGAGACCATCAAGACCCACCTGAACCTGTCCGAGACGGCGGCCCGTCGCCGCGCCATCGATTTGCTCGCCGAAGTCGGAATCCCCGCGCCGGAAAAGCGCATCGACGGCTATCCCCACGAATTCTCCGGCGGCATGCGCCAGCGCGTGGTGATTGCGCTCGCGATCTGCGCCGAGCCCGAGCTGATCATCGCGGACGAGCCGACCACCGCGCTCGACGTCTCCGTGCAGGCGCAGATCATCTCGTTGATCAAACGCCTGGGCCGTGATCACGGCACCGCCGTGATGCTGGTGACCCATGACATGGGCGTGATCGCCGAGACATCCGACCGCGTGGCGGTGATGTATGCCGGCCGTATCGCCGAGATCGGTCCCGTGCAGGACGTCGTCAGGAATCCGCTGCACCCCTATGCGAAGGGATTGATGGGCGCGATTCCGACGCTCGCTGGCGACGACAAGCGCTTGGTGCAGATCCCCGGCTCGATGCCGCGCCTATCGGCGATCCCGCGCGGCTGCTCGTTCAATCCGCGCTGCGCATTCGCCTTCGACCGTTGCCGCGTCGAGCGGCCGGAGCCGCTGCCGCGCGGCACGCAATCGGTCGCCTGCCACCTCTACGACACCGTGCCGGCGGAGAGCGCGGCATGAGCGCTCCTTTCGTCCAAGCCACGAATCTGCGCCGCGTCTTCGACGTCTCGAAGCCCTGGCTCAATCGCGTGCTCGAGGGCGGGCATCTCGAATACCTCAAGGCCGTCGACGGCGTCACCTTCGACATCAGGAAGGGCGAGACCTTTGCGCTGGTCGGCGAGTCCGGCTCGGGCAAGACCACGGTGGCGCGGATGGTGGTCGGCCTGTTGCCGCCGAGCTCCGGCAACGTGCTGATCGACGGTGTCTCGATGACGGATCCGCGGCAGGCCCAAGCGCGGCGAAAGCTGCGCCGCCGCATCCAGATGATCTTCCAGGACCCGTATGCGAGTCTGAACCCGCGCTTCCGGATCGATGCCATCATCTCCGAGCCTATCCGCGCTTTCGACCTGATCCAGGGCGAACGCGACATCCAGGCTCGCGTCGGCGAGCTGCTCAGCCTCGTCGGCCTGCACCCCGACGACCGGCTGAAGTTTCCGCACGAATTCTCCGGCGGCCAGCGCCAACGCATCGCGATTGCGCGGGCGCTCGCCTCCGACGCCGAATTCATCGTCTGCGACGAGCCGACATCGGCGCTCGACGTCTCCGTGCAGGCGCAGATCCTCAATTTGATGCGCGATCTCCAGGACAAGTTCGGCCTGACCTATATGTTCATCAGCCACAACCTCGCCGTGGTCCGCCACATGGCGAGCCGGGTCGGCGTGATGTATCTCGGCCGCATCGTCGAGATCGCGGAGGGCAAAGAGTTGTTCGCCCGCCCGCGCATGCCCTACACCAAGATGCTGCTGGGGGCCGTGCCCGATCTTGCCATGAGCGGCCGCCAGCGCATTCCGGTGAAGGGCGAGATCCCGAACCCGATCAATCCGCCGCCCGGCTGCGCCTTCAATCCACGCTGTCCGCTGGCGTTCGATCTCTGCCGCAAGGAAGGCCCGGAGCTGATCGACGGCGTCGCCTGTCACGCGGTCAACACCGCTCCGGTCCCGGCGTGACGCGCGCGTGCCATGCAGCCTGCGCATTGGCGGCACGGCGTCGCCTGTGATCAATTGCGCGCGCGATAAATAAGGTAGCGAAGTCCCATGGCCAGCAACGTCAATCCCGATCCTTTCACGACGCGCCCGGAGATCGAGGGCACGTTCGGGGTCGTCGCTACCACGCACTGGATCGCAACCGCTATCGGCATGGCCATCCTGGAGAAGGGCGGCAATGCCTTCGATGCCGGCGTCGCGACCGCGTTTACCCTCCAGGTGGTCGAGCCGCACCTGAATGGGCCCGGCGGTGACGTGCCCATCATCGTCCACGACGTCAAGCGTGGCCGCACCGAAGTGATCTGCGGCCAGGGGCCCGCGCCCGCGCGCGCCACCATCGCGCACTACAAGAGCGAGGGCCTCGACATGGTGCCCGGCACCGGCCTGCTCGCCGCCTGCGTTCCCGGCACCTTCGAATCCTGGATGATGCTGCTGCGCGACTACGGCACGATGCGCGTACGCGATGTGCTGGAGCCCGCGATCTCCTATGCCCGCGACGGCTATCCGCTGGTCGAGCGCGCCTGCAACACGATCCAGACCGTCGAGCAATTGTTCCGCAAGCACTGGCCGACCTCGGCCGCGGTCTATCTTCCGAACGGCGAAGTGCCGCGGCCCGGCACGCTCTTCACCAACAAGACGCTGGCTGCGACCTACACCCGCATTCTTACCGAGGCCGAGAGCGGCGGTGGTGGCCGCGACGCCGAGATCGAGCGCGCGCGAAAGGCCTGGTCGCAGGGTTTCGTTGCGGAGGCCATCGACAAATTCTGCCGGACGCAAGAGATGATGGACGTCAGCGGCTCGCCGCATCGCGGCGTGCTCTCGGCGGACGACATGGCGCGCTGGCAGCCGACGGTCGAGGCCCCGCTCACCTATGATTATGGCCACTACACCGTCTGCAAGGCCGGCGTCTGGAGCCAGGGCCCGGTGACGCTGCAGCAGCTCGCACTGCTCAAGGGCTTTGCGCTCGACGGGCTCGACCCGACCGGGCCGGAATTCATCCATCTTCAGATCGAATGCGCAAAGCTCGCATTTTCCGACCGCGAAAAATTCTACGGCGATCCCAAGTTCAGCGAGATCCCGATCGCGACGCTGCTGTCGGACGCCTACAACGACGAACGCCGCAAGTTGGTTACCGAGAGAGCTTCGCTCGATCTCCGGCCTGGCGCGGTCGAGGGCCTTGGCGGCGTGGTCAAGCTGCGCCGCGCCGAAGGCCAACGCGAGGCCGTCGGCGCGCTCGGCGCCGGCGAACCAACCGTGGGGCGCTTCGGCGAGGTGCACGGCGACACCGTGCATTTCGACATCATCGACAAGGCCGGCAACATGGTGTCCTCGACGCCGTCGGGAGGCTGGCTGCAATCCTCACCTGTCATTCCCGAGCTGGGTTTCTGCCTCGGCAGCCGCGCACAGATGTTCGATTTGGAGGAGAACCAACCGAGCTCGCTCGCGCCGGGCAAGCGGCCGCGTACCACGCTATCGCCGACCATGGCGCTGCGCGACGGCGAACCGTATCTCGCCTGGGGCTCGCCCGGCGGCGACCAGCAGGACCAATGGATCACGCAATTCTTCCTGCGCCACGTCCATTGCAATCTCAATCTTCAAGAATCGATCGACGCGCCGGCTTGGCACTCCGAACACTTCCCCATCTCGTTCTGGCCGCGCACCGCACGCCCCGGCGTGCTCGTGGTCGAGAACCGCGTGCCGAAAGCGACGATCGAGAATCTGCGCGAGCGCGGGCATATCGTCGAGATCGGCCCCGACTGGTCCGAAGGCCGCCTCACCGCAGCCTCGCGCGTCGGAGTACGCCGCCGCGCCGCCGCCAATCCGCGCGGCATGCAGGGCTACGCAGCAGGACGCTGATGGGCAAAATATGACCTGGTCGATCATCGCGCGCGATCCCGCCACCGGCCAGTTCGGCATCGCGGTTGCGACCCGTTTTTTCGCCGTCGGCGCGCGCGTCCCGTATATCGCTGCCGGCCTCGGCGCCATCGCGACGCAGGCCTTCGTCAATCCCTACTACGGCATCGACGGTGTCAATCTCTTGCGCGAGGGCCTGAATGCACATGACGTGCTCGCCACCCTGCTCGCGACCGACCACGGCCGCGAAAGCCGCCAGATCCACATCATGGACGCAAGCGGTGAGATCGCCGCGCATACCGGGAACGACTGCATCGACTGGTGCGGACACATCGCTGGCAGCGGTTTTTCGATTGCCGGCAACATGCTGGCTGGCGCCGATGTACTCGACGAGACCGCAAAAACCTACATCGCCAATGACAGCCTTCCCTTCCCGCGCCGCCTGCTCGCGGCGATGCGTGCGGGCGAAGCTGCCGGCGGCGACAAGCGCGGCAAGCAGTCTGCGGCGCTCCTGATCCACGGCGAGGAGGAATGGCCGGCACTGGACATTCGCACCGACGACCATCCCGATCCGCTTGGCGAACTGGAACGACTCGAACGCGTCAGCCACGAGCTCTGGGTGCACTTCCGCTCGTCCATGCCGACGCGGCAGAACCCGGCCGGCAACACCGATCGCAGCATCATCGAGACCAGCATCGCCGCGGCGCGTGCAAAACAACCATGAGCGCGGCCCCTCTCATCGAAATCAAGGATCTCCGCATCCGCTTCCATGGCGACGACGGCCGCATCACCCACGCCGTCGATGGCGTCGATCTCAGCGTCGCCAATGGCGCGACGCTCGGCCTTGTCGGCGAATCCGGCTGCGGCAAGAGCGTGACGTCACTGGCGATTATGGGCCTTCTGCCGAAACAAAGCGCAGAGATATCAGGCGCGATCCGCTTCGACGGCTTTGACTTGCTGAAGACCCCGGACCAGACCCTGCGCGACCTGCGCGGCAACCGGCTCGCGATGATCTTCCAGGAGCCGATGACCTCGCTCAATCCGAGCTTTACCATCGGCGACCAGATCACCGAAACCATCCTGCGCCATCGCGGCGGCTCGCGGCGTAGCGCACGGGACCGCGCGATCGAGCTGCTGCGCCGTGTCCACATCCCCTCGCCGGAGCGGCGGATTGACGAATATCCGCACAAGCTCTCCGGCGGCATGCGCCAGCGCGTCATGATCGCGATGGCACTGGCCTGCGACCCCCGCCTTCTGATCGCGGACGAGCCGACCACCGCGCTCGACGTCACCCTGCAAGCGCAGATCCTGGAGCTGATGCGTGAGCTGAAGGCGGCGAGCGGCGCCGCGATTATCCTGATCACCCACGATCTCGGCGTGGTCGCCGAGGTCTGCGACGAAGTCGCGGTGATGTATGCCGGCGAGATCGTCGAGCGCGCGCCGGTGGATGAATTGTTCTCCGCGCCGCAGCATCCTTACACGGTCGGCCTGCTCGGCTCGATCCCGCGCCTCGACCATCGCGCCGAGCAGCTTGCGACGATCGAAGGCATGGTGCCGAACATGGCGCAGCCGCCCGCCGGCTGCCGCTTCGCCGCGCGCTGCCCGTTCGTGCTGGAGGCCTGCACCACGGCGCCGCCGCCGCTGGTCGAAATCAGCCCTGGCCACCTCTCGCGCTGCATCCGCGCGCCGCTCGAACTATTGGTGTCGTGATGGCGCTGCTCGAGGTCGAAGGCCTGGTCAAGCATTTCGTCGCCGAGCGCTCGCTGTTCGGCCGGGCGCTGGCGCATGTCAAAGCAGTCGATGGCGTTTCATTCTCCGTGGAAGCCGGCAAGACGTTGGCCCTGGTCGGCGAATCCGGTTGCGGCAAATCGACCGTCAGCCGCCTCGTGCTGCGCCTGATCGAGCCGGACGCGGGCACGGTGCTTTTCAATGGCCGCGACCTGCTCTCGCTGGATGCCGGTGCGCTCCGAAAGTTCCGCCGCGAGGCGCAGATCATCTTCCAGGACCCTTACGCCTCGCTCAATCCGCGCATGACGGTCGGCCAGATTCTGACCGAGCCGCTGGCGCTGCACGATCTGGTGCCGCCGGCGCGACGGCGCGAGCGGGTCGCCGAACTGCTTCGGCTAGTCGGCCTGGAGCCGCGGCTCGAGCGGCGCTATCCGCACGAATTCTCCGGCGGCCAGCGCCAGCGCATCGCCATTGCCCGCGCGCTCGCGGTCGAGCCGAAGCTGATCATCTGCGACGAGCCGGTCTCGGCTCTCGATGTCTCTATCCGTTCGCAAATTCTCAACCTGCTGCGCGAGCTGCAGGACCGGCTCGGCCTCGCCTATATTTTCGTGTCGCATGATCTGGCCGTGGTCAAACACATCGCCGACCACGTCGCGGTGATGAATCTCGGCCAGATCGTCGAGACCGCGGAGGCGGACGCGCTGTTCGCAGCGCCCCGCCACCCCTATAGCCGCGCGCTCCTGTCCGCGATCCCCGTGCCTAAGCCGCGGGCAAAGCGCAGCCGGATTGTGCTGCAAGGGGAGATCCCCAGCGCACTCAATCCGCCGCCGGGATGCCGCTTCCACACCCGTTGCCCCTATGTGATCGAGCGCTGCCGCAGTGAAATGCCGCAACTGGTGCCGGATGGCATCGGACATGCAACAGCCTGCCACCGAACGTCGGAACTGCCCTCCTCCGCGGCGATCGTCCCGTCCGACGGCGGCTTCTCGCCGGTCCTTGAAAAATTGGTCGCCGCCTTCAGCGGCGGCCCGGAAGCAGCGCGCGCGAGCGGGGTTAGTTCATTGGGAACAGACCCGGCATAGCCGCAAAACAGAGGTTGAGAGCGATGAGTTTCATGCGTTTGGCAATCATGGCGTCGGCCCTGCTGACGTCGCTCGCGGGCGCCGCCCAGGCCCAGACAACGCTTCGCATCGGCATCGCCGAGGACCCTGATATCCTCGATCCCAGTATCGGCCGCACCTATGTCGGCCGCATCGTGTTCTCCGCCTTCTGCGACAAGCTGTTCGACATCGACGAGAAGCTCAACATCGTGCCGCAGCTCGCGCTGTCCCACGAGACCTCGGCCGACGGCAAGGAGATGACGATCAAGCTCCGGCCGGGCGTCAAATTCCACGACGGCGAGCCGCTCGATGCGGAAGCCGCAAAATTCTCGATCGAACGTCACATGACGCTGCCGACCTCGTTCCGCAAGTCCGAGCTTGCCAGCGTCGATCACGTCGAGGTCGTCGATCCCCTGACCATCAAGCTGGTGCTCAAGACCCCCTACTCGCCGCTGATCGCCCAGCTCACCGACCGCTCCGGCATGATGGTGTCGCCCAAGGCAGCGAAAGAGGCCGGCGACAAGTTCGGCCTGCATCCGGTCTGCGCCGGCCCGTACAAATTCGTCGAGCGCGTCCAGCAGGACCGCATGGTATTCGAGAAGTTCGCCGACTACTGGAACAAGGACAGCATCCACATCGACCGTGTGGTGTTCCTGCCGATCGTCGACGCCACGGTGCGCCTGGCCAATTTGAAGTCCGGCGGGCTCGATCTGATCGAGCGGGTGCTGGCCACCGACATCAAGGACGTGCGTGCAGATTCGCGGCTCGTGCTGTCGACGGCGCCCGAGCTCGGCTATTACGGCCTGACCGTCAATATCGGCAACGACAAAGCGAAGGGGCCGCTAGGCCAGTCGGCGAAAGTACGCCAAGCGCTCGATCTGTCGATCGATCGCGAAGCTCTCAACCAAGTGGTCTTCAACGGCGAGTTCACCCCAGGCAATCAATGGGTCAGCCCCACGCATCCCTATTACCAGAAGGCGTTTCCGGTCCGTGGCCGCGACATTGCGAAGGCGAAGGCACTTCTGAAGGAAGCGGGCGTCACCTCGCCGGTGACCGTCGACTACATGATTCCCAAGGGCGCGGAGAACGAAGCCGTCGCCCAGGTCATCCAGTCAATGGCCGCGGAAGCGGGCTTCGACATCAAGATCCGCGCCGTCGAATTTGCGACCACCTTCAAGCAGGCCCAGGCCGGCGAATTCCAGGTCTTCCAGATCAACTGGAGCGGCCGCATCGATCCCGACGGCAACTCCTATATCTTCATGCGCAGCAAGGCTCCGCAGAACGACGGCGGGTATTCGAACCCGGAAGCCGACAAGCTGATGGAAGATGGCAGGCTGACCTCAGACGTCAACGAGCGCAAGGCGATCTACGAAAAACTGGCCAAGATCGTGCTCGACGATTTGCCAATCATCTATATCTATCACCGCAAGCTCCTGATCGCACACACGACCAAGCTCCAGGGCTACCGGCAGATGCCCGACGGGCTGGTGCGCGTGGTCGGGCTGAAGTTCAAGTGATCGGGGCTGCGCCGGCGACGCGAGCCGAACCATGCTGAACTTTCTCGCCCGCCGCATCGCGCAGATCGTGCCGACGCTGTTCTTCGTGTCGGTGCTGATCTTCTCGCTCCAGCAATTGCTGCCGGGTGATCCCGCGCTGGTGATGGCCGGCGAGGAACGTGATCCCGCCGTCATCGAGCAGATCCGTCAGCAATATAAGCTCGATCAGCCTGTCCCCGTGCAATACGCCTATTGGCTCAAGGGCGTGCTAACAGGCAATTTCGGCGAATCCTTGCGCAACAAGATGCCGGTGCGCGAGCTGATCGCGCAGAAACTGCCGGTGACGCTCCAGCTCGGCTCGATGGCGATCCTGTTCGCGTTCTTCATCGGCATTCCCGCCGGCATCGTATCGGCGGTGAAGAAGGGCACGGCCTGGGACTACGGCGCCAACCTGTTCGCGCTGTGGGGCATCTCGACGCCGAATTTCTGGCTCGGAATCCTCATGATCTTCCTGTTCTCGATTCACCTGGGCTGGCTGCCGGCCTCCGGCTACGTACCGCTCACCGAGGACTGGCGCGCAAGCCTGGCCGCCACTATCATGCCGGCGTTCGTGCTCGGCAATGCGATTTCCGCGATTCTGATGCGGCATACCCGCAGCGCCATGCTCCAGGTGCTGGAAAGCGACTACGTCCGCACCGCGCGCGCGAAGGGCCTCTCCGAGCGTTCGGTGATTCTCAAGCACGCGATGCGCAACGCGCTGACGCCGATCATCACCCTCGGCGCGCTCGAGCTCGGCACGCTGCTGTCGGGCGCCGTGCTGACCGAACAAATCTTCTCCATTCCCGGTTTCGGCAAGCTGATCGTGGACGCGGTGTTCAACCGCGACTACGCCGTGGTGCAGGGTGTGGTACTGGTGACGGCCACCGTTTATATCACGCTGAACCTGGTTGCCGACGTCGCTTACGTCCTGGTCAATCCACGGCTGAGGGGCTAGGCGATGACCGCCGCTGCGCTGCCAGCCAGTCCCGCAACACAAAGCTACGAGCTCGACAGCCCGGCTCGCCGCGCGCGGCGGCGCCTATTCAAACGCAAAGCCGCTGTGTTCGGGCTCGTCGTGATCACGGCGTTCATCCTGCTTGCCGCCCTTGCACCGCTGGTCGTGCCCTACGATCCCATCGCGACGAGCTGGAGCCTGGTGCGCAAGCCGCCTACCGCGGCGCACTGGTTCGGCACCGACGATCTCGGCCGCGACATCCTGAGCCGCGTCGTCTACGGCGCGCGGGCCTCCCTGATGGCGGGTCTGATTTCGGTCGCGATTGCGCTCGGCATCGGCGTGCCGCTCGGCCTGCTCGCCGGCTATCGCGGCGGATTTGTCGACGTGCTGATCAGCCGGATCACCGATGCGATGCTGGCCTGCCCGTTCCTGATCCTGGCGATTGCGCTCGCCGCATTCCTGGGCCCGAGCCTTGGCAACGCCATGATCGCGATCGGCATCTCCGCCACCCCGATCTTCATTCGGCTGACGCGCGGCCAGGTGCTGAGCGTGAAGGCGGAGGAGTATGTCGAGGCCGCCCGCGCCCTCGGCAATCCGCCGTGGCGGATCGCGTTCTCGCACATCCTGCCGAACATCCTACCGGCGTTGCTGGTACAGGCGACGCTGTCGATCGCCGCCGCCATCATCGCCGAAGCGGCGCTGTCATTTCTCGGTCTCGGCCAGCAGCCGCCGGCTCCGTCCTGGGGCAGCATGCTCAATTCGGCTCAGCGCTTCCTGACCCAGGCGCCATGGATGGCGATCTGGCCGGGGCTTGCGATCTTCCTCGTGGTGCTGTCGCTGAACCTGCTCGGCGACGGCCTGCGCGACGCCCTCGACCCGCGCCAGCGCTAGATCACGGTCTCGCACAGCACGCGGCGGCAATCCATCTCGTATTCGAGATCGACCACCGGCGGCCGCGCGAAATGCCAGGTCAGGCCGGAGCGCAGCGCGCCGCGGCGGACCAGCTCGTCGACCAGTGCGTGGTGGAAGTCATGCACGGAATAGGCCTGCACACCCGTCGTGTCCTTCCAGCCGAAGCCGAACGCCGTCAACCGGTTCTCCATCTGCGACGTGGTGGTGAATCGTACCTTTTCGCGCAGGCCTTCCGGGCTGAGGTCGCGGTAGCGCACCGTGCGCTCGACATAGGTCCCGCTGCCCTCGCGTGCTTCGGCGCCACCGGATATCACGAAGCTCGGGCTCTTCGAAGTCGTCGAGCGCGTGAAGGAGAACGCGTAAAACGACGGCTCGGAGGGCGGGTCGATCTCCGGGCAGACATTGCTGCGCGCCACCGGATTGGTGGTGCCGTCGAAGATGCCCCATTCCGAAAGGGTTTTCACATAATGCAAATTGAACGCACGAAAACCCTCCTCGCTGAAGGCCGCCGGCGAGCGCAGCTCGCAGGCGCAAAAGGCAGTCAATGGCCGGCCCACCTCCTGGATGTACTTCGCTGCCAGCGCAAATCCCTCGGCCAGCGGCACCAGGCGATCGAACCTGATACGTTCGATCTCGTAACCGGCGTCGGCGGCGGCGCCCGCCGAATACTGAAACACGGAAGGAATGAAGCGATAATTGCCGGCGGAGAAGTCACGAATCATCTCGAGCTCCTAGTCCAGTTGGATGCGAATACCCTTGGCGCCGTTGAGCAGGCGTTTCAGGTGAAAGCCGGCGAGCGGATCGTCGGCGTGCATGCCGACCAGCGCGGCAAAAGCCGGCATGGCGGCGACGTCGCCGGCCTCCAACTTGGCAAAGGCCTCGGAATACAGCGCCGTCGCCGGCGCCTCGAATTTATCCCGCGGCAACGGCTCGAAGGCGGGCAACGGTTCGCTGCGTCCGCGCAGCATCAGCTCGCCCACGGGGCGGCCCTGAAAATTCTCCGCTGCCATGGCGACGCTGGCACTGACGCAGATGCGCGTTCCCAGCTGCTTGTTGGCGGCCTCCAGCCGCGCCGCGATGTTGATGGAATCCCCATACGCGGTGTAGTCGAAGAAGCGATTGCCGCCGAAATTGCCGACCAGCGCCGGCCCGGCGTGAATGCCGATGCGGGTGGTGCCGAAATTCACGCCCTTTGCGCTCTGCCGTGCACAAAAATCCTGTGCCCAGGAATCGAGATCATGCGCGCAGGCGATCGCGCGTGTCGCATAATCCGGCTGATCGCCGGGCGCGTTGAACAGCACCTGGATCGCGTCGCCGATGATTTTCGCGACCGTTCCCTCATGCGCGAAGACGACATCGGTCATTCCGCCAACATATTCGTTGAGGAGCGCGCCCAGCGTCTCCGGCGGCGCGGTTTCGACCAGCGAGGTGAAGCCGGTGATATCGGTAAAAATAGTCGCGACATCGCGCCACTGTACCTCGATCCCCTCGCCCTCGCCGCTTGCCGCCAGGCGCTTGGCAAGCTCGGGCGAGAAATGACGCGACAGCGCAGCATGGGCCCGCTCCGCCTCCATCTGGCGGCGCCGAACCTCGCGCAGCATCTCGATATGGCGGATGGTCTTCTGGATCGTGGCTTCCAGATCGACGAAGTCGATCGGCTTGGTAAGGAAGTCGAACGCGCCACGGTTCATGGCGGTACGGATGTTGCTCATGTCGCCATAGGCCGAGACGATGATCGTCGACTTCTTGTCCTCGGCCTCCTGCAGTTTTGCGAGCAGCGACAGCCCGTCCATCCTGGGCATGTTGATGTCGGAGACCACCATGTCGACATGCGGATTCTGCTCGAGCGATTGCAGCGCCTCGAGCCCGTCGCGCGCGAACATGATGTCGACGTCTCCGTCGCGAATCTGCCTACGGAACTTTTGCAGGACCAGCGCCTCGAGATCCGGCTCGTCGTCGACGAAGAGGATGGTCGCAGTCATGCGGCTTGCTCGAGCCTCGTGTCGATTTCCTGCCGCAGCAGGGCGAAGTCGATCGGCTTGGTCAGGAGCCCGACCGCGCCGCGCTCGATTGCCTTGCGGCGCGTCTCGGCGTCGCCATAGGCCGTGATCATGATCACGGGAACGTCCGGATGCGCGGCGCGGACCTTCGGCAGCATGTCCAGTCCGCTCATGCCGGGCATGTTGATGTCCGACAGAATCAGAATCAATGAGGGATCGCGAACCTCAGCGGCGCGCTTGAGCGCATCGGGCGCGGAGGACGCAAATTCCATCTGGAAGCGGCCGGCGCGCAGCTCGCGCCGGAACTGCTGCCGGAACAGCGCCTCGACGTCGGGCTCGTCATCGACGACCAGGATATAAACGTTCAACTCTCGCCTCCGGGAGTGCCGCCAGCCGCCATCACGCGCGGCAGGGTGATGATGAATTCGGTGAATACGCCGGGCTCGGTATCGGCGTCGATCGTGCCGCGATGCTGTTTCACGACGATGTCATGGCTCATGGAAAGGCCGAGCCCGGTGCCCTCGCCGGCCGGCTTGGTTGTGAAGAAGGGACTGAACATCTTCTCCTTCACCTCTGGCGGAATTCCAGTGCCGTTGTCACGGATCCGGATCTCGACCCTGTTTCCGAGGTTTTTTGTTGTCGCGCTCAGCGTTGGCTCGAAATCTCGTTCGGCGCTCTCCTTACGCTTGGCCGCGGCATAGAAGCCGTTCGATATCAGGTTAAGGAGCACGCGGGCGATCTCCTGCGGATAGATGTCGACCATGCCCGCGGCGGGGTCGAACGCGCGCTGGAGCGTGACGTTGAAGGCCGGTTTTTCGGCGCGCGCGCCGTGATAGGCGAGGTTCAGGCTCTCCTCCACGACCGCGTTGATATCGGCGGCGCGATGCTCGCCTGAGCCCTCGCGCGAATGCAGCAGCATGTTCCTGACGATGGAATCGGCGCGCTTGCCGTGCTGTACCACCTTCTCGAGATTGCTCCTGAGCATGCCGGTCAGCTCGCCGACCTCTTCTTTCGTCTTGCCATCGAGCGAGGCCGATTGCAGGACCTCCTTGAGCTCGTCGATTAGCTCGGTCGATACCGAGGAGAAATTGTTGACGAAGTTGAGCGGGTTCTTGATCTCGTGGGCGATGCCGGCCGTGAGCTGGCCGAGGGAGGCGAGCTTCTCGGTCTGGATCAGACGGTCCTGGGCGGCGCGTAGATCGTTCAGCGATTGCCGCAATTCCGCGGTCCGTTGCTCCACCTTGTTCTCGAGGTCGGCGTAGGACTCCTGCAACCGCGCGCCCATGTCGTTGAACTGGTCGGCGAGGCCTTCGAGCTCGTCGCCGGTTCGGATCGAAATGCGCTGGGAGAAGTCGCCGCCGCCGATCCGCTCGGCGCCGATCCGCAGCGCCTGGATCGGGCCGACCATGCGGCGCGCCAGGAAGATTCCTGCGAGAACCGCGAAGATCGAGGCCGCGAGCAACACGATCACGAGCCGCTGCAGCGAGGCGTAGAGCGAGGCATAGGCCTCTTCGACCGGCAATTCGACCAACATGGTCCAGCCGAGCGGCGCGATCGGCGCGGACGCCGTCAGGACCTTTTGTCCCTGGATGTTGGTCGCCTCCTGCAATGCGTCCGGCATCGTGCCGCCGCCAGCCTGGGCACCGCGCACCTGCCCGAGCCTGGACATATCGGTGTTGCGCAGCACCAGACTGATGTCGGGATGCGCGATCAGGCGCCCCTCCGGGCCGACCACATAGGCGTGCCCGTGCTGGCCCACCTTGATCTGGGAGACGACGTCCCAGATCAGTTTGAGATTCACTTCCGCGATGCTGACGCCGGCGTCCCTGCGCGCGCCTGCGAGCGCCAGCGTCATGTAGGGCTCCGACTCCCGACGGAAATAGACCGGCCCGTAATAGACCTTGTGTGCGACCGCCTCGGTGAACTTGGGATCACTCGACAGGTCGATGCCGCTGTCGATCGCGTCCATCGCCAGCCGCGAGACGCGCAACCGCTCCCTGCCGGTCGAGTCCACCTGGGCAAGCTCGGTGATTGCGGGCACCTGACGGAGCAGCCGCAGCGCGTCGAAGCGGCGCTGCTCGATCGAGGCCGCCGACCAGGGCAGTTGCGTCGTCCAGCCGAGCTGGCTCTCGATCTCCTTGATGAACTGGCCGATCTTGGCCGCGGCCGCCTCGGCCTGCTCATGCTGGACCCGGATCAGCGAGGCCTTGTGCTCGCGATAATAGAAGAAGACCTCGAACAACCCGTTGGCCAGCAGCGCGACGGCAACGACGGCCACGAACAGCGCGACATATTTGGTGAACAGCCGGGTCCCAAACCCCCGCCCCGCCGCCGCTCCGGACACGACGCCATCCGCCGCCGCGCTGGGCAGCGTCCTGGCTTGCGGGGTATCGGGGTGGACGGAGAAGCTCATCCCGCCGAACCTAGCAAGAAGGCCGCTCCTTGTCTCGCTGACGGAACCGCGGATGACGCCGGACGCGAACGAAAAAGGCGGCAGCGGATTGCCGCTGCCGCCCGTGGTTCGCTTCCTTGGCGCTCTCAGGTCGGCCGTAGCGCCTTGGAGCCGAGATCGAGATCGGCGACCTGCTTGTTCCGTTCGGAATCGGCCGCCGCGCGATGGTCGGTCGCCAGCACCACGTAGACCGCCGGCAGCACGAACAGCGTGAACAGCGTGCCAATCGACATGCCGGCGACGACCACGAGGCCGATCGAGAAACGGCTGGCCGCGCCTGCGCCCGACGCAGTCAGGAGCGGGATCAGGCCGGTCACCATCGCCGCCGTGGTCATCAGGATCGGACGCAGACGAATACGGGCCGACATTTCGATGGCCGAGCGGCGATCGAGCCGCTCCTTGACCTGGAGCTCGTTGGCAAACTCCACCATCAAGATGCCGTGCTTGGTGATCAGACCGACCAGGGTGAGCAGACCGACCTGGGTGTAGATGTTCATGGTCGCAGCGCCGAAGAACAGCGGGATCAGCGCGCCGACGATCGCCATCGGCACCGAGATCATGATCACCAGTGGATCGCGCAAACTCTCAAACTGCGCAGCCAGCACCAGGAAGATGATGATCAGCGCGAAGCCGAAGGTGATAGCGAGCTGATTGCCTTCCTGCACGTACTGCCGGCTGTCGGCCAGATAGTCGTGGCTGAAGCCCTGTGGCAGCTTCTTGGCCTCGCCTTCGAGGAAGTCGACTGCCGCGCCGACGGTCACGCCGGGCATCGGCACGGCCGAGAACGTCGCCGAATTGAGCTGATTGTAGTGCGTCAGCGAATTCGGATCGGTTTTGGTCTCGATCGACACCACGGTCGACAGCGGAAGCTGCTGACCGGTGTTGGTCGTCACGTAGTAGCCGCCGAGCGATTCCGGCGAGAGCCGCTGGCCGCGCGGCACCTGCGGAATCACCTGGTAGGAACGGCCCTCGAGGTTGAAGCGGTTGATATAGTTGCCGCCGAGCAGCACCGCGAGCGTAGAGCCGAGGTTCTGCATGTTGATGCCGAGATCCTGCGCCTTACTGCGATTGATCGTCACCTTCACAGTCGGCTGATTGTAGGCGAGGTCGCTGTCGGAGACGATGAACATGCCGCTCTTGCGCGCGGCGTCCTTCAGCTTCTCCATCTGCTCATAGACCGTCTGGAAGCCGGCGGTCGAGTTGATCACCATCTGCACCGGCAGGCCGCCCGGCCCGCCCGGCAGCGGCGGCAGGTTGAACGCGAAGGCCTGCACGCCCTCGATCTTGGAGAGCTCGGCCTGCACCAGCGACTTCAGCTGGATCGACGAGCGCTTGCGCTCCTCCCATGGCTTGAGCAGCATGCCGGCGATGCCGCCCTGCGGTCCGTTGATACCGTTCAGCACGAAGCGCAAGTCGGTCTCGGGGAATTGCTGGAATTTCTCGTCGAGCTTCTCGCCATAGAAATCGACGTAGTCGATGTTGGCGTATTTCGGCGCCTTGGTCACCGCGAACACGATGCCCTGGTCCTCCTCGGGCGCCAGCTCCTTCGAGGTGTGCATGTAAAGGAAGCCGACCAGTCCGAGGATCGTCACGGCGAACAGGCCGGTGATCGCCTTGTAGTCGAGCGAGCGATCGAGCCTGCGGCCATACCAGCGCGTCATGGCGCCGAACACCTTATTGACCAGCTTGGCGAACCGGCCTTCCTCGGTGTTCTTCAGCAGCACCGAGCACATCATCGGGGACAGCGTCAGCGCGATCACCCCGGATACGATCACCGAGCCCGCAAGCGTGAAGGCGAATTCGCGGAACAGCGAGCCGGTGAGACCGCCGAGGAAGCCGATCGGCGCATACACGGCGGCGAGCGTGATCGTCATCGAGATGACGGGACCGACGATTTCGCGCGCGCCCTGCAGCGATGCCTGTACCGGCGTCTTGCCCTCTTCCAGATGCCGATGGATGTTCTCCACCACGACGATGGCGTCGTCGACGACGAGGCCGATCGCGAGCACCATCGCCAGCAGGGTCAGCAGGTTGAAGCTGAAGCCCAGCGCCAGCATCAGCGTGCAGACGCCGATCATCGACAGCGGGATAGTGATAACCGGAATGATGACCGAGCGAAGCGAAGCCAGGAACAGGAAGATCACCACGATCACGATGATCACGGCCTCGCCCAGCGTCTTCTCCACCTCGTCGATCGACGATTGGATGAACTTGGTCGAATCGTAGGCGACCTTCATCTTCATCGACGGCGGCAAATTGCGCTCGAGCTCGGGGAATAGCGCGCGCACGCCCTTCACAAGGGTCAGCGGGTTGCCCTGCGGGGTTGCCTGAACGCCGATGAAGATCGCGTGCTCGCCATTGAAGGCGACGCTCGCGTCCGTACTTTGAGCTGCAAGCTCGACAGTGGCGATGTCTTCCATCCGAACGAAGCCGCCGTCCTTGGCCTTCACGATCATCTTCTTGAACTGGTTGACGTCGGTGAGACCCGTATTCGTCGAGATGTTCGAGACGATGAGGTAGCCCTTGGTCTGACCCGCGGCGGACTGGAAGTTGTTGGCCGCGATCGCGGCCGAGACGTCAGCCGGGGACACGTTGCGGCCGGCCATCTTCGTCGGGTCAAGCCACAGTCGCATCGCAAAGGTCTGGCCGCCGAGGATGTCGGCGGAGGCGACGCCGTCGACGGTCGACAGCACCGGCTGCACCACGCGCGTCAGATAGTCTGATATCGCCGAGCCCGACAGCTCCTCGGAGGAGAAGCCGAGATACATCACGGCCGTGGTCTGACCCGTGGTCTTGGTGACGATCGGGTCGTTGGATTCCTTCGGAATCAGGTACTTGACCGAGTTGGTCTTGGCCAGCACCTCGGTGAGCGCTTGGTTCGGATCGAAGTTCAGCTTGATGTAGACCTGGATCGTCGAGGTGCCGAGCACGGACGACGAGGTGATGTAATCGACACCCTCGGCGGAAGCGACCGCCTGCTCGATCGGCGTGGTGATGAAGCCCTGGATCAGGTCGGCGGACGCGCCCGGATAGACGGTCGTGATGTTGATGACCGTGTTCGAGAGCTTCGGATATTGCCGGATCGGCAGCACCATTGCCGCGCGCAGGCCGATCAGGAGGATCAGCAGGCTGACGACGACCGACAGGACCGGACGCTTGATGAAAATATCGGTAAGGGCCATCGCGGCGATCTCGATTTCTTTGTCTCAAGAAGCGTGATCCGGCCAGGCCGGATCACGCGAATGTATGGTTAGTAGCGCGGCGGCTGCGCCGGGATCTGCGGAGCCGGATCGGTCGAAATCGCGACTGCGGCGCCGGATTGCAGCTTGAGCTGGCCGACGGCGACGACCTTGTCGCCCGCCTTCAGGCCCTTGATGATTTCGACGCGACCTTCGACCCGGCTGCCGGTCTGCACGAAGGTACGCACCGCCGAGAGGCTGGTCTTGCCGTCCTCTTCCTTCTTCTCGGTGATCACGAAGACCGAATCGCCGTACAGCGTGTAGTCAACCGCGGTCTCCGGCACCGTAATCACGGCCGGCTTGTCCGGCAGCACCACCGTGGTGGTCACGAACATGCCGGGCTTCAGGATCTTCTCGGGATTGGCGACGGTCGCCTGCACGCGGATGTTGCGGGTGTCGGTCGAGATCTGCGGCTCGATGGTGGTGATCTTGGCATCGAAAATGCGGCCCGGATAGGCGTCGACCTTCAGCCGAACCGATTGGCCGACCTTGAGATTGCCCGAGTCCTTTTCCGGCACCGTGAAGTTGGCCCACAGCTCCGACAGGTCCGTCAGCGACACGATGGCTGTGCCGGCCGTCAGATACTGTCCGACCTCGACCTTGCGGACGCCGAGATCGCCGGAGAACGGCGCACGCACCAGCTTTTGCGAGATCAGCGCCTCGGTCTTGGCGATGCCTGCCTGCGCCTGGTCGTAGGCGGCTTGCGCAGTATCGACGGTCGCCTGGGGACCGAACTGGCGCGACGCCAGCTGCTTGGCGCGGTCGAGCGACAGCTGGGCCACTGTCGCCTGCGCCTTGTAATTGGCGAGGTCGCCCTGCTCGGGCATGTCGAACAATTGCACCAGCGGCGTGCCGACTTCGACATGCGTACCCGGCTGGAACTTGATCTCGGTGACGCGGCCGTTGACGTCGGCGCTGACGTCGACCTGGTGGACGGCGACAAGGCCGCCGACCGCGGTGAGCAGGTTCGGCACCACCTCCGACTTCGCTTCGGCCGCACTGACCGCAGTCGGCGGCGGCTTGTTATTGGCGAAGAACTGCTTGATCATCTGGCCGCGGAAAAAATTGAACCAGACGAGCCCACCAACGAGCACAGCCAGCAGCGTGCCCACGATGACGAACCAAAGCACCGGCCGGACCGGACGCTTGGGAGCCTTGTTGTCGATCGGTTCGCCCGAAATCTTGTGTTCGGTTACGATGTTCATGTCATGCACTTTCTGCAATCGCCGACTTGCCCGCACAACCGGCCTGATCGCGGCCCAAATGCGAAACAATTGCGGCGTCGTTAAGTCCAACACCCCTCAGGAGAAACTCACAGAGCTGGCGCTCGAGGTCGTTCGCCATGCCGTAGACGAGGCACGGCGTGGCCGGCAGCCTGGTCAGCGCAGCCGTCATCACCGTGTGATGCGCAAACCAGAACAGGTTGAGAGGATCGCCGCTGAATGGCCGCGCGTCCCCGGCGGCCACCGCACGCTCGAGCGAGGCAAGGAAGATCGCCCCGATCAGCTTCTCGACCTTGGCATATAGCAAACGGGCGAATTCACCATCATCCAAATGGCTCGTGGCCATCAGTCGCAGGCGCTGAGCCTCCTCCTGATCGGGACCATCGGCGATGTGGAGGAAATGCTGGACCATGCCGCGGACCAACTCGACCAGGGTAGCCGTCGACGGCTCCCGCTCGCGCAGGTCCGTCAGCGCCGGATCCGCCTCGCACTCGTCGCTGAGAATTTCGGCGTAAAGCGCCGCCTTGGACGGGAAATGCTTGAACAGCAGCGCCTCGGAAATGGCAGCGGCGGCCGCCACGCTCTTGGTCGTGGTGCCGGTATAGCCGTGTCGGGCAAAGCAGCGCTTTGCGGCGCCGAGGATCAATTGACGCCTCAGGTCGCTCGTCATTCGCAGTGAGCTCATGCGAGTGAGTAAGCACTCACCCACGCCAAAGTCAAGCTAAATGGTGCGATGCAACCTACAAGGAATATCTTGACGGTATCTACCGGCTCTAAATCGGCTGGAAACCGAGATCGCCCCGGATCCGGTTGACGATGTAAGTCCCGTCCCGGGTCGGCAGGATCCGCTCCAGATTAGCGCTGTCGATCTTCACATTGGCAAAGCGCGGGCCGGCCGCGACGTCGTGGACGGCTTTGGCGAAGGCTTCTACCTCGGCCATGGTCGTAACAGCCCGGCTATCCTCTATGCCGCAGGCCTTGGCGACGCCGACGAGGTCGGCTGCCACGGAGGTGTGGCTGGTCTGGCCGCCGGTCTCGCCATAGGCCTCGTTGTCCAGCACCACGATCGAGAGGTTGGACGGCCTCTGCAGGCCGATGGTGGCCAGGCTGCCCACGCCCATCAGCATCTCGCCGTCGCCGGTGATGACCAGCACCGGCAGTTCTGGCTGCGCCAGCGCCAGCCCGAGCCCGATCATCGCCGCGCCGCCCATGCCGCCCCAGAGATAGAAATTGCGCGCGTGGTCGCCGGCGGCACACATGTCGTTGGTGGAGGCACCGAGGCCGCCGATCGCAACCGCGTCCTTGCGGTTCGCAAGAAGTGTGGACACCACCTGACGGCGGTCGAGGAGATTGGCCTTGCTCATTTGGTGAAAACCTTGGCGCCGATCAGGCGCTGCGACAGCAGGACCGCGGTCGGCGTCAGCGCGTTGTAGGCCTGCGCCGCGGCTGCCTCCAGCACGGCGGGCACCTCGGCCGCGTGCGAGGCGCGCAGCACCTGGACGCCCGAGAGCTCGAGCACGCCCTGCGTGGTCGATCCCATCGGCACCTGCCATGGATTGAACTCGCCCCACTCGCCGCGCATGGTCACGAGGGTGAGGAACGGAAAGCGCAGGATCGGGATCAGCGAGAGCATGTTGATGCAATTGCCGACGCCGCTCGACTGCATCAGCAGGACGCCGCGCTGTCCGCCGGCCCAGGCGCCGGCGAGAAGCGCCACGCCCTCCTCCTCCGTCGTCAGCGGAATGCCGCGCATCGTGGACGAGCCCAGCACACGCTGGATCAGCTTCGAATGTCCGGCGTCGGGCACGTAAGGCACCTGCCGAACGTCGAAGCGTTGCAACGCCGCGAAAATATCGTCGGGCCAATGAGTGCTAGACTCGGCGGCCGTGTTGGCAGCATCAGCGCGGGCGTGCATTTTCCTGTCCGATCGGCTTGCAAATCACGGCACGACTGTAGACGGTGACCCACGCCGCTCGAAAGAGCGAAAACAGCATATCGGTCTCAACCGGCGAGTATGGCGGATGAACGCAAGTGCGAAAGAACTGGCGGCCAATTTCGATCTGGAGAAGCTGACCGCGGAATTCTACGACGATCCCTACGCGACCTATCGTGCACTGCGGGAGAACGAGCCGGTCAAGCGCCTGCCGAACGGCACCGTGTTCCTGACCCGCTATGACGATCTCGTCACCACCTACAAGAACACCAAATCGTTCAGCTCGGACAAGAAGCGCGAGTTCGCACCGAAATACGGCGACACCCCGCTCTACGAGCATCACACCACCAGCCTCGTCTTCAACGACCCGCCCGCCCACACCCGCGTGCGCCGCCTGATCATGGGCGCGCTGTCGCCGCGCGCGATCGCCGGGATGGAGGGCGATATCATCAAGCTGGTCGACGGACTGCTCGACGCCATCGCCGCCAAGGGGGCTTGCGAGGTGATCGAGGATTTCGCCGCATCGATCCCGATCGAGGTGATCGGCAATCTGCTCGACGTCCCCCACGATGAGCGCGCGCCGCTGCGCGACTGGTCGCTGGCGATCCTCGGTGCGCTCGAACCTGTCGTGTCAGCTGACGTCGCGGCGCGCGGCAACAAGGCGGTGACGGATTTCCTCGGCTATCTCCAGACGCTGGTTGCGCGCCGGCGCGAGAAGCCGGGCAATCCCGAACGTGACGTGCTGACGCGCCTGATCCAGGGAGAGGATAACGGTGAGGAGAACGGCGAGCGGCTGACCGAGAAGGAGCTGCTGCACAATTGCATCTTCCTGCTCAATGCCGGGCACGAGACCACCACCAATCTGATCGGCAACGGCCTCGTCGCCCTGCACCGCAATCCGAACCAGAAGCAGCGCCTGATCGACAACCCCGATATGATCAAGACCGCCGTCGAGGAGATGCTGCGTTATGAGAGCTCCAACCAGCTCGGCAACCGCATGACCACCGAACGGGTCGAGCTCGGCGGCGTCATGCTCGAAGCCGGCACGTCGGTGACGCTGTGCATTGGAGCTGCCAACCGCGATCCCGCGCAGTTTCCGGACCCTGAGAGCTTCGACGTCGCGCGGACGCCGAACCGGCACCTCGCCTTCGCCACTGGCGCCCATCAATGCGCCGGCATGGCGCTGGCGCGGCTGGAGGGTGCCATCGCGATCTCGCGCTTCCTGGCGCGCTTCCCGAACTATGCCGTGAACGGCCAGCCGGTGCGCGGCGGGCGGGTGCGGTTCCGCGGCTTTCTGAGCGTGCCTTGCGCGATCGGCTGAGGCCTCAAACAAAAAATCGAAAAACAACCCCATGCACAGTAGCGGCGGCTGGCGGAAGATTGCCTCTGTGGGGCCGCATAACCATTTGATAAGAGAAGGCGCAGCAATGGAGTGACGACAGATGAACTCGTCCGTCATTGATTTCCTCGCGACGGAAGCGCGCCTTGGCGCCCATAATTACGAACCGATCGGGGTCGTCCTGTCGCGCGGCGAAGGTGTCTGGGTGTGGGACACCGAGGGCAACCGCTATCTCGATTGCCTCTCGGCCTATTCGGCGGTCAACCAGGGCCACTGCCACCCCAAGATCCTGGCTGCGATGGTGGAGCAGGCGCGCCGGCTGACGCTAACCTCGCGCGCCTTCCACAACGACCAGCTCGCCTGGTTCTACGAGGAGATCGCGGCGCTGACCGGCTCGCACAAGGTGCTGCCGATGAACAGCGGTGCCGAGGCGGTCGAAAGCGCGATCAAGTCGGTGCGCAAATGGGGCTATGAGGTGAAAGGCGTGCCGGACGGCCAGGCCGAGATCATCGTCTGCGCCGATAATTTCCACGGTCGCACGCTGGGCATCGTCGGCTTTTCGACGGACCCTGAGACCCGCACCCACTTTGGACCGTTCGCGCCGGGCTTCAGGATCATCCGGTTCGGCGACGCCGCAGCGCTCGAAGAAGCGATCACGCAAAACACCGTCGCCTTTCTGGTCGAGCCGATCCAGGGCGAAGCCGGCGTCATCATTCCGCCGGCCGGCTATTTCACCAAGGTGCGGGAGCTCTGCACCGCCAACAACGTCATGCTGGTGCTCGACGAGATCCAGACCGGGCTCGGCCGCACCGGCAAGCTGCTGGCCGAACAGCACGAGGGCATCGAGGCGGACGTCACGCTGCTCGGCAAGGCCCTGTCCGGCGGCTTCTACCCCGTGTCGGCCGTGCTTTCGAACAACGACGTGCTCGGCACACTCCGACCCGGGCAGCATGGCTCGACCTTCGGCGGCAACCCGCTCGCCTGCGCGGTCGCGCGCGCGTCGATGCGCGTGCTGGTCGAGGAAGGCATGATCGAGAACGCGGCCAGGCAAGGCGCGCGCTTTCTGGAAGGCCTTAAGGACATCCGCGCCAACACGATCCGCGAGGTGCGCGGACGCGGCCTGATGCTGGCGGTTGAGCTGCATCCGGAGGCGGGCCGCGCACGCCGCTACTGCGAGGTGCTCCAGGGCAAGGGCATCCTCGCCAAGGACACCCACGAGCACACCATCCGCATCGCCCCGCCGCTGGTGATCACCAGCGACGAGGTGGACTGGGCGCTGGAGCGGATCGCCACGACCCTGACGCAGGATTTCTCCTAGAGCCTGCCTGCGTCGGAAGATCGCAATGCCGGCCGCGGCCAACAACGAACGATTCCGCCGCCTGTGCGTTGAAAATTGTGGGCGATTTCGAGCTGGGAGCGACGAGCATGCTTCCGCGTGGCGTTTGCCTGACGGCCTTTTTGGTAGGTACCTCGATGCTGGCGGCGAGCGTCAGCGCGTCCGCTCAGGGACACGGGCAGGGACACGGAAGGGGTGGACCACCGGGGCCGGCCGCAGCGCCGGCAGCTCGGCCAGCCGCACCACCTGCCATGGTCCGTCCGGCGCCGCCGCCGGCCATGGCACGTCCCGCCGCCCCCGCATTCCATCCACCTTCCATGCCGCAGCGGCCGGCCATGGCGCCACATCCTGCGCCGCGTATTGCCTCACCGCCACCACGCCCGACCCCACATTTCGCTGCACCGCCACCGCGGGCGGCCCCGCACGTGGCGGCGCCGCGGCCTGAATTCCATCGGGCACCGGCACCACCGCAACGCCCGGCCACGGCACCGCGGCCGACGCCGCACATCGCCGCCCCCTCGCGCCCGAGCACAACGCCGGCCGTGAGCGACCGGCCGGGACGGCCGCGCGAGATGCTTTCACGCCAATCCGCGGAACGCCAAGGCCGCATCGACCGCTTGCAGCAGCGCGTGCAGCAATTGCAGTCGCAAAAGCCGGAAGGCGCAAGGGCGCAACACGCGCAGCAACGGTTGCTGCAGTCGCAGAGCCGCCTGCTTGAGCGCGAGCAACGCGTCCAACAGCGCGAGCAGAACGTCGAGCAGCGCCAGCAGGTGCAGCAGCAGCGGCAGCGCGAGATGCTGTCGCGCCAGACCGCGGAGCGCCAGACCCGCATCGACCGGCTGCAGCAGCGCGTACAGCAATTGCAGTCGCAAAAGCCGGACGGCGCGCGGGCGCAACGTGCGCAAGAGCGCATGCTGCAATCGCAGAACCGCCTGCTACAGCGTGAGCAACGCGCGCAGCAAGGCGATCTGGCGCGCCAGCAGCGCCTTGGATTACAGGCTCCGGCCGGGCGCGGCCCAGCTGCTGCGGCCGCCGTGCAGGCCGCCGAGCGCGGACGGTTTGCCGCGCGCTTCCGCGAGCAGGCCACCGCAGCCGCTGCACCAAACCGAGCGGCCCTCGTCGCCCGCCAAAGCGGCTGGGCGCCCCGGCAGGCCTGGCGGCACCGCCATCCCGCGGCCTTCGTGGCGTGGCTCGGGCCGGTGTTCTGGCCCTACGCCTATTCCGACATTTTTGACTACACGTTCTGGTCCTATGCTTACGAACCCGGCTATTGGGCGTACGCGTATGACGATTTCGTCGATACCGTGTTCTGGGGCGGTGACAGTCCGTATTCCGCTTACGCGAGCACCGATCCATATGACTATCCGCAAGCCGGCCGCGGCTCCCGCGCGCGCCAGCGCGCCAGCGTGAGCCCACAAACGCTACAGCAATTGTGCGGCACGCCGGACAAGGGCGTCACCGCATGGCCGCTTGCCGATATCGCGCAGGCGGTGCGACCGACGCCGGAGCAACGCGCGCTGCTCGACGAGTTGAAGACCGCGGCAACCAACGCTGCTGCAGTGTTCAAGGATTCCTGCGCAGAGACTTATGCAATGACTCCGCCTGGCCGCTTGCGGGCGATGATGAACCGCATCAGCGCAACGCTGGAAGCGGTCAAGATCGTGCGACCGGCACTGGAGAACTTCTATAATTCGCTCAACGACGAGCAGCAGGCCCGCTTCAACGCGCTCGGGCCCAATGTCGGCGAACGTTCGCCGCCGCCGAAGCAGCAGGAAGCCAGTGCCGAGAGCTGCGGCGATCCGAAGTCCGGTCTCACCCAGTTCCCGATCCAGCGCATCGAGGCCGTGATCCATCCCGCCGGCAAACAGAAGGAAGCGCTCGACCGCCTCAGCGAAGCGACAACCACGGGCGTTGAAGTCCTGCAGACGGCCTGTCCGAACGATGTGCCGCTGACGCCGGTCGGACGGCTGGAGGCGATGCAGCACCGGCTCGAGGCCATGCTGACGGCCGCCAAGCTGGTCGAACCTGCCCTCGACGAGTTCTATGCCACGCTGAGCAGCGAGCAGAAGGCGCGCTTCAACACGCTGCAACAGGTCGCAAGCCCGTGAGGGCGACATCGCATTCTCTTGGCATTCTCTCGTTGCAGTTTGCACAGCAGCCGAACGGCGTGGGGTGACGTGATCGTCCTGCTTCAAAACTCGACGAGAACATGCGGGTCCGGGCCACTTCTCTCTGGAAGTGTGTGGCACGGAATGCAAACGACAGCCTTGTTCCGTCCTCACGCGGCCGAAATCGTCTTCGCTCCAGCGTCATTCGTGTTTGTGATTGATGGAGGCCGCTCTATCTCATTTGCGCTAACGGCGTTGCATTGCTGGAAGTAGGAAGACAACTCACGATCAGCCAGGTGATCCCAGTATTCTGCTTCTGCGAGCAGCTTCCATTTGTTCATGCTGTTGTAGGCGGCCTGTTGACGGCACAGCGAACTCATCGCACGCAAGCGTTGCACCTTCTCCACTGCGAACCCTCCCTTCGCGCTTGTTTGTTTACAAGCGCATTCGTGTTGCCACAGCTTCGCAGATTGAATTGACGAGTGATAGTCCGGTGTTTGACGGTCAATCGATGATAGCGCAATCGTCTGACTTTTCACCGAATAGCAAGGCAGAACGCGCGGGCTTTGATGAGCAAAAAGGTGCTGCGCCGAATGACAGCCTTTCCGCCTGCTCTACGCACATGCAGCAAAGCGCGCATCGGACGAAGGTCGCAGGCGCATTCCATTTCAGGACTGAAATTTTAATTGTGAGCGGCCCTTCCTGGATGGTGGTTAGCTTGTGACCGGACCGGACAAAGTTTGATCCCGAAACTATTTTGGCCCGGCCCATTGGACTGCAAGACCGCCTTCGGGCGGTCTTTCCTTGCCGCCGCAATAAAACGAGCCGGCCCCGACCACGCCGGGGCCTTTGGCAAAAGTCGCCAGCCTTGCCACGCCGATCACAACAATGGCCCCGACGATTGCACGTCGGGGCCATTCAAAATCGTCAGGCAGGGTACATCCGCCGTGCCTGCCGATCGTTGATGCCACCAATTACCGCATCCGATCCGGCGCAGACTGTGGCGCGGCTGCGGCATCGGGGTGATGATATTCTGCCTGAAAGCTGAAGGCTGTCCAGCTCGCGTTGGTAGTACTCCAACCAGCTTCCCGAACCGGTCGATCGGCCAGCCGCGTTGACGGATGATCGCTTGCTTGAACTCAACGATCTGAGCCGAAAGACGCTCGCGGATCTTGGCTGCCGCGTCGTTATCGCGCGCTGCACCGTCTTTTCAGGAATAGAAATGGTGCCATTGCTTGCCAACTTCAAAATTGCCAGGCCTAGGCAAGCCTTTGGTGCTTGGCACGGACTGGTTTCCACGGGCGAATATCCGAGATGGGCCCAACACGGAAGTTGTTGGTCATTCGATCGGCTTGTCACGAGAGTTCGTCGAGCAGCGCCTTCGCTTCCTTTAGATCACGGGTGTCGAAGCCCTCGGTGAACCAGCCGTAGACCGGCGCGAGCAGAGCGCGGGCCTCAGAATGCTTGCCCTGATCACGCCGCAGTCGAGCCAAACTGATCGCGGCCCGCAACTCGAATGACTTGGCACTCTGGCTCTGTGCAACCTCGAGCGCGGTTTGCAAATCCCCCTCGACCTCGTCTGGTTCATCCCCACGAATGCGCCGCAGCTCGCCAGAGATACATGCGAGCTCTGCCTCCCACATATGCTCGTCACTGCGCGCAGCGAGGTCCTTTGCTTCAGCCAGGACTGTGAGACCCTGCTCGCCATGACCCAATTGCAGATACGTCGTCGCCAGCATGCACAAGTACCGAACCTGGTACCAACTAGCTCCGAGCCGGTCCCGCTCGTTCAAACTCTGGCGCATGAGCGCCAAGCCACGCTCCACGTTGCCTTGCTGTGCCATGACCCAGCCTCGCAGGATGAGCCCGCTCAATCGCCAGTAGTTCAGGCTGTGCTGATCGGCGAGTTCGAGGATGGCGTCCGCGCGCGCATGCGCAGCCGCCACGTCACCCATCAGCTCCGCAGGCGCCGCCCCGGCATAGACCTCCACGTGGGCGGTCAGGTTCGTCTGGTTCAGCTCCCGAACATATTCAAACGCCTCGCGGCTCGTTCTCTGGGCTTGCTCGGGGTAGCCAAGGATCCAAAGCACGATCGCCAGATAGGGTAGCGCAGAGGCTTTTGGGTCATGGACATAGTGTACAGGCGAGGGCCGGTGGGCATCGGGATCATAGCGATGCAATATCGCCTCGAGTTCGGAGCGAGCCGTAACGAAGTCACCTGCGTGCATGGCAGTGAGAGCCGCGAGACGATGCGCGCCGAGTTCGAGCGCCATGTCCCTGGTGCGTTCGGCAGCCAGGCAGGCCTCGGCTACCAGGCCTTGCATGGCGATATAGTCGCCCCTCACGAAATGGAAAATGAACTTGCCGCTGAGCGCGGCGAACAAGGCGTCCGTATCATCGAGTTCATAGCAGAGCGCATGAGCCCTGTTGAACGCAGTACCGAGCTGCGGAGCCGTGTAACCATGAATGGCGATCAGAGGACCTCCGATTGCTGTCTGCAGCGCGAGTTCCTGGCGATCTCGCTCCGGCCCCCCTGGGCAGGACTTGAGCGCCTCCAGGCCTCTTGTGAGATGAATGATCGCTTCGAGATTGGCGGAACGGCCCGCGGCGGTCCGGCCGGCGCGCAGCCAATAGTCCACCGCCTTGCCAGCGAGCCCAGCCTCCGTCAGATGCAAAGCAATTGTCTCCGGCTCCATCTCCGCACGGGCAGGATAAAGCTCTTCGAGGGCAGCGGCGATACGAGCATGGATTTGCTGCCGCTTGCTCCTCAATAGACTCTCATGCGCGATATCCTGCACCAGCGCGTGTTTGAAGTTGTACCCAGTATGCGGCGGTGTTCCACGCCGGAATATGAGTTCCGCCTCCAGCAGTTCATTGAGAGCAAGCTGGAGCGCGTCCTCATCGAGCGGAGCTACTGCTTTCAGAAGGTCGTGTCCGAACTCCCGCCCAATGCAAGCTGCGATCTGGGCGACCTCCTTCACCGGTGCCAACCGGTCCAGACGGGCCATCAACGAATCCTGGAGCGTTGTCGGGATCGCCAGCGGCGGCAACGGACCTATCAGCTCATAGCAGTTGCCCCGCTCCCTAAGCAGACCGGATTCGAGGACCGTCTTGGTCAATTCTTCGACGAACAAGGGCACGCCATCCGTCTTGGCCAAAATCTGCTCAAGCACCTCCTGTGGGAGCGCTTTACCGCCGGTTATGCGCTCGACCACAGCAGCCCCTTGCCTGCGTCCCAGGCGGCTCAAAGAGAGCGCTGTCACGTGTCCATGTCCCGTCCAGCGCGGAACGAATTCCGGTCGGAAGGTAATCATCATGAGAACCGGGAGCCGCTGCACTTCGTCAACAACCCGGTCGAGAAATTCGAGCGTGGTGGGGTCAGCCCAGTGGACATCCTCATACGTGACAAGGAGTTGCTGTCTCGCCGCTAGGCCTCGTACCTGCTCCAAAAGAGCCTGAAACGTTCGCTCCTTCTTCTGGTGTGGACTAAGTGCCAGTGGCGGATATCTCTCACCAGTCGGGATTGCCAACAGATCGGCGAGAACCGGCGCGCTCTCATGCACGTCGTCTGTCGCAAGAGCGAGCATCGCCTCGAGCTTATCCAGCTGCTTGTCGGGAGGGTCCTCCCGCCGTATTCCCGCCGCGCGTTCCAGGAGCCCAATGACAGGGTAGAGCGCGCTGTTGGTATGGAATGGCGAACAGAAATGGCTCAGCGGTGTGTGCGGCACGTCCGCGAGCCGGTCGCGCAGGGCCCGCACGAGGCGGGATTTGCCGATGCCTGGCTCGCCGCCGAGCAGGACGATCTGTCCCTCCTGCTCTTTCGCCTGCTCCCAGCGGTTCCAGAGCAGTGCGAGTTCCTGATCGCGCCCGACTAGCGCGGTCGAGACCCCGTGCTGGGCATCGAATCGACTCTCCGCGGCGCCCTCGCCGATGACCAGCCAAGCTTGCACCGGGCCAGGGAAACCCTTGAGAGGGACCCTGCCTAGGTCGCGGTATGTGAAGGCGTCGCCGAGTAGGTGGCGCGTTGACTCGGCGATCACCACGCTACCGGGCTCGGCGAGCCCTTGCAATCTCGCGGCCAGGTTCGGGGTCTCGCCGATGACGGCCCGCTCGCGGGCCTCCCCCTCACCAATCAGTTCGCCGACCACGACCAGACCAGTTGCAATGCCGACGCGAGCGGCAAGCGCTGAACCACCTCGTTCGGTAAGGGCCGCGACCGCCGCGGTTACTCGAAGCCCGGCGCGAATAGCACGTTCCGCTTCATCTTCATGGGCGCGGGGCCAGCCGAAATATGCGAGGACACCGTCGCCCAGAAACTTGGCTATGTGGCCCTCGAACCGGGTGATCTCGCCCGCTACGGTGCTCTGGTAGAGCTGCATGAGGTCACCCAGCTCCTCAGGGTCGCGCCCCGAGGCGAGCGCAGTCGAGCCGACCAGATCGACAAACATGACCGTGAGCTGCCGCCGCTCAGCCTCCGACGGCAGTGCCGGCTTTAGTTTTGCCGCCGACGCACCAGCCTCAATGGGCACGAAAGCGATCGATGAAGCGCCATCGCAAATCGCCTTCAGCACCGTCTTGCGCGGGCCGAGCGGCAAGCCAAGTTCCCGCAGGTCGGCTTCGGTCAGTTCTGGCAGGACCTCAGGCGTGACTTCGGCATCCTGGAAAGCCTGCGTGTAGCGCTCCAGCCCGAGATTACGAAGCCATTCCGCGATTTCCAAGCGAAGCCTCCTCGCGGGGCCGTCAGCTCAGTTGAAGGTATGTAACCTCAACTTCAGCGAACCATCCGCCTGCCGCTCGAACACGTGGGTGGCAATGCCAGAGAAGTTTGCAGGCTTGCTATCCTTGTCCTTACCTTTGGCGCTCCAGTTTGCCGTGCCGTAGACGACCTTGTCATCGCCGCCCGCGTCGATCAGCTCAAGCTTGTGGTCCGTTACGCCGTTGGCGTAGAACCCGGCGAAAAACTTCTCGATCTCCGTCGGACCCGACGCCACCTCGTGGGTTGGCGGAAGCACCTTCGCGTTCGGCAGATACAAGGCGGCAACGGCCTTCGCATTGCCCTTGTTGAACGTCGTATCAAATGCTGCGTAAGCGGCCGAGACATCGCTCTTGGCGTCCCCGGCAAAGCATCCCACCGGAGCGACTGTGAGCAAACAAAGAGCGAATGCCGTTGCATGAATTACACGCATGAAATCCTCCCTGTTTAATTTTGCAATTGTAAGCGCATGAAATTTACTCCCATGGCGCTCTATCGTAAAGCGCAGTGCATTGCGGCTAGGGGACGCGCCCGACGACCAGGCGCGTCCTGACGGCCGCCAAGCTGGTCGAACCCGCTCTGAATGAGTTCTTTGCCACGCTGCAGCAAACAACAGGCGCGCTTCAACGCGCTGCAACAGGTCGCAGCCCCTGCGCGCAGCGCTCGTGGGAGCTACACCACCGTCATGTGCCGCGCGATGCAGGTGCGCAGCACCTCGTCCATCGGCATGGCCCACCAGTCGGTGGAGAAGATCTCGATCTCGGAATAGCCGGCAAAGCCCTGTGCTTCGACCGCTTTGCGCACCGATTTGATGTCAATGACGCCGTCGCCCATCATGCCGCGGTCATTGAGGATGTCTTTTGTCGGCACGAGCCAGTCGCAGACATGGAACGCGAGCAGGCGGTCCTTTCCGGCGCGCGCGATCTGCCCCACCAGCTCCGGATCCCACCAGATGTGATAGACGTCGAGTGCGACGCCGAGCATGCCGCTGCGGCCGGGATCGAGCCGGTCGCAGATATCGAGCGCCTGCTTTGTCGTGTTGACGCAGGCGCGGTCGGCCGCATAGGCCGGATGCAGGGGCTCGATGGCCAGCGGCAGCTTTGCCTGTTTGGCATAGTCGAGCATCTCGGCCAGCGCCTCCTCGACCTGTCCGCGCGCTGCGGCGATGTCCTTGGACGCTTCGCTGCCCGGGCGCGAATATTGCGGCAGGCCGCCGACGACGAGAACGATGCAGGGCGCGCCCAGCGCTTTGGCTTCATCGACACAGCGGCGGTTGTCGTCGCGGACCTCGCCCCGGCGCGATGCGTCCGAGGTGAACATGCCGCCGCGGCAATAGCCTGATAGCTCGAGGCCGGCCTCGCGCACCGCACGCGCGGCGCGGTCGAGACCGACGGCAGCGACCTGATCGCGCCAGGGATCGATGGCTTGGATGCCGTGCTTCGCACAGGCGTCGATGATCTCGACGAGATCACCCTGCTTGCGGACCGTCGCGGTGTTCAGCGACAGCCAGCGATGATCGGACGAGAAGTCGCGCATCAGGCTTCGATCCCGCGCGTCGAGAGCACCGTCTTCATTCGCCGCGTCGCCAATTCCGGATCGGCCAGCAGCCCAGCCTTGTCGGCCAGACGGAACAGCTCGGCCAGATGCAGCGTCGAGCGCGTGCTCTCCTGGCCGCCGACCATGGTGAAGTGGTCCTGATGACCATTGAGATAAGCCATGAACACCACGCCGGTCTTGTAGAAGCGCGTCGGCGACTTGAAGATGTGGCGCGACAGCGGCACGGTCGGTCCCAGCACGTCGTGGAAGCCGGCCTCGTCGCCGGCCGCCAGCCGCGACAGCGCGTACGATGCTGCCGGCGCGATCGCGTCGAAAATTCCGAGCAACGCGTGCGAAAAGCCCTGATCGTCGCCGGCGATCAGCTCCGCGTAATTGAAGTCGTCGCCGGTGTACATCTTGATGCGCTTGTCCAGGCGGCGGCGCATGTCGATCTCGCGCTGCTTGTCCAGCAGCGAGACTTTGACGCCGTCGACCTGGGCGGCGTTGCCATTGATGATGGCGACAGCCGTGTCCATCGCCTCGTCGAGATCGTTCGTGCCCCAATAGCCCGTTAGCGCCGGGTCGAACATGTCGCCGAGCCAGTGGATGATCACCGGCTCGCGAACCTGCGACAGCACGCGGTCATAGACCTTGGCGTAGTCGTCGGCATTGCGGCCGAGTTTTGCGAGCGCGCGTGAAGCCATCAGGATGATGCGGCCGCCCACTTTCTCGACCGCCGAGATCTGCTCTTCATACGCGCGGATCACGTCCTCGATCGTTTTGGCATCCTCGACCGCGAGATGGTCGGTGCCGGCGCCAGAGAACACCAGCGCGTTGCGCCGCTTGGCGGCCGACACCGAGCGCGTGATCAGCTCCAGCGAGGTCGGCCAGTCCAGCCCCATGCCGCGCTGCGCGGTGTCCATGGCTTCGGCGACGCCGAGGCCGAGATCCCAGACATGCTCGCGGAAAGCGATGGTCTTGTCCCAGTCGACAGTGACAGACAGCCAGGGATCGTTGTCGGCGAAGGGATCGACCACCGTGTGCACGGCCGAGAACGCGATGCGGTTCAGCGGTCCCTCGAGCTTTGCGGGAAACGTTCGCGAGGCCGCGAGCCGGTAGATCTCGATCGAGCGATCGGCCTTCGGCAGCTTCAACGAAAGGGACGACATCGACAGGACGGACTTGTTCATGTGTCCTCCTCAGACCTTGATCGGGGCGACATCGATCCAGCGCCGCTCCTTCCAGCTCTTCAGTGCGCATTCGGCGAGCTGCACGCCCTTGACGCCTTCGAGCAGCGTGAACTTGTAGGGCGCGTCCTCGTAGACGTGGCGGATGAACATCTCCCATTGCTCCTTGAAGCCGTTGTCGTAGGAGACGTTGTCCGGCAGCTTCTGCCAGTCGCCGTAAAAATCATGCAGTCGCTTCTCGTCGGGATTCCACACCGGCCTCGGGGTAGCCTGCCGCGCCTGGATCATGCAGTCGGAAAGGCCGGCCACCGCCGAGCCGAGCGTACCGTCGACCTGGAAGGTGACGAGGTCGTCGCGGTAGACGCGGGTGACCCAGGACATGTTGATGTGGGCGATGACGCCGCCCTCGAGCTGGAAGGTCGCATAGGCGGAATCATCCGCGGTCGCCTTGTACTTCTTGCCCTGCTCGTCGAAACGCTCGGGAATGTCGGTGTTGCCGATGCAGCTCACGCTCTGGACGTTGCCGAACAGGTTGTCGAGCACGTAGCGCCAATGGCAGACCATGTCGAGGATGATGCCGCCGCCGTCCTCGTCGCGGTAGTTCCAGGACGGCCGCTGCGCCTCCTGCCAGCCGCCTTCGAACACCCAATAGCCGAACTCGCCGCGCACCGAGAGGATGCGGCCGAAGAAGCCGGAGTCGCGCAGGAAGGCGATCTTCTTCAGGCCGGGCAGGAACAGCTTGTCCTGCACCGTGCCGTGCTTGACGCCCTTGGCATTCGCAAGCTTGACGACCTCGAGCGCTTCCTCGAAATTCGTGGCGATCGGCTTCTCGCAATAGACGTGCTTGCCGGCATTGATGGCCTGGGTCAAAAGGCCCGGCCGGGCCTGCGTGGTCGCGGCATCGAAGAACATGGTGTCGTTCTTGTCGGCGAGCGCAGCGTCGAGGTCGGTGGTCCAGCGCGTGATGTTGTAGCGCTTGGCGAGCGCCTCGACCTTCTCGGCGCTGCGGCCGACCAGGATCGGATCGGGCATCACGCGGTCGCCGTTCTTCAAGCGGACGCCGCCCTGCTCCCGGATCGCGACGATCGAGCGGATCAGATGCTGGTTGAGCCCCATGCGGCCGGTGACGCCGTTCATGATGAGGCCGAGGCGTTGGGTGGTCATGCCAATTGCTCCTGAAGTGATGTTGGCTGTTCGAGCGGGCGGAGCGCCGACCAGTCCGGATGGACCGACGTCGCAAAGCCCGCAGCATGAAGCGATCCCGTCAGGAGATCGCCGTCGTGAATGGAGAGCCGGATGCCCTGCCCGGCATCGGCGTAGAGATCGGGATGCGCGGCGGCGAAGGCCTGTGCTTCTGCGGGCGGCGTGTCACCGAAGCCGTCGACATAGTGATGGCCGTTGCGCTCGGCATGGGTGACGCCGATGAAGGCGCCAAGCGCGAGGTCCTGCTGCACGGCAAGCCCGGCCTGGCAGGTCAGGTCCTCTCCAGTCACGAAGAACCTCTCGCCGCCCGCGCTCCATTTCGCCGCACGCGTTGCGTTGACGATGGACTTGTAAAGGCCCTTGCAGGACTTCGAGGAGATGCCGTGATAGCCGAGCGCCCGTGCCGCCGGGAAGGCGTCGTAGGAATCGTCGGCCTCGTCGATGATGAAGCCACGCGCGGCCAGCGATCCGAGCGGCGACTGCCGGGTGATGTCGCGCGGCATCGGCTGCTCGATGTAGAGCAGACGCGACGAGACCGGGCGCAACGCGGGATCACGATCGAGCCGGTCCATCAAGGCCCGCAGTGCGGCCAGATCGGCGTACTGCTCGTTGGCGTCGAGCGTCACCTTATAGTCACGCTCCAGCGCATCGAGCTCCTTGCCAATGCGCGCCAGCCGCGCTGCATCGGCTACGGGGTCACCCGACAGCTTCAGCTTGAAGTACCCTGCACCGGAGTTCTCGCGGGCATCGGCAACCCCGCCCTCGCCTTCAACGGTGTCATCGAGGCCGACCGTATGCCTGATGGCAACACCCGGCAGCGGCTTCCGGCCAGATAAAAACGTCGTGATATCGGTTTCCTTCAGGTCGGGCGACAGCCGCGCATCGATGCCGGCAATGTTGCCGGCCATCCCGTCGAAGAAGTTGGTCTCGACGCCGCGCAGCAGCGCGTCGAGGATGGCCTTGTCGATCTCCGCGGGGCCATAGGCCGCCGCAAGCGCCGGAATGTTCTTCTTCGCGCACGTCGCGACCTGAGCACCGATGCACGAGGCATGCAGATCGAATGCGGTCAGAAACCCGGTTCGCGCCAAATAGAGCCCGCGCGCGATCGCCAGCGAGCGCCGCAAGCCGTCAATCGTCTGCGCCGGTGATAGCTCCGGCCGCTTGTCGAACCATTTTGGAACCAGCAACTCGGCGCTGGCTCCGACTGCACCGCCCCTGCCCTCGACCTCGATCTCGACCCGCACGAACAGCTGCGGCGTCGCGTTGATCGTGATCGCGCCGAAGCGGAACGGCCGCGCGAACTGCACGGGACGTTCGAAGAAGGCGATGTCTCGCAGCTTCAGGCGCGGTGCCATGGCTTCAGTCCAATGAACCTTGCGAGAAAAAGTGCTTGCGGATGCGCTGCACGAGCTCGGTGAAAACGGGATCGGCCATGACGTCGAGCGAGCGCGGACGCTGCAGCGGCACGTCGTAGATCGCGGCGACTGCGCCGGGACGTTCGGTCATGACCAGCACGCGGTCGGCCAGGAACACGGCTTCGGGAATCGAATGCGTGATCAGCAGCACGGTCTTCCTGGTCTCGCGCTGGATCCGCATCAGCTCGACATTCATGCGCTCGCGCGTTAGCGCATCGAGCGCGCCGAACGGCTCGTCCATCAGCATGATTTTGGGATCGTGCACCAGCGCACGGCAGATCGAGGCGCGCTGCTGCATGCCGCCGGAGAGCTGCCAGGGCAGCTTCTTCTCGAAGCCGTCGAGCCCGACCAGCTTCAGCAGCGCCTTGGCGCGCTCGAGATATGTTTGCCGCGGCAGCCGTTTCATGTCGATCGGCAGCATCACGTTGTTGAGGATGTTGCGCCAAGGCAGCAGCAGCGCGTTCTGGAAGACGATGCCGACATTGCCGTGCGGCTTCGTCACCTTCTCGCCCTCGACCAGGATCTCTCCCGTGGTCGGCGGCAGCAACCCCGAGATCAGCTTGAGCAGCGTGGACTTGCCGCAGCCGCTTGGCCCGACCACGACGAAAAACTCGCCGTCGTTGATGTCAAAGTCGAGCGGACGCAGCGACGGCACATCGCCGTCGCGCGTCCGGTAGGTCTTCGACACGCCGGACAGCTTGATGCCCGACGCATCGCCGGCAGCCCGGTCGCTCACCAGTCTCAGATGGGCGGCCGACTGCACGGTGTCACTCACAATTTTCGCTGGTTTCACGAGCCGCTCTTCGGCAGATAGTCGTTGGTATAGAACGCCTTCGGATTGTCCTTGGCCTTGGCATCGAGCCCGCCATATTCGACCATCAGATTGACCGAGTCCGTCATGTTCTGGTCGGTAACCTGGAACGGGCGCTTGCTCTTGGTCTCAGCGGTCCGGTAGAGCGGAATGGTCAGCTCAAAGCCCTGCGTCAGCGTGTCGATCTTGCCGCCCTTGGGGTTGGCATCGAGGATCGACTGTGCCGCCGCTTTCGGCTCCTTCTCGGCGGCTTCGACCGCCTTGGTCGTCGCCGACATGAAGCGGCGGACGAGGTCGGCATTGGCCTTCACATAGTCGGAGTTGGCGATGATGCCCGACGAAACCATGTTGATGCCGTAGTCGGCGAACTTGATCGGATAGACGTCCTTGCCGGTGGCGTCCTTGATCTTCATCGACTGGTCCATGACGTAGCCGAGCAACAGATCGGCCTGGCCGTTGATGACGGCGTTGAGCTTGGTCTGGCCGTCGCCGGCAACCGTCTGGAAGTCGCTCTCCTTCAGGCCGGTCTTCTTCAGGAACAGCGGCCAGATCTGGGTCATGGAATCAGCCGGGGTGATCGCCACCGTCTTGCCCTTGATGTCCTCGGGCTTCCTGATGTTCTTGTCGGCAAAGCCCATGGCGGACATCGGGCTGGTCTGGAGCAGCACGCCGGTCGCAACCACAGGCGCGCCCTTGATCGCGGCGCGCATCATGGTGGGCACGTCGACATAGCCGAAGTCGGCGGTCTTGGCGGCGACCGCCTGCGTGGTCGCAGCCGAGCCGCGGCCTTCCTGGATTTCGAGCTCGATGCCCTCGGCTGCGTAAATGCCCTTGGCCTTGCCGTAATAGAACGGCGCATGTTCGCCATAGACGTACCAGTTCAGCATCAGCACGACCTTGTCGGCCGCCTGCGCCGGCATCGCCGCAAGCACCATCAGCGCTGCCGAGACAGCTCCTATCCATCGCTTCATCGTCACTCTCCCTTGTCGTTGTTTGTGTCGGCCGTTGGCGGCCGTTCGTTGCTTTGGTTAAGACGCGAAAATCACGTCCTCGCGCTGGCTGACATGCCAGGGAATGACCAGCTTCTCGATCCGGTCCACGATCCAGAACAGGACGACGCCGAGCAGCGCCAGGATCACCAGCGCTGCGAACATCGTCGGCAGGTCGAAGGTGCCGATCGATCGCTGCATCACATAGCCGATGCCGGAATTGGAGCCGACGAATTCGCCGACGACGGCCCCGACCACGGCGAGCGTCACCGACACCTTGAGGCCGGAGAAGATCGCCGGCAGCGCGTGCGGCAGGTTCACCGCACGGAATACCTGGAAACGGCTGCCCTGCATGGCGCGGGCGAGATCGACCATGTCGGGATCGACGGACTTGAAGCCCTGCACGGCGGAAACCACCACGGGGAAGAAGCCGAGCAGAAATGCCGAAATCACCTTTGGAATAATGCCGAAGCCGAACCACACCACGAACAGCGGCGCGATCGCGATCTTGGGGACGGACTGCGAGAACACCAGCAGCGGATAGACATAGCTCTCCACCGTCTTCGACCCCGCGATCAGCATGGCGACGGGAATGCCGAATAGCGCGGAGAGCGCGAAACCGCCGACGGTCGCATAGGTGGTCGGCCAGGACTGGCGTAGCAGTTCCGGCCATTCGGTGCGCAGCACCGCAATGACATCGCCCGGCGCCGGGATCTGATAGGCGGGGATCTTGAACAGCCGGATCGCGAGATCCCAGGCCACGATGATGAAGACCAGAAACAAAAACGGCCGGATCCAGGCCGCATTCAGCATCTTGGACACCGCACTTTGCGGCTTCAATTCAGCCACGTCTCACTCCCGGCATTCTTGTTCTTCGGAGGAGAAATTAACCCGTTGGATAAATACTGTCCAGCCCTTTCCCTGTGACGTTTTGCGCCCGGTTCCGGGACTTTTGCGGGCGAGACCGCCTCACCTCGGTGTCATTCCCCGCGCAGGCGGGGAATCCAGTACGCCGCAGCTTCCCCGTATCCCACCAGCGTCTCTGGAATACTGGATTGCCCGCTTCCGCGGGCAATGACGGCGGAGATTGAGGAAACAGTGGAAGATCCCAGCCAGCGAACTGCGCAGCTAAACCGTCTGCGCCACCGCGGCGCGCTTCGTCGGCGCCTTCACTGCATCGAACAGCGCGGCCGACTGTCCCGTCAGCGCCGCCAGCACGAGGCCGACCATGTGGGCCAATCGCTCGTCCTTGGCTTTCTTGTCCAGCAAATCGCGGCCGAAGATCACGCTCAGCGTGGCCGAGTTCGAGAGATAGAAGAAGCAGAGCCCTGCGATCGAGATGTAGAGCTGCACCGGATCGACCGCGACCTGGAAGTCGCCGCTCTCGACGCCGCGCCGTACCACGGTGCGGATCATCTCGACGAAGGGCGAGTGCATCGACTTGACCTTGGTCGAGCGCTTCAGATGCTTTGCCCGCGCGAGGTTCTCGGTCTGGAGCAGCGACAGGAATTCGGGGTTACGCAGGAAGTAACTCCAGGTGAACTCGATCAGGCGCCGGATCGCCTCGGGCGGATCGAGATGCTCGAGATCCAGCCCCCGCTCCTCGCTGCGGATCTTGTCATAGGCGCCTTCGAGCACCGCCAGATAGAGCTCGTCCTTGTTGCCGACGTGGTAGTAGAGCATGCGCTTGTTGGCGCCGGCCTTGGCCGCGATGCGGTCGACGCGCGCGCCGGCGAGCCCGTGGGTAGAAAACTCCTGCTTGGCGGCTTCGAGAATGCGCAGCCGCATCCCCTCGGGGTCGCGCTGCCATTTCAGAGTTCGCTTTGCCGCTGCTTTCGCCAAACCGGTTGCTCGCTGGGTGATCTCAGGTCAGCGTGTAACACGGGAGCGCGCATTTGAGAAACGTCGTCATTCCGGGGCGCGCCCTCTTGAGCGCGAGCCCGGAATCCATCGTGCGGCAGGGCAAGTGGAGGAATGGATTCCGGGCTCGTCGCTTCGCAATGCCCCGGAATGACTCCCTCAATCCACCGGCTTCGGCGAGCGCTCCAGCAGCACAGTCTGGATGCCGCAGGTACCATTCCGCACCGTCATGATCCGTGTGCCCGGCTTGCGGCCGCTGCGCACTTCGCTGACGTCGAGTCCGCCGGCGATCAGGCGGTCGCGGGTGGCGTCGATATCGGCCACCCGCCAGCTCAGGCCCCAGAGACGGTCATGCTCGGAATCGCCGCCCGCGACAGGACGGCGCACGACCTCGACGATGAGGTCGCCGCAGCGGAAGAACATCAGCTGGCCCCAATCCTGGTGCGAGCGGTCGAGCGCGAGATCGAGGCCGAGCCGCGCGCCATAAAGCGCGGCGGCGCGGTCGGAATCCTCGGTGGTGATCACGACGTGGTCGAGCCCGTCGATCGGCGCGATGTCGGTCGCAGCAGACCGCGGGCGCTCCTCGGCGAGCTCGAGGAAAAACATGCGCACGCCGCGCGTGAGCTCCGTGGCGGCGCGCGTGCGCTTCCAGTGCAGCACCGCATCGGTGACGGCATCGCTGCTTTCGACCTCGGCGACCGGGTCCGGCTTGAGCGCCACCCGCTCCAGCCGCCGGTGCATCCTGCTCATGTCCGCGACACGAAAGCACAGGCTGGCGAGGACGCCCTCACGGTCATCGAGCAGCGCGCGGATCCGGTCTGCAGCAACATTGAAACCGCTCGGCGCCATCAACTCGATCGTCATGTTCGCAAGAGTGAACAACACCCGGTCGGCACCCTCGCCCGAATTCTGCCAGGCCGGCGCGCGCCCGAGCAGCGTCTGATAGGCCGCCTTGGCCGCATCGATGTCCCTGACCAGAGCGACGATGTGATCGAGGCCGGTGATCATATTGCCCCCTGTTTGATCGCCTCGGAACCGTGGACCGAAGGACGGCGTTTGTCCGGGCTTGGCATTGCCCTGTCATGGTCGTATTCCGGCACCATGCCGACCTCAAGCGCTTCGGACGGCGGTTTGCGAATAATTTCAGCGGTCCCTCGGCGGAACCGGTGTTACAGTAAGCGCGCCGGCCGGGACCACAAGCGCATCACGGACAAGCAATGCAGGCTCTCTTCATCGGACAGACCTATATCGACGTCGTCTTCATTACCGACCACATGCCGACCGGCGACGAGAAGCACGTGGCCTCCGACTACGCGGTTTCCTTCGGCGGCAACGCGGTGACGGCGGCGTTCTGCTGCGCCAAGCTCGGCATCGTGCCCGACCTGATCGCGACCGCCGCCAACGACTGGCTGGGGCGCATGTTCCAGGACATGTGCGCGAAATACGCAATCTCGCTGCACGGGCGGAAAGTGAACCAGTCCTCGCTCTCCTTCATCATGCCCAAGGACGGCAAGCGCGCCATCGTCCGCTGCCGCGACGACGAGCACATCCATCCGTTCCCGATGCTCAATCTCGGCGGCTGCCGCGCGCTGCACGTCGACGGCCACCAGCCCGATGCCGCGCTCCACTATGCCAAGGTCTGCCGCGAGGCCGGCATCCTGACCTCGCTCGACGGCGGCGGCCTGCGCACCAACACGCATGAGCTGCTGGAATATATGGACGTCGCCATCGTCGCCGAGCGGCTGTGCGAGCAGATGGACCTGACGCCGGAGAAGATGCTCGATTACCTCAAGAGCCGCGGCTGCAAGATTGGCGGCATCACCATGGGCGAGAAGGGCCTGCTCTGGTATGACGAAACCGGGACGGTGCAGGTCATGCCGGCGATGCCGATCCCGCGCGAGCGCGTGATCGATACCAACGGCGCCGGCGACGTCTTCCACGGCGCTTACGTCTATTCCTACCTCGCCCATCCCGGCAAAAGCTGGCGCGAGCATTTTGACTTTGCCCGCGCCGCCTCGACCTTCAAGATCCAGCGGCTCGGCAACGAGGCCGGCCTGCCGACGCTGGTCGACATCGCCAAGGTCAGGCACGAGTTCGAAGTCAGGGTCTAGTGTTCGCAGAGGTTCGTATGGGGCGCGTCTACGTCGCCGGCAGCATCAATATGGATGTGGTGGCGACAGCCGATCGCCATCCGAAAGTCGGCGAGACCGTCGCGGGTAAGCAGGTGCTGTACTTTCCGGGCGGCAAGGGCGCGAACCAAGCGGTCGCGGCCGCGCGGCTCGGTGCGGGCACCACGCTGATCGGTCGGCTAGGGAAGGATTCCTTCGGCGCTGAACTGAGGACGTTCCTCGGCGACCAGGGCATCGACCTCGGCTATCTCCAGCAGACCCCCCAGGCCCACACCGGCACTGCGATCATCACGGTGGCGGAGGCCGACAACACCATCGTCGTCATCCCCGGCGCCAATGCGCTGCTCAGTGCCGAGGATGTTCGCGTCGTGCCGCTCGTGCCGGGTGACGTCGCCGTCAGCCAGTTCGAGATTCCGCTGCCGACGATTGCCGCGTTCTTCCGGCGCGCGCGCGAAGCCGGCGCCACGACGCTGCTCAACCCGGCCCCGGCGCAGTCGTTTTCGCGCGAGTTGCTGGAACTCGTCGACATCCTCGTGCTGAACGAGACCGAGCTCGGCTTTCTTGCAGGCGCCGAGCTTTCCGACAGCGACGCGGCCGCGACAATCATCGGCGTCGCGCGAAAACTTCAGGCGCGCGAGGACCAGACCATCTGCATCACGCTCGGCAAGCGCGGTGTGCTGGCGCTCGCCGCCAGCGAGGAACTTGCAGTGCCCGGCCGCGTGGTGAAGGCGGTCGACACCACAGGCGCCGGCGATTGTTTCGTCGGCGCGCTCGCCGCGCAACTGGCTGACGGCATCGCCTTGCGCACGGCCCTCGCCTTCGCCAACGCCGCCGCTTCGATCAGCGTGCAGCGCATGGGCGCCGGGCCGTCGATGCCGACGGCGAAGGAAGTGGCGGCGATCATCAGCGCAGGCTGATGCTTTTCTTACCTCGCCCCGCTTGCGGGGAGAGGTCGGATTGCGAAGCAATCCGGGTGAGGGGGTACAGGTCTCGCGATCATCTCATCTGCGGAGAGAGCCCCTCACCCCGACCCTCTCCCCGTAAGAACGGGGAGAGGGAGAAGATCACGCTAGCGCGCTCTTCAGGTCGAAGCTTTCATCCGCGGCCTGCGCCGGCGTGATCGAACGATCCATGCTCTGCAACCGGCGGCCGAACATGTGGTCGCCGGCGCGGTTGACCGACTCGATGCCGAGCAGTTTTTCACCCTTGTAGCAGAACGCCGAGAATGCCTTTTTGGCGGGATCGCCGCGCAGCACGACGCGGTCGTAGCCGGTGGTGAGGCCAGCCATCTGGAGCTTGTCCTCGCCCTGGTCGCTCCAGAACCAGGGGTGGCCGTCATAGGCTTTGCTGTTGCCGGTCAGCCGCGTCGCCACGCAGCGCGCGTGATCGGTGGCGTTCTGCACCGATTCCAGCCGGAGCGATCCGCCGAAGCGCGGGCTTGCGAACAGCGCGCAGTCGCCGATCGCGGAAATATCCGGGTCAGCCGTCGAGAGATATTCGTCGACGATGATGCCGGCGGCGACGGGAAGTCCCGCCTCCGCCGCGAGTTCGATGTTCGGCAGCACGCCGACGCCGACCACGACGAGGTCGGCTGGCAGATGCCTTCCGTCGCTCAAAGAAACGCCGGTGACCTTGCCGCCATCGGCTTCGATCGAGGTTGCCTGCACGCCGAGATGAATGCGGATGCCGGCCTCGCGATGACGCTGCTGGAAGTATTCCGAGACCTCCGCCGTCACCGCGCGCGCCATCACGCGCGGGGCGAGTTCGAGCACGTCGACCTCGAGCCCCTTGACCCGCGCGGTGGCCGCAAATTCAAGGCCGATGAAGCCGGCGCCGATGACCACGACGCGGGTCTTCGACGGCATGATCTTTCGCAGCGCCTCGCTGTCGTCGAGGATGCGCAAATATTTCACATCGGGCAGGTTAGCGTTGGGCAGGTCGAGCAGCCGGTTGCGCGCCCCGGTAGCCAGGATCAGGTGGCCGTAAGGCAGCGTCTCGCCGGATGCGAGGAGAACCTTGCGTCCGGCGCGATCGATCGACACGGCACGGGCCGCGATCAGCTCGATGGTCTGCTCCTGGTAAAACTTCTCCGGCCGGAACATCAGGCTCTCCGGCCCGGCGGAACCCTTGATGTAGGCCTTGGACAGCGGCGGCCGCTGATAGGGCAAATGCGCCTCGTCATTGATGAGGCAGATCCGGTCAGAAAAGCCCGCCTGGCGCAGGGATGCCGCGACCTGGTAGCCGCCATGGCCGGCACCGACAATGATCACCGGACCATCCGTCATTGGACAGCCCTTTTCCGCAAGACACGAGCGTCACCCATGTCGTCTCCTCTCTCGCTGATATTGGCTTGGCTAGCCTAGGAGGAGCCGGCGCTCGTGTCCGTTCCTAAACGAAGGCGGCCCATTTGAGCCGATCATTCCGCGCGACGCAAGGCCCCGTACGCGGGGCACTGGCGGCCAGGGATTGTCACCCCTCGCCTTCTGCGATTTAGTTGCAGCAACGAACCTCTAGCCGGGGATTTTTCCAATGCCAGCTCCCGTCTCCCAGCCCGACGATCCCGCTCTGCTGCGGGTCGACGGTCCGATCGCGACCATCACCCTCAACCGCCCCACCGCGTTCAACTCGATCAACCTTCCGATCGCGCAAAAGCTCGAGCAGCTCGCTTCCCATATCGAAAGCGCCGACGAGATCAGGGTCGTGGTGCTCGAAGGCGAAGGCCGCGCGTTCTCCGCCGGTGGCGATCTTCAGACGATTGGAGCCGCCGCCGAAGCGGGCAAGGTGACGCCGGTCGTCGGCGAGCTCCTGAAGCACTATCACGCCTTCATCGAGATCATCCGGCGGATGCCGAAGATTTCGCTGTCCAGCGTCCACGGCTCCGCGGCCGGCGCGGGCATGGGCCTCGCCTTCGTCACCGACCTCTGCATTGCCGCGGAGGACACCAAATTCACGCCGGCCTATGCGAAGATTGGCGTATCGCCCGACGGCGGCTCTACGGTCGGGATCGTCGGCACGGTCGGCTCCCGCCGCGCGCTGCAGATCTTCCTGTCCGAGGACAACTTCACCGCGCAGCAGGCCTATGAATGGGGCCTGGTTGCCAAGGTCGTCCCCGCAGCCGAGCTGAAGGCGGCCACGCGACAGCTCGCCGAGCGTCTTGCGCAGAACCCGCAGGCGGCGATCGCCGGCACCAAGTCGCTGGTCTACCAGGCGGCCATCACGCCCGTAAAACAACAGCTCGACGCCGAGGAGCACAAGATCATCATGGCAATGAACACCGAGGAGTTTCGTGCTGCCGTGAAGAAATTCACCAGCAAGGGCAAGTAGCGCTCACTGCGGACAGTTTGGGTGACCGATCACCCCTTTTCGCTCTGCTTCCCAGTCCTCTGCATGAAATCGAAATCGCAGCCATCGTCGGCCTGCATGATGGTCTCGTTGAACAGCCAGGCGTAGCCGCGCCGCGCCTCCTCGGGCGCCGCGGCCGGCTTCAAGGCGGCGCGACGCCGTTCCAGCTCGGCGGCATCGACCAGCAACTCGATGCTGCGCTTGGCAACATCGAGGCGGATCATGTCGCCGTTCCTCACCAGCGCCAGCGGGCCGCCGACGGCGGATTCCGGAGTGATGTGCAACACGATGGTGCCGAATGCCGTGCCGCTCATGCGCGCATCCGAAATGCGCACCATGTCCTTGGTGCCGCCGCGCGCGAGCTTCTTCGGGATCGGCAGATAACCCGCCTCGGGCATGCCCGGCGCGCCCTTGGGTCCGGCATTGCGCAGCACGAGCACGTCGTCGGAGTTCACGTCGAGATCGGGATCGTCGACCCGCAGGGTCATGTCTTCGACGGATTCGAACACAACGGCGCGCCCGGTGTGCTGCAGCAGCTTCGGGCTCGCGGCCGACTGTTTGATGACAGCACCGCGCGGCGCGAGATTGCCGTGCAGGACGGCAAGGCCGCCTTCCTTCTTGATCGGATTATCGCGCGAACGGATCGCATCCTGGCCGGGCACGTCCTCCGCATTGGCGACAACGTCGCGCAGCGTCTGGCCGCTGATGGTCTTCGCATCGAGATCGACGAGGTCGCCGAGCTGCGCCAGCAGTTTCGGCACGCCCCCGGCGTGATGGAAGTGCTCCATGTAGTGCTCGCCGGACGGCTTGAGATCGACCAGCACCGGCACCTCGCGGCCGATCTGGTCGAACACCCCGAGATCGAGCCGGTGCGGCGAGCGATGCGCCATCGCGGTCAGATGGATCAGGCCGTTGGTCGAGCCGCCGATCGCCTGGAGCACGACCTGCGCGTTCTTGAAGGACGCCGGCGTCAACAGCTCGCTCGGCTTCGGCCCCTTGGTCTTGGCCATCTCGGCGGCGACCTTGCCGCTGGCCTCCGCCAGACGGAAACGCTCGGCATGCGGCGCCGGGATCGTCGCGCTCATCGGCAGCGACAGGCCCATCGCCTCGATCATGCAGGCCATGGTCGAAGCCGTACCCATCACCATGCAGGTGCCGACCGATGGTGCAAGGCGGCCGTTCACCGCCTCGATCTCGGAATCGTCCATCTCGCCGGCGCGATACTTGCCCCAGAGACGGCGGCAGTCGGTGCAGGCGCCCAGCACCTCGCCCTTGTGATGGCCGACCACCATCGGCCCGACCGGGATGACCACGGTCGGCAGATCGGCGCTGATCGCGGCCATGACCTGCGCGGGAAGCGTTTTGTCGCAGCCGCCGATCACGATCACCGAATCCATCGGCTGCGCGCGGATCATCTCCTCGGTGTCCATCGCCATCAGATTGCGCAGATACATCGAGGTCGGATGCGCAAAACTCTCGGCGATCGAGATGGTCGGGAACACGAACGGCATCGCGCCCGACAACATCACGCCGCGCTTGGCGGCCTCGATGATCTGGGGGACGTTGCCGTGGCAGGGATTGTAGTCGCTGTAGGTGTTGGTGATGCCGACGATCGGACGCTCCAGCGCGTCGTCGGAATAGCCCATGGCCTTGATGAATGCCTTGCGAAGGAACAGCGAGAAGCCGGCATCGCCATAGCTCGTCAAACCCTTGCGCAACCCACTCGTCATCATGCCACTCCTTGCTTGCCATTGTGGTACAGCCTGCCCCCTGATTGTCAATAAGGTTGAGCCAATTTGCCCCGTTTCTGGGCTCCAGGCACCGCTTGGCGCACAAATTATTGACAATCTGCGCCTTCCCTGCTCCACAGGAGCCATCGGCCAGGCGCCGGGAGACTGAGGGCATGTCCGACATTCGCGCCGCTGAGGCAACGCCGGTCCGGCGCGACGATCCGGACGACATTGTTGCGCGGCTGGAAGAGGACATCATCTTCGGCCGCCTGCCGCCGGGCGCGCGCCTGACCGAGGACGCGTTGATGTCGGCTTACGGCACCTCGCGCCACTTCGTGCGCCAGGCGCTGGTGGATGCGGAGCGGCGCGGCATCGTCCGCCGCGAGAAGAACGTCGGCGCCACCGTACGGTTCTATTCGGCCGAGGAGGTCCGGCAGATCTACGAGGTCCGGGAGATGCTGACCCGGCAGGCCGCGCTGATGATCCCCCTGCCCGCCCCGCAAAGCCTGATCGACGAGCTGACCGCACTGCAATTGCGGTATTGCGCGAGAGCGGACGCGCAGGACCTGCGCGGCATCCACGAGGCCAACGACGCCTTTCACCTCGCGCTGTTCTCGGCCTGCGGCAATCCCTATCTGGTGGGCTCGCTGCAAGACTACATGAACCTGACCTTGCCGATGCGCGCCAAGAACCTCGCCGACCGCGAAGGTCTCGCGCAATCGCGCCGCCAGCATGAATTGATGATCGAGCTGCTGAAGGGCCGCGATAGCTGGGCGCTGGCGCAGCTCTGCGTGGATCACATGCAGTTCAGCAAGAAGGATTATCTGGCGCGGATCGCGGGCGAGGAAGCTGAACGCGTGGGCGCGCAATCACAAGTCTGAGACGCCACTCTGTCCGCTGACGAGAACAGAGCGGAGCACGTCGTGCGAACCGACCGACACGATTTTTCCAAAGGCCTCTAAGCGGCGCGTCCGGGCGCCCGCATGTCGAGCTCGCGTTGCAAGGCAGTGCAATCGGCCTGCAGCTTGTGGGAGCCCAGTTCGCCGGTCATGAGCTGGGCCGCATGTATTTCCGCCGAGGCACCTCGGACGTCATCACGTTCCAGCTGGAGCTTCGCAATCCGAAGTCTCAGCCTCACGGCCTGCACCCTTGCCTCGATGCTCGACCAGAGCTGCCGGGCGAGATGCAGGTGCCGCAGGGCAGTCTCGTGGTCGCCACTGACGTGTGCAAGCACGGACTGCGCCTCGTTCGTCAGCGCGCGGATTGACGGCATGGGCCAGCGATCGGGACTTCCGGACAGTTCGTCGATCAATTCCAGGGCCTGGTCACGCCGGCCCGTATGCGCTGCAAGCAGCGCGAGATGCGCGAACAGAATTCCCCGTCGCTGCAATGTCCACCAGGTCTTGCCAATCAGGCTGCGTTCAAGGCTCGCATAGGCCGCTTCTGCTTCGCCCCGCTCCAGCAACAGCATCGCGCGGCCCGGCTCAGGACACCAGCCGAACGAGTAAGCCTTGTCGTAGGCTTCGAGCGCTGCGTCGTCGTTGCCGATGGCGGCCTGAATATCGCCCAGGACACGATTGGCATCTCCGATCGACCATGGCGCATCGCTGTGGAGGCGTGCCAGCGAGTCCTGAACACGAGACAGGGCTTCGCCGAGCGACCCTCTGACGCCGAGAACTTCCGAGCGGTGGAGCTGGCACGAGCCAGTCAGTTCCATGCCATTCTCGGAGCAGAATTTTTGATAGCCCAGCGTCCATTGGTCGGCGCGCGCCCAATCGCCGAACATCCGCGACGCCCACAGGATGTTGCAGTAGAGGATGCCGCCCATGATCGGATCGAGCTGGGTGCTGGAGAGTGCGAGCGTGGCGGCATGATCCTGGTCGGCCAGTCCTGCGCGTGTATCGCCGAGGCATAGCCGATAGAAGCCGCGGTAGGCCAGGGACAGTGCCTCGATATTGAGGGCGTCCTTGTGCCGGACCGCGCTGTAGGCCGCGTCGGCGAGTGACAACGCGAACTCCGGCTCGCCGTCGAACGCGGCGACCTTTGACTTCATCCACAGGATCAGTGCTGTCGTCGCGGGATCGTCGACCTCGGCGGCCCAATCCTCCGCACGCGCCAGCCAGCCCTTGGCGATCGCCGCCTGGCCACGCTCGAAGTGCAGGCCCGAGAGCGCGACGGCGTCCATTGCGGCGTACGTCACATTACCGGCCTTGGTGTGTGCGGTGACGGCGCGGACCAAAAGCGGAATGGCGGCATCGGTCTTGCCGGTGCACTGAAGAGCCAGAGCCCATTGATGAAGATCTTCGCCCTCGAGCAGCTGCGCGGCGTCCGCAGTCTCGAACAGCGTTGCGGCCTCGACCCACGCATGCGAGGCGGCGGCGCCCCGCGCCCGGGTCCGCGCGTCTGACGCGTTCTCAGCGAAGATGTCCGGCGCCTGACCTTGGGGCCCGCATTCGTCCTCGAGACAGAACCGATATCCCTTCCCCGGCACGCTTCGGATCGCGCTGTCCATGCCGCCCTTGCGCAGCATGGTGCGAAGCATGCTCACGGCCCGCTGCAGCGAATTGTCGGTGACGGTCACGCGCGGCCAGACGGCGTCCAGAAGCTCGTCTTTCGCGATGACCCGCTCTCGGTTGCGAATGAGATACACGAGCAGGTCGAACACCCGCGGCTGCAACGGCACTTCATGCCGCGCGTACAGGACGACGCGGCTCGCTTCGTGGAGCTCGAAGGGCCCAAACCTGAGGGTCATGTCGTTATGTCTGGGCAGCACGGAGAAGGTTCAGACAAGGATCAGGAAATGATCAGGCCGCGGTAAGGACGGTCAGCGCTGCCTGCGCCTATAGCTCCTCATGCGGTCCTCGCGGCCGGCTGGGTCAAACGATCCAAACACAGAGGAGATATCAAATGGAACTCTACGTCATTCGTCGCCCGAACGCCTGGGCCAACCTGGGTGAACTGGAAGCCGCCGGCGCGAAGTCAGCGCAGATCGGCAACGAGCAGATGGCAGATCGCGTCCGCTGGATCCGCAGCTACGTGGTCCACGAGGCGGACGGTCGCATCGGCACCTTCTGCATCTACGAGGCCCGCGACGGCGATTCCATCCGCGAGCATGCGCGTCGCGTCGGCATGCCAGGCGAGGAATTCTACAAGGTCGCCGCCACCGTCGTCGTGCGCAGCGATCCCGCTCAACAAACGGCCGCCGCCGAATAGCATTCAGCGCGGGTGCCGTCCTCACCAACTCATCGAAGAGAAACCAAATGCCTACGCCATTCCAAGCGCCCGCGCTGAACTCGTCGCACAATTATCTTGCCGCCGTCCTCATCCGCCTGCGGCGGTTCATCGATCGGTCGGTTGCCGGCATGCTGGCCAAGCGCGAACGGGCGGCAACGCAATTCATGCTGACGAAACCTGGGCATGGCCGGTTGAAAGACGACAGCCGCTATGGCCGCCGCCTGAGTGTCCGCGCCGCGCTGTTCGGTATGATCGTTGCCGGGTCGCTTTCGCCTGCCGCGGCCAAAGCGGACGTGCCGGTCGTCCGCGATCATCGCGGCGGCCGAGCCCAGCAGGCGTCCCGGACGGTCTGTGACACGCGCAACCACACCCATACGCCGGATGGTGGCTGCGTCACGCCAGCGGGCAACCCGACAATTCGCGACCATCGTTCGCGCTGAGTCCGGCCCGTGCCTTTCTTGAAGATTCGACCGACGCATCAAGCGTCGTACATCACCAACTCCGCCGGCGAAGGCAAATCGGCCGTCGCCGTCAGAGCACGCGTCACTGCAACAGAGTCCCCCACATGAGGAAGAACCCATGAACTCGCTCCTGAAGTCCAAGACAACCACCCTGACCATTGCAATCATCGGCGTGGTGATGAGCCTCGCCGCGGCGTCGGCTGCGACGACGGTCCGCGACCACCGCGACAAGCCGGTCGTCCGCGAACATCGCGAAGGGCAGCCCGACGTTCGCGATCATCGCAGCGCAGGCGGTGGTGGAGTCACCGTCCGGGAAAGGCCGGGCAACCGCAACCCGGTCGATTGCCTCGGCAACCTTTGCAACGTGAAGAAGGTCTGCATTGGGCCCGCCTGCATCTAACCCCGACCTGAGCCGCGGGCGAATGTCAGCTGTCGCCCGCGGCCGTCGATACCCCACCGCACATCAGGAGATCCGTCATGTCCATCACCCTGCAGCACGGACCGACCCAGGCCCAGAGCTCGCTCGCCGCACGAAGCTTTGTGCTGGGCTACGGCGTGCTCGCCTACTTCGTCTTCTTCGGCACCTTCCTCTACGCAGCCGGTTTCATCTCACAGCTCATCGTGCCGAAGACGATCGACAGTGGAGCGACGACCTCTACGGCACATGCCTTCATCGTCAATCTCGCGCTGATGTCGCTCTTTGCCGTCCAGCACAGCGGCATGGCGCGCCGAGGCTTCAAGAAATTGTTCGCGAGCGTCGCCTCGCCAGCACTTGAGCGCAGCACCTATGTATTGCTGGCGAGCTTGAGCCTGATCCTGCTATTCTGGCAATGGCAGCCGATGACGGCCGTCATCTGGTCCATCGATACGCCGACGCTTGCCTATGCCGCAGTTGCGGGCGGCTTCGCGGGCTGGCTGATCGTGCTGTACAGCTCGTTCCTGATCAGTCATTTCGAGTTGTTCGGGCTGACACAGGTCATCAGTCATTTTGTGGGGCGGCTCGCCCACCCGATGATGTTCAGGACGCCGGGGCGGTATGGCCTGATCCGGCATCCCATCTATCTCGGCTTCATCGTTGCGTTCTGGTCGACGCCGCACATGACGCTCGGGCACTTGTTTTTTGCGGTTGTCACGACGGCCTACATCTTCGTCGGCATCTGGCTCGAGGAACGCGATCTGGTGGCGCTGTTCGGCGATCAGTACCGTCATTACAGAGAGAAGGTCGCCATGTTGATCCCGGGTCTGTTCTGATTGGGCAAACGCTTACCATGCCGCTCGACGATCAGGAGGGGTTGATTACCTCTTCCTGGCGTTGAGGGTCCGCTTGCAACGACGCCGGAGCGGCCGCGCTTAGAACCTGACCGCCAACAAACAGGACCCGGCGACGGCCGGTATGCTTTTGCCGGCATGGCGCGATTATAGGCACCGACGTCCTTATTTAGGCGGGCGGAGCTGCGCACTCCGAATTATGGTTGGCCACCGCCGTTTTGGCGGCCAACTGGGGTTTTTCAAATGCGAATTGCAGCTTTGCTTGCGACAGTCGTTCTCAGCGCCGCCACTTTTCCCGCCACTGCACAAGATCTGCCGGAGCATACGGTCCTGGCATTCAATCTGCCTGCCTGTCCGAAGGGCTGGACGGAATATGCCCCCGCCGCAGGGGCCTTTGTCGTCGGAGTTGGCGACTCTTTCCAGCTTGGACGAGGTGCCGGGGGCCCGGCCAACACGGCGGTGGCCGACGCATCTGGTAGCGCAAAAACATCCAAGACCGCTGGATTGCTGTTCTGCGAGCGAAACAAGAACCGTCGATAGACATCCGGCGCGTTCAGGACCTCAGCGGAGTCGCGCCGCCGTCTTCGCGGGTCCGGCCGCTACCGTCCCTAAGACTCCGTTTCACCTCGCCCTCTCTCCGTGAGCGGGGCGAGGCAGCGCAGCTGTTCGCCGCAATCGTCAACCTGTCCGTTACCGCTTGTTCCAGTCGATAATCCGGCTCGTGTCGCCATCGAACTCGTTGCTGGCGAACGAGCCGCCCTGAAAATGGTCGCCGATCGGATCGGGCTTCAGCTTGGCCTGCTCAGCCATCGCGTGCGCGACGTGATCCTCGGAACGGCCGGTGGGGCGATAGCCGAATTCGTAGGCGCGACTGTTGTCCCACCAGGCGCGCTCGTTCAGCGAGACGCCGTAGAACACCTCGAAATGAATGTCGGGATGCTCGAGGCCGATCTGGCAGAGCTGCACCAGGTCTTCCGGCTTCAGCCACATCGCGATGCGGCGATGGTCGAGCGGCCGCTCGTCGCAATTGCCGATGCGGATGCAGGTGACCTTCAGCCCGTGCTTGTCGGCATAGAGCGCGCCGACCGCCTCGCCGAACACCTTGCTGACGCCGTAGCGGCCGTCGGGGCGCACGGTGACGTCGGTGCCGATCTTGTGGTGGCGCGGATAGAAGCCGACCACGTGATTGGACGAGGCGAACACCACGCGCTTGACGCCCTTGCGGTAGGCGGCCTCGAACAGATTGTAGCCGCCGATGATGTTGGCCTGAAGGATGTCGTCCCACGGGCCTTCGACCGAATAGCCGCCGAAATGGATGATGCCGTCGACGCCCTCGCAGATCGCCTCGCATTGCGAAAGGTCGGACAGGTCCGCCGCCTTGAACTGCTCGTTCGCACCGAGATCCGCAGGAGGACGGATGTCGCTGAGCAGCAGGTCCGGATAGATCGGCGGCAATAGTTTTCGCAGACGCGTTCCAATCCCGCCCGAAGCTCCCGTCATCAAGATGCGCAGCATGTCTTTCCTCGTATGTGCAACCGATTTGCGGTCACATGTCTCTAATGATAGCAGGATTGTCCAGAGGGAACGAAACGAGAGAACCGACATGAATGAGGCATCGTCCCGTAACCAAGGCTGGCGGCCGGCGACCTATTACCCGGATCCCGCGATAAAAACACTCGATCCCCGCTTCGAAAAATACTGGCTGAAGCTCTCGGCGGTGGAGCGGCTGACGACCGGCCTGCGCTGGGCCGAAGGGCCGGTGTGGTTCGGCGACGGGCGCTATCTCTTGTGCAGCGACATCCCGAACCAGCGCATCATCAAATGGGAGGAAGAGACTGGCACCGTTTCGGTGTTCCGCAAGCCTTCCAATTTCGCCAATGGCAATACCAGGGATCGCCAGGGCCGGCTCGTCACCTGTGAGCATGGTGGGCGGCGCGTGGTGCGTACCGAATATGACGGCAGCATCAGCGTGCTGATGGACTCGTTTGGCGGCAAGCGGCTGAACTCGCCGAACGACGTCGTGGTGAAATCCGACGGCTCGATCTGGTTCACTGATCCGACCTTCGGCCTGCTCGGCAATTACGAGGGCTACAAGGCGGAGCCAGAGATCGATCCAAATGTCTACCGGCTCGATCCGGAGACAGGCAAGGCGACCATCGTCGCCGAAGGCGTGCTCGGGCCGAACGGGCTGTGCTTCTCGCCGGATGAGAAGATTTTGTACGTCGTGGAATCCCGCGGCGTGCCGAACCGGAAAATCCTCGCCTATGACGTCTCCGCTGACGGCACCACGATTTCCAATAAGCGCGTGCACATCGATGCCGGTCCGGGCACGCCTGACGGCATGCGCTGCGACATCGACGGCAATCTCTGGTGCGGCTGGGGCATGGGCGATCCCGAGCTCGACGGCATCGTGGTGTTCGCGCCCGACGGTGTCATGATCGGCCGCATCGCGCTGCCCGAGCGCTGCGCCAATCTCTGCTTCGGCGGCGTCAAGCGCAACCGCCTGTTCATGGCCGCAAGCCAGTCGATCTACGCGCTGTATGTGAACACGCAGGGCGCGGTCGGGGGATAGACCCCCCAACTCCCTCCTCGTCATTGCGAGGAGCACTTGCGACGAGAGCAATCCAGACTGTCTCCGCGGAAAGATTCCTGGATTGCTTCGCTTCGCTCGCAATGACGAACAAACAAAAACGCCGGAGCGGTTTCCCGCTCCGGCGTTTCGTTCGTTCAGGCGATAAGACTTACGCCGCGTTGAAGCCGGCAACGGCCTTCACTTCGAGGAAGTCCTCGAGGCCGTACTTGCCCCACTCGCGGCCGTTGCCGGACTGCTTGTAGCCGCCGAACGGCGCGGTGCGGTCGTTCGGCACGCCCTGCAGGTTGACGTTGCCGGCGCGGATCTGGCGGGCGACGCGCTTGGCGTCCTCGACGGAAGCGCCCGAGACATAGCCGGCAAGCCCATAGGGCGTGTCGTTGGCGATCTGCACGGCGTCGGCTTCGTCCTTGGCGCCGATGATGGTCAGCACCGGTCCGAAGATTTCCTCGCGGGCGATCGTCATGTCGGGGGTGACGTCGGCGAAGATGGTCGGGCGGACATAGAAGCCCTTGTTGACGCCTTCGGGCAGGCCCGGGCCGCCGGCGACGAGCGTTGCGCCCTCGTCGATGCCCTTCTTGATCAGGCCCTGAATCTTGTCCCACTGGCCGCGGTTGACGACCGGGCCGATGGTGGTGCCCTCGGCGCGGGGATCGCCGGCCTTGGTCTTGTCGGCGACCGCCTTCGCGATCGCGGCGACGTCCTTCATCTTGGACAGCGGCACGATCATGCGCGAGGGCGCGTTGCAGGACTGGCCGGAGTTGTTGAACATGTGCATCACGCCGCCGGTCACCGCCTTCGTGAGGTCGGCGCCTTCGAGGATGACGTTCGGAGACTTGCCGCCGAGCTCCTGGCTGACGCGCTTCACGGTCGGAGCCGCGCGCTTGGCCACGTCGATGCCGGCGCGGGTCGAGCCGGTGAACGAGATCATGTCGATGTCGGGGTGCTCGCTCATGGCGGCGCCGACCTCGGGGCCGAGACCGTTGACGAGGTTGAACACGCCCTTCGGCACGCCGGCTTCGTGGAGGATTTCCGCAAAGATCAAGGCCGAGGTCGGCGTGAACTCCGACGGCTTCAGGATCATGGTGCAGCCGGCGGCAAGCGCAGGCGCGACCTTGCAGGCGATCTGGTTGAGCGGCCAGTTCCAGGGCGTGATCATGCCGACCACGCCGATCGGCTCGCGCAGCACCATGGCGGTGCCGACCGGCTCCTCGAAATGATAGTTCTTGAGCACGTCGAGCGTGGTCATGAGATGGCCGAGGCCGGCACCGGCCTGCAGCTTCTCCGCCATCGGCAGCGGCGCGCCCATCTCGTCGGAGACGGCGGCGCCGATGTCCTTGAGGCGGCCCTTGTAGATTTCGATGACCTTGGTGAGCAGCGCGACGCGCTCGTCGCGGCTGGTCTGGGAGAACGTCACAAAGGCGCGCTTGGCGGCGGCAACGGCCTTGTCCACATCGGCCTTCGAGCCCAGCGCAACCTCGTACATCGCCTCTTCCGTCGCCGGATTGACCACGGCGGTGGACTTCTTGACGGCGGGATCGACCCAGGCGCCATCGATGTAGAATTGCATGCGATTGACCATCGTTAACCTCTTCTTGGGGGCTTGGTGGGGGCGTTTCGGAGGCATCCTTGCACGAAAGCGCCGGCAATTGAACCCGCCATATGCGGGGCCAGCGTTGCTGCGGACGGGCGGAATATGGGACTTGGTTTGAACCGAGGCAAGCGCCGTGGGTCCCGGCTCAGCGTCGCGTCATTTCATGCCGCGCCGCGTCCGGGACACGAGATTAGAACGAGCGCAAACACCTCTCGTGCCCCGGACGCAGCGCAGCACTTCTTCAGTGATGCGCTGCAGAGCCGGGGCCCATGCGTCCGGGTTACCCCCACTACACCGCCATCTTCCGATGCAGCACCGGCGCGCCGGTGGTGAGGCTTTCGGCCGCATCGATGATGGCGTTGGCGTCGATGCCGTAGTGCCGATGCAGGTCAGCGATCGTGCCGGTCTGGCCGAACTGCTCGACGCCGAGCGCCTCGACGCGATGGCCGCGGACGCTGCCGAGCCAGCCGAGGGTTGCCGGATGGCCGTCGATGATGGTCACGATGCCGCAGTCGCGCGGCAGCGGCGCCAGCAGTTTTTCGATGTGGCTGAGATGCTGCACGCCGCGCCGGTCGCGACGTAATTTCCGTGCGGCGGTCCAGCCCGCATGGAGACGATCCGCCGAAGTGATCGCGAGCAGGCCGATGTCGCGCCGGCTTTCGCCGATGAAGCCGGTCGCTTCGATCGCCTCCGGCGCAATCGCGCCGGTATAGGCGATCACGAGTTCGGCATTCGGGCCCGGCTTGCGCAGCCAGTAGGCCCCGTCGGTGATGCCCTGCGCGAGCTCGCCCGTCATGATGCGCTGCGCCTGTTCGATGCTGCGCGTCGAGAGCCTCAAGTAAACGGAACCGCCCTCGCCCGGATCGCGCTGCATGTGATTGAACCCCCATGCCATGATCACGGCGAGCTCGTCGACGAAGGCCGGCTCGAACGAGGCAAGGCCGTCCTGGGCCATGCCGATCAAAGGCGTTGCGATCGACTGGTGCGCGCCGCCTTCCGGCGCGAGCGTGATGCCCGATGGCGTCGCCGCCACCATGAAGCGCGCATCCTGGTAGCAGGCATAGTTCAGCGCATCGAGGCCGCGCTCGATGAAGGGATCGTAGAGCGTGCCGACCGGCAGCAGCCGTTCGCCGTTGATCTGGTGCGACAGGCCGAGCGCCGAGAGCATGATGAACAGGTTCATCTCGGCAATGCCGAGCTCGAGATGCTGGCCCTTGGGCGAGGCATCCCAGTTGAATGTGGACGGAATTTTCTCGCTGCGGAATAAGTCCGCCTTCTCCGCACGCGCAAACAGGCCGCGCCGGTTGACCCACGGACCGAGATTGGTCGAGACGGTGACGTCGGGCGAAGTCGTGACGATGCGCTTTGCGAGCTCGCTGTCGCCGCGCGCGATTTCGTTCAGCACGAGGCCGAAGCCCTGCTGGGTCGACATCTGCGCCGACGGCTTGAAGGTGAGCTGCGAGGGCACCTCGACGACTGGCGCGGTGAGCCGGCGACCGTCCCGGTTGAACGGCACGCGCGCGAGAAACGCATCGAGCTCGGCGGGAGCTAACGCGAGGCCCTCATACTTGTCCCATTCGTGGCCGGGCCGGATGTTCTGGCTCTCGCGATATTTCTCCATCTGCGCGACCGTCATCAGGCCGGCATGGTTGTCCTTGTGGCCCTGGAACGGCAGGCCGACGCCCTTGATGGTGTAGGCGATGAAGCAGACCGGGCGATCGTGGTCGATGGATTCGAAGGCGTCCAGCATGCTTGCCATGTCGTGGCCGCCGAGGTTCGACATCAGCGCCAGCAACTCGTCGTCGCTGCGCTTGTCGATCAGTTTCGTGATCGGGCCCTGGTCGCCGATCTCGTCGTGCAGATGCTTGCGGAAGGCGGCGCCGCCCTGGAAGCACAGCGCGGCGTAGAGCGCGTTGGGGCAATTGTCGATCCAGCGCTTCAGCGCCTCGCCGCCAGCTTCCGCAAAGGCCTCGCGCATCAGGCGGCCGTATTTCACGATCACCACGTCCCAGCCGAAATTGCGGAACATGGTCTCGAATTTTTCCCAGAGACCCTCGCGCACGACCGCGTCGAGCGACTGGCGGTTGTAGTCGACCACCCACCAGGTGTTGCGCAGGCCGTGCTTCCAGCCCTCGGCGAGCGCCTCCCAAATATTGCCTTCGTCCATCTCGGCGTCGCCGACCAGCGCAATCATCCGCCCTTCGCGGCGGTCCTTCATCCAGCCATGCGCCTTGACGTAGTCCTGCACCAATGACGAGAACAACGTCTGCGCGACGCCGAGGCCGACCGAGCCGGTCGAGAAATCGACGTCGTCGACGTCCTTGGTGCGCGACGGATAGGACTGCGCGCCCTTGAAGCCGCGAAAGTTCTCCAGCTTCTCGCGGCTCTGCCGGCCGAACAGATACTGGATGGCGTGGAACACCGGGCTCGCATGCGGCTTCACCGCGACGCGGTCCTCGGGCCGCAGCACGCTGAAATACAGCGCAGACATGATGGTGGCGAGCGAGGCGGACGAGGCCTGGTGTCCCCCGACCTTGAGGCCGTCCGCGTTGGAACGGATGTGGTTGGCGTGGTGGATGGTCCATGACGACAGCCACAGCGCCTTGCGGGCCAGCGCGGTCAATGTGTCCAAACGGGCGGTATCAACGGGCATGGCAAATGTTCCCGGAAACAGGTTGCACCATGATACGCCTGCGGAGGGCGCCAAACTTCTCAATTTTTCGCGCTATACCCCCAAATATTGGGATAGTTTATCAGTGGAACTGCGCCTCAGACAGGTTTCATCCCAATGCCCGAACTCGACGCCATCGACCGCAAGATCCTCGCATTGCTCCAGAACGACAGCCGGCTGACCATGCAGGAGCTCGCCGACAAGGTCGGGCTCTCGGTGTCGCCCTGCCATCGCCGGGTCAAGCTGCTGGAACAGCGCGGCGTGATCTCGCGTTATGTCGCAACCGTCGACCAGAAGGCGCTCGGCCTGCATGTCAGCGTGTTCATCTCGATCAAGCTGGCGCGACAGAAGGAGGAGGACCTCAACCGCTTCGCGCGCGCGATCTCGAAATGGGACGAGGTGCTGGAGTGCTATCTGATGACCGGCAACCGCGACTATCTGCTGCGCGTGGTGGCGGCCGACCTCGCCTCCTACGAGACCTTCCTGAAGACCAAGCTGACCCGGCTCGACGGGATCGCCTCGATCGAGTCGAGCTTTGCGCTGAGCCAGGTGAAGTACTCGATTGCGCTGCCGGTGTGACGCCGTCGCCGGATTGGGCTCAGCCATGCTGTCGACGACGATCTCGCCGTTCCTGAAAATCGCAGCGCGCATCCGGCTCCTCCCATGGCGTTGGAGCCGACGATAGCACGAAGCGGGACGTGCGATCTTGCGTCAGGGGTTCGGGGAACGCTCTTCCAGCACCAGCAGCTGGGCGCGGCGGATGCGCTCGCGATGGGCGATGTAGAGACCGCTGGCGACGATGAACGCAGCGCCGGTAACGGTCCAGACGTCGGGCACTTCGCCGAACAGGAAAAAGCCCAAGATGCTGACCCAGAGCAGCTGCGTGTAGGAGAACGGCGCCAGCACCGAAGCATCGCCATAGCGATAGGCCAGCACGATGATCCACTGGCCGACGGTTGAGGCGACGCCGATCACGATCCCGAGCCCGACCGCGGTCCAGCTCGGCGTCACCCAGACGAACGGCACCATCACGCTGAGGATCGCAACGCCCGTCAGCGCGGAATAGGCCATCGTGGTGACGACCGCTTCGCGGCCGCTCATCATGCGCGTCAGGATCAGCGCGGCGGCCCAGCAGAACGCCGAGATGATCGGGAAGAACGCGGCGGCGTGAAACGCGCTCGAGCCCGGGCGCAGGATGATCATCACGCCCGTCAGGCCGATCCCGGTCGCGATCCAGCGGCGCATGCCCACCTTCTCGCTCAGGAAGACGATCGAGAGTGCGGTGACGAACAGCGGCGAGACGAAGCCGGTGGCGGAGGCCTCCGCGATCGGCAGGAAGCTCAAGCCGGTGATGAAGAACAGCGACGACCCGAGCAGCGCCGCGCCGCGCATCAGCTGCAGGCCAAGTCGCTCGGTGCGCATCGCATAGATCGGAGAAGCCGGCAGCATCACCGGCGTGAACAACAGCGCGAACGTGACGAAGCGGATCCAGGTGATCTCGATCGACGGCAGGCTCGTCGACAGATATTTCGCGGTGACGTCGGAGCAACCGAGAAAGATCGTCGACAGCAGCACCAGCGCGATCCCCTTGAAGGGATGATCGACGCGCGCGGGAGCGCGGCGAGTCTCCTGCTTCTTCTCCGGCACGGGCATGGGAATACTGTCGAGCCTTGCGGCTGCGGCGGGCGGCGGTGTCACGACTGGAACCTGGGAAATACGATTCGGGAACGAGCGTAAAAAAACGACAATTGCACCGCTTTCACAACTTCCGAAAACAGGATGCCGATATGCGCTGACGTCCGCGCGTGTCAATACTCCGTTAATAATAGGCTTTTGTGCACTACAGCATGGGCAGGCCGCGCGGCTTTGGACCGCGTGGAAACGCCGCATCGAGCGCGGAAATCTCCTCTGTCGTCAGCACGAGATCGCCGGCGGCCGCATTCTCGCCGGCATGTTCCGCAGACGACGCCTTCGGGATCGCGACCACCGTAGTCGCACGGGTGAGGAAGCTCAGCGCGACCTGACGCGGTGTCGCATGACGCGCCTCCGCGATGCGCGCCAGCACGGCACCGCCCTTGCTGTTGCTTGTTGGGAAATCGTCATGACCGAACGGCGAGTAGGCGACGACGGCGACGCCGTGCTTCTCGCACCACGGGATCACCGCATGCTCAATCGCGCGTTCCTTGAGATGATAGAGCACCTGATTGCAGGCGATGCGGCCTTCGCCGGAAACGTCGAGAATTTCGTCGAGATCATCGGCGTCGAAATTCGAGACGCCCCAGGATTTGATCTTGCCCGCCTTCGCCAGTTCTTCGAACGCGGCGACGGTGTCTTCGAGCGGATAGGAACCGCGCCAGTGCAGCAGATAGCAGTCGAGCCGATCGGTCTTCAGCCGCCTCAGCGAGCGTTCACAGGCCGCGATAGTGCCGCGACGCGAGGCATTGCTCGGCAGCACCTTCGAGACAAGGAATACCTCATCCCGCCGGCCCGCGATCGCATCGGCAATGACGAGCTCGGCATCGCCATACATCTCGGCAGTATCGATGTGGGTCATGCCGAGATCGAGCCCGCGCACAAGCGCCGCGATCGCGCACTTGCGGTCGCCGTGGTCGAGATACCAGGTGCCCTGCCCGATCACGGAGACGCTGGCGCCGGTCTTGCCGAAGGGGTTTGCTCGCATGTTTTTCTCCGAGGCCGATGTCTCGTCCAAGCAACCACCACGGAGCCCAGGAGTTCAGTTCACCGATGACAGCCAGGGTGTTGGACGGCAGGCACAATAGGGCACAATCGTTGTTTTTATGTGTGCTGATGGAAGAGCGCAGCAACATAGGGCACAATTGGCGGCGCGTCGATTGGGACGGAGGCATTGGCTGCCACCCTCACCGTCATTCCCCGCGAACGCGGGGAATCCAGTACGCCGCGGCCCTACTGCTCAATCACAAGTGGCTCGGTGTACTGGATCGCCCGGTCAAGGCCGGGCGATGACAGCGGAGTTTACGGCGACGACCGAGAACGTCGCCCTACCCTGCAGCCCCCGCGACCTTCACCTGCTTCGCGGGCGGGACCTCCGTCGTCGCGATCAGGCGCTTCAGTTCGGGGATGCAGGAGCCGCAATTGGTGCCGGCCTTGAGCTTGGCGCCGATCTCGGCGGCCGTGCGCGCGCCGCCGGCGATGGTGTCGCAGATGGTGCCGCGGCCGACGCCGAAGCAGGCGCAAACGACGGGGCCGGTCGAGTCCGCGCCCTCCGTCGACTTGCCCGACAGCAGCATGCGGCGCTGCTCGTCGGTGACGTGATCGGCCACGAACAGGCTCTTCACCACCTCCCAGTCGCCGGCATCATGCGCGGGGCCAACGAACAGGCAGGTCTCGATACGGTCGCCAGCGAACGAGGCCGCGCGATAAACGCCGCCGCCGAAATCGCGATAATCGGCGACGTCCTCACCGGCGACGCCGTCGAGCCAGGCCGGCCAGCGCGACAGATCGGCATTGTCGGCGAAGAGATAGCCGACCCCGCCCGCAACCGTGACGCGGGTCCACATCAGGCCTGGCGGCAGCTCGAGCTGCTTTCGCGACAGCGCGAAACCGCGAAAGACGAATTCATAGGGCGCGATCGCAGCCGGCGTCGCCTTCGACTCCGGCTGGCCCGAGAACGGATCGGTGAACGGTGCGACCAGCGCCCCGACGCGGCCATGCGAAGCGTTCATCGCGCTCCAGTGGATCGGCGCGAACAGCGTGCAGCGTTGTTGCCGATCGCTGACGACGACTTTCAGGACGCACTGGCCGTAATCGGTGGTAACGCGGGCAAAGCCGTTATGGGCAATGCTGTACCTGTTGGCGTCGTCAGGGTGGATCTCGACGAACGGCTCGGGCAGATGCGCGCCCAGCCGCTGGCTGAGGCCCGTGCGCGTCATGGTGTGCCACTGGTCGCGGATACGCCCGGTGTTGAGCCGCAGCGGACGCGACGGCCCGGTCTCGCCGCGCAGCGCCGGCACTTCAGGTGCAACAAAGCGGCCTTTGCCGTCATTGGTGAAGAAGCCGCCCGTCGCGAAGAAACGCTCGCCGGAAGTCTGGCCCTCACGCGCTGGCCACTGCACCGGCTTCAAGGCGTCGAAGGCCTCGTCGGACAGCGAAGTCAGCGCGCCGATGTCGAAATCGCGGCTGCCGTCATTCTCGAACGCCGACAACGCGGCGTGCTCGCGAAAAATGTCCGCGGCAGATTTGTAGTTGAAGCTGTCGCCGAAGCCGAGACGCTTGGCGGTCTCGCTCAGGATCCACCAGTCCGGCCGCGCCTCGCCCGGCGCCGGCAGGAACGAGCGCTGGCGCGAGATGCGTCGCTCGGAATTGGTCACGGTGCCCGACTTCTCGCCCCAGGCCAGCGCCGGCAGCAGCACGTGCGGGCCCGCCTCGACCGTGTCGTTGGAGAGCACGTTCTCGGAAACCACGAACAGCTCGAGCTTCTTCAGCGCCTCACGGACGAAGTCCGCATCCGGCAGGGATACCGCCGGGTTGGTGCCCATCACCCAGAGCGCCTTGACCTCGCCGCGGTTGATGGCCTCGAACAGTTGTACCGCCTTCAGCCCCTCATGGGTGGCGATGCGCGGCGCCTTCCAGAACCGCCGCACGCGGTCGATGTCCGGCGGCGTGAAGTTCATATGCGCGGCGAGCTGGTTGGCGAGACCGCCGACCTCGCGGCCGCCCATCGCGTTGGGCTGGCCGGTGAGCGAGAACGGCGAGGCACCCGGCTTGCCGATGCGCCCCGTGGCAAGATGGCAGTTCAGAATGGCGTTGACCTTGTCGGTGCCCTGCGCCGACTGGTTGACGCCCTGCGAATAGAGCGTGACGACGCGCTCGGTGTCGCGGAACATCTTGAAGAAGGTGGCGACGTCCTGTTCGGACAGGCCCGTGGCCAGCGCGGTCGCGGTGATGCTGCCGGCGATGTTGCGCGCACGCGCCAACGCGTCGTCGAAGCCCGATGTGTTCTGCGCGATATAATCCTGGTCGAGCGCGCCATTGTCGGCGAGATGGACGAACAAGCCGGAGAACAGCGCGGTATCGGTGCCGGGTTTCAATCCGAGGAACAGATCGACGTCGGTTGCGGTGTCGGTGCGGCGCGGATCGATCACGATCATGCGCGCGCCGCGGTCCTGCCGGTTCTTCAGCATGCGCTGGAACAGCACCGGATGGCACCAGGCCGCGTTCGAGCCGACGAACACGAGGAGGTCGGCCTGGTCGAGATCCTCATAACAGCCGGGCACGGTGTCCGCACCAAACGCGCGGCGATGGCCGGCGACCGAGGACGACATGCAGAGCCGCGAATTGGTGTCGACATTGGCGGTGCCGACGAATCCCTTCATCAGCTTGTTGGCGACGTAATAATCCTCGGTCAGGAGCTGGCCCGAGAGATAGAACGCGACCGCATCGGCACCGTCGCGCGCGACGATGTGCTGCATGCGATGGGCGACGTGATCGAGCGCATCGCTCCAGGCGACGCGTTCCAGCACGCCCTTGCAGCGGATCATCGGATAGAGCAGCCGGCTTTCCAGCCCGACGGTCTCGCCGAGCGCCGAGCCCTTCGAGCACAGCCGGCCGAAATTGGCGGGATGATCCGGATCACCCGCGATCGCCGCGCCGCCGTTGCCGTCAGGGGTCGCCAGCACACCGCAGCCGACCCCGCAATAGGGACAGGTCGTCTTGGTGGCGCGGAGCGCGGGATCGATCGCCGTCATATCGAGCTGCCTTATCAAGCCGCCTTGCGAGGACGCGCCAGGGCGCGGCCGAACATCATGTCGGTACGGATCGCCGCCACCTTGTCGCGATTACGGATCAGCTCGAGATACCAGAGCGCATCGACGGTATCGCCGATCAGCACGGCACCGGTAAGCCGGCCGTCGGCGATGACGAGCTTCTTGTAGGTGCCGCGCCTGATATCTGACAGCACGAGGCTCTCGCTGCCCTCGCCGCCCATGAAGTCGCCGGCCGAGAACACGCTGACGCCGGAGACCTTGAGGTTGGTCGAGACCACGCTGCCCTGATAGGAAGCCGGATGTCCGGCGAGATGCCGTGCCAGCACGCGCGCCTGCTCGTAGGCCGGCTCGACCAGGCCATAACAAGTGCCGCGGTGCTCGGCACATTCGCCGAGCGCGTAGATGTCCGGCGAGGCCGTCTGCATAACATCGTTGACGACAATACCGCGGTTGACCGCAACACCCGCGTCCTTCGCGAGCGCGATGTTCGGCCTGATGCCGGCCGCGAAGATCACGGCGTCGGCCTCGATGCGGCTGCCGTCGGCGAGTTCGACCGCTTCGACATGGCCCTCGCCATGGATGCGCGCCGTCGAGGCGTTGAGCAGGATGCGGATGCCCTTGCGCTCGACCAGCGTCTTGAGCAAATCCGCGGCCGGCGAATCGAGCTGGCGCTCCATCAGCCGGTCCATCAGATGAAGCAGCGTCACCGGCGCACCGGCCTTGGCGAGGCCGTAGGCCGCCTCCAGGCCGAGCAGGCCGCCGCCGACCACGACGACGCGCTTCTTTGCCGCCGCCAGCGTCAGCAGCAAGTCGACATCGCGCGTGTCGCGAAAGGTATGAACGCCGACAAGATCAGCGCCCGGCACGTTGAGCCGCAGCGGCGTCGATCCCGTGGCGAGCACGAGTTTTGAGTACTCCATGCTCTCTTCGCCCGCGATCTTGAGCTCGCGGCGGCCGGTATCGATCTCGGTGACGCGATAGCCGTAGCGCACGGTGACGCCGCGGTGGCGCCACCAGTCCGCCGGCCGGAGCTCGATCTCGTGCGAGCCGGTCTCGCCGGCCAGCACGGATGAGAGCAGCACGCGATTGTAAGCGAGCCGCGGCTCATCGCCGATGACGGCAACCGCGTAGCGGCCGAGTGCGGTCTTGGCGAGTTCGTCGACCAGCCGCGCGGCCGCCATACCGTTACCGACGATGACGAGTGGCTCACTCACGAAGCATCTCCTATTCGGCGGCCTGCGCTTGAGCGCCATAGGCCTCGGAAATCATGTAGCCGGACAGCACGCCATAGGCGTCGGTCCAGGCTTTTGCGAGTTCGGGCGTCCAGGCTTCGCCGAGGCCCTTCTCCAGGGTCCACAGCAAGGTCGCGCCGACCACGGGGTAGTGCTCGGCCTTGGCGCCGTAGCCGACGTGGCGCTTGGCGAGCGCGGAGGCCGCGGGAAGAATCGAGTCCAGGTTCGACAGGCCGCCGACGACGGCGGCGAGCATGCCCATCAGCTTCTTGCGCTGCTCGGTCATGTCTTCAGGGAACATCGCGCGCACGGACGGTGCCACCTCGAACAGGCGGTCGTAGAACAGCACCGCAGCCTGCGCGGAAATGGGCGCGACCTTGGCAAAGCTCTGCTGGACGAGGGTGATCTGTTCTGGCGTCATAATGTTCTCCTGTCTGTTTCGGTCTGCCTTTGTCCGCACCGTTGCGAACAAGGTTCATGGATCAAACGTCATCAGAGAGACCTCTCCCCGCGTACGGGGAGAAGCGAGTTTCATACCAAGTGTCACACCCGCGCTTCGGCGAGGCTTGGCGCGCCCTCACCCTGCGGGCTGCGACGCAGGTAGAACCACCAGGTCAGAGCGAGGCAGGAGGCGTAGAAGGCAAGATAGATCGCGAGCGCGAGCGACGGCCCGCCGGTCAGCGCGATCGACTTGCCGAAACCGCTCGGGATCAGATAGCCGCCGACCGCGCCGACCGCGCCGATGAAGCCGACCGCAGCGCCGCTCTCGATACTCGCTGTCTTCAAGGCGGCCGCACGCGCCGCATCGCCCTTGCCGCGCACCTTGAACAGGTTCTGCTCGCGGAAGATCGAGGGGATCATGCGGTACGTCGAGCCGTTGCCGATGCCCGTCGTCACGAACAGGATCAGGAACATCGCAAGGAAGCCGATAAAGTCCTTCTGCCCGACGAAATAGAGCACGCCGACCGTGGCGCCCGCCATCACGATGAAATTCCAGAAGGTGATGACCGAGCCGCCGATCTTGTCGGCAAGCCAGCCGCCGAAGGGCCGCGACAGCGAACCGACCAGCGGCCCGAGGAACGCGATCGCGATCGTGACTTGCGGGAACTGGGTCTTGATCAGCAGGGGAAACGCCGCGGAGTAACCGATGAAGGATCCGAACGTGCCGATATAGAGATACGCCATGATCCAGGTGTGCTTGCGCTTGACGACGGCAAGCTGGTTCTTGATCGACGATTTGGCCGTGGTGAGATTGTTCATGAAGAACACCGCACCGAACACGGCGATCGCGATCGGCAGCACCCACATCAGGCCGGCATTCTGGAGGAAGATGCCGTCGACCGGGCTTGCCTGGAACAGGTTGATGACGGCGAGCGTCATCAGGATCGGGGTCAGGAGCTGCACGCTGGAGACGCCGATATTGCCGCCGGCGGCATTGAGGCCGAGCGCCCATCCCTTCATCCGGTCGGGGAAGAAGAACGAGATGTTGGTCATGCTGGAGGCGAAGTTGCCGCCGCCGAGACCGGCGGTCGAAGCGATCAGCAGCATCAGCCAGAACGGCGTGTCGGGCTGGCTGACGAAATAAGCCAGCGACAGCGTCGGGATGAACAGGATCGCCGCACTGAAGATGGTCCAGTTGCGGCCGCCGAACGTCGTCACCGCGAATGTGTAGGGAAAACGCATCAAGGCGCCGATCAGGCCGGGCACGGCGACGAGTTGGAACAGCTGGTCTGTCGTGTAGTGAAAGCCCGCCTGCGGCAGCTTGGTGGTGACGATGCTCCAGATCAGCCAGACCGAGAAGCCGATATGCTCGGCCACGATCGACCAGATCAGGTTACGCCGGGCGATCGCTTTACCGCCCGCATTCCAGAACGCCTCATCTTCGGGGCGCCAGTCAGAAATCCACGTCGGATTCTTGGTCATTGAATATCCCTTCCAGGCTCACCGCTGCGTCGTTGCAGGCTCAGCCTCCGGCCACGGAGGCGCGCTCCGAGGCTTCACCCCGGTGGCGAGTTCACGATGCTGATTGATGATGTTGAGGGACGTCGTCGTTGGCGTCGCGCAAAGGCGTTTCAATTTCCGTGCCAGTTGCGCGCACCGTCGAAATACAGGGATTTCAAGCTGTTATTCGTGTCGCTCGAAATTTTGGCAGGCCCTTTCAGCACGCTAAATTTGCGGTTCGCTCAATCCTTGTGCGTCGCACAAGGATTGAGCGGGATGTCGATTATTTGGGCTCAAGCATGTCCTTGCGTGATCCTTCGTTTACGCAGCCTCGACGAAGCGATGACGCTCATAGAGGAATTCGAGCACGCGCTGCCGGCACTTCAAGTAGGTCGCGCTGGTGGCGAGATCGAGCCGCTTGCGCGGGCGCGCCAGCGGCACCTCGAGCACCTCGCCGATGCGCGCAGACGGTCCGTTCGTCATCATGACGATACGGTCGGAGAGCAGCACCGCTTCGTCAACATCGTGGGTGATCATCAGAATGGTGTTGCCGAGCTTCTGGTGCAGCGCCATCACCGAGTCCTGCAAATGGGCGCGGGTCAGCGCGTCGAGCGCACCGAACGGCTCGTCGAGCAGCAGCACCTTCGGCTCCATCGCCAGCGCACGGGCGATGCCGACGCGCTGCTTCATGCCGCCGGAGATTTCGGAAGGGCGCTTGTCCCTGGCATGCGCCATCTGCACGAGGTTGAGATTGTGCATGACCCAGGCGTCGCGTTCGGCGCGGGATTTGGTCCTGGCAAAAACCTTGTCGACGCCGAGCCTGACGTTCTCGTACACGGTCAGCCACGGCAGCAGGCTGTGATTCTGGAACACGACGGCGCGATCGGGGCCCGGCGAGTTGACCTCGCGGTTCTCCAGCAGCACGCCGCCGGTGGTGGCGTTGGTCAATCCTGCGATGATGTTGAGCAGGGTCGACTTGCCGCAGCCGGAATGGCCGATGATCGAGACGTATTCGCCCTTCTCGATCGTCAGATTGATGTCCTTCAGCACCTCTGTGGAGGCGGCGCCGCGGGTAAAGACCTTGTCGATGTGGTCGAGCTTCAGATAGGCGGTCATGTGTTTACTCCTCAACCCTGAGCCGTGCCGCGAGTGACGATCTTGCCGAGACCCGCGATCAGGCGATCAAGTACGAAGCCGATGATGCCGACATAGAACAGCGCCAAAACGATCTCGCTGATATGCGAGGAGTTCCAGGCGTCCCAGATGAAGAAGCCGATGCCGACGCCGCCGATCAGCATTTCCGCGGCGACGATCGCGAGCCAGGACAGGCCGATGCCGATGCGGAGCCCCGTGAAGATATAGGGTGCGGCCGCGGGGATCATGATCTTGGCGAAGAACTCGAGCGGATTGAGCTGCACCACCGCGGCGACGTTGCGATAATCCTGTGGGATGTTGCGGATGCCGACCGCGGTGTTGATGATGATCGGCCAGATCGAGGTGATGAAGATGACGAAGATCGCGGACGGCTGGCCGTCGCGGAACGCCGCAAGCGACAGCGGCAGCCAGGCGAGCGGCGGGATCGTGCGCAGCACCTGGAACAGCGGATCGAGCCCGCGCATCGCCCAGACCGACTGGCCGACCAGGACGCCGAGCGCGATGCCGGCGATCGCGGAGAGCGAGTAGCCGAGCGCGACACGCTGGAGACTGGCGGAGAGATGCCAGAACAGGCCCTTGTCGATGCCGCCATGGTCGAAGAACGGATCGAGGATCAGCTCCTTGGTATCCTTGAACACCCGCGACGGCGGCGGCAATGCCGAGCCGGCGCGGCGGCAGACCAGCTCCCATACCAGCATCAGCAGCGCGATCACGACCAGCGGCGGGATCACGCGCACGGCGGTCTCCCGCGCCATCCGCGCGTAAGTCTCCGAACGCGGCGGACGCTTCGGTGTCATCGCGACGACCGGCGCGGCAGCGCTCGCGGGCTTCGCGGTCTCAACCTCGATCTTCGTGGCAGGCATGTTCATCGCAATATCTCTCCGGCTGCAAAAGACGATGCGGCCGCCGTAAAGGCGGCCGCTGGCTCCATCAGACTTCGACGCGCTTGATCGCGAGCGACTTCAGATAGGCCGCCGGATTTTCGGGGTCGAACACCTTGCCGTCGAAGAAGGTCTCCTTGCCGCGCGAGGTGGAGGCCGGGATCTCGGCAGCCGCGACGCCGAGCGTCTTGGCCGCATCGCGCCACATGTCCTCGCGGTTCACCTTGGCGATCAGCGCCTTGGTGTCGAAATTCGCCTCATACTTGCCCCAGCGGATGTCCTCGGTCAGGAACCAGAGGTCGTGGCTCTTGAACGGATAGGAGGCGAAGTCGCGCCAGTACTTCATGATGTGCGGCGAGTTCTCGACCACCTTGCCGGGGATGCCGTAATCGAACTTGCCGGCGGTGCGATCGAGCACGTCCTCCACCGGACAGTTCATCCACTGCCGCTTGCCCATGATAGCGGCAAGCTCGGCCTTGTTCTCGGCCTTGTCGGACCATTGCTGGGCTTCCATCACCGCCATGAGCAGCGCCTTGGCGGCCTTCGGATATTTGTCGACGAAGGCGGCGCGCATGCCGAAGGATTTTTCCGGATGCTTGTTCCAGAGCTCGCCGGTGTTGATCGCGGTATAGCCGATGTTCTGATGGATCAGCTGCAGGTTCCAGGGCTCGCCGACGCAGAAGCAATCCATGGTGCCGACCTTCATGTTAGCCACCATCTGCGGCGGCGGCACCACGATGGTCTCGATGTCCTTGTCGGGATCGATGCCGCCGGCGGCGAGCCAGTAGCGGATCCAGAGATCATGCGTGCCGCCGGGGAAGGTCATCGCGGCCTTCACCGACTTGCCGGACGCTTTCTTCTTCTCCAGCGCCGCCTTGAACGGCGCAGCATCGACGCCGAGCTTGAGGTCGGCATATTCATTGGCGACGGAGATGCACTGGCTGTCGAGATTGAGCCGCGCCAGGATGTACATCGGCGTCGGCTGGTTGTTCTGCGTCACCTTGCCGGCCGAGACCAGGTACGGCATCGGGGTCAGGATATGCGCACCGTCGATGCCGTTGCCTTCCGAGCCAAGCACGAGATTGTCGCGCGTGGTGCCCCATGAGGCCTGCTTCTGTACGTCGGTGTCCGGCATGCCGTATTTGGCGAACAGGCCCTTGTCCTTGGCGACGAAGAGCGGGCCGGCATCGCTCAGCGCGATGAAGCCGAGCTTGGCTCCCTTGACCTCGGGGCCTGCGTCCTGCGCAAAGGCGCCGGCGGGGAAATTCAGTTTTGCGGCGGCGAGAAGTGCGGCGGTAGAGCCGGTGGCTTTCAACAATTGACGGCGGCTGAGGCCATTATCCGAGGGCCGGCGAATGCGCTTGGTCATAGCTGGTGTCGTCCTTTTGCGTCGTTGCGAATGATTGCGTCAGTGCGCACGAGCAGCCCGTCCGTCCGTGGCGCGCGAAAAAGGCGCATGCGAACGCGCGACGGGGGGACCCCCGTCTGGTGGCGTCAGCAAATTCGGATGAGAAGTCTCGCGGGACGGCTTCAATGGCGTCGGCTCGGAACCATTCAAGCTTCATGCCAAGCCCGCAGCCTCTGAAAGAGAATTAAAATCAATAAGTTATGCGTGCTGCGCCAGACTGTCGCAGGCTTGTTGCGCACGCGAAATTTGCGGCCTGCCCAGAACTTGTGCGACGCACAAATCTTATGCAGCCGCCTAAGCAACGGGCCGCAGACCCGGCAAAAGCCGGATCGAGGCTGGAGTCATCCAGCTGATATCACTGACCTTTTCCGATCCACCCGAGCGGCACGCAATTTGCTTCCTTGGGAGCGTCAACGAAGACTGCGGCTTTGCCGCATTGTTGCAGCCGCTGGCGGCTGCATCCGGAAGCTCAATAGCTTCGCGGCCCTCCCCGGCACAGTCGTCGTGACGCGATTCCAAGGCTTCCAACTGCCCAAAACCCTCGTGCGGCACGCCAGCCCGCACGTCCCATACGTTCAGCCGCGCTCTCCGAGAGGGTGTGTCGGTCTCACTTACTTACGAAGCAAAAGGAACCCTTGATGTCGTATCTCGCGCCTTCGGAATTCGTCACCAAGATGGTGGATGCGGGCGAGTCCAAAGTCTTCATGTCCACCCGGGATACCATCATCCGGGCCTACATGGCCGGCGCCATCCTCGCGCTCGCCGCCTGGTTCGCCGTCACGATCAACGTGAACACGGGACAGCCGCTGGTCGGCGCGCTGTTGTTTCCGGTCGGATTCGTCATGCTCTATCTGCTGGGCTTCGACCTCCTGACCGGCGTGTTCGTGCTTTCGCCGCTGGCGCTGATCGACAAGCGCCCCGGCGTCACCCTCGGCGGCGTGCTGCGCAACTGGGGTCTGGTCTTCGTCGGCAACTTCGCCGGTGCCTTCACGGTGGCCTTCATGATGGCCTTCGTCACGACGTTCGGCTTCACGGAGGCGCCGGACAAGGTCGGCGCGGCCATCGGCAATATCGGTGAGGGCCGAACGCTGGGCTATGCCGCCCACGGCGCGGCCGGCATGGCGACGCTGTTCCTGCGCGGCATGCTCTGCAACTGGATGGTCTCGACCGGCGTGGTCGGCGCCATGATCTCGACTTCGGTCCCCGGCAAGGTCATCGCGATGTGGATGCCGATCCTGGTGTTCTTCTACATGGTGTTCGAGCATTCCGTCGTGAACATGTTCCTGTTCCCGTCGGGCTTGATGCTGCACGCGAAATTCTCGATCATGGATTACCTGATCTGGAACGAGATCCCGACGGTGCTCGGCAATCTCGTCGGCGGCCTCGCCTTCACCGGCATGACCCTCTACGCCACGCACGTCATGACCAAGCCGAAGCGCGAGGCCGGCAAGGCTGCAAAGCCCCGCGTTGCGGCCTGAGCGAACGTCTCGACAAAGGAGCCTCGCCCGATCAGGGTGAGGCTCCCTTTCGCCGGTGATGACGATGCCCCGCGGACTCCTGATCTCGGTCGGCCAGCACTCGGACAAGGGCCGCAAGCCCGTCAACCAGGATTTTCACGGCGTCCTCATTCCGGACGAGCCGCTGCTCAGCCTGAAGGGCATCGCGGCCGTTCTCGCCGACGGCATCTCGAGCAGCACGGTGAGCCAGATCGCCAGCGAGTCGGCGGTCAAGAGCTTCCTGATGGACTATTACTGCACGTCGGAATCCTGGACGGTGAAGACGTCCGCCCGCCGGGTGCTCGACGCGACCAATTCCTGGCTGCACGCGCAGACGCGCAAGAGCCAATACGCCTACGACCGCGACAAGGGCTACGTCTGCACCCTCAGCGCCATGGTCATCAAGGCGACCACCGCGCACATCTTCCATATCGGCGACTGCCGCATCTACCGCGTGTCCGGCAAGGCGCTCGAGCAACTGACCGACGACCACCGGATCATCGTGTCGTCGGAGCAGACCTATCTCGGCCGCGCACTCGGCATCAATCCGCAGCTCGAGATCGACTACCAGTCGTTCGAGATCGAGGCTGGCGACACGTTCCTGCTCGCGACCGACGGCGCCTATGAATTCGTCGATGCGCGTTTCATCACGAGTGCGCTCAGCGAACATGCAGCCGAGCTCGACGGCGCGGCGAAGGCGATCGTCGAGGAAGCCTACCGGCGCGGCAGCGACGACAACATCACCGTCCAGATCCTCCGCATCGATGCGGTGCCTCAGCGCGAACCGGCCGGCATTTTCAGTCAGACCACACAGCTGCCGCTGCCTCCGCTGCCGGAGCCGCGGGCGATCTTCGACGGTTACAGGATCGTCCGCGAAATCCACGGCAGCAGCCGCAGTCACATCTATCTTGCGGTCGATATGGAGACCGAGGAGCCGGTCGCGCTCAAGCTGCCGTCGATCGATTTGCGCGACAATGCCGCCTATCTCAAGCGCTTCCTGATGGAGGAATGGATCGCGCGCCGGATCGACAGCCCGCACGTCTTGAAGCCGCTGTCACAGTCGCGGCGGCGCAGCTATCTCTACGTCGCGACCGAATTCGTCGAGGGACAGACCCTGAGGCAGTGGATGACCGACAATCCGCGCCCCGATCTCGAAACGGTCCGCGGAATCGTCGAGCAGATCGCCGCGGGGCTGCGCGCCTTTCACCGCATGGAGATGCTGCATCAGGACCTCAGGCCCGACAACATCCTGATCGACAAGACAGGCACCGCGAAAATCATCGACTTCGGCTCGGTCAGGGTGGCAGGCGTCGCGGAGGCCGCGCCGCAAGACGATAGCGACGAAATCCTGGGAACGGTCCAGTATGCGGCGCCGGAGTATTTTCTTGGGCAGGGCGGCTCGCCGCGCTCCGACATGTTTTCGCTGGCCGTGATCTGCTACCAGATGCTGACGGGAAAGCTTCCTTACGGCACACAGGTCGCCAGGATCCGGCGAAAGTCAGACGCGCGCAGGCTCAAATATCGGCCCGCTGACGACAACCGCAATGTGCCGGCCTGGATCGACGGTGCACTCAGGCGCGCGCTCCATCCCGATCCCTACAAGCGGCACGAGGATCTGTCCGAATTCGTCTTCGAGCTTCGCACGCCCAATCCGGCCTATCTCGACACCCGGATCACGCCGCTTCTGGAGCGCAGCCCGCTGATGTTCTGGAAATTGACCACGGCGGCGCTCGCCTGCGCCGTCGTGGTCCTGCTCGCGATGTTGCACGCGCGCTGACCAGGGGCGTGGCCTCGCAAAGCTCACCACGTGATCAGCGGAGAACGGTGCAGCCACGCATCGGCGCGCACCTGATTCAGCACGAATTTCGCAACGTCTTCGCGCGCAATGCTGCCGCCATGGAAGCCCGAAAGGTCCGTCAGGGCCCGGACAGACCCGCGGCCGGGCTTGTTGTTGAGGATCGAGGGGCGAACGAGGACCCAGTCCAGCCCGCTGTCTCTGACGATCGCTTCCTGCCGGTTCTTGTCGGCGTACACCTTCTTCAGGAGAAGCGGAAAGATGACATTGTCGGCGAAGAAGCCGCCATGCCCGGCACTGTCGCCGGCGCCGATCCCCGTGATGCAAACCAGACGGGAGACATGTTCGGCCTTCATCGCGCTCACGAGCGCGCGCGTCGCGGTCGAGAGAAGCGTTACCTCGCGGAATGGGCTTACCGGTGTCCCCAGCGCACTGACCACGCCGTCCCGGCCCTTGAGGCCTTTGCGCAGTGTGGTCTCGTCGCGCGCGTCTCCGACGATGAGCTTCGCTCCCGTGATGCCGCTCGCCTTTTCGGCGGAACGGACCAGCACGGTGACGTCGTACCCCCGCGCCACCGCCTGGCTGACGATAAGCCGGCCGGTGGCACCGGTCGCGCCGAGCACCAGTATCTTCGCTGCGCCCTCCGAATTCACCGGAGCTGTGCCAGTTGAAGAGATCATGATGGATTCCTTGTGAGGATTGGGTCGTGTCCTGGTCGTCAGGCCGCGATTCCGGAGACGAAGTCGCGATAGGAGCGCAGGGGCCGGCCGAGCAGCGCAGTCAGACGCTCGACGTCGCCGGCCTCGGGCACCATTCCCTCAGTGAGGAAACGCTCGCTCATCAGGCGCATGTCGTAGGCCATCCAGCTCGGCATGAACTGCCTGAGATTCTTCTCGAAGCCGGCGGTATCGTCGCCGGGATAGCCGATCGTGCGGCCCAGCACCTCCGACCAGATCGCCGCGGCTTTCGCGCCGGTCAGCGTCTCGGGGCCGACGAGATTGATCCGGTCGAGCGGGAGCGGCCCGGCGGCCTGCTCACGGCGAATGAGCTCGATCGCCGCGATCTCGCCGATGTCGCGGGCGTCGATCATGGCGAGCCCCCTGCTCCCGATCGGCATTGGGTAGATGCCGTATCCGGTCACCACGTCCTTGATCGTGACGTCGTTGTTCATGAAGTACGCGGGGCGCAGGATGGTGGCGTTGAAGCCCATCTGCTCGATCATCCGCTCGACGCCGAACTTGCCCGCAAAGTGCGGCACGTTCACGTAGCGATCGCTATGGATCACCGAGAGGTAGACGACCCGCTCGATGCCTGCCTCGCGGGCCAGGTTGAGCGCGATCAGCGCCTGCGTGAATTCGTCCGGCACCACTGCATTGAGCAGGAAGAGGGTCGAGACTCCGGTAAACGCGCCGCGGAGCGAGTCGACGTCGAGCAGGTCGCCCTGCACGGCGGTGACGCCTGCCGGGAAGTTGGCCTTTGCGGGATCGCGGGCCAAAGCGCGCACATCGGCGCCGCGCTTGACGAGCTGTTCGACGATTTGGCGGCCGACGGTGCCGGTTGCGCCGGTAACGAGGATGGTCATGGGGATCACTCCGGGTTGGGGTCAGAAGACATCACGGAAATTAGTGATCCACATTTGGTCCGATAGACGATATATTTAGACAGACCGTCTCATTGGTGGAACGATGGATCTGCTCGCACTCGCCGATTTCAATCTTGTTGCCCGGCATGGAGGGTTCGGGCGGGCTGCACGCGCCGCAGGGCGCCCAAAAGCGACCTTGTCCCGCCGGGTCGCAGAGCTGGAAGGCAGTCTCGCCCTGCGCCTGTTCGAGCGCGGATCGCGCACGTTGAAGCTCACCCAGGAAGGACGGGCGCTGTACGAGCGGACCGGCGCACTGCTCACCGAGCTCGACGAGACTGCGGCGGCGATCGCCTCGGGCGGGGACAGGCCGCGTGGCAGGTTGCGGATCAGCGCGCCGTTGCTGTTCTCGCAGACTGCAATGGGCAAGCTCGCAGCCGGGTTCGCGCTGAGATATCCGGAGATCCGCCTCGAGGTCACGACGGAAGATCGCTCCGTCGACATGGTGGAGGAAGGCTACGACCTGGTGATCCGGGTCAATCCGGATCCGGATGAAAATCTTGTCGGACGAATCTTTCTGCGCGATCGGCTGGTGGTGGTGGCGAGCCCGAACCTGAAACGGCCGAGGGACAATCTCGCTGTGCCGGCTGTCATGCGCGGAGCGGGCGACCGGAAGACAATTTGGGAAGTGACGGTGCCAACCGGAAAGTCGCGCATCGCGGTTGATCCGGTCGTGCGCCTGTCGTCGCTCGTCATGGTGCGCGATGCGGTCCGGGCGGGCGTCGGCGCCGCGCGGCTGCCGGTGTCACTGGTCAGTCACGATTTGGCTGCCGGCACGCTGGTGCATTGGGGCGACATCGACGGACCGGAGATCGCGCTGTGGACGCTCTATCCATCGCGCCGGCTGTTGAGCGCGCGCGTATCCGCCTTCCTCGACTTCATGAAGGAAGCCTTTCCAATGGGGACGCCTGACGAGCTGGCGGCCTTTATCGGGAGATGAACCTGCACCCCGGCTGCGAGCCGTCAGATCAGGCCGGCTCCGCCGCCTTCGCCCCCAGTGGCTTCGGCGCCATGCCGCCGCCCGGCTTGAGGTGGAATTCGTAGCTCATCAAATGCCACTGCCCGCTTGCCTTGGAGCCGTCCGGCATCGCCGGATCGTTGCGCGGCTCGACCTTGGCGACGAGGTCGTCCTTGACCCCGAACACCACGTCGGAATCGAGATATTTGTCGCCATCCATGAAGACGTGCGTGATCAGCGGCTCGTAGCCTTTTGCGTTGACCAGGAAGTGCACATGCGCGGGGCGCATAGGGTGGCGCTTGGTCTGCACGATCATCTCGCCGACCGGACCGTCCGTGGGAATCGGGTAGCTGCACGGCAGAATGGTGCGGAAGAAGAAACGGCCTTCGCTGTCCGTGATGAAGCGCGCCCGCGCCGAGGCGCCGACCTCGTCATAGTTCGCCTTCTGCGAATCGTAGAAGCCGTCATCGTCGGCATGCCAGACGTCGACGGGAACGTTTGCGAGCGGGTTGCCCTTGAGGTCGGTGACGCGGCTCTGCACGAACATCCGCTCGCCGGTCTGGTTGTTCGGCGAGATGTCGGTACCGTGGGCGGTGACCTTGTGCTCGCCGACATAGAACGGGCCGAGCACCGTGGTCTGCGTCGCGCCCTCGCGGTCGCGATGGTTGACCGCGTCCACCAGCATGGAAACGCCGAGCACGTCGGACAGCAGAATGAACTCCTGGCGCGTGTCGGTGCATTTCTGGCCGGTGCGGGTCAGGAAATCGATGGCGTATTCCCATTCCGCGAAGGTCAGACCGGTCTTGCTCACGTAATCGTGCAGCGATTTCACCAGCTCCTGGAGCAGGAATTTCGCCCGCGGATCCGGCGTGTTGTCGAAGCTCTTGACGACGGCTTCGGTGAGGTCGGTTTCGTTGAACTGGGTCATGCTGCATTTGCCCTGGGTTTTTTCTCGTTGGCCTTATGAGGGGGTCCATGGGCTCCCTGGAGGCGTTCCAGACTGAAGCCTACACCAACCGGCGGGGCCACGTTAAGCGCGACCGGCTTGGAATAGGCCCGCCATTTGGCTATCAACTTTCGGAGAAACTGCCCGGAGGAACTGATGCTTGCCCCCACCCCCGCCTCGCCCGAATCCGTCGGCATGTCCAAGGCGGCGCTCGACCGCATCGATGCGCATCTGAAGAGCCGCTACCTCGAAGCCGGCCGCTTCCCGGGCACGCATCTTTTGGTCTACCGCCGCGGCAAGGTCGCGCACAGCTCGGTTCAGGGCTTTGCCGATGTCGAGCGCAAGGTGCCGGTCAGGGACGACACCATCTACCGCATCTATTCCATGACCAAGCCGCTCACCAGCGTCGCCTTCATGATGCTGGTCGAGCAGGGCCTCGTCGCGATCGACGAGCCTGTCGCCAAGTACATTCCGGAATGGAAGGATCTCGGCGTGTTCGTTGCCGGCACCGCGCCTTCCTTCCTGACCCGGCCGCCGTCGCGGCCGATGCTGATCGTCGACCTCTTGCGCCACACCGCCGGCCTCACCTACGGCTTCCAGCAGCGTTCCAACGTCGATGCCGCCTATCGCACTGAAAAGATCGGCGAGGTCGAGAAATCAGGCACGCTTCAGAGCATGATCGAGGCGCTCGCAAAAATTCCGTTGGAATTCTCGCCGGGCGAAGCCTGGAACTACTCGGTGGCTACCGACGTGCTCGGCTATCTCATTGGCAAGATCTCCGGCATCCCATTCGAGCAGTTTCTCAAAACGCGCATCCTCGATCCGCTCGGCATGACCGACACCGACTTCCACGTCCCGGCCTCCAAGGCGCACCGTTTCGCAGCCTGCTACTCCGCTGATCCCGGCGGCGGCATGACCTTCCATGCCGGCCAGCGCCGCGAGGGCCTGACGCTCCAGGACGACCCGGCGACGAGCTCGTTCCTGTCTCCGCCCTCGTTCATCTCCGGCGGTGGCGGGCTCTGCTCGACGGTCGCCGACTATCTCACCTTCTGCCGCGCGCTCCTGAACGGCGGCGAGCTCGGCGGCGTCCGCCTGATCGGCCCGAAGACGCTGGCGCTGATGACGACCAACCACATTCCGGGCGGCCGTTTCCTCCCCGAGGTCTCGCGCTCGTTGTTCTCGGAAGCTGCCTATAACGGCATCGGCTTCGGCCTCGGCTTCGCCGTGACCATGCGCCCGGCCGAGACGCTGATCGCCGGCAGCCCCGGCGAGTACAATTGGGGCGGCGCGGCCACGACCTCGTTCTGGATCGATCCGGCCGAGGAGCTGATCGCGATCTTCATGACCCAGGTGCTGCCGTCGAGTGCCTATCCGATCCGCCGCGAGCTGCGCAGCATGGTGTATGCCGCGATCACCGAGAGCAATCTCTAATCAGTTGGATCGATCCCGCTGCCAACGGCGCGGGATCGATGCTCATTTGAGCATCTCCGGCACGATCAGACGCGGCAGGAACAACGACACGCTGGGCCATACGATCACCGCCGCCAGCACGAGCAGCATCGGAATCAGCATGATCACCGTGTCCTTCAGGGCATAGCGCAGCCGTACGCCGGCGATCGAACAGGCGATCATCAGACACAGGCCATAGGGCGGCGTCACCAAACCGAAAGCCAGCGAGACGATCGAGATGATCGCAAACTGCACCGGATGGAGATCGACGGACTTGGCCAACGGCTCCAGCACGGTGCCGACAATGATGATCGCCGGGATGGCGTCAAGGAAGCAGCCCACCACCAGAAAGCAGAAGGAGATGAAGAAGCCGGCACCGATCGCGCCCATGCCCCAGGTCGAGACGTTGGCCAGCAGCTCCTGCGGGATCCTGTAATAGGCGAGCAGCCAGCCGAACGCGCTTGCGGTGCCGACGCAAAATAGCGCCACACCGGCCAGACGTCCGGTGTCGAGCAGCGCCTTGTAGAGTTCTTTCGCGCCGGTTTCGCGGTAGAAGAACGTCGATAGCGCGATGGAATAGAGCACCGCAACACAGGCGGATTCGGTCGCGGTAAACCACCCCAGCAAGATGCCGCCGACGATGATGAACGGCGTCGTCAGCGCCGGTATCGAGCGCAAGATCGCCCACCACATGTCCCGCCAGCTGTCCTTCGGATAGGTCGGATAGCCACGGCGCACGGCATACACATGCACGGTGGCCATCTGCGCTCCGGCGATCAAAAGGCCCGGTACGATGCCGGCGAGGTACATCGCGGCGATCGAAGTCGAGATCAGTCCGCCCCACACGATCATCAGGATCGAGGGCGGGATGATGACGGCGAGCACGGCGGAGACCGCGGTGATGGCGATGGAGAACGAGAGGTCGTAGCCCTCCTTGGTCTGGGCGTCGATGAAGATCTTGGATTGGCTCGCCGCATCCGCGGTGGAGGAGCCTGAAATGCCGGCAAAAAACACCGACAGCACGACATTGATCTGCGCCAGCGATCCCGGCCAGTGCCCGACCATCGAGCGCGACAACGCCACCAGGCGGTCGGTGATGCCGCCGATGCTCATCAAATTCGCGGTCAGCAGGAAGAACGGCACTGCCAGCAGGATGAACGAATTGTAGGCGTTGAAGGTTTCCTGTGCGAGCGTCATGATCGACAGGCGCGGCTCGATCAAAAGCACCGGCACACAGGCAAGCCCGAGCGCGAAGGCAACCGGAACGCGAATGATGAGCAGGCCAACGAAAGTCCCGAACAGCACCATGGCGGCCTGTCCGGCAGAAAGAACATTACCGCTCATCGATTTGCCCCGACCAGAATCCGCATCTCGTCGATGATCTGCTCACCGGCAAACACGATCCACGTCACGCCGGCCACAGGCCAGGCGACATGGATCATCCAGAGGGGCAGATCCGCCAGCTCCGACGTGCGGTTCCAGGCGAACCGCGTGAATTCCAGCCCTGCCCACACGAATACCACCGCCATCGCCAGGACGCCGAGCCGGGCGAGAATCCGCACCATCGCCTCGCTCCGGCGTGACAAATCGGGCCAGACGTCGACCTCGAAATGCTGCGACTCCCTGATGCCGACCATGGCGCCGATCATGATCGTCCAGATGAACATGAAGCGCGCCATCTCCTCGGTCCAGATGTAGGATGGTATGAACGGCGTGTAGCGCGAGATGATCTGCAGCGTGACCGGAATGACCAGAATGCCGACACAGGCGGCGAGCAGGATTTCCAGCAGTTTTGCATAGGCCGCCGTTGCTCGGCGCCATAGCGACGGGTTCGGCGGCATCGATATTTCAGTCATCATGGCTCCGGGGGATCACATCACGAAACGGGGCAAGCCGTCTGGCTTGCCCCGACGTCCTATCGCTTGGGCAGCGACAATTCTCAGGCCACGTTGATCTTCTCGAAGATGCCCTCTGCGCCGATTTCCTTGGCGTAGGTGGCCATCACCGGGTCGGCGAGCTTCTTCATGGCGTCCCGCTCCTCGAACGGAACGCGTTTGAGCTTGCCAGCCTTCTCGAGCGTGTCGAGCTTGACGACCTCTTCGCTCGACTCCAGTTGTCGACCGTAGTCGCCCGCCTCCTTGCCGGCTTTCATGATCGCGTCCTGCAGATCCTTGGGCAACGTCTTCAGCGTCTTCACCGAGAAGCAGATCGGCCGGATCGACACGGCGTGCTGGGTGAGGTTGAGATGCGGGGCCACTTCGTAGAACTTCATCGCCTCGACGCCGGCGGCCTCATTCTCGCCGGCCGATATCACGCCGTTCTGAATCGCGTTGTAGACTTCGTTGTAGGCGATCACAGTGGGGCTCATGCCGACGGCCGCAAAGGTCTTCGACCAGATCGGCGCGCCCTGCACGCGAACCTTGAGGCCCTTCAGATCGGCGAGATTCTTGAGCGGCTTGTTGGCGAAGATGTTGCGGATGCCGCCGCCGGAATAACCGATCAGAACGACCTCGGCCTTGGCTGCGACTTCGTCGGCAATCGGCGCCAGGATATTGGCTTCGACGACCTTGTTCATGTGCTCGATGCCCTTGAACACGAAGGGCGCGTCGATGAACGGAGCCGCCTTGGCAAAGGTCGACATGTGGGCCGGCGAGACGATGCCATAATCGACCGCCTTGCCCTGCGACATGTACTCGAAATACTGCTTCTCGAGGCCGAGCGAGGAGTTCTTGTGCAGGGTAAAGTTGACCGGCTTGCCGTAGTACTTCTTGACCAGCTCCTCGAACCGGATCAGCGCCCGGTTGAAGGCATGGTCGTCGTTGAACTGGACCGCGCCGTTCAGCGTGATCGGCGCCTGCGCCCTGAGGATCGACGGCATGCCGATCGCAGCCGCCGCAGTGGTCGCGCCGATACCAGCGAGAAATGACCGTCGCTTCATCGTCTCCCCTCCCTTTGATGCTCCGGCCCTGTAGCCGGGCCGTGAGCGCAGCCGTATGCGGCTTACGAGAGGAAGCGTATGAAAAACGGCGGCGCGACGGAAGTCATTTCGCGTGCGCCGGGGATATTCTTCGTCGCAGGGCTGCTCCTGCACAATCTGCTGCACTGCAACTCGCGCCACCGCCGGCGCGGGCAGACGGCGGCAGGGCGGTCTCCCGCTCTCGCAGGAGACCGAAGGCGTGCGGACCTGTGCGCTGCACGCAGAGACCCGCTAGCCTTCTACGACAGGCCTAGTGCATGTGGCCGATCAGGTAGATGCCGCCGCCGATCACGATAATGGCCGGCACGGCCCAGAGAATAAGTACTGGCATCACGATCTCCCTAATTCGACGTGCAGACCTTGACCGTCTTCATGCCGCTCTCAGCCTCGGTGCGCGATTTGTAGATCGTGCCCGACGGGCTGACCACGGTCATGGACGTATCCGTCGGCTTCTTGTCGACGACGGTGCACTTCTTGGTCTTGACGTCCTGGACGACGTAGAACTCGTCGGCCGCGAACGCCGGCAGCGAAAATGCAGCAACCATCAAGGCTGCTGTCGCTATCTTCACCTTCATTCTTTCCTCCTCCAGTTCACCGGGTGTTTTTGGCCCGGTCGATTCTCAAACGGGAAAAACCGGCAATTTGTTCCTGTTCCCCGGGGAACGTCGCCTGCGATGAGAGGTTGTTGCGGGGATTATTCCAACGAGGAGGAGAAGATGAAGAAACTGTTCCTGCTTTCCGCCGCGGCGCTTCTGATTTCGACCGGCGCTTTTGCGCAGTCCACCGTGGTGACCACAACTGGAACCGGTCACGCGGCGGTTCAGATCGAGCCGCAGTACCGAACCAAGATCAAATCCTACATCACGGAGCATCGCGTCCGTCCGGTGACGACGAAGGAGAAGATCGTCGTCGGCGCGGCGGTCCCGAGCGACGTCGAGCTTGAGGCCGTTCCGGCGGAGTGGGGCCCCTCGCTCACCAAGTATCGTTATGTCTATTCCGGCGATCGCGTGATGCTGGTGGATCCGGGCTCCCGAACGGTCGTTCAGGAAATCGATTGATCAAACGTGACGAAGGAAGCGGCCGCCTTGCGGGCGGCCGCTGTCACGGAGAGACCACATGGAATCGCATCGAGAAGCCCGGATCGCCGGGATCGCTCTGGCGGCCGTCTACGCGGCGTGCCTGTTGCTGACCGCCATCGGCATGACGTGAGCGTCGCACGCGTTGCGGTGCAAAATCCGATTTCCGGCTCAAAACCCCACGCGAAAATTCATCAGCAAAAATTCATGGCACAACGCAAGGCCTGCCCCTATGGTTTAGCAAAATCATAATCCGGTGCCCTCGCACCGGAACCAGGACGTCCGCGTTTGTCAAAGTTCACCCTGCCGGTCCGGCTCGCTCTCCTGGTGGCGGGAACGACCCTGCCGTTGATCGTCTTCGCCGTCGGTCTTGCCTATTACAATTATCACCAGGATCGCGGCGAGGCGACCCGTCGCGTTCTGGAGACCGTGCGCAGCATGCGCCTGGTGCTGGACTCCGAGGTGCAGCGGATGACCGGCGGGTTACAGGTCCTGGCACTGACGAACTCGCTGCGAAACGACGACTTCCAAAACTTCCGGCGCATCGCGCTCGGCTTTCTCGACCAGTATGGCAAGGGCGGCCTGCTGCTGATCTCCGACCGCAAAGGCCGGCTGTTGTTTTCGTCGGCGAGCGAGGACGCCAGGAGCCTGCCGCTCCGCGGCAATCTGGAGATCATCGAGAGGGTGTTCGAGACCAGGACTCCGCAATATTCCGATCTGTTCACCGGCGCGATCAATCAGCACCGGATTCTCACCGTCGAGGTCCCGGTATTCCGCGACAGCGAAGTGATCTACGACCTCTGCTTCAGCCCGCCGATCGGCATTTTCCAGGAACTGGTCGAAAAGCAGCGGCCCGATCCGCAGTGGACGGTGACGCTGCTGGATGCCAGGGGTGTCGTGTTCGCACGCGCGCCCAATCCGAACGAGACCTTCGGCAAGCGCGCCTCGCCTTCGCTTTACGCCGAGATGTTCCGCAGCAACGAGGCTTCCCTCCCCACGGTGTCTCTCGACGGCATCGCGCTCGCCGCCGCCTATACCCGATCGAGCCTGACGCGCTGGACGGTCGCCGCCGGCGTCCCGGAGAGCTCGCTGATCGCACCGCTCTGGCGCAATATCGCGATCACCAGCCTGATCGGCGGCATCCTGCTGCTGGTCGGCCTCACCTTCGCGGTCAGGATGGCCACCACGATCGCGCGCGGCGAGATGCTGCACGACCTGTTGATCGAGGAGCTCAATCATCGCGTCAAGAACACGCTCGCCCTGATGCAGGCGATCGCGGTGCAGACCTTCCGCAGCTCGAGCAGGGACGAGCGGGCCAAGTTCGAGGGGCGCCTGGGCGCGCTCGCCGAAGCGCATAATCTGCTGAGCCAGGAGAAATGGGCAGGCTCGGAGCTGAGGGATGTGATCGCGCGCGTGCTCCACCCGTTCGTGCTGAGCAACCCCGATCGCATCCGGATGGCCGGCCCCGCGGTGCCGCTGTCGCCGCGACTCGCCGTGGTGCTGTCGATGATCGTGCATGAGATCGCTACCAACGCCGCGAAATACGGCGCGCTGTCGAACGAGACCGGCCGGGTGACGCTGGACTGGGAGGTCACCGCCGATAGGCCGAAGCCGCGGCTGCACCTGATCTGGACCGAAATCGGCGGACCGCCGGTGACGGCGCCGGTGCAGCGCGGATTCGGCTCGCGCCTGATCGAGCGTAGCGCGCGCGATCAGCTCGGCGGCGAGGCGACCCTCGACTTCCTGCCGCGCGGCGTCGTCTGCACGGTGGTGTGCCCGCTGGACGAGGCGCGATGAACGAGGAACATCGGCGATGAAGATCACCAAAGTTCATGCGCACATCCTCGAGGCAAAACTCTCGCAGCCCTTCGCCTATTCGCGCGCCTGGTACGACACGCGCACCGCGATGCTGGTGGAGATCGAGACCGATGACGGCTTGACCGGCTGGGGCGAATGCTACGGCCCGGCGCGGATGACGGCGGCTGTGGTGCAGAGCATCTCGCCGTGGTTGATCGGCGAGGATCCGCTGCGCACCGATGTCCTGTGGCAAACGGTCTACGCGCGCCTGCGCGATCACGGCCAGAAGGGCGTCGTGATCCAGGGCCTGAGCGGCATCGACATCGCGCTGTGGGACATCAAGGGCAAGCATTTCGGCGTGCCCGCGCCATCAGCTTCTCGGCGGCGCCGCGCGCAAGCAGGTATCGGCCTACGCGACCGGCCTCTACCGGCGCAAGACAGGCGATCCGCTCAAATACCTGCCGGAGGAAGCGGCCTTCTACGCGGCGGAGGGCTTCCGCGCCGTGAAGCTGAAGGTCGGATTCGGCGTCGCCGAGGACGCCGCGGTCACGCGCGCGGTGCGCGAGGCGATCGGCGCCGATGTCGCCCTGATGGTCGATGCGAACCATGCTTATGACGCGGTGGCAGCGATCCGGCTCGGCCGCCTGATCGAACGCTACGATATCGGATGGTTCGAGGAGCCGGTGCCGCCGGAGGATGCTGCCGGATATCGCGCGGTGAAATCCGCGCTGACAATTCCGATCGCCGGCGGCGAGTGCGAGTTCACGCGCTTCGGTTTTCGCGACCTGTTCGCCTGCCATGCGCTCGACGTCGTCCAGCCCGACACCTGCGCGGCAGGCGGCCTCACCGAATGCAAGAAGATCGCCGACATGAGCGAAGCCTTCGGCATCCGCTACAATCCGCACGTCTGGGGCACCGGGATCGCGATCGCCGCTTCGCTCCAGCTTCTCGCCGTGCTGCCGTCGCACACGCCGAGCTCGCTCGCTCCGCTCGAGCCCTTGCTCGAGTTCGATCGCACCGAACATCCGATCCGGCAGGCGATTTTGAAAGAGCCGATCGAGCATGCGAAGGGCGTCGTGCGCGTTCCCGCCGGTCCGGGGCTCGGCATCGACATCGACCGCGCGGCGCTGGCGCGGTTCGCGGCGAGCGCCTAGCCGATCGTCTGGAGCGCCGGGAAGGTCTCGAGCAGCCAGATGCTCACGTTCGAGACCGCGCCGGTGAGAAAGCCGATACCGGTGATCACCATCAGGACGCCCATGGCGCGCTCGACATTGACGAGATGTCCCTTCATGCGCGCGAACAGCTTTGAGAACTGCTCGATCATCAGGGCGGCGATCAAGAAGGGAATACCGAGGCCGGCGGAATAGACTGCGAGCAAGCCTGCGCCCCTGGTCACCGTCGCCTCTGCCGCCGCGATCGAGAGGATCGCGGCCAGGATCGGGCCGATGCAGGGCGTCCAGCCGAAGGCGAAAGCGAGCCCCATGATGTAGGCGCCCCAGAGGCCGACGGGCCTCGGGATCGGCAGCCGGCCCTCGCGCATCAATAGGCCGATCCGCGTCAGCCCCAGGAAGTGCAGGCCCATGATGATGATGACGATGCCGGCGAGGATCGAGAGCTCGGCCGACCAGGCGCGGATCAGCCCGCCGACCAGCGAGGCACTGGCACCGAGCGCCACGAACACCGTGGAGAAGCCGAGCACGAACAGCAGCGCTGCCATCATGATCGCGCGTTTGGAGGCCGAGGCCGGCTCGTCGCTCTCGACATGCTCGATCGTGGCGCCCGTGAGATAGACCAGATAGGGCGGGACCAGAGGCAGGACGCACGGAGAGAGGAAGCTGACGAGGCCGGCAATCAGCGCCGCCGGGATCGAAACATTTTGCATGATGCAGTCGGAGCCATCTCAGGCCCAGTGCGGCGCGCGGGGAATGCGCGCGGCTCGGGGCCGAACCGGCTCTGGTGTAGCCGATGCCGGAGAATGCGCAACAGAGGCGCAAACAACCAGGGCTCCTCCCGATGCCGACTGTGATCACAGATGCGGCATCGGGACGCGCACAAATCTCTCCAAAAAGCGAGATTCGGCGGCGCGGCTACTTCACCACGCGGAGCAGCGGACGCCGGGGCTGGTCCTGCGTCTGCTTGGAAGGGGGCAGCGGTTCGCTTCCGGCGTTCCGCAGCATTTCGTCGCACAGTGCCTTGAGATCGGCACTGTCAATTCCTTTGAGCTTCATTCGCACGTCGAGAATGACGATGGACAGCAGCTCGGCCGATTCACGGCCGTTGATCTCATTGAGAACCCTGCGGCACTCCTCGAGCGTTTCAAGCACCGACTGCAACTGTTCATCTGAATGCGACACCGGCGTTCTTTCCGTTAATTCGGCCTGCGAGAGGTGTTTGTGGTGATCCCCTCGGCCCCCATGAGACACCGAGAATAACACGAGGCGCCTGCGCCTCCGAATACGATTTCAACGTGTTTCTGCCTGGAAACTCTGGTTCCAGCGAACATGGCCGCACTGCGCGGCAGGCCATTGTCGGACTTGTCAGAAGTGAAACGCCTGGTGCGGTGAGATTGATCCATCCCGTGGGGCGGCAAGTCTTGCAGCGGCAAGTCTTGCGCAAAGACATCCGCTACGGACAGCGCACACAATCCCGCAGCCACTTCACGGCTCGCAACGGAACTCACACGACACCCCTCGTTCGGACGGTGGCCTGTCCGATTCCAGCCCCCGGCAGCACTCCGATACCACCTATCACGCAGTAAGGATGACGTTCAAAACTCATCACCCCGCAACCCGCCGTGGTTGTGGTTTGCGCCAGATTCTGCCAGTTTAGCAATCTGAAGGGACTTGTATGCACTCCTTGGCGGAAAGGGGCGTTCCACTGGAAGAACGCCCAAAGATCAGCATCAGCGGCCTCTCCGATTGGGATGCGGCCCGCATCTTCCTGGAAGTCGTTCGGCGCGGCAGTTTCCGCTCGGCGGCCGAACGCCTTTCACTGTCGATCAACGCCGTCCGCCGCCGGATCGACGATTTCGAGCGCCAGACCGGCACCACGCTTTTCACCCGCGACGTCCACGGCACCCATCTGACCGACGAGGGCGCGCTCGTGGTCTCCGCGGTCGAGCGCATGGAAGCGGCAGCCTTCGACGTGCTGCGCACCAGTGATTCGACGGCCAACGCCCTGTCCGGCGAGGTCCGCGTCGCCGTGACCGAAGGCTTGGGGACGTTCTGGCTCGCCCCGCGGCTGGTCGAATTCCAGCAGACCTATCCCAAGATCCTGGTCGACCTGCATTGCGCGATGCGTTCGGCCGACGTCTCCCGCCACGAGGCCGACGTCGCCATCCATCTGTCGCGTCCCTCGGCGCTCGACGTCAAGCTGGTGCGGCTCGGCCGCATGCATCTGATGTTCTGGGCTTCGGAAAAATACCTTGAGAAATACGGCACGCCGCGCTCGGCCCTCGAATTGATCAAGCACCGCCTGGTGCTGCAATTCGCCGACCAGCTCGCTGCCAAGCAAACCTTCGAGAGTTTCTTCCCGGGCGTTCCGGAACGTGACCTTCTGGTCATGAAGACCAACGTCTCGAGCGCCAACTACTGGGCGGTCGCGAATGGCGCCGGAATCGGCGTATTCCCGAGCTACGCCATTGCGCTTGGCGGGAAGTTGATTCCACTGGAGGTCGAGTTGAACCGACCGCTGGATATCTGGCTGTCCTACCATCCCGGTAGCGGCCGAATTCCACGCGTGCGGCACATGATTGACTGGCTGATCGAAGCTTTCAATCCGGCTCGCTTCCCGTGGTTTAAGGAAGAGTTCGTGCATCCGCATGAATTCAAGGACTCGTATATGGGCGAACCCCTGACCCAGCTCTTCGGGGGATTTTCAACCGAAGAACAAAGGTGAAAAAAAAGATGAAAGCAGCGGCGAAGAGAATGAAGCAGCGCAGTGCCGGCAAGCCGGATATTGAGCTTGGCAAGCGTATTCGTCTGCGGCGCGTCGAGATGAAGATCTCGCAGGCCGAGCTCGGCGAGAAGCTCGGCGTCAGCTTCCAGCAGGTCCAGAAATACGAGAAGGGCGTCAATCGCGTCGGCGCGGCTCGGCTTCAGCAGATCGCCACCGCCCTCGATGTGCCCGTGACCTTCTTCTATGACGGCGACAACAAGGCGCGCGAAGTGGAGAGCTTGCTCTTCCTCGACAGCGCCTTCAGCCTCCGGCTGCTGCGCGCCTACAGCAAGATCAAGGACCAGACGGTGCAGCGTCAGCTCGTCTCGCTGATGGAATCGATCGCAGCGAACGAAGCCTGAGATCGACGGCCTGGCCTTTACGGCCGATCTTCAATCCGCCGCGTCACGGGGGCGCGGCCGGATTGAAAGAATCCGGGCTTGCGCGCCGTCCGCGCGCAACCTCTGCTTCTCGGGGCGGCTCCGCCGCCCTTCTTTTTGTCCACTTTCCCATCATCGTCGCGGATACCGGGGCGTCGGGAACGACGCGACGCGCTTATGGCGGTGCCATGCAATCGACGCGCAGGCGGATGCGAAGCCGCATCCCTGCCGCGGTTGACCCGGGTCTGGCCCCGGCCGCACATTGCGCCCGGCCTACGACAAGCGAGCGCGCGATGCCCGGCATTTCCAGCACGACCGAAACACCATACGCCGACGGCAAGATCCTCAAGCATGCCGCCAATGGCGTCGGCGTGATCACCTTCAACAATCCCGACAAGCGCAACGCGATGTCGCTGGAGATGTGGGAGGGATTTGGCGAGGCGCTGACAGCCTTGCGCGACGACGACACGGTGCGCGTCGTGATCCTGCGCGGCGCCGGCGGCAAGGCCTTCGTCTCGGGGGCCGACATCAGCCAGTTCGAAACGACACGGCACAACGCGGCTGCGTCCGAGCAATATGCCAAACGCAGCGCGGCCCAGCGAGCGCTGCTCGCCGACTATCCCAAGCCGACCATCGCCTGCATCCAGGGCTTTTGCCTCGGCGGCGGCATGCAGGTCGCGATGCTCGCCGACATCCGCATCGCCGCTGCAAGCAGCCAGTTCGGCATTCCCGCCGCCAGGCTCGGCATCGCCTACGGCTATGACGGGTTGAAGCACCTGGTATCGCTGGTCGGCCCGTCCTGGGCACGGCTGTTGATGTACACGGGCATGCGGATCGATTCCGCCGAAGCACAGCGTATCGGATTGGTCGAGCGCGTATTCCCGGACGATCAACTCTGGAGCGAGACGACGGCGATTGCCGAGACGATCTCGCAAAATGCGCCGCTCGCGGTCAAGGCTGCCAGGATCACCATCGCGCAGGTGCTGAAGGACGAGAGCCAGCGCGACATGGAGGCGATCAAGGCGATCGGCAATGCCTGCATGGACAGCGCAGACTTTCGCGAGGGCCGGCAGGCTTTCATGGAAAAGCGCAAGCCGCAGTTCCAGGGGCGGTGAAACTGAACCTACGTTCAGGAAGATTAAATTCCTCGCGCGCCTGCGCCGCAGTAGCAACCAATTGATTTCCTGCCGGTTCTTTCGCCGTTAACGAGGGAGATGGCAATGAATCCGAAATTTGCTATTCTTGGTTTGGCTGCGTTGGGCGGTGTAGTGCTCGCTTCCGGCCCGGCACTCGCGGCGATGCCGAACGGTATTCCGCAGGCCGATCGGATCGCAAGCGGCCTGGCTGCGGACGTCGATCAGGTGCGCTGGGTGTGTAACCCCTGGGGCCGCTGCTTCTGGCGTCCGAACTATTACGGCGCCTACGGCTATTACGGCGGCCCGCGCCGCTTCTATGGCCCGCGGCCATGGGGCTGGGGCCATCGCCACCACCACTGGCGGCGCTGGTGAACGACGAAGGGGCCGCGAGGCCCCTTTCCATTAGAGGACTACAGCGCCCCCAGCACCGCCTTCGTGATGTCGGCGGTGCCGTTGCTGCCACCGAACTCCATCGGCTTGATACCACCGGCATAGACCTGATCGACCGCGCGCTCGATCGTCTCGCCGGCCTCAGCCGCGCTCTCGACGCCGTGCTTGTCGGCGAGCCAATCCAGCATCATCGCCGCCGACAGGATCATGCCGGTGGGGTTGGCCTTGCCCTGCCCCATGATGTCAGGGGCGGTGCCGTGGCAGGGCTGGAACACGGCATACTTGTCGCCGATGTCGGCCGATGGCGCCATGCCGAGGCCGCCGATCAGGCTCGCGGTGATGTCGGAGACGATGTCGCCGAACATGTTCTCCATCACCATCACGTCGAAATCCCAGGGACGCTTCACCAGCATCGCCGAGCAGGCATCGACATAGAGCCGGTCGGTCTTCACCTCCGGATGACGCTTCTCTATCTCGTCGAAGATACCGCGGAAGAACGCAAACGCCTTGAACACGTTCGCTTTGTCGACACAGGTCAGCGCGCCGGGCTTGCCGCGCGCCTTGCGCCGTTCGGCGAGGCGAAACGAGAATTCGAACAGCCGCTCGGAAGTCCTGCGCGTGATCACCATGGTCTCGCGCGCCTCCTCATGGGTGACGACGCCCTTGCCCATCGACGCGAACAGGCCTTCGGTGGATTCGCGGATCACGACCAGATCGATGCCGCGCTGGTCGGCGCCGACGATCGGGCTCGGCACGCCCGGAATGAGCCTTGCCGGCCGCACGCCGGCATAGAGATCGAAGATGAAGCGCAGCTCGATCTGCGGCGCGATCTCGGTGTTATCAGGGTAGCGCACCGACGGCAGGCCGCAGGCGCCGAGCAGGATCGCGTCCGCTTCCTCGCAGAGTTTGATCGTGCTCTCCGGCATCGACTTGCCGGTCGCCAGATAATTGTTGGCGCCGGCCGGGGCCTCGGTGAAGCGGAAGCTCAGGCCCGACTTCGCCTCGATCTTGCGCAGAACCTCGATGGCCGGCGCCATGACTTCAGGACCGATGCCGTCACCGGCGAGCACGGCAATGTGGAAGGCGTTGTTTGCGGACATGAGGTTCCTACTCTCTCCACCGTCATGCCCGGGCTTGTCCCGGGCATCCACGTCTCGATGCCGTTTTCCGTGGCAAGAACGTGGATGGCCGGGTCAAGCCCGGCCATGACGAGAAACAAACAGCGGCGACTACGGCGTCAGCACCGTGCGCCCGAACACGGCGCCCTGCTGCAACTGCACCAGCGCATCGTTGGCCTTGGCGAGCGGCGCCGTCGTCACCGGAATCGGCGCGATGTTCTTGGTGCGCACGAGTTCGAGCAGCTCCTGCGTCTCGCGCAGATTGCCGACATAGCTGCCCTGGATCGTCACCGCCTTGATCGGAATCAGCGGCAGCGCCCAGGTCGCGCCGCCGCCGAACAGACCGACGATAACGAGCTTGCCACCCTTGGCCAGACAATCGAAGCCGAGTTGCGTGGTCGCGGCATTGCCGACGAGGTCGATCACGGCGCGGATCGGCCCGCCCGCTTTCTTCGCAAGCTGCTCCAGCGCATCCGGCGCCTTGGGGTCGACGGTGGCGAGCGCGCCGGCCTTCTCCGCCGCTTCGCGCTTCTTCGCATCGATGTCGAGCACGATCGCGCCCTTGCCGCCCATCGCCTTGAGCAGCGACAGCGCCATCAGGCCGAGGCCGCCGGCGCCAAACATCACGATCGGCGTGTCGAAGTGCTGCTCGACCTTTTTCAGCGCACTGTAGGTGGTGACACCCGAGCAGGCGTAAGGCGCTGTGGTCGCGGGATCGAGGCCCTTGAGGTTGAGCAGATAGCGCGGGTGCGGCACCAGCATGTGGTCGGAATAGCCGCCGTCGCAATAGACGCCGAGCGAGCGCGGCGTCGCGCACATGTTCTCGTCGCCGGCAAGACAGACGGCGCATTTTCCGCAGCCGATCCAGGGATAGACCAGGCCGACATCGCCGAGCTTCAGATCGCCCTGGTCGGTCGGTTTCACGTCGGGGCCAAAGGCGAGGATCTCGCCGACGGTCTCGTGGCCCATGGTGAGCGGCAGGTTGATGCCGCGATCCTTCAGGGACAGCGGCTTGCGGCCATGGCCGAGATCGTAGCCGCCCTCCCAGATGTGGAGGTCGCTGTGGCAGACGCCGGCGGCCTTCACCTTGATCAGCACCTGCGTGCCCGACGGCTGCGGCGTAGCCTCGTCGAACTCCTGCAGCGGCGCCTTGAAATCGGCAACCTTGAAACTCTTCATTGGCGTCCTCCCGGATATTTTTCTTGTCGCCGCCACCATGGCACGGGCGGCAGGACGAGACAAACTCGGACCTGTCTAGTTTAGGCTGGCGGATGATGGCAAGCCGACCACGCGCAAAGCCGCATTGCTTGCTGCACGAAGCTGTTCGTCAGCCTTGCGCAGCCGTTTTGCCTGATGGAATAGGCGCCTCGTCGGCGAGGCCGATCTCCTCGCGCAACGCATTCGTATGCTCACCGAGCACCGCCATCGTCCTGGCCGGCGCGGTGTCGGCGCCCGACATCCGGAATGGCAGGTTGAGCACCTGAAACGAGCCGCCCCCGTCCTCCACGGACGAGAGCGCCTGTCGGTGCGCGAGCTGCGGATCGACCAGCGCTTCGGACACGGTGCGATAGGCCGAGGCCGGCACCCCGGCAGCGCCAAGCGCGGCGAGGCATGCGTCCGTCGAGAGCTGCCGCGACCAGGCCTCGACGCCGTCCATCATGTCCGCCCAGTTCTCGCGCCGCGCGGCATAGGTCGAGAAGCGTGCGTCGGAGATCCATTCAGGGCGGCCGATCACCCCCATCAAGCCCTGAAAGGTCTTCTCGCTGGCGACTGTGATCATGATATAGCCGCTCGCCGTCTCGGTCGGGCCGAACATCGGGCGCGGCGGCGGCTTCACTGCGAATTGCGAGCTCTGCAATTCGGTCAGTGTCAGCGTCAGCATCGATTCCAGCATGGAGACGTCGATGTGCTGACCGAGCCCGGTCACGGTGCGCTGATAGAGCGCGGAGGCTATCGCGCCAAAGCCGTAGGTGCCGGTGACTACGTCAGCATGGTAGATGCCGCAAAAATCGGGACGATTGCGCCCGGGCTGGTAGGCGAGATGCGCCATATCGTAGCCGGAGGCCGCGTGGATCACCGGCGCATAGGCCGGCAGTTCGGCCGACGGGCCGCTCTGGCCGTAGCCGGAGATCGAACAATAGATCAGCTTCGGGTTGACCGGGCGCAAGCTGTCGTAGTCGAGCCGCAGGCGGCGCATCACGCCGGGTCGAAAATTCTCGACCAGGATGTCGGCGGTCGCGGCCAGCCGGCGCACCGTCTCCCTGCCGTCCTCGGACTTGAGGTCGAGCACGACGCTCTTCTTGCCGATATTGAGCTGGCCGAACGCAGTGCTGCAGCCCTTGCGCAGCGGCGGCCGGGTCCGCATCGTCTCGCCGCCGTCGGTCTCGATCTTGATGACCTCGGCGCCCATGTCGGCGAGCATCCGGGCGCAGTGGGGACCGGCGATGGTGGTCGAAAAATCCAGGACGCGCAGGCCCGCAAAGGCCTTTGTCGTCGTCCCCTCATGCTTATCTGCTAGCTGCATACTCGCTTACGTCCTTGGGCCGCCTGGGAACAACCGATGTTCTATGTTGTTGGAGCATCGACCCTAGAGGGCGGCGGCTGAGTAGGAAAGTCTTTACCGAACCGACGCTCCGTGGAGGCGGGCTTGGAAATTTCAGGGCAACTGGACCCGTTCTTGCATAGCAACAATCGGACTCCGGCAGAGGGCAACCGTTCTTGAGGGTCTTGTTCGTTACGACAGAGATGGACGACTTCGTCCGCGTCGGCGGACTTGGAGCCGTTTCCGCCGCCCTCCCCAGAGCCCTTCGCCCTTTCGCCGATATCCGGATCATGCTGCCCGGCTATCGCGACATCATCGAGCAACTCACGCATATTCAGATCGTTGGCCGTTGTCCGGCATTCGCGGAGATGCCGGCCTGCTCGCTCGGCCGCGCCGCGACCAAGGACGGCCTGCCGGTCTATGTGCTGTTGTGCTCGCAACTCTACGACCGGCCCGGCAATCCCTATGGCGACGAGTTCGGGCGCGACTGGCCGGACAACGACATCCGCTTCGCGCGCCTTGCCTCTGCGGCCGCTGAACTCGCCATGGGCAAGCTGGACAAGAATTGGGCAGCGGACCTGATCCATGCCAATGACTGGCAGGCCTCGCTGGTGCCGGCCTATCTCGCCTGGCGCGGCGCCAAGCTGCCGTCGATCCTGACCATCCACAACCTCGCCTATCAGGGCCTCTTCCCGAAAGACTCGCTGCGGCGGATCGGCGCACCGGAAAGCTCCTTCCACATCGACGGCGTCGAGTTCTACGACAAGGTCTCCTTCCTCAAGGCCGGGCTGGTCTACGCCTCCCACCTCACCACCGTCAGCGGCACCTACGCGCGGGAGATCACCACGACCGAGTTCGGCTGCGGTCTGGAAGGCCTGCTCCGCCTGCGCTCCGACGCATCCGAGCTGACCGGCATCCTCAATGGTATCGACGAGAGCTGGGACCCGCGCTCGTGCGCCCAGCTCGCCCAGCAATTCGGCGCCGGCGACTGGGTCGGCAAGAAGGCCAATGCGGATTACGTGCGCAAGCAGTTCGGGCTCGCGGTGTCGCGCGGCCCGATGTTCGGCATCGTCGCCCGCCTCGTCCACCAGAAGGGCATCGACCTCGTGCTGGCGGCCGCCGACGAGATCGTCGACGCCGGCGGCCAGATCGTGGTCACCGGCTCCGGCGAGCCTGCGCTCGAGCAGGCGCTGGTCGACGCGCATCGCCGCCGTCCCGACGCAATCGGGGTCACGATCGGCTTCAACGACGCCCAGTCCCGTCGCATCTTCGCCGGCAGCGACTTCACATTGATGCCGTCGCGCTTCGAGCCCTGCGGGCTCAGCCAGATGTACGCCCAGCGCTTCGGCTCGTTGCCGATCGGCCACCAGACCGGCGGCCTTGCCGAAACCATCACCGACGGCGAGACCGGCTTCCTGTTCTCAAGACCCTCGCACGAATCCTTCCTCGGCGGCGTCCGCCGGGCGTTCGAGGCCTTCATGGCACAAGACCAGCTCGACACCATGCGCCGCAGAGCGATGGGCCGTTCGTTCTCCTGGACCATCTCGGCCGGCAGCTACAACGCGCTGTACCGGAAACTGGCGTCGGTGTGAGGGCGACGCTGCGAGCGCCACTCCGTCTCCCGTCACCCTGAGGCGGCCGCTTCTTCAGCGGCCCTCGAAGGGCGACGGCCCGGCTGCAGCAGCGGGGCCGTGCATCCTTCGAGGCTCCCAGCGCGATGCGTTAGCATCGCGCCGCTCGCGCCTCAGGATGACGGAGCTAATGATGGAGAACTTCACCCCTTCCCGCGCAAGTCCATCTGCGGCCGACCGATCCAGGCGCGGTTGAGACAGCGAGTCATCCAGTCCGGCCGCGGCTCGCCGCGCAGACGGGCCTGCGCCTCCTGGTAGGGACCGGCATAGCGCAGCCGGTCCGGCAATCTCGGATAGACGCGCCTGATCCATCTCAAGGCACTGTCGGCGGATCTGATTTCGCGCTCGCCGAGTTCAAACCCAAAGCCCGCGCGCAAGCGCTCCGGCAGCAGGCTCGCCGTGAGCGCGCGATACCATCGCGGCGGCCGCAACCACGGACGCGCGCCCCCAAAAATCTGCGCGGCGATCTCGCGCGCCGCCGGGCTGACGGTCAACGTATCCGACGCTGTCATTGCCGCGGTGTACGCGGCAAAGCCCGCCCAGTCCGCAGGCAGGTCATCGCCGGTCAATCCAAACAACGCGCCAAACGTCCGGCTCTCGGTCCAGTAGCGCTCGCGCTCCTCCGCCGAGAACGGCGGCAGCACCAGATCGTGCGCCATCAGCGCGGTCTCGACCAGCGTTGCATGAACCCAGCGCAGCGACGGGATGTCGTTGGCGCAGTAGCGCGAGCCCGCGGCGAACGGACCGACCGTCTCCGGCATCTCTCCGACGATCATGGAGTGACGCCGATGCAGCTGCCGGGACGACAACATCGCCCGGTCGACCGAGCCGAACACCATGGCAAAAACGATGTCGAAGGTGCGATGGAAGCGTGCGATCGGATCTGCAAGGGTCCTGGAATGCTCGGCGATGGCGGCTGCGACCCAGGGGTGCGCAAGCTGAAGCAGCAGCGCACGGCCGGCGCCGAGAAAGATCACGGCCTCCCGGTCGATCCGCCAGGTGATCGAGGACGGACCGAACACGCCGGCCACCGGTCCTGCCGCTTCGGCACGGACCTTCTCGAGCGCCAATTCCAGATCGTTCTCTGACACCACCTGCATGGCCTCACAATCCGCAAGGCCTGTGGCAATTCGATGAACCCGACGTTCGCTTGCGGCCCTACTCCGCCGCCATCGGCATCTCGTCCATATGCTCGTGCAGCACCACGCCTGCGAGCGGATCGAATTCGCCGACCCACGGCTTGCGCGCAAGCACCGACTTCGTGTGAGCATAGCCGGCATGCCAGCGCCGTGTGATCCCCAACGGGCTGAAGTCGATGTCCTTGGTATGGGTCTCGCGCTCGAGCTGCGGCGCCAGCAGCCGCACCACATGCATGCGGGTCGGACAGCCATAGCCAATCAGCTCCCTCACCGCGGGATCGTCGTGCTCGCTTTCCGGAAGCCGCGCCGCGAGCTGGTTGATGACGTGGCGGAGGCGATGGGCCTGCTGCTGGCGCACGATCTGGCTGGCGATCCGGCTGGAATATTGCACGTCCTTGTGCCGGTTCAGCACCTCCGCCATCGTGGTCGGTTCGGCGCCGACGGGATTCCACAGATGCACGGAGAAGATCAGCGAGTCCTTGCGCGGATTGTCGTCGAACACCGCTTCCGTCGGCGTGTTCGAGAGGATGCCCCCGTCCCAATAGAGTTCGCCGTCGATGCGCACCGCCGGGAAGGCCGGAGGCAACGCGCCCGAGGCCATCACATGCTTCACCGTCAGCTCGCCGTCGCGGCTGTCGAAATAGCGCATTTCGCTCGTACCGACATGAGCCGCACCGACCGTCAGGCGCGGCGCGCAGAGATTGGCCAGATCGAAATCGACCAGCTCGCTCAGCGTCTTCTCCAGCGGCGCGGTCGAGTAGAAGCCGGCGTGATCGGCGCCCAGCGGATAGAAATCTCCGGCATGCGCCAGCGGATTGGGCCGGAAGAAACCGGGAATGCCGTGGGTCACGGTCGACCAATAGGCCAGCTTCTCGTTGAAACCGGGAAACGCGCTCCGCCAGTCCCAGACCGGCTTCTGCTCCATCCGCTTCCAGAACTCCCTCAAGCGCGCCAGCCGGTGCTCCCTCGCGTTACCCGCAATCAGGCTGGCATTGATGGCACCGATCGAAGTGCCGATGACCCAGTCCGGCTCGATGCCGGCCTCGTGAAGCGCCTGATAGACGCCGGCCTGGTAGGAGCCGAGCGCGCCACCGCCCTGAAGCACGAGGACGACCTGACCCGGCAGGTCCCTGCCCTGTGTGTTATTCTGCGTGCCGCTCATGGTTCGCTCCTGATCAGCCTGCACTGCTCGGATATTCGCTGTTGGCAGTGACGTGTTACGCCGGTTCATGTTAATGCGCCGTCCAGCCGCCGTCGACCGGCAGCGCGACGCCCGTAATCGACGCGGCAGCCTCCGTCGACAGGAACACCGTGAGCGCGCCGAGCTCCTCGACCGTGGCGAAGCGCTTGTTCGGCTGTTGCGCCAGCAGCACGTCGCGGATCACCTCATCGCGGGAGATGCCGTGCGCTTTTGCCTGTCCGTCGATCTGCGCCTCGACCAGCGGCGTGTAGACGTAGCCGGGACAGATCGCATTGCAGGTGATGCCTTGCTCGGCGGTCTCCAGCGCCGTGACCTTGGTCAGGCCGAGGATGCCGTGCTTGGCCGCGACATAGGCTGCCTTGAACGGCGAACCGACCAGGCCATGCGCCGAAGCGATGTTGATGATCCGGCCAAAGCCGTTCCGGCGCATCGCAGGCAGCGCAAGCTGCGTGGTGTGGAAGGCCGAGGTCAGGTTGATGGCGAGGATCTGGTCCCACTTGTCGGCCGGAAACTGGTCAAGCGGCGCGACGTGCTGGATGCCGGCATTGTTGACCAGGATGTCGAGCCGGCCGGACCCGGCAGTGGTGGCCGCGATCATCTCGGCGATGGATTTCGGCTTGGTCATGTCGGCCGGCGAATAGCTCGCCTTGACCCCGAACTCGGCCGCGATCTGCTCGCGCGCCCGGCCGATCTCGCTGGCGACACCGAGGCCGTTCAGCACGACATCGGCGCCGGACGCGGCCAATGCCCGCACGATGCCAAGGCCGATGCCGCTGGTCGAGCCGGTGACGAGGGCCACCTTGCCGGCCAGCGCACGTGATGAAGCGGACGATTGCGTCTTGATGGGGATGTTCATGATCCAGACCTCCTTGCACGAACGGCCCGCGTGACGCCGCACCGTTGGGCGAAATCTGCGGCATCGTCCAGCTCCGTGGAAATGCCGGTTGGCTTCCGAATCCATACGCTGGCGCTATTGCGGCCGGGATGTCATTCCCTGCCCCGATCGGATAGGGTCCGGCTGATCTTGCCGGGAGCCGATCCATGGAAATGCACCAGGTCCGCTATTTCCTCGCGGTGGCGCAACTGCTCAATTTCACGCGCGCCGCCGAGGAATGCAACGTCACGCAGCCCTCGCTGACCCGCGCGATCAAGCAGCTCGAGGCCGAGCTCGGCGGCGACTTGTTCCGCCGCGAGCGGCCGGCCGCGCAACTGACCGAGCTCGGCCAGCGCATGCATCCGCTGCTAAAGCAATGCCATGACGCCGCCACCGGCGCGCGCTCGCTCGCCTCCTCGTTCCGAAGCGGGGAGATCGGCGCGCTGCGCATCGCGCTGACGCATTCGATCGATCTGTCCCTGCTCATTCCCCATCTCAACGAGATCAGGCGGCAGTTCAACCGGCTCGAGCTGCGCTTCCTGCGCGGCTCGAGCCGCGAGGTCGGTGACTTCCTGAAGAAGGGCGACGCCGAGCTCGGCATCGCCGCCGAGATCGACGAAGCCTGGGATCGGCTCGACGTCTGGCCCCTGTTCACGGAGACGTTCGAGCTCGTGGTCAGCAAACAGCATCGGCTTGCCGGACGCAGCACCATCGAGCTGGACGATCTTCGTCCGGAGCAATTGCTCAACCGGACCTTCTGCGAGCATTCCCGGCGCATCTCGGCGAGCCTGCGCGAGCACGGCATCGACGTCGAAACCTACGAGATCTCGAGCGAGCACGATATGATCGAGCTGGTGGAGGCCGATATCGGCGTCGCCATGGTGCCACGCACCTCGCCTGTGCCCGCGAGCCTGACGCGCACCGCAGTGGCAGGGCTCGACGCCCGCCGCACCGTCAGCCTCTACGGCGTCGCCGGACGCCAGCGCACGGCCGTGGCCAATGCCGTGATGCGCATGCTGCGCGGCGCAGACTGGCGGGCGATCGCGGGGTAGTCTGGCTTCTCCCTCTCCCCGCGAGCGAGGCGAGGTGAAACTCAGCGCTCCCGGCTCGCGTCTTCGAGCGCCGCAAGCAGATCGTCGATCTCCATGCGCTTGCGGAAGTCGGGATCGACGAATCGCGCCTTCACGATGCCATCGCGCCCGACGACGAACACCGCCGGGATCGGCAGCATCCAGCCATCGTTGCCGTGAAACTTCGCGATATCCTGATACGACAACAGCCCCTGGATCTCGGCGCCGAGCCAGATTGCCAGATTCAGCGAGAGCGCATAGCCGTTGTCGAGATCGGTCAGGATTGGAAACCGTGCGCCGGAGTCCGATTTGAGCTGTTCGGTGTATTCCTGCGTCTCCGGCATGATCGCGACGATCTGCGCGCCCATGGCCTTGATGCGGTCGTGCGCCTGAACCACGGCGCGGACGTTGAGCCGGCAATAGGGGCACCAATGGCCGCGAAAGAACATGACCGCGACCGGGCCGCCTTCCAGCAGCGAGGGCAACGCGACCAGACGTCCGCCCGCGTCGGGCAGCATGAACGGCGGCATCGCATCGCCCGGACGCGGCGCGGTCTCGCCGCCGCCGTTCCCGTTCAATCGCTCCACCAGGCGATCGACCGCAGCACCATAGGCCGGGAAGACCTGGCGGCTTGCGTCCGCATAGGTGCGCAGCTGCTCGTTCAGCGTTCCCTCCATGTCGCGGCACCGCTGGAAGGCAAGCCTCAGTCGCTCGGCATCGGCTGGTGAGAGAGACGTCATCTTCCGCTCCGGCATTCTTCGCGCGAATATTAGTTTCCCGGTCCGGCCGCCCGCAAGAGGTGGCCGTCGGGCATGCCATCGAGCCCCGGAAATCATGTACGCGGAAATGCCGATCTGCAATCGGTTTGATAGCCGGCGCGCATCGCCTCGCCATAGCGCCGGGCTATCGCACCGAAAGCGAAACGGCATTTCAGAAGAGGCGCTGTCTCGACGAAGCTCCTGCCATAGCCGGCGACCAGCGAGGTTGCGGCCAACAGAGGAGACTTCCCCATGTCTAGGCATCACATGTTGTCGCGCGCGGTCTGTCCCGGCCTTGCGGTTCTCGGCACGCTGACCCTTGCGGCGCAGCCCGTGTTTGCCGGCGAATGTCCCGCCGGTAAGATCAAGCCGAATGCGCAACAGATGGTCGACTACAAGCCGGTCGGCGTTACCGACGTCACGCTCGGCGCGATCGACCTCGGCAAGCAGCCGGCACACATCGAAGGCCGCGAGCTGCGCTTCCGCAAGCTGACCATCGCGCCGGGCGGCATCGTGCCCTGGCACAGCCACGACGACCGCCCCGCCCTGATCTTCGTGCAGCAGGGCGAGATCGTCGAATATGCCTCCAACTGCGTCGATCCGATCGTGCACAAGGCCGGCGACATCCGCCCCGAAGTCTACGGCACCTCGCATTGGTGGAAGAACCTCGGCAAGGAGACGGTCATTCTCTATGTCGGCGACGTCCGCAAGGATCCCAACGACCATCACATGTGACGGGCGGTTCCGGCCCCAGCGAACTCGTTCCCGGATGTGGCGTCCGCAAATCCCCATGTCGCAAGGCGGGCCCGGCGCCACATCCTCCACCGGAGATGCCGGTCATGACCGATCTGTCTGCACGGATGAAGCCGGCCACGATGCCGATGGACACGCATTCGCCAGGGCTGGCGCTCCGCTCGCTCGTCATCGGCCTGACCGCCTTCCTGACCGTCGTCGACCTCTTCGCGACACAGGCGATCCTGCCCTCGCTGACGCGCCACTACGGCGTCACGCCGGCGGCGATGGGCTTTGCCGTCAATGCCAGTACCTTCGGCATGGCTGTCGCGAGCCTCGTCGTCGGATTCTTCAGCCCACATATCGACCGCCGCACCGGCATCCTGCTCAGTCTCACGCTTCTCGCGATCCCGACCAGCCTGCTTGCGGTCGCGCCCAATCTCGCCGTCTTTACCGCCCTGCGGGTCGCACAAGGGCTGTGCATGGCATCTGCCTTCGCGCTGACGCTCGCTCATCTCGGCGAGCAATGCAGCGCCATGGACGCCGGCGGCGCCTTCGCAGCCTACATCGCCGGCAACGTCGCCAGCAATCTGGTCGGCCGTCTAATCTCGGCTGCGATCGCCGACGGTCTCGGATTGCAATGGAATTTCTATTTCTTCGCAGCCCTCAACCTCGCCGGCGCGGTGCTGGTCCATTTCACCATCAAGCACGTCCCGCCGATGCACGCGACGATGCCGGCGGGATCGCCCCTCGCCGCCATGATCGCGCATTGGCGCGAGCCGCGGCTGCGCGCGGCCTTCGGCATCGGCTTCTGTATCCTGTTCGCCTTCATCGGCACCTTCACCTTCGTCAATTTCGTGCTGGTCCGGCCGCCGCTGTCGCTCGGCATGATGGATCTCGGCCTCGTCTATTTCGTCTTCCTGCCATCGATCGTCACGACGCTACTGGCTGGCCGGGTGGCATCGCGCCTCGGGACGCGGCCGACAATCTGGGGCTCGCTCGCGGTTGCCGGGACAGGCTTGCCGCTGATGCTGGCACCGCGTCTGGGCGAAGTGCTTACCGGAATGGTTCTGGTCGGCGTCGGCACATTCTTCGCGCAGGCCGCCGCCACCGGCTTCGTCGGACAGGCGGCCAGCGACAACCGCGGCATCGCCAGCGGCACCTATCTCGCGTGCTATTTCTGCGGCGGGCTGGTCGGCACGGCCGTGCTCGGACGGCTGTTCGACAGCTTCGGCTGGCACGCCTGCGTCGCCGGCGTCGGCGTGGCCCTCGCGGCCGCGGCCCTGCTCACGACTGCCTTGAAGCGCTAGCGCTTGGCTTGCGCCTCTTTTGCCGCGATCATGCCCGTGCGCCGGGTCTCCGGCATCACGAATAGAATCAGCAACAACCCCGTCGCGGCGACGCCGGACAGCCCGATGAAGGCGGTGGCATTGCCGAATTTATCGGCGACATAGCCGCCAAGCGACGTGCTGAGCGCCGCACCGATGCCGGTCGCGGTGCCGACGATGCCCTGTGCCAGATTGAAATGCCCGCTGCCGAAGGCGACGTCGGCGACGATCAGCGGGATCATCACTGCGAACACCGCCGCGGTGAGACCGTCAAACACCTGCACCGCGACCAGCAGATAGGGATCGCGCACGGTCGCGAACAACAGGCCGCGAATCGTCAGCGCCGCGAACCCGATCAGCAGCAGCGGGCGCCGGCCCCACGCTTGCGCCTTGCGCCCGACCGTCGGTGACAGCAGCGCCACGATCGCCTGGGGCACCACGATGCAAAACGCGACAAGCACCGTCGCCCACTGGCTCGACCGCGCCGTCACCGCGCTTGCCATCAGCGGCATCATCGCGGCATTCGCCAGCTGCAACAGCAGCACGCTCAGCGCAAAGACGATCAGCGGCCGCTGCCGGATCAGGTGCCAGACATTAGTGTCGCCGGGCAACGGTGCCTCGCGCGGCATCTCGCCGTGACAGCGCGCGATGTCGACCTCTTCCTCGCGGATGCGCGACAGCGCGATCAGGGTCGGTATCGTGAGCAGGAAGGTGACGAGGAACACCGAACGGCTCGACAGCAGGTAGCCTGCCGTGCCCATCACAGCAGCGGCAACGCCGTTGCCGAGGGATGCGAACCGGGCGTTGCGGCCGAGCCGCTCCCCGATCACGAGCGGGCCGACGAGACCAAGGCTGATCGCCGCGATCGCCGGCCCCAGCACGCAGCTCGCGGCCGCATGCAGCGTGGCCGCCGCCACCACCACGGCGAAGATCGGCATCGCCGCGTAGGCGAGCGCGCAACAGCCAATGGTCGCGATCGCGAGGGCTGCGACCAGCCGCTCGGATTTCGCGGCGTCAATGATGGCGCCGCCCGGCATCTGCCCGATCAGTGCGACAATGCCGCCGATCGACAGCACGAAGCCGATCTCGACCTGGGTCCATTTCTGCGTCGTCAGGTAAACCGCAATGAAGGGACCGAACCCGGTCTGCACGTCGGCGAGGAAGAAGATGAACCAATCGAGGCCGCGCAGGCTCTGCCGCGACGGTGCCGGAAGGCTCGCAGGCTGTGGCGCCGCAACGTCGCCCTGTTCGACGCTTCTATCGCGGTCTGCGTGGTTCGGCTTTCTCGACAATAGCACCGGCCGTCATCCCTCCCCCCGCCTCACTGAATCGCTTGCAGCGGTTGCAGGCTGCCGGACGCGCCGAGCACGACCATCGGCGTGTCTTCCTTGTATTCCGGCGCGGCGGCGACCTGCGCCTTGGTCAATTCCAGCGTGATGCTGTCCTTCTTGTTGACGATCTTGCCGAACCGCATCGCATTCCAGTCCACCACGATCCTGCGGCTGCCGACGCCGAGAAAGCCGCCGAAATCAATCACGGCCGCGCGCACATGGCCGGTGCGGTCGACGACGACGTCGACGATGCGGCCCATGTCCTCGTCGGCGGCGCTACGGACGTCGCGGCCAAGCACGCCGTGTGCGTCGCTCGCGCCGATGATGGTCACCGAGGGCGGCGGCGCGGCATCCTTCGGCGTAATGGGCACGGTGGAAGCCGGCGGCTGAGCCGTGGCCGGCGCGTTTGCTTCACTTGGGGGTGTCGTTGGCGACGCGGCGGGCGTCTCCTCCGCGGCGCGCGATGCAGCGACCGTCAATCCCGCGACGATCGCCAAGCTCAGCACCCATGCTCCGATCGTACGCATGTCCCCTCCTCGCGGGCGCCGCTAGCGCGCCAGCACGATCGACACCTGAATCCGGCCGCGCGTCCGCAACACTTCCAGCGCCACGTCGTCGCCGTGGCGGCTGACGCGCAGATCCACGCTGGAATCGCCCAGGCGCAGATCGCGCAGGATCACCTCGTTCAGGAACGACGGCAGATGTGGATTGCGCAGACGGATCTCGCCTCGCGCGACATCGAATTCGATGCCCAGCGCCGCCTCCAGCAGGGTGAACGGCGTCGCGCTGGCCCAGGCCTGCGGCGCGCAGGCAACCGGATAGAGCGTTGGGCCGCGCCGCTTCTCGCGGCGGAAGCCGCAGAACAACTCGGGCAGCCGCCGCAGGTCCATGTAGGTCGCGGCATCGAACAGGCCCTTGAAGACATGCGCGACCGAGTGCTTGAGCCCGTAGTGCGCGAGCCCGAGCGCGATCAGCGCATTGTCGTGCGGCCAGATCGAGCCGTCATGATAGGACATCGGATTGTAGCGCACCTCGCCGACAGCGACGGTGCGGATACCCCAGCCCGAGAAGAAATGCGGCCGCATCAGATCGGCCGCGACGAGGCGGGCGCGGTCCTCACGGATCATGCCGCTGAACAGTACCTGCCCGGCATTGGATGTCCGCACCTTGCAGGGCCGCTTCCTGCCGTCGAGCGCAAGCGCATAGGTCCCGAGCTCCTCGCACCAGAATGCCTTCTCGAAGCGCTCGGCCAACGCCTTGGCATCTGCCTCGAGTTTTCTCGCGAGATCAGGCTTGCCGAGCCGGAGCGCGCAGCGCGCGGCGAGCTGCTTGGCGACAAAGACGTAACCCTGGACCTCCGCCAGCGCGAGATTGCCCTCCGCGAGCTGGCCGTCGGCATGGAAGATCGCGTCGTAGGAGTCCTTCCAGCCCTGGTTGGCGAGGCCCTTTTCGGTGGCGCGTTGATATTCGACGAAGCCGTCATTGTCGGGGTCGCCGGGCCCATCGATCCAGGCAAGCCCCGCCTCGATCGCCGGCCACAGCTCGATCAGCGTGTTCTCGTCGCCGGTCCGCTCGAAATAGCGCCCGGCGAGCATGATGAACAAGGCGGTCGAATCGACGCTGCCGTAATATTGCGCGAACGGCACCTCGCGCAGTGCCGCCATCTCGCCGCCGCGCATCTCATGCAGGATCTTTCCGGGCGCGGCATCGTTGAGCGGATCGATCGCATCCGCCTGAAAATGCGCAAGCCGCCTGAGGACGCCCTTGGCGATCCGCGGATCGACCCACAGCATCTGCAGCGCGGTGATCAGCCCGTCGCGGCCGAAGGTCGTCGAGTACCAGGGAATGCCGGCATAGGGATAACGCCCTTGCGGCGTCTCCGTCATCAGCATGTTCAGGTCGGCCATGGCCTGGCACAACACCTCGTTGAAGATGTTGTTGGAGGTCTCGATGCTGGCCGCCCCCATCGTCGACTGCCGCATCTCGCGGCGATGGGCGAGCAGGCCCCGGAAAAAGCGCGCCGGCTTCTCCGCGATCGGCCGGTTGCAGGACACGGCCACGAACAGCGATTTCGACTCATGCGGGTCGAGTTCGAGCTGCCAAGTCGCGGCATTCACCGACAATTTCGTCGGGCGCGGGTCGAAATGCAAGCCCGTGGTGCGCTCGGCGTCATCAAGGCCGCGGTAGTCGAACAGGACGTCGGTCGGGCCTAACAGCCGGCTCGAACCGATGCCGCGGCGCGGTCGCCGCTCGCCGCGGACCTCGAACAGATCGGCGAAATCATTGTCGAACAGCAGCGTCAACTCGAAGCCGGCCGGCCGGTCACCATGGTTCTGCACGCCGATGCGCTGATAGGCGGTGCCGCGCCACAGGAAGATCGTGCGCACTATGTGCAGCAGGTCCTTTTGCAGCATGAGGCTGCCCTGCCGGTAGATGTCCGGATTGGTGAGATCGACTGTCAGCGCCGAGTTGTCGTCGCGCAGGTTCGAGCCGAGCAACAACGGCTGAAGATCGTCGAGCACGAGTTCGAGCCTCGCAAGATAGCGGGTATCGTAATGGAACAGGCCATCGGGCCCGCCCGCAGACGCGCCGATGTCCCCATGGCTGTCGAGCACGATGAAGGTATCGTCGTGCTTGAGCGAACGCCGCGGCCGCGCCGACGGTCCCGTCATCGGAATATAGAAAGGCTGCTCCGCGACCTGGTCCAAGGTCCGCGTCACGGAGACGAATTGGGTAACGGCTTCAGCCGACATCAGCAGCTCCCCTGCGCTTGTTTCGACACGCAACCGACTCGAACGCGACTGTTGGTTTACGCGGCGGCTTGGGCAAGCCGGCTCATTTCCTGCGTGACCAGCTCGCGATAGGGCCCGTGGCCTTGCATCAGACGCTCGGGTGATCCGTCCTCGATAATCTTACCACCCTTCAACACGACCACACGGTCGAAATTTCGCAGCGTCGCGAGCCGGTGTGCGATCGCGATCACGGTGCGGCCGCGCATCAGGCGCGACAGCGCCTCGCGGATCGCTTCCTCCGACTCGCTGTCGAGCGCGGCGGTGGCCTCGTCCAGCAACAGGATCGGTGCGTCCTTCAGAAAGGCGCGCGCGATCGCGATGCGCTGGCGCTGGCCGCCGGACATCTTCACGCCGCGGTCACCGACCATGGTGTCGAGGCCCTCGGGCAGGCTGTCGATGAAGTCGCAGCGCGCCGCAATTGCCGCGCGCAGCACCTCGTCGTCGGTCGCGGTCGGCCGGCCATAACGGATGTTCTCGCGGATCGACCGATGGAACAGAGAGATGTCCTGCGGCACGACGGAGATCGCCTCGCGCAGACTCTGCTGCGTCACCATGGAAATGTCCTGGCCGTCGATAGTCACGCTGCCCTCGTCCACATCATAGAAGCGCTGAAGCAGCGTGAACAGGGTCGACTTGCCGCCGCCGGACTGGCCGACGAGGCCGACACGCTGGCCGGGCTGCAGGCGCAGGCTGAACCGCTCGAAGATCTTCGCGCCGCCGGGATAGCCGAAGGTGACGTTGTTGAACGCGATCGCGGCGCCGCTCTTCATCAGCGGCTCGGCCGCGGGGTGATCGCGCAGTTCGTGGGGCACCAGGAGCGTTGCGATCGCCTCGGTCAGGCGCGCAACGTGCTGGGTGACATCAACCAGCGCAACCGCAAGATCGCGCGTCGCATTAAGGATAGACAGACCGAGCGTACAGACCAGCACGACGTCGCCGGTGGTCGCCTCGCCCTGCTGCCACAGCGTGATCGCCCAGGCCATCAGCGCCACCGTCAACACGACAGTCACGCCCGCATGCGTGAGCCGCAGCTTCTCCAGATAGCGCAGACTGCGCCCGCGCGCGGTCAGTTCCCGGTTGACCGTGGCGTCAAACCGCTCATGCTCGTGGCCGATGCCGCAGAAGGCGCGCACCAGCGGCATGTTGCTGATGACGTCGATCATCTCGCCGTCGACAACGGCCGCCTTGTCGGCGAAATCGTCATGCAGTGGCTTGCCGGCCGCAGCCAGTCGGAACATCGCGATCACCATGCCTCCGGCGATCACGATCAGGCCGAGTGCCATATAGGGGCTCACGGTTCCAATCAGCGCAATCGCCGCAACCGTGGCGATGCACGGCGGCAACACATTCCAGACGAACATGTTCTCGACGGTGAACACCGCGTTCGACGTCGCCGTGATGCGGCTGGTCAGCATGCCTGGCATGCGATCGGAGAAGTAGCTCGGCGCATGCCCGGTCAGATGACGAAATATGTCACGGCGTAAATCACCCGTGACACGGACGAAGGTGAAGCTCGCGGTCCAGCTCGCGATCCGCCACAGGAAGTTGTCGGCGGCGATCAGCGACATGAGCAGAATGAATGCCAGCCATACGCTCCCGCCATGCGAAGTTCCCGCCGACAGGCCGTCGACCAGGGATTTCACGCCATACTGCGTGCCTACGGAGCAGGCAACGGCTGCAACGACAGCGGTCAGGATCACCAGGTGCGACGCCAAGCGCCGCCGAAGATAGCGCAAGACAAAGGCAAATGGCCTGCGCGCGTATCCAGAAAGATGATCCATGTGATTACCGACCCCGTCATGATGGTTTGTAATTTTTATCTTAGCCGACTGAACATCGACCGCTTCGCCTCGGTTCCCGGGCTGGACCATCACGACATGCGGATGCGGACGATGTGAGAGCAGGACGTGGCATCATCGCGACCGCGCTTGAAGTGTGTCGAAGAAGTAACGTTCGTTGAAGGAACTTCGCAATTGCGAGAACGTTCCCTCATTGGCATGCCGGTGCCGAGACACGGCGGGGGTTTTTTCACGTCCATGATCGCACAGAGGAGATGGTGAGATGCGCATCGCGCAGGTAGCTCCGTTGACGGAGGCTGTTCCACCCAAGCTGTATGGCGGCACCGAGCGGGTGGTGCACTGGTTGACGGAGGAGTTGGTTGCTTTGGGTCACGACGTGACGCTGTTCGCCAGCGGCGACTCCCAGACCTCGGCGAAGCTGGACGCATTGTGGCCGCGGGCCCTGCGCCTCGACGGTTCCGTACGCGATCCCAACGCGCTGCACATGGTGCTCCTGGAGCGCGTGCGGCAGAAATGTGACGACGAGGAGTTCGACTTCCTCCACTTCCATCTCGACTACTATCCGTGGTCGCTGTTCCACCGGCAGCCGACGCCGTTCCTGACCACCCTGCACGGCCGGCTCGACCTTCCGGAGCATCAGCCGGTGTTCAACACCTTCTCGAAAATGCCTGTGATCTCGATCTCGAATGCCCAGCGGCGGCCGGTGCCGCAGGCGAACTGGGTGACGACGATTCATCACGGACTGCCGGAAAATCTGCTGACGCCGAAGCCGGCCAAGCAGGAATACCTCGCCGTGCTCGGCCGCATCGCGCCCGAAAAAGGCGTCGATCGCGCCATCAAGATCGCGACCCATTGCGGCATCCCGCTGAAGATCGCGGCCAAGGTCGATCGCGCCGACCAGGATTACTACGACGAGCTGATCAAGCCGATGATCCAGAACAATCCGCTGGTCGACTTCATCGGCGAGATCAGCGACCACGAGAAGTCGGACTTCCTGAGCGGCGCGCTCGGCCTGTTGTTGCCGATCGACTGGCCGGAGCCGTTCGGCCTCGTGATGATCGAAGCCATGGCCTGCGGCACGCCCGTTGTCGCCTTCAACCGCGGCTCGGTACCGGAGATCATCGACGAGGGCCTCACCGGCTTCGTCGTCGAGGACATCCTCAGCGCTGCCGGCGTCGTCGGCCGCCTTGCGCAGCTCGACCGCGTCGCCATCCGCGGGCACTTCGAGAAGCGCTTCACGGCGCGCCGGATGGCGCTCGACTATCTCGCGGCCTATCGCAGCCTGACCGAGGCGCAGACGCCGCGGATCAAGCTGGTGAGCAGCGCGGAGTAGCGGCAACACCCGCCACACTCGTGTCCCGGACGCGCTGCGCTGCGTCCGGGGCACGAGATTCTTACACCACCGCCGCCCGCTTCGGTTCGACGATCTCGAACATGCGCGGGAATTCGTCCATCAGGCCCATCAGCTCGGCAAGCCGCATCGGGTTGCCTGACAGCTGGACCTTGCCGGCGGCCACGGCTTCCGGAAAGCTCGTCAGCTTCGCGATGACTTCATCGAGCGTTGCGCGCGCCAGCGTAAAGCTGGCATCGGCGCCTTCCGCCTGCACACCCTCGGCATAGCTGAGCGCGGAGTTTTCCAGGTTGAGCACGAAGGTCTCGCCGGTGTCGGAGAAGCGCCAGTTCAGCACGATGTGCTTGCCTTCAGCCTTCGGTCCATTGAGGCGGATGCCGAGCACGTCCCAGAGCTGCGAGGTGCGCAGAGCCGCCAGCGTCTCGCGCGGCATCGGCGGGCGCGGCGGCGTCTTCGGCATGCCCTGGCGCAGCTCCTGGGCACCGAACAGATAGGCATTGCGCCAGGTCGCGCTTTCGGCGGCGTAGCCGAGCTGCTCCAGCGTATCCGCCAGCAATGCGCGCGCCGCCGCGTTGTCAGGCTCGGCAAAGACGAGATGGCCGAGCGCCTGCGCGACGAAACGAAACCCGCCCTTGTCGAAGTCCACCCGCGCCCGCGCGAGGATGGCGTCCGCGCCGCCCATGTATTCGACGTACTTCTTTCCGGATTCCACCGGCGGCAGCGGATCGAGATTGACCGGGTTGGCGTCATACCAGCCGAGATATTTCTGGTAGATCGCCTTCACATTGTGCCGGATGTGGCCGTAATAGCCGCGGCCGTGCCAGGCGCCCTCCAGGCTCTTCGGCAGCTGGATCGTCTCGGCGATCTCGGCCGCGGTGAGGCCGTGGTTCATCAGACGGATGGTCTGGTCATGCGCGAACTTGTAGAGATCGCGCTGCTGGCGGATCATCGTGCCGATGCGCTCGGCTCCCCACACCGGCCAGTGATGCTGGCCGCACATTGCCTCCGCCCTGCCGTCCCAGAGTTGCAAGGCCTCGCCCAGATATTTCGACCAAGCCAGCGCATCGCGCACGTCGGCGCCGCGGAACGGCAGCAGATTGTGGAAATTGTGCGTGCAGTTCTCGGCGAGGTTCAACAGCTTGTAGCGCGGGACGAAGAAATGCATCTCGGCCGGCGCTTCGCTGTTCGGGGCCATCTGGAATTCGAACGCGACGCCGTCGATCACGCGCCTGTCGCCGGTCGCCATGATCAGATCGGTCGGGCGCAGCAGCGCCACCGAACCTGCTGCCATCGATTTGCCGAGGCCGCAATCGACCTGCCCCCGTACCCCCTTGGCGAGGAACGGGCCGAACTGATATTGCGCCCGCCGCAGCATCGCCGGTCCCGCGATGATGTTCTCGGAGACGGCATGCTCCATGAACAGGTTCGGCGCGATGATCGGCACGCCGGCACTGGCGAGAGCATCCTCTTCCAGCACACCCCGCGCGCCGCCCCAGTGATCGGTGTGGGTGTGCGTGAAGATGACGGCCACCACCGGCCGCTGGCCACGATGCTGGTAGTAGAGATCGAGTGCAGCGCGCGCGCCTTCGATCGAGGTCAGGGTGTCCACCACGATGACGCCACGGTCGCCCTCGATCAGCGTCATATTGGCGATGTCGAACCCGCGGACCTGGTAGACTCCGGGCACCACCTCGAACAACCCATGCTGCATGTTGAGCCGCGACTGCCGCCACAGGCTGGGATTGACCGTGGCGGGCGCCTCCTCGGTGGAGAGAAAGCCGTAGGGCTCGAGGCTCCAGACCGTGCGTCCTTGCGGACTTGTGACCTTCGCGTTCTCGATCGTGCCGAGGAAGCCGCGCGCGGCATCGTCGAAATCCCGCCTGTCGGAAAACGGCAGCGCGTTCAGCATCGCCGTTTGCTGCGCGATGACGGACGCCGTTGCGGCCTTCGGCTCGCTGCTGGATTCCGTCATGTCGCTTCCTCCCGGCTTGTCGCGCGGCATCTAACCGCATCTGGCGGCCGATTGCCTTCGACGAGAACGGACCGACGCGTAGCCTGCAGCTACATCCCGAGCAGTCTCGGCAGCCACAGCGACAGGCCCGGCCAATAGGTCACGACCGCGAGGAACGCCAGCATGGTCAGGAGCCATGGCCACACCGCCACCGTGAGCTCGGTGATGCCCATCTTGGCGATGCCCGAGGCGACGTAGAGATTGAGGCCGACAGGCGGATGGCACAGCCCGACCTCCATGTTGACCGTCATCAGAATGCCGAAATGGATGGGATCGATGCCGAGCTTGATCGCGACCGGAAACAGGATCGGCGCCATGATCAGGATGATCGAGGACGGCTCCATCACGTTGCCCGCCAGCAGCAACAGGAGGTTGACGAGCAGGAGGAAGCCGATCCATCCGAGACCCTGGTCGATCATCCATTGCGCGAGCGCCTGCGGCACGTTCTCGTAGGTCATCAGGAACGAGAACAGGACGGCGTTGGTGATGATGTAGAGCAGCATCGCCGAAAGGTTCGCCGATGACAGCAGCACCCGCGGCACGTCCCGCAGCTTCAGATCCTTGTAGATGAACACCGCGACGATGAAGGCGTACACCGCGCTGACGGCGGCCGCTTCGGTCGGCGTGAACAGGCCGCTGTAGATGCCGCCGATCACGATCACGATCAGCAGGATGCCCCAGACCGACTTGCGGAACGCATCGAAGCGCTGCATGAACGTCGCCTTCGGCATCCGGGGATAATCATTCCGCCAGGCGCGATAGAATGTCGTCGCGCCGAGCAGGAACGCGAGCACCAGCCCCGGCACGATGCCGGCGATGAAGAGCTTGCCGACCGAGCTGTTGGTCGAGACCGCATAGAGAACCATCGGGATCGACGGCGGAATGAGGATGCCGAGCGAGCCCGACGTCGTGATCACGCCCGCGCCGAACCGCTTCGGGAACCCCTGCGCGACCATGGCGGGCAGGATCACCGAGCCGATCGCCACCACGGTTGCCGGCGACGAGCCGGAGATCGCGGCGAACAGCGCGCAGGCGACCACGCCCGACAGCGCGAGGCCGCCGTACCAATGGCCGACCAGCGAGGTTGCGAAGGTGATCATCCGTCGCGCCACGCCGCCATGGGTCAGGAAGTTGCCGGCGAGGATGAAGAACGGGATCGCCATGATCTCGAAATTCTCGATGCCGGTGAACAGCTTCAGCGCCACCGATTCCGTCCGCACGTCGGTCAGCGCAAACATGTAGCTGAGCACGGTAAGACCAAGCGCGATCGAGATCGGCATGCCCGTCAGCATCAGCGAGAGCAGCAGCGCGAACACGATGAAGACGCGCAGACCCTGCGGCAGCGTGACGACGTGAGCCGCATGAGCGAAGCATAGCGCGACGATCAGGACCGGCAGCAGCATCAGGATCCAGCCGAGCGGGCTGCGCTCGTCCCGGACGACCTGGGAGGGCGTGACCGGGGCCGGATGCACGGGGTCGACCTCGACACCCTCGACGCCCGCCATGTCGTGATGCGGCAGTTCGCCGGTGCGGTAGAACGACCAGGCGACCTGCAGGAAGCGAAAGCACATCAAGCCGGAGCCGACCGGGATGGTGAGATACACCAGCCACATCGGCGCTTCGAGATCGTTCGACTGCTGGCCGGTCTGCCACATCTGACCGACGAACGCGGCCCCGAAATAGCACACGATCGAGGTAAACAGGGCGCCGCACAACAGGCCGAAGGTGATGACGCGGCGGCGCGATCCGCCAGGCAGGATGTTGACGAGCACGTCGACGCCGACATGGATGCCGGTGCGCACGCCGTAGGCCGCGCCGAACTTCGCCATCCAGATGAACATGTAGATGCAGAGTTCTTGCGCCCAGGACAGGTCGAGCGCGGCAAGCCAGACGAACGCCGCGCGTGCAGGGACGGCAATGAAAGCCAGATTGCGGACTTCCGCCCATTTGGCGATGTCGATCGACAGCCCGGCGCCGTAGCGGTGCAGCACGGCGACGAAGATGAGCGAGGTTGCGGCCGCGATCATCGTCGCAATCAGCCACTCCTCGAGATGATCGAGCAAACGATTCAGCACGCGCAGCAACTTGGTTCCCCCCGGGATGAGTCCGTCTTTCAAGAGCGAAACGGCCGGGAGTGCGATCACCCCCGACCGTTGGTGGTGTTGTTTTGGAGCCGCGGCCGTCAGTTCATCTTGACGTCGAGTTCCTTGGCGACGAGATCAAGCACTTCCTGCCCGACCCTGCCCTTCGCCCATGTATAAGTCGGCTGCATCGCTTCCTGCCACGCCTTGCGGTCGGCGTCGGTCAGATAATGCAGCGTGGTCTTGCCCGTCTTCTTGATCTCGGCGAGCGCGTCCTCGTTCTCCTGGCGCGCGATCGAGTTGGTGTAGTCGGTCGCATCCGCCATCGCCTTGTCGAGCTGGGCGCGGATGTCAGGCGGCAGCCCGTTCCAGAATTTCGAGTTGACGATCACGGCATATTGCAGATGCGCATGATAGGATACCGTAATGTCCTTCTGCACCTCGTAGAACTTCTGGGTCCAGTAATTCGACGCCGTGTTCTCGCAGCCGTCGACCACGCCGGTCTGGAGCGCCTGGTAGACTTCCGAGAAGGCCATGATCTGCGGGATGGTGCCGACCAGACGGAAATACTGGTCCGCGACCTTCGAACCGGAGATCCGGAATTTCATTCCCTGGAAATCGGTTGGCTTCACCAGCGGACGGTTGGACGACACCATGTGGAAGCCGTTGTCCCAATAAGCGAGCCCGGTGATGCCCTTGGCTTCAAGCTTCTGGAACAGCCATTTGCCGAGCTTGCCCTTCATCGCATTGGCGTAGGTTTGCTCGTCCTTGAACAGCCAGGGCAGGTCGAGCGCCTCGAACTCCTTGATGCCGAGCGGGGCGAATTTCGCGGTCGAAGGCGCCAGCATGTGCACCGAGCCGAGCTGAAGCGCCTCGATCTCCTCCTTGTCCTTGTAGAGCGTGGAGTTCGGGTAGATCTCGATCTTGACCTTGCCGTCCGTATACTTCTCGGCGAGCTCCTTGAACTTCAACGCGCCCTTGCCCTTCGGGGTGTCGTTGGCGACGACATGGCTGAACTTGATGACGATGGGGTTCTGGGCCTGGACGATGGCTGGGACCGCGAGAATGGCTGCGGCGGCGACCGCGACAAGCAGCTTGCGCATGAAGTAACCTCCCAACAACCTCTAGAACCGGGTCTTTTTTTGTTTTGCGCCTTCAGTAGTGGCAGCAATCCGCCAGCCGAACAACTAGACCTAAGCCCAATTTGCCGCCGGCAAGCTATCTTGATGGCCGTCGTCTCCGCAACCCGGCACCCGCGCCCACTGCGGAGAGCGAGCGCTTATGCCGCATTGCCGCAATGCGATCAGCCTTTGCGCTGGGCGACCATGAACAGGCGCCGGAACGGGAACAGCGTCTGCCCCGCCGCATTCTTCGGGTAGGCCGTCGCAACCCGCATGCCGTAGGCCGCGTCGAAGGCGTCCTTCTCGTCGCCTTGCAGAATGTCGAGATAGCGCGTCAGCCAGGTCCCCTTGGTCCATTCCTTCACGGGGTTGTCGCCTTCCAGCACTTGCAGATATTCGGTCTCCCAGATGTCGATATTGGCGGACATCGGAGCAAGAAGATCGTGGTAATAGGCCGGCGCCTCGACCGGCGGCGCGGTGACGAGATGCTCGACCTTGGACCGCCAGGGGCCGCTCAACGCAGTCTCGCCGATCAGCACATGCGATGGCGCGAGGAAGTTGCGAGGCATCTGCACCGCGAGCATGCCGCCCGGCGTCATCTTCTCCATGAGCGACGGAAACAGCGCCGCATGATTGGGCAGCCAGTGCAGTGCGGCATTCGAATAGACCAGGTCGTATTGCCTGGCGGGACGCCAGCGGCCGAGGTCTTCATGCGACCATTCCACATCCGGCGCCGCCTTGCGGCCGGCGGCGACCATCTCGGCTGAGCCCTCGACAGCAGTCACGGTCGCGTCCGGCCACCGCTCCTTGATCAGCTTGGTGACGTTGCCGGCGCCGGCGCCGAGATCGGCGATCGTACGCGGGCCAACATCCGGAATCCGCATCAAGAGGTCGACGGCAGGCCGAAGCCGATGGCCGGAGAACTTCAGATATTGCTGCGGATCCCAGACCATCGTGATAGGCCTTTTCTTTTTCGTGTTCCTTCACCAAAGCTCTTGGTTACCACTGCTCGTCCCGGTCGGGCAATTCGCCAAGCCCGCGGGACGGGCAGGAAACGAACACCAAACGAACGGCAACAAGCAAAAGCAACAAGAGAGCGTGTGACCATGGACCTCGGGCTCAAATCAAAAACCGCTGTTGTCACCGGAGCGAGCATCGGCATCGGCCGCGCCATCGCCAAGGGCCTGGCGGCCGAAGGCGTGCGCGTCGTTGGCGTCGCGCGGCGCACCGATCTGCTCGCCGAGCTGGTGAAGGAAGTCGGCCCCGGCCTGATCACGCCGTTCGAGCAGGACGTGATGGCGAAGGACGCGGCGGAAAAGATCGCGGCCTTCGCATTGAAGGAGCTTGGCCATGTCGATATCCTCATCAACAATGCCGGCGGCAGCCGCCCGCTGCCGGTCGATGCGCCCGACAGCCAATGGGACGAGGCGATCGCGCTGAATTTCACCAGCTACCGCCGCATCGCGCATGCGCTGCTGCCGCAGATGATCGAACGCAAATGGGGCCGCATCGTCAACATCACCGGCAAGTCCGAGCCGGAAGGCCTCAACGCCGCCTTCGCCGCCAAGGCCGCCGTGCACGCCTGGGCCAAGGGCCTGTCGCGCGAGATCGGCGAGCACGGCATCACCATCAACTGCATCCCGCCCGGCCGCATCATGAGCGAGCAGATCCGCCGCAACTATCCGCCTGATTACCGCGAGCGTTTCGCGGAGGAGGAGATCCCGGTCGGCTATTGGGGCGAGCCGGAGGACCTTGCCGCGCTCGCGGTGTTTCTGGCATCGCCGGTGGCGCGGTACATTACGGGGACGGTGATCCCGGTGGATGGGGGGCTGCGGAGGTATCAGTTCTGAGGCGGGGCACTCGATCAAGTCGAAAAGATGCTGTGGCCGCACTACTCACGAGAGCGGACAGCCGGAACTTGTCCCGGCGAGTCCGCTAAGAGAATCGGTCATGCGAACACTGTGACCCGAATGGTCCTCAAGAGGCCTGTCCACACTCAATCCCCAAGTATATGCCCACCTCACCGGCTTTGGCCAAACGGGGCCATCTAGTCCTGGTGGGGAGCGAGGGTGAACTGGAAGACGGCGCCCCGAGGCTTGTTCCTCGTGACCCACAACCGTCCGCCGTGAGCTGCGATGATCGACCGACAGATGGCCAGGCCCATCCCTAAGCCGTGCGACTTGGTCGTGTAGAACGCATCGAAAACGCGTTCCTCACTCGTCGGATCGAGCCCCGGGCCCGAGTCTCGCACGGCGACGCGTACATCGCCGGCAACGTCCCGTTCAGTACTGATCTGCAGCTCCCTCGTGCCCTCGTGAACGCAGTTCACGGCGTCGATGGCATTGAGGATCAGATTGAGGAGCACCTGCTGCAGCTGAATGCGCTCACCTTCGATCTGCGGCAGGTCCTCCGCCAGTTGCGTCTGTAGCGAAATCTTATGCCTCACCGCCTCGCTTCGGACCATGGCGACGACGTCCAGGACGGCTTCGTTGAGGTCGAGGCGGCTTCTGGGTACCGGCGCTTTCCTGACCATAGCGCGGATACGGTGGACGATCTCGCCAGCTCGTCGACTATCTGCGACAATGTGCTCGAGGGACTCGCGGGCCTTATTTAGATTTGGCGGGTTAGCGCCCAGCCAGTTCAAGGCGGCGTCCGCATTGGTGAGCACAGCCGAGATCGGCTGATTGACTTCATGGGCAATCGAGGCCGTCAGCTGCCCAAGGGTCGCGACACGACTGACATGAGCGAGTTCGACCTGGGTCTTTTGGCGTTCAATAACACCTTTCTTGAAAATTTCGACCGCACCCGCCATGGCGCCGATTTCGTCACGTCGATCAATCCCGGGCACGTCGATGCTAGTGTCGCCCTTGGCGAGTGCGGTCATGGCGCCGGTCATTCGCGTGATCGGCGCCGCGATAGCGCGCGTGAGTAGAAGGCCCATCAACACCGCGATCAGGAGCGAGGCTGCGGCGCCCAGCGCGGTCGCCATGTATGCAGTGGCGTACGCGTGCTTCTGCACGGCGTCGCGCCTTGCCAACAGATCGCGTTCAGCCTTCTCGATTTCGTTTGCCTGGGCGCGGATTGCGCCCATGGCAGCTTTGCCGCTCGACCCCTCCAACGTGCGCGCCTCATCGCGCGTCGCGGGGTTCGCCATCAGCGCAATCTCGCGCTCGGCGGTCTCGATGCGCCAAGCGGTCGCCAGCTTATTCAATTCATCAAGCCGGTTTTGCTGGTCTTGGTTATCCGAAGTCTGTGCTCTAAGTTTCCGGATCGCCACGATGAAGTTGTCGCCGCCCTCGCGGTATGGATCCAAGAATTTCTCGTCGCCGCTGATCAAATAGCCGCGCAGACTCGTTTCTTGATCAAGCGCTGCGGCCACAGCCATCTCTAGCGTGTCCAACACATCGGTGGTATGGACCCGCCAGTTTTTGGCCTCTTCTATCACGCCAAGTCTGTCGTATACGATTGCGCCACTCACGAATATGACGGCTATCACGGCAGCAAACGCGGCCATCAATTTGTGCAAAATCAGTAGATTCGAGAAAGGGGGCACGTGACCCTCAAAGCCGAAATCCGCGGCCGATCAATAGCTAGTTCGAGATTGCTCCCAAGCGGTGGCATTCGCAAGAATTTGGCATGGGACTGTGATAGGGCAAAGCAGCGCAGCCTTCCCCTGAGTGGAGCGCAGACAGCATCTCGTCGGACAACCGGGAAATTCTGGGCATTGGCCGCGCCGTCGGACACAACAGGCCCTCATATCGATGCGACCTTCATGATATCCAATGTTCCGCGCCAGATCATCTCAACTGCCACATAGAGAATGACGGCCAGTCCGACGTAAGCGACCCATCGATGAGTTTGCAGAAGGCCGGCAATGAAAGAAGCGGCCATGCCCATCATCGCGATGGAAAGCCCCAGGCCGAAAATCAGAACCACTGGGTGCTCGCGCGCCGCCCCTGCGACGGCCAGGACATTGTCGAGAGACATGGAAGCATCGGCCACGATAATCTGCCAACTCGCTTGGAAGAGTGTTTTGCGGGGTTTGCTTTCTGCAGAAACTGTGGGCCCCGCGGGGGACGTGCGCAACTCTCGCCACATTTTCCAACATACCCACAACAACAGGATCCCGCCAGCGAGCAGAAGGCCGACGATTTGCAGGATTTGCGTCGCTATCCCCGCTAAGAGAAGGCGCAGTATCGTCGCGGCGACGATCCCGATCAAAATGGCCTTGGCTCGTTGCGCTTGAGGAAGTCCCGCTGCAGCAAGGCCAATGACGATGGCGTTATCGCCAGCGAGCACAAGGTCGATCAGAACGACCTGCAAGAGTACGCTAAGAACATCCGTATCGAGATAGTCTATCAAGGGTCATGGTCCCAGGTTCCGCTCCGAGCGAGGGGCGTATTTATATCCGCCAGGTCGACCCATACGGGTTACCTCCAAAGCAGGGCAGCTAATACAGCTCTAGCTCTAGTCCACCGCTGCTCGGCCGCTGGGGTAACTATCTGCGGCAGCGGCGTCCGAATGTTGTCCGGCGGTCTGCCCGAAAAGCAGTGCTACTTGATCTGGCTCGCCAAAAATCGCTGCGGCGCAGCCGATCATTGTGAACGCACCTGCGATAACCCACAGAGAAATCTTACCTACCGTTGCAGTCCCTGACTTTGCCAGGGCCAAGAGCGCGGTGATCATCGCGTCCGAGAAAAACAAAAGACTGAGCGCTGGTAAGATGAGTTGCGAATCCAGCAGAAGTATTATCAAGAGGGCGGGAGCCGCGACCAAGATGCTCAACAGCGCGAATATGCAGAATGTCTCCCGCCAAGAAGCATTCCTGTTCCAACCTGCATGAGAAGCGAACATTTGATCCTCCTGCATACGACAATTTATAGGGCCACTTACTTGCGGCACCACCCTGGTCCAGTTGGCTCGTTTTCCGTCTCTTCAACTAGTGTTTGTTGGTCCTATGCCGCCGACCCTCAATCAGCGTAAGAATGCCAGCGGTCATTACGGCAACAACGACGATGGCTGCCAGTCCCTCGACCGAGGCCAAGGTCTCGAACCACTTGCTCCAAAGCTCAATCATGTGCTGGCCTCTCTCAAGAGCGCACCCACGATCGATAAAATTGCCTCTCTAGAGGACGACCCGTGCAATCAGAAAGACAATGCTACTCATCGTCGCGCGCGTTTTAACCGCGCGGGAACATGACCACGAGCCGTTTGGCACGCATGCTCGCCATCCTTCTATTGGAACGTGCCCTGACGGCTCGAGTGCAACTGGTTCTGGTCATTGGCCGCCGCCTGTGTGCTGGCATTCGGCGTCGCGGCTGGGGTCCCCGGGCGGGAACGCAAGATTGCCACCATCGCCGACGAGGCGGCGGCTCGCCTCGATCCCGCTATGTTGGCGATCGGCAGGCTGACATTCCCGCAGCATCTTTCGTGCTGACGGCTTCGCTCCACTAAGGTCGGCTTCGGGTCACGAGCGCCGCTTCGGCGGCAGAGCCGCCACTTCCGGTTTCGCCCGAGCAGCCGACATTGTGAACAGTTCGGGAAGGGCCAGAAGCTGCCATCGGAGCCGAGCCTTAGAGCTTACGCCCGTGCTGTCAAACTCGACAACTGATCGGTGTCGTAGCGGTCTCGAAGGTCGGCCAGGGCTCGTGGATCCGGCGCGCCCTTTGCTGCGAGTTTCGCAAGCTCTTCGAAATAGTGCTCGTGGCCGGGTGGGGAGACGGTCATCAGCACGCGGGCCGATTTCTGACTGACATTGGTGATGTTGTGCGGTACCCCTGGCGGAATGAACAAATAGGTCCCCGGGATCGCGCGGATCGTCTTGTCGCCAACGTGCCACTCACACTCGCCCTCGAGCAGGTAAAAGGTCTCCTCCTGCACCCGGTGAACATGCAGTCCAGTGGCGAACCCGGCCGGAATTGTCCAGTCGAACATGCTGGTGTGCTTGGTATCCTCGCCGGTGACGAGGAAAACCATAGGATGACCACGGAGCATGATCCCCTTTGTCTCGTTGGGCATGCGAATGACAGCATCGGCGCTCATGACATTCCTCCATCGACCAAGCGCTTGCTCCCGCAAGCACGGAAGCAACCTCGGCCGTCTGGGTCGGAAAGTCGTGAAACAGTTCCCAAAAATTTGCTAAAACCACCGAATGCCTATGACGGATCTCTACCAGTTCGGCCCGTTCCGCCTGGACCCAAAGGCGGGCATTCTCTACCAGGGAACCAGGCCGACGATGCTCGGGCAGCGCGCTGTCGCGCTGCTCCGGCTGCTGCTGGAGAACGCGGGTGCTCCGGTGTCCAAGGATGCGCTGGTCGAGGCCGGCTGGGACGGACTGGCAGTTGCCGATAATAATCTGACGGTTCAGATCGCCGCCTTGCGCCGGGTGCTGGCCGACGAGAGGGCCGATAGCTGGATCGAAACCCTGCCGCGCCGCGGCTATCGCTATGTCGGGGCTGCCGTCGCCATCAATATTCAGTCACCTGCCACCCGTGCGGCGCCCGCACCGGCGTTGCCTGACAAGCCGTCCGTCGCGGTTCTACCGTTTTCGAACTTGAGCGGTGATCCGCAGCAGGAGTACTTCGCCGACGGCATGGTTGAAGACATCATCACCGGCTTGGCCCGCATCAAGTGGTTGTTCGTCATTGCACGAAATTCGACCCTGACCTACAGGAACCGTGGCGTGGACGTGAAGCAGGTCGGCCGCGAGCTTGGCGTGCGCTATGTCCTCGAAGGCAGCGTTCGCAAGGCCGAGGGCAACGTGCGCGTGACGGGCCAGATGATCGACGCCTCGACCGGCGCTTATGTATGGGCCGAGCGATATGACCGCAGCTCCGACGATATTTTCGCACTCCAGGATGAGATTGCACTCTCGGCGGTAGGCGCCATTGCGCCGAGCCTGCGCCGTGCTGAAATCGACAGGGTCAAGCGGAAGCGCCCCGAGAGCCTGGATGCTTACGATCTGGTTCTGCGGGCCCAGGTCGACGTCGATTCCGGCATGCCTGAGCAGGTGACGCGAGCGCTCGTGCTGCTCGAACGTGCCATCGAACTTGATTCCGACTACGCGCTGGCACATGGCAACGCCGCGATGTGCCACCATTGCCTCTACCTTCGCGTCGGTTTGCAGGAGGCGAACCGTGCCGCTTCGATCCGCCACGCCCGCTCGGCAATCCTCCACGGCCAGGACGACGCGAGCGCGCTGGCGCTTGCGGGGTTTTCGATCGGCATGGACGCGCATGATCGGGACGCGGCTTTTACCGCATTTGAGGCCGCGCTTGCCGTCAGCCCCTCTTCGGCGCTGACCTACATCCTCGGCAGCGTCGTTCTCGGATGGAGCGGAGAAGCCGAGCGCGCCATCGAGTGGAGCGAACGAGGCATGCGGCTCAGCCCCTTCGATCCATGGGCTTTCGCCGCATTCGACGCGCAGGCGATGAGTCATTTGCTGCGCGGCCGCTTTGAAGAAGCCAGTCGCGCCGCCTACAAGTCCGTGCAGGCCAATCCCGCACACAGCATCACCTATGTGCAGCTGGCCGCTGTGCTTGCCAAACTCGGACGGCTGGATGAAGCTAGGGCAGCCGCCGAGCGGGTGCTCGAACTTCATCCGACCTTTCGCTACAGCCGCCAGTTCGCGGGCGTGAACTGTGCCCCAGCGCTCGCGGAAACCCTTGGTGATGCGCTGAGGACCGCCGGGCTGCCAGAGTAAGGCGAGATCGGAGTTCTCGTCATGGTGATCGACGGGCCAAGTAAAAATACGCGCACTGGATACTGCATATTGGGCTTGGCTCACCAGACTGCTTCGTCGCGACGTCCGATTGTCCGCTTGGGTCAAACGGCGAAACACCTGGATCGCCTGCTCAAGTCTGCTTCAGTGTTGGAAGCGGGCGTCGCGTATCCATGAGCGCACACGCTGGTCTTCCCGGATCTCCGTCACGATAGCATCCTGCCAGTGTTTTGCCCGACGGGTCAACGTCACGGCGGCTCCGAATGCCGTCTCGGCGCGACTCGAAAATCCCTTATCGATCAAAGGGCCTTCTACTGTGCATGGGGTTGTTTTCGCAGTTTTTGTTTTGGCGCCAAGAAAAAAATACTCAGCGGCGCTTCATTCCGCCTGCAGGATTTCCGCGATCGCAGCGATGGTGCCGGGCTTGCCGCCGACATCGCGCGTCGCCCTGCCCTCGCCGATCGCGGCCGCATTACCTGACCTTCGCGCATACACAGCATGCAAGCATGAGCCTGTGGAAGGCGGCGCGGGCGTAGTACATGCCCAAAGTCGCCACAGCGGGCCGCCGGAGCAACGCGCTAACGCAATGACAATCACGTTACCTGCCGCCGCGCGCGAGCCCGACCATCCCATTGCCGACGGCCTGCCGTCCGCGCAGCGGCGCTGGGCGATCGCCGCGATCTTCACCGCGCTGGCGATGGCCTCGCTCGACACCGCGATCGCCAACATCGCGCTGCCCGCCATTGCCGCCGATCTGCATGTCAGCCCGGAGCAGTCGGTCTGGGTCGTGAACGTCTACCAGATCGCGCTGGTGGCAACGCTGCTGCCGCTCGGTGCGCTCGGGGAGATCGTCGGGCACCAGCGCATTTATCTCGGCGGCCTGATCCTGTTCACCATCGCCTCGCTGTTCTGCGCGGTGGCGTGGTCGCTGGACAGTCTGCTGGTCGCGCGCGCCCTGCAGGGATTGGGCGCCAGCGGCATCATGAGCGTCAACACCGCGCTGGTGCGCTTCGTCTATCCCGGGAGGATGCTGGGCCGCGGCTTCGGCCACAACGCGCTGGTGGTCGCGACCGCCTTCACCTTCGGGCCCTCGGTCGCCTCCGCGATTCTCGCGCTCGGCCCGTGGCCGTGGCTGTTCGCCGTCAACATCCCGTTCGGCCTCGTCGCCATCGGCATCGGCCTTGCGATGTTGCCGAAGACGCCGCGGGCCGATCACGGTTTTGATTTCCTCGGCGCACTCCTCGCATCGGCCTGTCTCGGCCTGTTCATCACCGGCATCGGCAGCGCCGCGCACAACCTGTCTCCGGTTGTCGTCGGCATCGAGCTGGTCACGGCCCTCGCGCTCGGCTTCATCCTGACGCGCCGTCATGCCAAGCACCCCGCGCCGATGCTGCCGATCGATTTGTTCAGCCGGCCGATGTTCGCGCTGTCGGCGGCGACGGCGGTGTGCTCCTTCGCCGTGCAGGGCCTCGCCTTCGTCTCGCTGCCGTTCTATTTCGAGGACGTGCTCGGGCGATCGCAGGTCGAGACCGGCTTCTTCATGACGCCGTGGCCGCTCGTCGTCGGCATCATGGCGCCAATCGCGGGGCGCCTGTCCGACCGCCATGCAGTCGGCCTGCTCGGCGGCATCGGCCTCGTGCTGCTCGGCCTCGGCATGGCCCTGCTCGCGATGCTGCCGGCCAATCCTGCCATCCCCGACATCATCTGGCGGATGGTGATCTGTGGCATGGGGTTCGGCTTCTTTCAGGCGCCGAACATGAAGGCGGTGATGTCGAGCGCGCCGCCGCACCGCAGCGGCAGCGCGTCCGGCATCGTCGCGACCGCGCGGCTGACGGGGCAGACGACCGGCTCGGCACTCGCCGCGGCCTGCTTTGCTCTCGCCGGACACGACGGCGCCACCGTCGCGCTGGCGCTCGGCGCCGGCTTTGCCGCGCTCGGCAGCGTGATGAGCTTCTTGCGGCTGGCGGTGAAGTAGGTCCCCCTCGGGCCAGGTGTCACGCCGCCGTTACGTCGGCAGCCCCAGCCGGGATCACGGCTTCGTCGTCCAGCGCGGCGAGACGCGAGTCGATGGCAGCGATGACCTTGCGCGAGAACGGCCCGAGATGCGCGTAGGCCGCGATCATCTGCACGGCAATGCGCGCCGATGACGTGTCGCGCTTGGCGCAGTTCATGAAGGTTTGCCACAGCGGCCCCCGCGCCTCGGGAAGGGCGGTGACGACCTTGTGCACTGTTTCCATCGCGCCGATCTTGGCACGGATGTCGCCTTCCGCGAGTTCATGACGCTGCCTGGAGCGGTCGAGCAGCGTCATCAGGCGGTCGACGCGTCTTGCATAGGCAGCCGGGCTGTAGATGTGCTCCAGCACCCGTTTATAGTCCATCAGGATGTCGCGCAACGGGCGCACCGGATCGAAGTTGATCCCCGCCGTGCACTGATCGGCGCCAATGGTCGGCGCGATATCATGGCCCGAGTGCAGCCGGCCTTCGCGCTCCAGGCGGCGCGTCAGCTGCGTGTTCGGCAAGGCATAGAGCAGGCCGACCATGCTGACGGGAATCGCCGCCTCTTCGATGAATTCGATCATGGCATCCGCCATCGAGACCTTCTCGTTGTCGAAGCCGACGATGAAACCTGCGGTGACGAGCATGCCCGCGGCGTAGATCTTGTGGATGCTCTCGGCGATGTTGCGCCGCGTGTTCTGCTTCTTCCGCATCGCGACCAGCGTCGCCGGATCCGGACTTTCGATACCGACGAAGATGGCGAAGAAATTCGCCGCGCCCATCAGGTCTAATAGCTCGGGATCGTCGGCCAGATTGACCGAGGCCTCAGTCGACAATTCGAAGGGATAGCCGTGGCTGCGCTGCCATTCGGCGAGCTGGGGCAGGAACAGCCGCAGCGACTTCTTGTTGCCGATGAAATTATCGTCGACGAAGTCGAGATGGCCGCGGTAACCCATGGCGTAGAGCGCATCGAGCTCGTTCAGGATCTGCGCGTTCGTCTTGGTCCGCGGCACGCGTCCATAGAGCTCGATGATGTCGCAGAACTCGCAGGTGAACGGACAGCCGCGCGAATACTGCACACCGAGATAAAGGTAGTCCTCGAACTTGAGCAGATCGAAACGCGGCACCGGCGTCTTGGTGACGTCGGCCTGGAATTTCGGCGCGGTGAAGACGCCGGCGCGTGCGCCGCCCTCCCAGGCCGCGATGAACTCGTCGATGACGCTCTCGGCTTCGCCGAGCACCCGGAAGTCGGCTCGCTCGTAGACATGGGGGCTCGAGGTGGGATCAGGACCACCGACCACCACCGGCTTGCCCGCCGCGCGGCATACTTCGATCAGGCGCAATGTGTCTGCCTGCTGGGGCAGCATTCCGCCGGTGAAGACGACGTCGGCCCAGGCGAGATCCTCCTCGCCGAAGGACTGCGTGTTGCAATCGATCAGCCGGACCGTCCAGCTCTCAGGCAACATCGCGGCAACGGTGATCAGGCCCAAAGGGGCGGCGGGGCGCTTCACGCCCAGCACTTTGCAGGATTCGCCAAAGCTCCAGAAGGACTCTGCCGAGAACAGCGGATAGAGCATCAGGACGTTGCAAGGCTGCGGTACGTTCATGGAACCCCTTTTTGGCTTGATCCCCAGTGTAGCAGAGCGCTGACGACTTGCACCCCGGCAAAAGGGGCAAACTGTCGCTCTCTGTTCCAGGGGTGTCGGCGCAGAAGCCGGTAGACGTCGCCCCAAGCCGTGCCGCGGACGTCCAGGAAGGGTCTCTTTGGTGGCGACCCCTCGGATTGGTGGCTACCCCTCGGACTGTTGATTTGAACAGTTCCAATTTGCCCGACACATTCCGCCCCTGAGTCCGATCGGTGGATTGGGCCAATCAGGGGACTTGCGATGGCAAATCTAACAATCAACGGAAAAACCTTCACGCTCGACGTCGAGCCGGATACGCCGCTGCTCTGGGCGATTCGCGAGAATGCCGGTCTAACTGGCACCAAATATGGCTGTGGCATCGCACAATGCGGCGCCTGCACGGTCCACATGGACGGCGTCGCCACCCGCTCCTGCGGCGTTTCGGTCGGCGAGGCCGAAGGCAAGAACATCACCACGATCGAGGGGCTCGCCTCCGGCGACGCGTTGCACAAGGTGCAAAAGGCCTGGATCGCGAAGGACGTTCCGCAATGCGGGTACTGCCAGAGCGGCATGATCATGGCCGTGGCGGCGCTGCTCAGCGAGAAGCCGAAGCCGACCGACGCCGACATCGACGAGGCCATCACCAATATCTGCCGCTGCGGCACCTTCCAGCAGGTGCGCGAAGCGATCCACACGATCGCCAGCGCCTAAGGAGCCGCCCCCATGAACAAGCACGTTTCTCCCAAGATGAACCGCCGCGCCTTCGTGATCGGCACCGCCGCTGTCGGCGCCGGCCTTGCAATCGGCCTCGACCTGCCCTTCGGCGGCCCCGCCGTGGTCCGCGCGGCCGACGGCTCGCCCGAAATCGGTGCCTGGGTCGTGGTCCGGCCCGATGACACGGTCGTGATCCGCATCGCCCGCTCCGAGATGGGCCAGGGGTCGCTGACCGGCCTCGCCCAGCTCGTCGCCGAGGAGCTCGAATGCGACTGGTCGAAGGTCACGACCGAATATCCAACCCCCGGCCAGAGCGTCGCCCGCAAGCGCGTCTGGGGCGATTTCTCGACCGGCGGCAGCCGCGGCATCCGCTCCTCGCAGGACTATGTCCGCAAGGGCGGCGCCACCGCCCGCGTGATGCTGATCCAGGCCGCCGCCGACGAATGGAAGGTGCTGGCCTCCGAATGCACCGTCGCCAAGGGCGTGATCACCCATAAGGCTACGGGCAAGACGACGACCTATGGCAAGGTCGCCGAAGCTGCCGCGAAGCTGACGCCGCCGGCCGAGGTCAAGCTCAAGGACCCGAAGGACTGGACCATCGCCGGCAAGGGCCTGCTGCGGCTCGACACCGCCGACAAGACCAGGGGCACGATGATCTACGGCATCGACGTCAAGCTGCCGGGCATGCTGAATGCCGCGATCAAGGACTGCCCGGTGTTCGGCGGCAAGCTGAAGAGCTATGACGAAGCCAAGATCACCGGCATGAAGGGCGTCAAGAAGGTCGTCAAGGTCGGCGATACCGCGGTTGCGGTCGTTGCCGACACCTGGTGGCGGGCCAAGACGGCGTTGGAAGCGCTGCCGATCGTGTGGGACGAGGGCGAGAACGCCAAGGTCTCCAGCGAGTCAATTGCGAAATGGCTGGCCGAAGGCCTCGACGACGCGCAGCCGGCCTATGTCGGCAACAAGAACGGCGACGCGAAGGCGGCGATTGCCGGCGCCGCCAAGAAGATCGAGGCCGTCTACAGCTATCCCTATCAGAACCACGCCACCATGGAGCCGATGAACGCCACGGCGATCTACACGGCGGACAAATGCGAGGTCTGGTGCGGCACGCAGAACGGCGAGGCCGCCTTCGCGGCGGTGCTGGAGGCTTCCGGCCTTCCGGCGGAGAAGTGCGACGTGCACAAGGTAATGCCGGGCGGCGGCTTCGGCCGGCGCGGTCAGACGGACTATGTCCGTCAGGCCGTGATGATCGCCAAGCAGATGCCGGGCACGCCGATCAAGCTGTTGTGGTCGCGCGAAGAGGACATGGCGCACGGCCGGTATCATCCCATCACCCAGTGCAAGATGACCGGCGCGTTCGACGCCAACAACAATCTGGTCGCGCTGCACTACCGCCTGTCCGGGCAGTCGATCCTGTTCTCGCTGCGCCCCGAAGCGCTGCAGAACGGGATGGATCCGGCCGCATTCCAGGGCGTCGCCCAATCCGGCGAAGCCGCGTTCGGCTATTCGGTGCCCAACCTCCTGGTCGAGCATGCGATGCGCAACCCGCATGTTCCGCCCGGCTTCTGGCGCGGCGTCAACGTCAATCACAACGCGATCTACATGGAATGCTTCATGGACGAGCTGGCCCAGGCCGCAGGCCAGGACCCGCTCGAGTTCCGCCGCAGGCTGATGGGCAACCATCCCAAGCATCTGGCGGTGCTCAATGCCGTGGCCGAGAAGATCGGCTGGGATAAGCCGGCGCCGCAAGGCGTCTATCGCGGCATTGCGCAGGTCATGGGCTATGGCAGTTATGTCGCCGGCGCCGCCGAAATCTCGGTGACCGAGGGCAACAAGATCAAGGTGCACCGCATCGTCGCCTCCACCGATCCCGGCTACATCGTCAACCCGGCGCAGGTGGAGCGGCAGATCGCCGGCTCCTTCGTCTACGGCCTCTCCGCGCTGTTCTACGGCGGCTGCACCGTCAAGGACGGCAAGATCGAGCAAACCAACTTCGACACCTACAACTCGATGCGCATCAACGAGATGCCGAAGGTGGAATCGGTGATGGTGCCGAGCGGCGGATTCTGGGGCGGCGTCGGCGAGCCGACCATCGGCGTCGCGGCGCCGGCGGTGCTCAACGCCTATTTCGCGGCGACCGGCAAGCGTATCCGCTCGGTGCCGCTGCGCGACCAGAACATCACCTTCGCCTAGAGCCACACGCTGCGGGGGCGAGAAATTGCCGCCGCAGCCCTTTTCCAGATGCCCCTGATGACCACGCGCCCGATGACACGGCGAAGTGCCGTGTTCGGCATCACCATAACGGCCGCAAATTTGGCGCGGCCATCGGCTTCGCGCGCGCAATCGACTGGACGTGTCGTCGTGGTCGGCGGCGGCTTTGGCGGCGCGGCCTGCGCCCGCGCGCTGAGGCGCGCCGATGCCAAATTGCAGGTCACGTTGATCGAGCCGAACAATATCTTCACCGCCTGCCCCTTCAGCAACGAGGTGATCGCGGGCCTGCGCGAGCTCGAGGCACAGCAGTTCGGCTATGACAAGCTTGCCGCCGAAGGCGTCACGGTCATCGGTCAGGCTGCGACGGCCGTCGACACACAAAAGCGCAGCGTGACGGCGACCGATGGCACCGCATTTGCGTATGACCGCCTGGTCCTCTCGCCCGGCATCGACTTCCATTTCGAAGCCCTGCCGGGCTACGACGATGCCGCATCGGAGAAAATGCCGCACGCCTGGAAGGCCGGTGCGCAGACGCTGCTGCTGCGTCGGCAACTGGAGGCGATGGCGGACGGCGGCACGGTCGCAATCGCGATCCCCGCCAATCCCTCACGCTGCCCGCCGGCACCGTACGAACGCGCCAGCCTGATCGCGCATTACCTGAAAAACAAGAAGCCGCGCTCAAAGGTGCTGATCCTCGATGCCAAGGATAGCTTCTCCCAGCAACGGCTGTTCGAGAAGGCATGGAAGGAGCTCTATGGCGACATGATCGAGCGCGTGGCGCTGTCGCAGGGCGGCCGTGTCACATCGGTCGATCCGGCTACCAGGACTATCGTCACCGAATTCGGCAACTACATCCCTGAAGTCGCAAACATTATCCCGCCGCAGCGTGCGGGGCGCATTGCCGATATCGCGAGCGCTGTGGATGCGACCGGCTGGTGCCCGATCGATCCCGTCACCTTCGAGTCCAAGCTCGTCCCGAACATCCACGTCATCGGCGACGCCTGCCTCGGCGGCGGCATTCCCAAATCGGCCTCGGCCGCCGGCGCGCAGGGCAAGGCCTGCGCCGCTGCCATCGTGAACCTCCTCGCCGGCCGTGCGCCAGAAACACCACGGCTGACCGGCGTCTGCTACAACACCGTCGCGCCAGGTTACGGCTTTTTGCTCGCCGGCAATTACCAGCCCAGGGGCGATATTTTTGCAGAGGTCGAAGGCGGCGCGACGAGCCCGGTCGATGCGCCGCGCGAGTTGCGCGCCCGCGAGGCGGCGGAGGCAGAGCGCTGGTTTCAAACCATCACGGCGGACACCTTTGGCTAGACCATCCGTCCATATCGCAGCACTGGTCGCTGCTTGCCTCGCTTGTACCTGCACGAGCGCGGACGAGCTCGCGCCCTACAAAATCGTCGGCGACGGCATTGCAGAGCCGCTCACGGGCTCGCCCGGCGATGCGGCACGCGGCCGCGCGCTCGTGCTCGCGCGCACCACGACCTGCATTCTCTGCCATTCCGGACCGTTCCCGGAAACGCAGTTCCAGGGCGACCTCGCGCCTGACCTCACGGGTAGCGGGAACCGGTGGTCGGCCAGCCAATTGCGGCTTCGTCTGGTCGATGCCTCGCGCTTCAATCCTGAGACCATCATGCCGTCCTATTATCGCAACGATGGGCTCGTCCGCGTCGGGCGCAATTTCGCCGGCAAGCCGATCTTGTCGGCCGCGGAGATCGAAGACATCGTGGCCTTTCTTGCAACACTTCGGGACTAGTTCCATGCCAACCACGCGACGACAATTCTTGAGCCTCGCCGGCGGCGTCACCGCAGCCGGCACGATACCGCTCGTCACGCTGCGGCCGCTCGAAGCGACACCGGCCATGCTCACCGCCGCGATCCACAATGTCGTCGGCGAAACACCTGTGCGCACCGGCAAGGTGAAGATCGACATCCCGCCGCTGGTCGAGAACGGCAACACGGTGCCGATGACGGTGAGCGTCGCAAGCCCGATGACGGCGAACGACTACGTCAAGAGCATCCATCTCTTCAACGAAAAGAACCCGCAGCCGAACATCGGCAATTTCTATCTCACGTCGTCCTCGGGCCGCGCCCAGGTCGCGACGAGAGTCCGCCTCGCCGACACCCAGAAGGTGATCGCGATCGCCCGCCTCTCCGACGACACCTTCTGGCAGGCCGGAGCGGACGTGGTCGTGACGCTGGCCGCCTGCACCGAGGAGATGAACTGATGGCTGCGCTCATCAACGTTCCGGCCAAGGCCAGGCGCGGCGACATCATCGAAATCCGCACGTTGACCTCGCACATCATGGAGACCGGCTTTCGTCATACCGCGGACGGGACGCTGGTGCCGCGCAACATCATCACGAGCTTTACGTGCCGCTACAACGGCACAGAAGTCTTCCGCGCTGACCTGTTTCCCGCGATCGCCGCCAATCCGTATCTCTCCTTCTTCACGGTCGCGAAGGAGAGCGGCAGGTTCGAGTTCGAATGGATCGGCGACAATGGCTTTTCGTCGACCGCATCCGCATCGATCACCGTCGAATGATCTTCTGGCGCGCGATAGTGGCGGCGGCGCTCGTTGCCGCGGCCCCCGCCCTGCTCGCCGGAGAAATTCCGCCCGATGCGCGCCGCTCCGGCTATGCCTTCATGGGCCCTGATACGCGTGCGATGCAGGATGACGACACGTCCAATCCGGGCATGCTGTTCGTGCTCGACGGTGAGGCGCTGTGGGGCAAGAAAACCGGACGCGCCGAAAAATCCTGTGCCGACTGCCATGGCGATGCGCGGAGCAGCATGAAGGGCGTCGCGGCGCGCTATCCCGCCTTCGACAAGGCGCTGGCGCGCCCGGTCACGCTGGATCAGCGCATCAATCTCTGCCGCGCCGATCATCAGCAGGCGACGGCGCTGCCCTATGAGAGCCGCGACCTCCTGGCTCTGTCCGCCTTCGTCGCCCACCAGTCCCGCGGCACCCCGATCACCGCCGGCGATGATCCGCAACTCAAACCCTTCGTCGCGCGGGGCCGCGACCTCTTCATGCAGCGCGAGGGCCAGCTCAATCTCGCCTGCACCAATTGCCACGACGACAATTTCGACAAGCGCCTCGCGGGCGCGCCGATCACGCAGGGACAGCCGACCGGCTATCCGCTCTATCGCCTGGAATGGCAGGCACTGGGCTCGATCGAGCGGCGGTTGCGCAGCTGCATGAGCGGCGTCCGCGCCCAGGCCTTTGATTACGGTTCGCCCGAGCTGGTCGCGCTCGAGCTCTATCTGATGTCGCGGGCGCGCGGTATGCCGATAGAGTCGCCGGCGGTTCGTCCCTGAAACGAAAGCGGCCGGGACATGACCCGGCCGCTGCCGCAAGGTTTGAATTCGGCGCCTACTCCGCCGGTGCCGCGTGCATCTCCGGATGCGCGGCATAAGGCTCGCTTGCACCGAGCTTGCTCGCCGCGAACAGTCCGGCAGCCATCACGGCATAGGCGAAGGCCACGGCAGGCGTGACGCCGAACCCACCACCGATACCGACGGCCTCGCCGTGCATGAAGCCGAAATAGGTGAGGACCGCACCGACCAGAGCAAAGGCCGAGGCCTTCTCGAAATCGCGCTCGATGATGAAGACGCCGATCGCGCCCAGAACGAGGCCGCCGAGGATGGAGCCACCGCCCATGATCTCGAGCCCGTGGTAGAACACGCCCTGCTGCGGCAGCGCGGCGATCGCGGCTGCCTTGACAACGTCGGCCTTGTCGGCGGCCATGCCGCCCACGGTTGCTGCCGCGTTCATGGTCGAGCCCAGCATCGTGTCGATCTGGAGCTTGGCCCAGGCGGCGAGGTGCGGCGTCAGCGCCAGCACGATTGCGGGTGCGTGCTTGACCGGCGTGGTCTGGAACGCCTGTGCGCCAATCAGCATGCCGATATACAGCAGGATCGGCGAGATCGCCACCACGGGCACCAGCGCCAGCAGCACCGAGATGATGCCGAACCAGGCCAGCACCACCATCATGATGCCGGTCGCCGCCGAATAGCCGATGCGGCCGCCCATCGCCTTCCAGCCGGGATGGCCGATATAGACGGCGTTGATGAAGGGGTTGCCCATCAGGCAGCCGATCAGGCTGACGACACCGTCGGCGGTCAGCACCCGCGTGGTCGGATATTCGTCGCCGGCCGCTTCCGCGCTCTCGACATTGTCCATGGCCTCGACGAGGTCGTAGATGCCGAACGGAATGGCGGTGACCAGGATGATGCCGAGGAATTCGAAGCCGGAAAAGACATAGCCCACCGCCGGGATCGGCACCGAGAAGCCGAAATTGGCGAAGGCGTCGCCGACACCCTTGACGCTCAATCCGCCGAGACCAAGCCCGAACAGGTTGGAACCCCAGGCGATGATCATGCCGACGGCGATCGCAACGAGACCGGCGGGAATGCCGCGCCAGTACTTCACGCCGCCGAACCAGTTCACCAGGATGATGGCGAAGCAGACCAGACCGATCTGCGGCGTCATGTACATTTCGAGCGCGGGACGCATCGAGATGAAAGTGACGGAGACGCCGGCAAGTGTGCCGAGCAGCGCCGCGCGCGGCGTGATCTTGCGGATGAACGGCGCGATGAAACCGCCGATCATGAGGATGAAGCTCTGGAAGAATACCCAGACGAGGCCAGCCGACCAGCCCTTGAGCGGATCACCGGTCTTGATCGTGATCGGCAGCATGATCACGAAGGTGACGATGAACATGTGCGGCACGCTCACGCCCGAGGGCAGCGCACAGACGTCGTTGCGGCCTGTCTTCTGCGCGAGCCTATAGGCGAGGTACGCGTAGTAGAAGGTCGACAGGCACATCATCAGCCCGAGTGCGGGCAGGATGCGGCCGAACACGAGACTGTCGGGCATCTTCAGCACGAAGCGAAGCAGGCCCGTGAGCACCAGCATGTTGACGAGGATGTTGGTGCCGAAGCCAAAGAACGCGTTCCAGTCGCCCGATGTCCATAGTGCCGGCTTGAACTCGGACTTGTTCATCTCAGATTTGCCGGCCATCCCTGTCAACGTGCTCATGATATCCCCCTATGTGGTCGAAATCTTCATCGCCTCCAGAACTGCGGCTGAGTCCGCGACCCAGCCGAAGATGCCGCCCTGGGCCTTGATCATCTTCAGGCCCATCTCGTGAAACTCAGGGAAGTAGGATGCGCAGCCGTCCGAGATGACGACGCAGCGGTAGCCGCGGTCATTGGCCTCGCGCACGGTAGTGTTGACGCACACTTCGGTGGTGACGCCGCACACCAGCAGATTTTCGATGCCGTACTTCTCCAGCACGTCGGTGAGCTCGGTGGCGTAGAACGCGCCCTTGCCGGGCTTGTCGATCACGATCTCGCTGTCGAGCGGATAGAGCTCGGGAATGATGTCGTGGCCGGCTTCGCCGCGAATGAGGATACGGCCCATCGGACCGGAATCGCCGATGCGCAATGACGGCGCGCCGCGCTCGACTTTCGCGGGCGGCGCGTCGGACAGATCCGGCAGATGGCCCTCGCGGGTGTGGATCACCAGCATGCCGGTGTCGCGCGCGGCCTTCAGCACCGCGCCGATCGGCTTCACTGCGCGCGCGAGCCGGCTGACGTCGTTGCCGAGCGTCTCGCCGAAGCCGCCGGGCTCCATGAAGTCGCGCTGCATGTCGATGATGAGAAGCGCGGTGGCGGGCCAGTCGAGCTTGATCGGCTCGGGCTCTGCGCTGATGACGCCCCGTGTCGGCTTGGCTGAGTTCAACATGACGCAGGCCCCCGCGAGAACTCTCTGTTGCCCGGAGTTCTGCAAGCGTCGTGCCATTGTGTACAATTGCGATCGGAACGATGCTGCGGAGAAATTCGCTGCGCTGTCAGAATGTTACCCGATGAGCGAAGGCTCTGCTCATTCGCTGTGCGGCGGCCTTGCGCGGAGCATTTGCTCAAGGGTTGGGCGGGACGCGATGCGCTCGCCAGCCGTCATTCCGGGGCGCGGGCGACGTCGCGAGCCATGATGCCCAATTGCCCATCCGGGACTCCATCAGGCGGCAGTATGCGAGGTGAAATGGATTCCGGGCTCGCCGCTTCCGCCTTCGCTCTTCGAGCTTCGGCGGACAAGTCGCGTCGGCCCGGAATGACGAGCGTGGAGGATGGGCGTCTATGAATCCTTCAGCGTTGCTGTGCCGAAGCACCGTCGCGACGACCGCACTCGCCTTGTCGAATGCGCATCTGCAGCCGGGGCTTCGAGTACCGCGCCAGCACAAGCCATGACGAGCGGGAGCGCCACGGATGCGGCCAGTGACATTGACTTCACCGGTCTATGCTTTTGACTGCAACCAGCTGCTTCGCAACCTGAATTCCCTCCCGCAGCGCAGCGCCCCTCGCCGGCCCAAGCAAACAAGGACCCTTGAAATGACGCTGTTGCAAGTCGAGCTGGATGACAAATACCGGCTCGAATCGAAGCGGATCTTCCTGTCCGGCACGCAGGCGCTGGTTCGGTTGCCCATGTTGCAGCGCGAACGCGACCGGCTTCAGGGTCTCAACACCGGCGGCTTCATCTCGGGCTATCGCGGCTCCCCGCTCGGCATGTACGACCACGCGCTGTGGCGCGCGAAGGAACACCTCCAGCAGCACGACATCGCTTTCGTCCCCGGCCTGAACGAAGATCTCGCGGCCACCGCCGTCTGGGGCAGCCAGCAGGTCGGCCTGTTTCCCGGCGCCAAGGTCGATGGCGTGTTCGGCATCTGGTACGGCAAGGGCCCCGGCATCGACCGCTCGGTCGACGCGCTCAAGCACGCCAACGCGGCCGGCACCTCGCTCAATGGCGGCGTGCTGGCGCTGGCGGGCGACGACCACGGCTGCCAGTCCTCGACGCTCGCGCATCAGAGCGAGCAGGTGTTCGCGGCGGCGCTGATCCCCGTGATCAATCCGGCGACGCTGCAGGACTATCTCGACCTCGGCCTCTATGGCTTCGCGCTGTCGCGCTTCTCCGGCTGCTGGGTCGGCTTCAAGGCGATCAGCGAGACCGTGGAGAGCTCGGCCTCAATCTACAGCGACCCCGAGCGCATCCAAATCAAGCTTCCCGACGATTTCGAGATGCCGCCCGGCGGCCTCAACATCCGCTGGCCCGATCCGCCGCTGGACGCCGAGCGGCGCCTGTTCGGCCCCAAGATGGAAGCGGTGCAGGCCTTTGCCCGCGCCAACCAGCTCGACCGCATCGTGCTCGATTCAAAGCCCGCGCGACTCGGCATCGTCGCGACCGGCAAGGCCTATCTCGACCTGCGCCAGGCGCTCGCCGACCTGGGGATCACCGACAAGGACGCGCAGGATCTGGGCCTGCGCATCTACAAGGTCGCGATGACCTGGCCGCTGGAGGAGAGCGGCGCGAAGCGTTTCGCCAAAGGTCTTCAGGACGTGCTGGTGGTCGAGGAGAAGCGCGGCTTCGTCGAGGACCAGCTGATGCGCATCCTCTATAACATCGACGCCTCGAGGCGCCCGACCGTCACGGGAAAGCGCGACGAGCGCGGCGCGCCGCTGCTGCCCAGCGAGGGCGAGCTGACGCCGACCATCGTCGCGTCGGCGCTGGTGGCGCGACTGCGCAAGCTCGGTCATCACAGCCCGGTGCTGGAGCAGCGCCTCGCGCGGTTAGAGGCCTTCGACAATCCGGTCGCCGCCAGCACGCCGATCAAGCTTGCGCGCACGCCGTTCTTCTGCTCGGGATGCCCGCACAATTCGTCAACGCGCGTGCCTGAGGGAAGCCGTGCCATGGCCGGCATCGGCTGCCACGGCATGGCCCTGAGCATGCCGACCCGCCGCACCGATCTGATCTCGCATATGGGCGCCGAGGGCGTGAACTGGATCGGCCAGTCACCCTTCACAACCGAAAAGCACATCTTCCAGAATCTCGGCGACGGCACCTACACCCATTCGGGGCTTCTCGCCCTCCGCGCGGCATCTGCCGCCGGCATCAGCATCACCTACAAGATCCTCTACAATGACGCCGTCGCGATGACCGGTGGCCAGCCCGCCGAGGGCAGTTTCAATGTCGCCCAGATCGCGCACCAGGTCTGGGCCGAAGGTGTGAAGCGCCTCGCGATCGTCTCGGACGATCCGGGCAAGTATCCGCAAGGCAACTACTTCCCGCAAGGCGCGACCATCCATCACCGCCGCGAGCTCGATGCCGTGCAGCGCGAGCTGCGCGACATCAAGGGTCTCACGGTCGTGATCTACGACCAGACCTGCGCCGCCGAAAAGCGCCGACGCCGCAAGCGAGGTTTGTATCCCGATCCCGCCAAACGCGCCTTCATCAACGAGCTCGTCTGCGAAGGCTGCGGCGACTGCTCGCAGGCCTCCAACTGCGTTTCGGTGCAGCCACTGGAGACCGAGTTCGGCCGCAAGCGCCAGATCGACCAGTCGAATTGCAACAAGGACTTTTCCTGCGTCGAGGGCTTTTGCCCGAGCTTTGTCACCGTGCATGGCGGGACACTGAAGCGCATGAAGACATCGGCGATCGATTCCGGACAGTTGTTCGCCGATTTGCCGTTGCCTCCTGCCCGCGAACTGGAAGCGCCGTACAACATCCTCGTCACCGGCATCGGCGGCACCGGCGTCATCACCATCGGCGCGCTGCTCGGCATGGCCGCCCATGTCGACGGCCGCGGCTGCTCGGCACTCGACTTCACCGGCCTATCGCAGAAGAACGGCGCGGTGATGAGCCATGTCCGCATTGCGCGGAAGCCTGAGGACATCTCGGCGGTTCGCATCACCACCGGCGGCGCCGACGTCATTCTCGGCTGCGATATGGTCGTCTCGGCCGGCCCCTCCGCTCTCAGCCGCGCCGAGCGCGGCGTGACCAGGGCCTATATCAACGCCGACCTGCAGCCGACCGCGAGCTTCGTGCAGAACCCCGACCTCGATTTCGAGCTGGGCACGATGCAGACCGTGCTGCGTGACGCCATCGGCGACAAGAATCTCGACATCATCGACGCCACAGCTATTGCCACCGCGCTGATGGGCGACAGCATCGCGACCAATCCTTTCATGCTCGGCTTCGCCTTCCAGAAGGGCGCGATCCCGCTGTCGCTCGAAGCGCTGCTCCGCGCCATCGAGATCAACGGTGCCGCAATCGAGATGAACAAGCTCGCCTTCACCTGGGGGCGCCTCGCCGCCCACGACATGTCGCGGGTGCGCAACGTGCTCCAGTTCAAGAGCCGGGCGTCCACCCCGACGAAATCGCTCGACGACATCATCGCGACCCGCGCTGAATTCCTGACGGCCTATCAGAACAAGGCCTATGCGGACCGCTATCTTGCCGCCGTCGCCAAGGTGCGAAAGGCGGAGAGCGCGGCTTCGCCGGCTTCTACCGAACTGACTGAAGCCGTGGCGAAGAACCTGTTCAAGCTGATGTCCTACAAGGACGAGTACGAGGTTGCGCGGCTCTATACCGACGGCAATTTTGCGAAGAAGGTGTCGGAGAAATTCGACGGCGACTTCACGCTGAAATACCACCTCGCACCTCCGATCTTCGCGCAGCGCGACAAGACGACCGGGCATCTCCAGAAGCAGGAATTCGGCGGCTGGATGATCCACGCCTTCCGCGTGCTGGCCAAGCTGAAATTCCTGCGCGGCAGCGCGCTCGACCCGTTCGGCCGTACCGAGGAGCGCCGGGCCGAGCGCAAGCTGATCGCGGATTATCTCGGCATGATCGATCAGCGCATTGCGGGGCTGAAACCCGAACAGATCCCTCTGTTGGCAAGGCTTGCGCGCGTACCCGAAACGATCCGCGGCTTCGGCCACGTCAAGGAAGCCAATATCAAGCTGGCGGCGGCCGAGAAGGCGCGGCTTGAGACGGAGCTGGAGAACAGCCGGTTTGCGGCGGCGGCGGAGTAGCGGTGAGGGCGCGAGGGCCTCTCCGCGCTAGCGAGCCGGCTTGCGCTCGATCGGATCGATATCGATGGCCCGCAGGCGGCCGAGCCGCAGCACGTCCATGGCGAGCCGACGGCCGATCCGGTCGCGGTCGAGCACGCGGATCAAATCGTCGACGCCGTTGATCTCGACGCCGTCGAGCCTGACGACGACGTCGCCGGGCAACAGGCCCGCCTTGGCCGCCGGTCCGTCCGGTTCGATCTGGGCGAGCAGCGCACCCATCTTGTTCTCGACGCCGGCCAGCAAGGCATGCCGCCGCGGGACCGGCGCGGTCTGCCCGGCCACGCCGATATAGGCGCGGCGGACATAGCCGTGGCGGATGATCTCCGACAGCACGAATTGCGCAGTGTTGCTGGCGACCGCGAAGCAGATGCCTTGCGCACCGTTGATGATGGCAGTGTTGATGCCGATCACCTCGGCATTCGACGACACCAGCGGGCCGCCGGAATTGCCGGGGTTGAGCGCGGCATCGGTCTGGATCACGTCCTCGATGGTGCGCCCGCTGACCGAACGGATCGAACGGCCCAGCGCGGAGACGACCCCGGCGGTCACGGTCGATTCAAAGCCGAGCGGATTGCCGATCGCGATCACGAGCTGGCCGCGCCGCAAGCTCTTGGAATTGCCGAGTGCGGCGTAAGGCAAGTCGCGCACGCCGTTGGCGCGCAGCAACGCAAGATCGGTATCGGGATCGACGCCGAGCACCCGGGCGTCGCCGACATGCCCCTCGACGTCGCGCAGCCGGATCTCCCTGGAGGAGCCGACCACATGGCTGTTGGTGAGCACAAGCCCGTCCGGCGAGATCACGATGCCGGAGCCGAGCCCGCCGCGCTCGCGGCCGTTCGGCACCTTTGGACCGGTCTCGACCCGCACGACCGCAGGGCCGACCCGGTCGGTCACGTCGATCACGGCATTGGAATAGGCGTCCAGCAGCGCCCCGTCACTGACCGGCGCAACCGCTGTCGTTCGCGATGACGCGGCGTCATCGACGATGTCTGAGGTGAAATCCAGCATGGCAAGAGTCCTTGAGGCTCACACAGATGGTGGCCTGTTTCCTTTCGCGCAAGTAGCCCGCTCGGGACGCAGGGCTGGACTACCAAGGTGGCTAGGTCGCCCGCCGCAGCGCGCCAGCCCTCGCCTTGACGGGGTCGAGCAGCGACCAGTCGCCGTCCGGAAGCACATGGCCCTTCGGGAATGGTGCGCGCAGTTCGAGCCCCAGCGAGCGCAGCACGCGGTCGTCGCGGTAGTAGCATTGCAGCACGACGCGAACGAGTGTTGCGGCGGCCGCACCGCCGGAGCTTCGAAACTCCTGCGCAACCGCATCGCGCCTCGCGGCATCGAGCTCAGCGAGCGGCCCTCCGGCCAGTCTCGCCAGATGGTCCAGCGCCGCCACTACCAGATTGGTGTCGCGCCCCAACGTCGCCAGCATGTCGGCCTGGATCGCGGGATCGTCGGCACCGGGCACCTCGTACTCCTCGCTGGCGGGAACGATCATCGCGGCGATGGTGCGGAGGTCGTCGCGCTGTCGCGGTGTGAGTTGATTGTCTGCGGACATGACGGCCTCAATCGAACAAGTTTGCGAGGCGCTGCTTCATCTGGTCGGCGATGTAGAGCGCGAGCGCCTGGATGGTGGAGGTCGGGTTGACGCCGCCCGAGGTGACGAAGATGCTGCCGTCGACGATGAAGAGGTTCTTCACGTCGTGCGTGCGGCCCGATTCGTTGACGACGGAACGCTCGGGGTCGGTGCCCATCCGCGCGGTGCCGAGCAAATGCCAGCCGCCCCATGGGATCGGGCTGTTGACGCAGATGTCGGTCGCCCCCGCGGTTTCCAAGACCTCGCGGCCGCGCGCCAACGCATGCTCCATCATTCTCCGGCTGTTCTCGCTGATCGTGTAGTCGATCTTCGGCGCCGGAATGCCGTGGCTGTCCTTCAGCACCGGATCGAGCGTAACCCGGTTGTGCTCTTCCGGCAGGTCCTCGCAGATCGCTGAGAACCCGAGCCGATGGCCGTTGAGCTTGCGGAAGACGCGGTGATGATCGGCGCCCCAGGGCAAAATGCCCTTCTGCTCGCTGACGACGGCCTCGAACACGGGTCCTGCGCCGCGCACGAACTGGACGCCATAACCGCGCACGAAGCCACGCGACAGGTCGGTGTCATACCACTCCTTGCTCCACAAGCAGGTCGGCGGCGCGCGATTGGAGTCGGTCGGCTCCTTCACATAGCCGTAGATCTGCGCGTAGGGATGGAACATCAAATTCTTGCCGACGAGGCCCGATGAATTGGCAAGGCCGTTCGGGAAGCGGCTCGATGCCGAGTTCAAGAGCAGCCGCGGCGTGCCGACGCCGTTGCAGGCGATGATGACGACATGCGCCGGCTGGAACTGCTCGACGCCGTCCTTGTCGTAATAGACCACGCCCGAGGCCATGCCGTTCTCGTCGGTGGTGATCTCGCGTACCCGGCAATGGGTGCGCAGCTCGACGCCGGCGCGGACCGCGTGCGGCCAATAGGTAATGTCGGTCGAGGACTTTGCGCCTTGCGCGCAGGCCGGCGTGCAATGGCCGAGATTGATGCAACGCGCCCGGCCCTGGTAGTCCATGGTCGCGACCGTCGTGTCCGACGGCCACCAGTGCCAGCCGAGCTTGTTCATGGCCTTGCCGATGATGGCGCCGGACAATCCGAGCGGCTGCTGCGGCATCGGCGGATGCGTCAGCGGCGAGCGCGGATCGCCAGACAGACCCGATGTCCCCATCATCCGGTCGTTCTCCTCGAAGAACGGGGTCAGCGCGTCGTAGTCGATCGGCCAGTCGTCCGCGACGCCGTCGAGCGTCTTGACCTTGAAATCGGAGGGATGCAGCCGCGGCCAGTGCGCGGTGTACATCACCGTGGAACCGCCGACCGCATTGTAGTTGACGACCTTGATCGGCGAATTGTCGTCGTTGATCGGATAGTCCTCGGGCCGGCCGCGGACATTCGGGCTTGACGACCACTCGCCGTAGAACTTGGCCTCCCAATCCCGACCCGTGCTGGGATATTCCGCCGGGTTCATCCAGCCGCCTTGCTCGAGGCAGAGAATGTGCATCTTGGTCTCGGCCAACGACCACGCCACCGCCGCTCCTGAAGCGCCGGCGCCGATGATCAGGACGTCCACGGGATCTTTCATCGCAACTTTTTCCCTCCCCTCGCCGCTTTCCGGACGATTCGGCCGTCAAGGCTCGTAGGCTTGCGCAAACGATAGGGGCAGAGGACCCGGCGAGTAAAGGCTGGCGGGCGAATGTCGCACTTCGCTGGGCGCAGACCATTGGTATCGCCATGTCCGGATGCTAGGAACGAGGGGCAAGAGCCATCGATAGCGAGAAGTTATGTCCTTCGAGAATTCATTTGCCGCCGCCCGCGCTTTCGCGCTTGTTTTGTTTCTCGCTCTGTCCGGGTTTCTGGGCGCCGCCGGCCCAGCGGCCGCGCTGACCGCCGCCGCGACTGTCCGGGACGGCAATTCGATTCAGCTCGGCGACGTCACCTACCGGCTGGACGGCGTCGACGCGCCCGAACTGGACCAGGTCTGCATCGACGACCACGCTGATCCCTGGACCTGCGGCATCGAGGCCCGCGATCAGCTCACCAAGCTCATCAACAAGCGTTCCGTGCGCTGTGACGATGTCGGCCCGGAAAAGAGTTTTGGCAAGCGCCACCGGGCGATCTGCATGGCCGAGGGCGACAAGGCCAGCCTGAACGAGCAGCTGGTCAAGCTCGGCTATGCCATCGCTCGCGAGCCGATCAAGGCCAACGTCAAGGCGGCGGCAGTCGAAGCCAAGACAGCGTCAGCCGGCATCTGGAAGGGCTGCTTTGTTGCACCGCAGGAATTCCGCGCCGGCAAGAAGGACGGCGCCCTCCTGGGTGCTGCCTGCCGCCCTGATCGCGACAAGGAGATCCGCGCGGTCCTGTTTCCGGACGAGCTCACGATGCCGCCAAGCTGCAGTATCAAGGGCAAGCTCGCGGTGCGCGCACGCGTCACCGGCAATATCGGCATCTATCATCTGCGGGGCTGCCCGAGCTATCCCGCGACCACCAAGCCGGACCGCTGGTTCTGCTCGGAGGACGACGCCCAGGCCGCCGGCTTCCGCAAGGCCTACAATTGCCGCCGGCCAAAGTGAAAGTGGTTCACGCAGCCGTGAGTGGTACCCGGAGACAGTATTGAACCGGAATTGAACTCTTTCGGGAGTTGCTGCACCTATGAACGTGCGCACGCGCTTTGCGCGAGCGCTTCCTTGGCAGACGATCCTCATCGGATTGTCTTTGCTCGGGCGTTTCCTCCCTAGACTTGGGCCGCTTGTCACAAACAAGCGGCTCTTCTTTTTTGCGGATCCTATCTCCGCATCTGCATGATGTGATCCATCGGCGGCATGTTCGCGTTCAGATGCGCCATGATCCAGACCGTCCCGCCCACGACGAGGAAGACGACCAACAGCCCGAAAGCGAGCGCCAGCACGTTGTTGGTGTTATCGGGTCCCGTGGTGATGTGGAGGAAGAACACGAGGTGCACGCCCATCTGCGCGATCGCAAGCACGATCAGCGCGACAGGGATGGAAGGCTGCCAGACCAGATCGGTGCCGGCAATGAAGAACGACGTCGCCGTGAGCAGCAGCGCCAAAGCGAGGCCGACGACATAGCCGAGCACCCGCTCGCCGACGCTGTGTTGCTCCTCATCGCCCGGTGCGATGTCATGCTGGGTCCGCACATGCACCTGATCGCTCATACGCCACTCCCAAGCAAAGAGACGACGGAGAAGACCCCCACCCAGACGATGTCGAGCGCGTGCCAGAACAGCGCAAAGCACATCATCCGGCGCAGGACGTCGGCGCGAAAGCCCTTGGCAAAGACCTGAGCCATCATGGTCAGGAGCCAGAGCACGCCGGCCGAGACATGCAGCCCGTGGCATCCGACCAGCGAGAAGAACGCGGTCAGGAAGGCGCTGCGCGAGGGGCCGTAGCCGCGCGCGACGAGGTCGGAAAATTCGCGAAACTCGATGGCCAGGAAGATGAGGCCGAGCAAACAGGTCACGGCCATACCGAGGTAGAACCACAACCGGTTGCGGACGTCGGCGGCAATGCTGGCCATGCCGCAGGTAAAACTCGACAACAGCAGGCAGACCGTCTCGATCGCGACGTTCCGCTGCTCGAAAATCTCCGATCCTTTCGGGCCGCCGGCGGTCTGGTCGACCAGCACCGCATAGGCCGCGAAGAAACAGGAGAACATCACGATGTCGGAGAGCAGGAAGACCCAGAAGCCGTAGGCGGTCACGATCCGCTTTGGCGCCGGGCCGGGATGCTCGATGACGATGCCGATGTGATGGGGATCGGCGTGCGCACGGCCGGCGGTTGCGGTCATCGCCATCAGACTGTTCCCGCCATGCTGACGAGGCCGCGCCGCTCCTCGAGATTGGCGCCGTCGACGCGCGCGACCTCCTCGGCCGGGATGACGTACTCGTCGTGGTCGCGCCAGGCGAACACGACAAAGGTCGCCCACGCGCCCAAGCCTCCTAGAATCACCATCCACCAGATGTGCCAGATCAGCGCAAAGCCCATGATGGTGGCGAAGAACGCGCAGACGAAGCCGGTCGGCGAATTCCTGGGCATCTCGATATCCTGATATTCCGGCCTGTCATGCTCGAGCTGCTGCTTGGTGTGGGCCTTCATGTCCCAATAGGCGTCCTCGCCGCGCACATCGGGATTGAAGGCGAAATTGAACACCGGCGGCGGCGACGATGTCGCCCATTCCAGCGAGCGGCCGTCCCAGGGGTCGCCGGTGCGGTCGCGCAGGGCCTCGCGATTGCGGATGCTGACGACGAGCTGCACGATCTGGCAGAGCACGCCGATCGTCAGCACGGCCATGCCGACCGCCGCAACCAGCATCCAGGGTCGCCACGCCGCGACGTCGTAATGCTGCATGCGCCTCGTCATTCCGAGCATGCCGGCGATGTAGAGCGGGATGAAGGTGACGTAGAAGCCGAGGAAGGTGAACCAGAACGCGGCCTTGCCCCAGCGCTCGTCGAGGCGGAAACCGAACGCCTTCGGAAACCAGTATTCGAAACCGGCGAAGGCGCCGAACAGCACGCCGCCGATAATGACGTTGTGGAAGTGCGCCACGAGGAACATGCTGTTGTGGAGCATGAAGTCTGCCGGCGGCACTGCGAGCAATACGCCCGTCAGCCCGCCGATGATGAACGTGACCATGAAACCGACCGCCCATAGCATCGGCGTCGCAAAGCGAACGCGGCCGCCATACATCGTGAACAGCCAGTTGTAGATCTTCACCCCCGTCGGCACCGCAATGATCATGCTCGCGATGCCGAAGATGGCATTGACGTCGGGCCCCGCCCCCATCGTGAAGAAATGATGCAGCCAGACCATGAAGGAGATGACGCAGATCGCCATGGTGGCGAGCACCATCGAGCGGTAGCCGAACAGCGCCTTGCCGGAGAAGGTCGAGACCACCTCCGAGAAGATGCCGAAGGCCGGCAGCACGAGGATGTAGACCTCGGGATGCCCCCAAGCCCAGATCAGGTTCATGAACATCATGACGTTGCCGCCGGCCTCGTTGGTGAAGAAGTGGAAGCCGAGGTAGCGGTCGAGCAGCAGCATCGCGAGCGTGGCGGTGAGGATCGGAAATGCCGCAACGATGAGCAGGTTGGAGGCCAGCGTGGTCCAGCAGAACATCGGCATGCGCAGATAGTTCATGCCCCTGGTACGCAGCTTCAGCACGGTGGTAACGAGATTGATGCCGGCGACCAGCGTGCCGACGCCGGAGATCTGCAGCGACCAAGCGTAATAGTCCACGCCGACACCTGGCGAATAGGACAGCTCCGACAGCGGCGGAAAGGCGAGCCAGCCGGTGCGCGCGAATTCGCCGATCACCAGCGACAGATTGACCAGCAGCGCGCCGGTCGCGGTCAGCCAGAAGCCGACCGAATTGAGCGTCGGGAACGCGACGTCGCGCACGCCGAGCTGCAGCGGCACGACCAGGTTCATCAGCCCGATCACGAACGGCATCGCCACGAAGAAGATCATGATGGTGCCGTGGGCCGAAAAAATCTGGTTGTAGTGCTCGGGTGGAAGATAGCCCTGCGACTGGAAGGCGACCGCCTGCTGGATCCGCATCATGATGGCGTCGCTGCCACCGCGCAGCAGCATCACGGAGGCCAGCAGGATGTACATGACGCCGATGCGCTTGTGATCGACGCTGGTGATCCATTCGTGCCAGAGATAGGGCAGATGCCCCTTCACCACGACCCAGATCAGCACGCCGAGAATCGCGACCAGCACGATCCCGCCGGCGACGAGCGGAATGGGCTGATCGAACGGAATGGCCGACCAGTCGAGCTTACCGAGCATCGTGGCCTCCACTGTGCGACCGGCCTGCTTCGGATGCGAGCTCGGGTCCAGGACCCGGCGGAATGTGCTGGGTTGCGATCAGATCGAACAGGCGAGGATCGTCCAGGCGGAAGGCCGGCCTGCCCTTCTCGATGCCCTGCTGCATCAGCTTCTTGTAGCTCTCCTCGTTCAGCACGGCATCGGTCTTCGCCGTGGTCGCGACCCAGTCCGGGAAGGCGAGCGGCGAGATCACGTTGACGTCGAACATCATGTCGGGGAAGCCGTCGCCGGAAAAATGCGCCGACAGCCCCTGCAGCTTGCCTTCATTGTCGGCGCGCAGGTTCAGCTTCGTCACCATGCCGTTCATGGTGTAGATCATGCTGCCGAGCTGCGGGATAAAGAAGGTGTTCATCACGCTCGACGACGTCAGCTGGAAATTCAGCTCGGCGCCGGCCGGTACCGTCAGCGTGTTGACGGTGGCGATGCGCTGGTCCGGATAGATGAAGAGCCATTTCCAGTCGAGCGAGACGGCCTGGATCCGCACCGGGGCGCCGGTGCCCGGCACTGGGGCTGCTGGATCGAGCTGGTGCGAGCCGATCCAGGCGACGCCGCCGAGCAGGATCACGGTCAGCGCGGGGATCGCCCACACCACCATCTCGACCCGTCCGGAATAGACGAAGTCCGGCTGGAAGCGCGCTTTCGGATTGGAGGCGCGAAACCAGAACGCAAAGGCCAGGATCGCGAAAATGGTCGGCACCACGATCGCGAGCATGATGAAGACGGAATCGACCAGAATGGTGCTGTTGGCCGCAGCAACAGGCCCTTGCGGATCGAGCAGATTCATCGGCAGGCCACTGACGATTGAGAAGCCCCGGGGGAGAGCGTAACGCGAAAAACGCCCCGGCAGCAACGCAGTCGCTTGAGTTCGGTTCCTGCGCAGCAGCAAGCCCTTGCGCGTGCACGCACTTTCCTCGAGGCATCGGAGCCATGCATGTTCGGCGGGACGGCGTGCGCCGAATGCCAACCACTCTGCGATCGATCGCTCTTCTGCTCCGCTTGTCACGTGCTATCGTGATGAAAAAGCAGGGAGAAAGCGTCATGCGCCTGAACGACAAAGTCGCCATCGTGGTTGGGGCCGGCCAGAGCCCCGGTGAAGGCATGGGCAACGGCCGCGCCACCGCGCTGACCTTCGCGCGCGAGGGCGCAAAGGTGCTGTGCGTCGATCATCATCTGGAATCGGCACAGGAAACCGCCGCGATGATCGCAGAGAAAAACGGCTCCGCCGCAGCCTTCAGGGCCGACGTGACAAAGGCCGCTGACATCAAGGCGATGGTCACGGACGCGCAGACGCGCTGGAGCCGGATCGACGTACTGCACAACAATGTCGGCGTCAGCCTGTCCGGCGGCGATGCCGAGCTGCTTCAAATCACCGAGGAGGCGTTCGACCGCATCGTCGCCATCAATCTGAAGAGCTGCATCCTCGCGGCGAAGGAAGTGATCCCGATCATGCGGGCCCAGAACAGTGGCGCCATCATCAACATCTCTTCGATGGCGGCGATCACCACCTATCCCTACGTCGCCTACAAGGCGACGAAATCGGCGATGATCGCCTTCACCGAGCAACTCGCCTACCAGAACGCCGAATACGGCATCCGCGCCAACGTCATCCTGCCCGGCCTGATGAACACGCCGATGGCCGTCGATACCCGCGCCCGCGAATGGCACAAGACCCGTGCCGAAGTCGAAGCCGAACGCGACAGCAAGGTGCCGCTGCGCAAGAAGATGGGCACGGCATGGGATGTCGCGAACGCCGCGCTGTTCCTGGCCTCGGACGAAGCGAACTTCATCACCGGCGTGACGCTGCCGGTGGATGGAGGCGCGAGCGTGAGGCGGGGGTGACACCTTCTTGCCCTTCTCCGCACGCGGAGAGAGGAGACAAAGGCTCGCTCAGCGCGAGTACGTCACCCGCCAGATCGTGCCGTTGCCGTCTTCCGACACCAGCAGCGAACCATCCTTCGCCACGGCGACGCCGACCGGCCGTCCCCATACCTCGCTGTCGCTTACCACGAAGCCCGTGACGAAGTCCTCGTACTCGCCCGTTGGCTTGCCTTCCTTCATCCTGATGCGGATCACCTTGTAGCCGGTGCGCTTCGAGCGGTTCCAGGAGCCGTGCTCGGCGGCGAAGGCGTCGCCCTGGTACTCGGACGGAAATTGCGTGCCCTGATAGAAGGTCATGCCGAGCGAGGCCGAGTGCGGCTGGATCAGCACATCAGGCACCGTCACCTTGTCCCTGAGGTCGGGTCGCGCGCCGGCGTGGCGCGGGTCCTCGTTGCCGCCGACATAGAACCACGGCCAGCCGTAGAACGCGCCCTCCTTCACGCTCGTCACGTAGTCCGGCACGAGATCGTCGCCGAGTCCGTCCCGCTCGTTGGTCGAGCACCAGGGCAGGCCGGTCTGCAGCTGGATTGCGAGGCCGACGCAATTGCGGATGCCGGTCGCATAGATCTTCCGCTCCTTGCCATCGGGGTTGAAGGACAGCACGGCGGCACGCTCGGTCTCGCTGGCCCAGGCCGCGCCAAGCGGCTGCGCTTTCGACCACGCATCCAACCCGCCCGGTGGCGTCCCCATGCCCTCGGCGACATTGCTGAGCGAGCCGACCGAGACCAGCATGCGCTTGTTGTCAGGCGTGAAGACGATATCGCGCGTGGAGTGGCCGCCGTCGTGCGGCAGGCTCGCAACGATCGTCTCCGCCTTGCCGCGCGCCTTGATGTCGCCGGCCTGATAGGGGAAGCGGACGACGCTGTCGGTGTTGGCGACATAGACCCATTGCGGATTGTCGCCGTTCGGAAAGAAGGCGATGCCGAACGGCTGCCGCAGCCCGCTCGCAAACACCTCGTTGGTCGCGACCTTGCCGCTCTCGCCGGCGCGAAGCACACGGATGGTGCCGGCCCGCGTCTCCGCGACGAAGACATCGCCGTTCGGCGCGACCCTAATGATGCGCGGAGCGCGCAAGCCTTCGGCAAACAGCTCGACCTTGAAACCTGTCGGCACCTGGGGCGAGGCTTCCGGCGGCCGCGCCACCACGCGCGCGGAGCTTGCAAACGACCGCGTGGCGCCGGGCCTGACCAGATCCTGCGGCCGGATCAATCTGACCGTACCGGGCTTGTCGGCCTGCCAATCGCCATAGGCATCCTTGCCCTGCAGCACCGGCTCCGCCTGCGCACCGGTCGCAACCGCGACCAGCAATCCCGCGGCCATCGCCACGGACCATGTCCTGATTTTCACGTCGTCTTCCTCCCGGCCTGCACGTCTCGCGCGTCAACGCCGATCGATCCGCAAATGGTCTGCGGCAGGAAAAACGCCTGCCGCATCCCACGTCAGCTCATGCCCGCACGATGTGCATCAGCCGCGACCCATCATACTGGAAAATGCGGCAGATCGGTGCGACACATTGTAAGGGCAGGGCCGCCGGTTGCGGTCATCAAGGCTGCGGCGTCGGCGTCGCAAATTGATGGGGTGATCATGTGGGGATCCATCATATCGGAATGGGCGAGCCTGCTGCTCCGCTGGCTTCATGTGGTCGCCGCAATCGCCTGGATCGGCAGCTCCTTCTATTTCATCGCCCTCGATCTCAGCCTCAAGCCCAACAACGATCTGCCTGACGGCGTGCAGGGCGAGGCCTGGCAGGTCCATGGCGGCGGCTTCTACCGGATCATGAAATACCTGGTGGCACCGAGCCAGATGCCGGACGAGCTGACCTGGTTCAAATGGGAGGCCTACACCACCTGGCTGTCCGGCTTCGCGCTGATGGTGGTGGTGTATTATCTCGAAGCCGACCTGTTCCTGGTCGACAAGTCGATCCTCGACCTCACGCCGTTTCAGGCCGGCCTGTTCAGCTTCTGCAGCCTCGCGCTGGCGTGGCTGCTTTATGAGGCCGCCTGCCGCACAGGGCTTGCCCAGCGCGAGCTGCCGTTCGCCATCGGTGGCTATTTGTTCCTGGTCGCGCTGACCTACGCTTTCACCCATGTCTTGAGCGGCCGCGGCGCCTTCAACCAGATCGGCGCGATCATCGGCACCATCATGGTCGCCAACGTCTTCACGTTGATCATCCCGAACCAGAAGAAAATCGTGGCCGCGCTGATCGCGGGACAGGCGCCGGATCCGAAACTCGGCAAGACCAGCAAGGAGCGCTCGGTTCACAACAACTACCTGACCTTGCCCGTCGTCGTGCTGATGATCAGCAACCACTATCCCCTGCTCTACGCCACCCGCTTCAACTGGATCATCGTCGCCATCATTCTCGCGCTCGGCCCCGTCATCCGCCACTTCTTCAACGAGCGCCATGCCGGGCGCAAATCGCCGTGGTGGGTGTGGGGTGTGGCAGCCGCCGGCGTGATCGCGATCCTGTTCCTCTCCGCGGCCGGCCCGCGCGATGTCAGGACCACCGCGCTGTCGGCACAGCCGACGCTTGCCAACGTCGAGGAGATCGTGATGTCCCGCTGCAGCATGTGCCATGCGGCCGAGCCGGTCTGGGCCGGCATCGTCACCGCGCCGAAAGGCATTTTGCTCGATGCGCCCGAGCACATCCATCGCAACATCCGCTTGATCGGCCGCGTCGCCGCCTGGTCCAATGCAATGCCGCCGGGCAACATCACCGAGATGACCAGCGAGGAGCGTGCCATCCTCGCCGCCTATATCGAGCAGACGCGCTGACGCGATCGCGCACCGTGGCCGTGCTTCGCGGAATGAAATTTTGCATTTCCCTTTGAATTGAAAATGACTCGACCGCCCATCCGGCGTAGACAGGACCGTGGCCGCCAGAGCGGCCTGAAGTCAGTTTGCATGCGGGGATAAGAACAGTGGCCCTCAAGAACGTCATCGGTATCGACCACGCCGTGGTCATGGTTCAGGACCTCGACAAGGCCGCCGAGAATTACCGGCAGCTCGGCTTCACCGTTTCCCCGCGCGGCACCCACAGCGCCCATATGGGCACCGGCAACTACACCATCATGTTCGACCCGGACTATATGGAGCTGCTCGGCGTGCTCACGGCCACCGAGCACAATGCGCCGGCGCGCGCCTTCCTCGACAAGCGCGGCGAAGGCATCGAGCGCATTGCCTTCACCGCCCTCGATTCCGCAGCCGGTGCGGAGGAGATCCGTGCACGCGGCCTGGAGCCGGTCGGCCCCACCGATTTCGAACGGCCGGTGACGCTGCCCGATGGCACGGTCTCGGCGGCAAAATTCCGCACCTTCATGTGGCCGACGGCGGAAGCGCCGGGCGGCATTCGCATCTTCGCCTGCCAGCACAAGACGCGCGAGACCGTGTGGATCCCTGAATTGATGAAGCACGCCAATGCGGCCAAGCGGATCAAGCAGACGCTGATCGCAACGCCGGAGCCGGCAAAGGAAGCAGCACATCTCGGCCGGCTGATCGACCGCGAGCCGAAGGCCGAGGCCGATGGCGCGGTGATCGTTCCCTCCGGCGGCGATCGCGCCGACTTCGTCTATCTGACGCTGGACCAGCTCGGCAAACGCTATCCCGGCGTGCCGCTCGCGGGCCTTTCCAAGCGCGGCGGCGCGGCCCTGGTCCTCGTCAGCCGCGATCTGGCGGCCACCGAAAAGACACTTGGCTCCGCCGCAGTCCGCAGCGGGCCGGCGATCTGCGTCCCGCCGGCCAAAGCCAACGGCACCCTGCTCGCCTTCGTCGCCGGCTGATTTTAACCGCCCGGCGATGCCGCCGAGATCGCGATGCGGAAGGACTTTCCCAAGGTGTGATCGCCAGGCTGCCGCAATATCGCTCGCGGCCTCATGTCCTCGCAGTCCCAGCCAAGCCGCGGAACTCTCGTCGCATGTTCTGCGCCGGGAACACCGTACTAACACCGGGGGCCGCGCGGAATCGCAGCTTCGCCGCAATTACCGTTAAGAAGTCCTTGTCACTGGCGCCGCCGCCGGTCGTTCCCCCACAGTTCAAGGACTCCCACCGAGATGCGATTTCTCGTCGCGGCTTGTGCCGCGTTCCTGATTCTGATGTGCGACGTCGGCTCGTCGCCGTCCCCGCAAGGATCGAAATTCGACAACACCGGTCTCCAAGCCGAACGCGTATCATCGCTGGTTCCCCTCGTCGATCTCTTCCTCGCGAGCGTGCAGGCCCTCGAGCTGACAAATGCACGCGCGGCGTTTGAGCAGGCCGTCGAGCCACCGCGCGAACCGGCGCCCGTCCCGCAGATCGCCGTTTCATCCACCGAACGATTCTGTCACGCACTTCGGGAAGCTGCCGAAGCCAGCGGCATTCCGGTGCCGTTCTTCGCGCGCCTGATCTGGCAGGAGAGCCGCTTCAAGTCCGACGAAGTGAGCCAGGCCGGCGCGCAGGGCGTCGCGCAGTTCATGCCGGGGACGGCGGCCGAGGTCGGGCTGGACGATCCCTTCGATCCGATGAAGGCGCTGCCGGCATCGGCGAAATTCCTGCGCAAGCTCCGCGACGACTTCGGCAACCTCGGCCTCGCGGCGGCCGCCTATAACGCAGGCCCCGGCCGCATCCAGAAGTGGCTCGCAAAGGAGAGCCAGCTGCCGCGCGAGACCCGCGACTATGTCCGCATCATCACCGGCACCAGCGCCGAAGACTGGACCGAGCGCGCGGAAGCCCTCGCGATCCGGATCGACCTGCCGCGCGAAGCGCCCTGCGAAGGCATCGGCAGCCTGTCCAAGATGAAAGACGTTGCCTGGGTTCCGGTGAACCTGACGACTTCAGCCGCCGCCATCATTCGCAAGGGCGAACAAGTGGCAGCGCGGGTAACGGCCACCCGTGCCCGCAAGCGGCTCGCATCCATGATCAGGAAGACCAGCCACGGCAAGGCGCGCAGCATGATCGCGGCGCGCGCAGCCGGAAAGAGCGCGAAGGCCCGCGCCATCCGCCTCGCATCGAACGAGCGCTGATGCGCCGATCGGAAGCCGCTCCAAGAGCGGCTTCCGACGCCTTGCGAGCTAGTCGATCTCCTCGATAATGCGCCGTTCACGAGGCTCGATGACGTAGGTCCGCGTATCGCGATGGATGTAGCGGTATTCGCGCAGGTCGGGCGCGTCCCGGTAGACCGTGCTCGGGAATTCCTCGACCTCGACACTATCGGGAACGCGGTCACCGACGCGGATCTCGGTCCGCGCAGTGCTGCCGGTGGTCTGCCGTTCGCTCCGTCCCTCACTACGGGTTCTCGCGTGCTTGCGGATCACTTCGCGATCGCGATCCGAAAACTTGCTGGCGCTACGCTCGCGCGTGGTCGTTGTCGTTGCGGTGGATTGTCCCGAGTACGGCAGCACCGTCACGATTTTGTAGGTCGCCGGATCGACCACGACGATCTGATCCTTCACCAGTGCAAAGCTGTAGCCGCGATATTGCGGCACGATCTCGACCACGTCCGGCGGCAGCGTCGATAGCTGAATGTCGCGCGGAACCACGGTGCCGACGTTTAGCGAGAAGTTGACGTTGGTCAGCGGCCGCACGTTCAGATGCGAGATCGAAGCGCTGATCTTGGTTTCCTGCTGCTTGTTGAGGTTGACGTCGGTACGGGCGGCGGCCTGCGCATTGCTGCCCGTGCGTTCGCCTTGCGCCTGATTACTGGCCGGGGCGTTCGGCGCCGGCTGAGCCTGGTTGGTCCCGGATGCGGCGGGCGCCTGCTGGGCCTGATTGCTATTGGGCGGCGGCGGATTGGACCGATCCTGCGCCTGGTTCGTATTCGCCGGCGGCGGGTTGGCGCTCTGCTGGGTCGCGGGCTGGTTGCCGGTGGTGTTCGAGCTTGCCGTGCCGCTCTGCGATGACGGCGCAGGGCTCTGCGTAGTCTGCGCCGAGTTTCCTGTCGCCGGTGATTGCTGCGGTTGCGATGTGGTCTGCTGCCTGTCGGCCGCGCCGGATGGCGTGGTGGTGGACGGCGCTGTCGAATTTGATTGGGATTGCGGGGTCTGCTCGGACTTCGTGTTCGAACTGGGCGATTGCGCAAAGGCGGAATTCGCCAGCACCAGCCCTAATGCGGTGGTTGCCAACAGGCGGATCATGGTTCACTCCCTTTTATCAAATGAACGTTGGCTACTAACCTGCGTTAGAACGGCCAGTTCCACTTTTTCCCAGGAGAAAGGCGAACCGCTTCCGTACGGACCCTACTCCGCCTTGATGTTCGCGGCCACGACGACCTCGGCAAGCTCCGTGGTCTCCTTCGCGATCTTGGCGGCGTACTCGGCGGGGCTGAGAACGCTGACCACGCCTTGCGAGCCGAGCTTCTCCTCGATCGCCGGGTCCTTCGCGGCCGTGGCGATCTCCCGGTGCAGCGTCTCCAGGATCGGCGCCGGCGTTGCCTTCGGCATGAAGAAGCCGACCCAGAATGAGATGTCGAAGCCGGGATAGCCGGCTTCGACGACGGTCGGCACATCCGGCAGCGACGGTAGCCGCTCGGCCGAGGACACCGCAAGCGCGCGCAGCTTTCCGGCCTTCACCAGCGGCACCGCGGAGAGCGGATCGAACACCGCAAGCACCTCCTGGGCGAGGATGCCGACCTCGGATGCGGCGCCGCCGCGATAGGGCACGTGGATCAGCTTGATACCGGCCTTCTGGCTGAGCAGCTCCATGGCGAGATGGGCGAGGTTGCCGTTGCCGCCCGAGCCATAGGCCAGCGCGCCGGGCGCGGCCTTCGCGGCGGCGACGAGATCGGCCACGGTGTTGACGTTGGCGGTCTTGGGGTTCTCCGGATTGACGACGAGCACGAGCGGCGCGGACACGACGGTGGTGAGGGGCGCGAAGTCTTTCTCGGGATCGTAGCGGATGTCCTTGAACAGCGTCTTGTTGAGCGTGATCGTGGACGAGTTGCAGGCGAGGATGGTGTAGCCGTCCGCCTCCGCACGCGCCACGCCCTCGGCCGCGATCATGCCGTTGGCGCCGGCGCGGTTCTCGACCACGAAGGGCTGTCCGAGCTTGTTGCTGAGTCGGTCGGCAACGATGCGCGCGACGACATCGACCGGACCGCCCGCGCTGAAGCCGACCATGACCTTGACCGGCCGCACCGGATATTTCTGCGCGAGTGCCTCTGTCGTCACGCACAATCCGGCGACGATCGCCAGCAGGCGAAGCGTTCCTTGCATTCGTTCTCTCCCCGACCTCAACGCGCCGCTTGTGACTGCTTGTTGGTGCGACGCATGCGGGCGGCATGATTAGCGGTCGCGCCAAAATTCGCAATCGCCTTGGCGTGCCGGCATTCCGCCGCGCGGCACGCGAGAGCTGCTTCCAAACAAAAAATGCGAAAACAACCCCATGCACAGTAGCCGGCCGTTGAGAGAACAAGGACTTACGCATCTCGCGAGGACGTTTGACTCGTCGGGCAAAACAGGGGCAGAATGCCATCATCCCAACCATCATGAGCGTCCCGCCCTGCCTGATCAGGGCCGCCCTGGCGTGGTGGTGCGTAAGCCCTTCATCGACATCCCGAAATTCGCATCCGCGCGCAACAGCGAACGGTCCCGTTCGCGCGCGCCTGCGCCAGCAAAGGACACAGACATGACGACAGCCCCCGAACGCCACATCGCCTTGCCGCTTGCGGCAAACGATCGCAGCAGTCCCGCCGCCACCCCACGGATCAAACTCTACAAGCGCCGCATTGCGATCAATCATCCGGACCCGGAAGCCGGCGAGCGGCTGCTGGCCGAGGCGCTCGGCGCCGCCGACCGTGACGCGCTGCACGGCATGCTCAGGCAATTGGCCAAGGCGAGCGCGATCGGGCAGAAGCCCGATGAAGCCAATCTCGCCTTCATGATCTCGATGATCGGAAGCATCGCGCCGAAAGATTCCATCGAGGCCATGCTGATATCCCAGATGGTCTCCATTCACATGGCGACGATGCGCAGCGCCTGTCGCCTCGCCTGCACCGACAACCTTCCGCAGCAGGAGAGTGTCACACGCGCATTGACCCGGCTCTCCCGCACCTTCGCCGCCCAGGTCGAAGCCCTGAACCGCCACCGCAATAGCGACGAGCGCGCGATCACGGTGCAAAATGTGTCGGTGCAGGACGGCGGCAAGGCGATCGTAGGCAACGTCACCCAGCATGCCAGCATGATCGTTGCGGAGGCGGGCGCCGACGGCGCGCACGGCGCCGTGGCATGAACAGCGATCACGTCCGCAACACGGCCCCGATGCAGGCGAGCCGCCGATGCGGCGCAAGGGCCCGCAGCGGCCGCCCCTGCCGCGCGCCGGCGGTGGGCGGCAAGAGTCGATGCCGCATGCATGGCGGCGCCGCAAGGACGGGCGCACCACGCGGCAATCGCAATGCGCAGACGCATGGGATGTTTACGAGTGATTCGACCGCGGAGCGGGAAAACGTTCGGACAGTGCTGGATCAGGCGCGCAAACTGCTTCGCGAGCTGAGCCGCACCGATCCGGACGTCACGGCGACCATCGATCGTGCTCCTCGCGGTAGGCATGCTCGTTGAGACGGTCGGCGATCTCCTCCGCCACAGGCTCGTTTTCGGCCTCTGCAAGCGGCTCGCCCTTGTCGGTCTTGACGGTGGTCTTGCTGGTTTCGACCGGGAAGTCGTCTGGATGAATCGCGGGCTTTCTCATGGCCTGTCCTTCGATTGTGGTTCGTCAACCAATTCGAACATCGGGTCGAGATCCTCTCTCGTCTGTCTCAATACGCTGGCCGCGCGCTGCCAGTCGGCCCCGCCGCTGTCGACGAGATTCGCCTGCCAGGTCATTCCGACGCCGGTGATCTGCCCGGCTCAATCCGATGCCGTTCTCGCCGAATCCGCCTGGCTAGTGCGGCTTCCCTGGCCGTCATCCAGACGATAGAGCGCGGCGGCACCGCCGGCGAGAACGAGTACGATGACAATGATCGCAATTGCGTTCGTTCGGCTCAAGGCGGCCTCCTTCAGCTCATGGACGTTGCTCCTCAATCGAACATTCTCGCGCCGAGTTCCGTGAAGATTGCATGACGTGCAGCGGCATGATTGGCCGGCCGAATTGAAATGCAGGCAGCGCCGGAACTTCCCGTGAATGCGCCACTTTGAATTTGGCAACGGAAAGATTCAGCCATGAACGCAGAAACGGAACTGAAATTCCGGATTTCACCAGGGAAATTGTCGTCGGTGTTGCGGCGCGGCAGTTCGAGGCAGCGCCGCGACGGGTCCGAGCAGACGCTCGTGTCGACCTACTACGATACGAACAAGCAGAAGCTCAGGCGCCATGGCCTTACCTTGCGCGTCCGCAAGATCGAGGGCCGTTACGTGCAAACCGTGAAATCCGGCGGCGCGGGACGCGTGACGCGCGGCGAATGGGAGCACGAGGTTTCCGGCGCAAGACCGGAGTTGAAGAAGATGGGGCATACGCCGCTCCGCAGGCTTGCGACGGCCAAACTTCCCCGCAAGCTGAAGCCGGTGTTCCAGACCGACATCCATCGCTTGTCGCAGCCGCGACGCGTCCGGAAGAGCCAGATCGAACTCGCGGTCGATCGCGGCCGCATCAGTGCCGGGCGCCGTTCGCGGCCCGTTTCCGAGCTGGAACTGGAGCTGAAGTCGGGACATGTCGCGGACCTGTTTCGCCTCGCCCGCGAACTCGAACGCAGAACGGATGCAGAGCTCGATCTGCGCTCGAAGGCTGAGCGAGGCTACCAGCTCGTCGCGGGAAGCGGCGGCGGCGCGCAGCACGCCGAGCCGATCGCGCTGACACCGGAGCTCCCGCCGCGCGAAGCGTTCGGCATGATCGCGCATTCGACGCTGCGTCAAATCACGGCGAACGCCGAGCCGGTGCGAGACATGGACGCCGAGGGCATCCATCAGATGCGGGTCGGCCTGCGGCGGCTGCGTGCGGCCATCTCGCTGTTCGCCGATATCCTGCCGCGGGCAAGCACCGCGCGGATCAAGGCCGAGCTGAAATGGCTCACAGGCGAACTGGCGCCGGCGCGTGAGATCGACGTGTTTCTGACGGAGAGCGTTCAGCCCATCACCGGGCACGGCGTGCCGCAACGCGGCGCTCGCGCGATCCGCAAGAGGTTCTCCCGGCAACGGACGGCGGCCTTCGGCCGCGCCCGCGACGCGACCAGGTCGGCGCGTTACCGCCGCCTGCTGATCGATTTGATCGAGTGGATCGACACCGGACGACCTCGCGCCAATGATCACAGCAGTGACGACCGCACCATCTCCGCCTACGCCGCGGAAATGCTCGACCGGCGCATCGGAAAGGCGCGAAAACAGGGCAAGCGCCTAAACGATCTCGATCCGATGCAGCGCCACAAGCTGCGGATCAGGATCAAGAAGATCCGCTATGCCGCCGAGTTCTTCAAGAGCCTCTACAGCCACCGCGACCAGAAGGAGCTGGCGGATCTTTCCGACCGGCTGAAGCAGATTCAATCCGCGCTGGGATCGCTGAACGACTTCATGGCGCACCGCGAGCTGGCAACGGAGGCTGCGCTGACGGCGCCGCCTTCGAACCGCCGTGCCCAGGCATTCGCATCGGGGTTCATCGTCGGCCAGGAACGCGAGGCCGCCGATGGCCTGATCAAGGACGCGGCGAAGCAACTGCATCGGTTGCGCCGGCTGCGCGCCGTGCCCCGTGGCTGAGCAATAATAGCCGCCTGGGTCATGCCGGATTCCCGCACACCGGCCTTTGTCGACGTCGCCTTTTCGAAAGAACCACGCCGCATTTTTCCGGACCATGCTTTTGACAAGGCACATTCAGGAATACGAGGGGCTCCTGCCCCCGCCATTGGCACGCCTCCCTCAATCATGTAACTCCACCCAAAACCTTCTCGGGACGGGCGCTCATGGGTACCGCTGCCACGGATGAAGCGGGCGTCGGCACCCGCGCGCTGATCCTTGCGCTGCTTGCGCTGGCCTGCGGGCACATGCTTTCGACCTTGCTGCGCACCATTCCCGCCGTCAGCCTCGATCTGATGGCGGCGGATTTTCACATCGAACCGCAGGCGCTGGCGAGCCTCACCTCGGTCTATCCGTTTGCCTTTGCCGCCGCGCAGATTCCGGTTGGTGCTGCGATGGACCGCTTTGGCGTGCGGCCGGTGTCGCTCAGCCTGCTCGCGGGAACCGTGCTCGGCGCGATCGCGTCGGGATTTGCGACAGGGCCCGAAAGCTTCGCGGTCGGGCAGGTGCTGCTCGGCATCGCCACCTCGGGCATGCTGATGTGCCCGATGACACTGGCAGCCAAGCAATTATCTGCGGCGCGATTCGGCCTGTGGTCGGGCGCGATCCTCTCGATCGGCAATATCGGCATGCTGCTGTCGTCGAGCCCGCTCGCCTTCGTGGTCGATGCTTACGGCTGGCGCGCCGGATTCTGGATCTCCGGCGTCGGCGGCATCGCGGTCGCGCTCGCGGTGTTCCTGCTGGTGCCGCACCAGCCGGCCGAGCACAAGGACGAGTCCTCGCCGCTGTCGCAGATGATCGAGGTGCTCAGGCTCGGCTTGTCGCGTCCACTGCGCGGCCTGATCGCGCTGGCGCTGGTATCGCTTGCGACCTCGCTGGTGCTGCGCGGCCTGTGGGGCGGGCCGTGGCTGATGGAGGTCAAGGGATTGTCGCGGGTCGAGGCCGGCAACCAGCTCGGCGCGTTCACGCTGGCGATGATCGCAGGTCCGCTTCTCATCGGCATGGTCGATCGCAGGCTCGGCCGCCGCCGCGCGCTGGTGGCGAGCACGCATATGGTCGGCGCGCTGCTGCTGGCGCTGATGGCGCTCGGGGCACCGCACTATGCGGTCTCGCTGCTGTGCGGGGTGCCCGTGATGCCGCCGCGATACGACCTCGTGCTGTTCGTGCTGATCGGCCTTGCGACCTCCGCCCAACCGCTGCTGTTCGGCATGTCGCGCCAGCTGGTCGACGCGCAGACTACGGGCAAGGCGCTCGCGGCCGTGAACCTCGCCTTCTTTCTCGGCGCGGCGCTGATGCAGTCGGTGACCGGCGCGGTGGCGGCATTCGCCGGGCTGCCGGCGGTGTTGCTTTTCATGGCTGCCATGCTTCTGTTCGGGACGCTGATTTTTTTGACTTATACTTCGTCGCGTTCGTAGGATGGGTAGAGCGGAAGCGAAACCCATCGCTCTTGCACGAAGATATTGCTCTTGCACGAAGATGGTGGGTTTCGCGAAGAGCTCTACCCATCCTACGCATTCGTGCATCAAGGGAATGACTCATGCCTGTCGACACCAAAGCCGCCACCGACCGCCTCATGCGCTTTCTCGCCATCGAGGGCATCACCGGACAGGAGGCGGCGATCGGGCGTGAGCTCGCGGCCGCGCTGAAGGAGAGCGGCGTGCCGGGAAAGGCGATCCGGCTCGACGATGCCAACACACGCATTCCGGTGCCGACCGAGACCGGCAACCTCATCGTTGACCTGCCCGGCCGCGGCGCGCTGCACAACCAGCCGCGCATCATGTTCATGACCCACATGGACACCGTGCCGCTGTGCGCCGGCGCCAGGCCGAAGAAATCCGGGCGCAAGATCGTCAACGAGGCCAAAACCGCGCTCGGCGGCGACAACCGCTGCGGTTGCGGCGTGCTGGTGACCCTGGCCGCCGAGCTCGAGAAGCACAAGCTCGATCATCCGCCGATCACGCTGCTGTTCTGCGTGCGCGAAGAGAGCGGGCTCTACGGCGCGCGTCATGTGAAGCTCGACGAGCTCGGCTCGCCGGCGATGGCGTTCAACTACGACGGCGGCTCGGCCTCCAACGTCGTCATCGGCGCGGTCGGCGCGGACCGCTGGACCGTCGAGATTTTCGGCCGCGCCTCCCATGCCGGCGTCGCACCCGAGCGCGGCATCTCCTCGACCATGATCATGGCGCTCGCGCTTGCGGACGTGAAGGCCGGCGGCTGGTTCGGCAAGGTGGTGAAGGGCAAGAGCCAAGGCACCAGCAATGTCGGCCCCGTCACCGGCGGCGAGGGCCGCCCGGCGGGCGATGCCACCAACGTCGTCACCGACTATGTGCATGTGCGCGGTGAAAGCCGCAGCCACGACGGAAAGTTCTTCAAGGAGATCACCAAGGCCTACAAGGCCGCATTCGAGAAGGCGGCCAAGAAGGTCACCAATGCGCAAGGCAAGTCCGGCAAGGTCAAATTCAAGGCCGAGACCGACTATTATCCGTTCCGCATGAAGGACAATTTGCCCGTCGTCAAACGCGCGGTCGAGGCCGTGTCCGCCGTCGGTGGCACCCCGAACGTCCGCACCGCCAATGGCGGCCTCGATGCCAACTGGATGGTCCGCCACGGCGTTCCGACGGTGACGTTCGGCGCCGGCCAGAACGAGGCGCACACGATCGACGAGTGGATCAATCTGGACGAATACGACCGCGCCTGCGCGCTGGCCGTGCAGCTCGCGACGATGCGGTGAGCTGCCTCGCATGACGCGCGCTTGCCGGGCAGCGCCCGCCGGCCTAGCCTGCAAAGAAAACGCAGGGAGGCCCCATGGCACGCATCGCCAATATCGAATCCGCACTCTACCGGATCCCCCTCCCCGTCACGCTCTCCGACTCCACGCATGGCGAGATCACGGCGTTCGAGCTGGTCACCTGCCGCGTCCGCGATGCCGATGGTGCCGAGGGCGTCGGCTACACCTACACGGTGGGGCGCAATGGCGGCGCTGTCGCCGATATCCTCAAGCGCGAGATGCCGCCGCTGGTCGAGGGCCGCGAGGCCGACGACACCGAGGCGATCTGGCATCACGTCTGGTGGGGCCTGCATTATGGTGGGCGCGGTGGGCCGGTGGTGCTGGCGCTGTCCGCGCTCGACATTGCGCTGTGGGATTTGAAGGCGCGGCGGGCCAAGCTGCCGCTGTTCCGCCTGCTCGGCGGGTTTGACGCGCGCGTGCCGTGCTACGCCGGCGGCATCGACCTCGATCTTTCCGTCGACGCATTGCTCAAGCAAACAGACGGCAATCTCGCAAAAGGCTTTCGTGCCATCAAGATGAAGGTCGGCCGGCCCGACCTCAAATCCGACGTCGCAAAGGTCTCCGCGATGCGACAGCATCTCGGCGACGGCTTTCCGCTGATGGTGGACGCCAATATGAAATGGACGGTCGAGGAAGCGATCCGCGCCGCACGCGCTTTCGTTCCATACGACCTGACCTGGCTGGAAGAGCCTGTTATCCCCGACGACGTCGCGGGCCACGCCCGCATCATGCAGGCCGGCGGCGTGCCGATCGCGGCCGGGGAGAATTTGCGCTCGCTGTGGGAGTTCAAGAACTACATCGCCGCGGGCGCGGTGTCCTATCCCGAGCCCGACGTCACCAATTGCGGCGGCGTCAGTGCGTTCATGAAGATCGCGCGGCTCGCGGAAGCCTTCAACCTGCCTGTCACCAGCCACGGCGCGCACGACATCACCGTGCATCTGCTCGCGGCCTGCCCGAACCGCTCGTATCTGGAAGCCCACGGCTTCGGGCTGGACAAGTATATCGAGCATCCGCTGGTGCTGGAGGACGGCAAGGCGCTGGCGCCCGATCGCCCCGGCCACGGCATCAGCTTTGACTGGAAGGGGCTGGCGAAGCTGGCGGCGTAGGACATGAGGTCGTCATGCCCGGGCTTGCCGTCTTCGCTGAAGCTTCGCCGGCCAACACCTGTAGCCCGGCGAAGCCTTGTAGCCCGGCGAAGCCTTGGCGGAGCCGGGTCCCGGGCATCCACGTTCTCCGTGCAGCAAGCAAGACGTGGATGGCCGGGTCAAGCCCGGCCATGACGATGTGGCTGCACGCGAGGCATTCGCTAGCGCCGGATGCAAGCAGCAATTATTCGGCTATGGTGCCAAGGTAGCCACCATCCGAAAGTCCCCTCCGCCTTGACCCCCGAGTTGCACCAGAAACTGACCCAGTGGCGCCGGCATCTGCATGCCAACCCCGAACTGTCCCTCCAGGAGAAGGCCACTGCCGCCTTCGTGCAGGACAGGCTCACCGAGCTCGGCATTCCCTTCGAGGCTGGCATCGGCGGCCACGGCATCGTCGCGACCCTCGCGCGAGGCTCCGCGCAAGGACGCGTGGGCTTGCGGGCCGACATGGATGCGCTGCCGATCAGCGAGGATACGGGCCTTGTCTACGCTTCGAAAAATCCCGGCGTGATGCATGCCTGCGGCCATGACGGGCATACGGCATCCCTGCTCGGCGCGGCTGCGCTGCTCGCCGACGACACCAGCTGGAGCGGAACGGTCGATTTCATCTTCCAGCCGGCCGAGGAAGGCTACGGCGGCTCGCGCGCGATGGTCGCGGCCGGATTGTTCGAGCGCTTCCCGATGGATCGGGTGTTCGGCTTCCATAACTGGCCGGGCCTGCAAGCCGGCACGATCGCGGTCCATGACGGCGTCGTCATGGCCTCCGGCGGGCGCGTCACCATCACCATTGACGGTCATGCGGGTCATGCCGGCATGCCGCATCTGACGCGCGATCCGGTGATGGCCGCGGGCCACCTCATCGTGGCGATGCAATCGATCGTGTCGCGCAGCGTCGATCCGCTCGACACCGCCGTGCTGTCGCTGTGCACGATCGACGGCGGTACCGCGCCGAACCAGATCGCCGGCCGCGTCACGATCCGCGGCACGCTGCGATTTCATCGCGACGGAATCAAGGAAATCATTCTCGACGGCATCGAACGAACCTGCGCCGGGATCGCGACGAGCTTCGGCGTCAAGGTCACGCCCGAGATCGTGATGGGCGTCGGCGTGGTGATCAATACGCCTGATGAGGCGGGCCTTGCACGCCTTGCCGCGGAGAAGGTGCGGGCCGAGATCAGGCGCGATCTCGCGCCCAGCATGGCCGGCGAGGATTTCGCCCACTATCTCAAGCAGCGCCCCGGTGCCTTCGTCTGGATCGGCAACGGCGAATTGCGCGACGGCGCCGAGCTGCACGGCCCGCGCTACGATTTCAACGACGCGATCCTGCCGGTCGCCTCGAGCTGGATGGCCGAGGTCGCCAAGGCGGCGCTGGCCTCGAACTAGGCCCGCTCAGGAGATCTCACGCGGCAGCTTCCAGCCCGGCTTCGGCTCGAACGTCTCGTCGACGCGCGCCACGTGATAGCCGGCCGGCAGAAGCCGGCCGCCCTCCTCGTCCGCGACCGGAACGTCGGTCACCAGTCCCTCGATCAGCGCGGCTTCCCACACCTCTTTCTCGGTGGGAAAGGGATCGCCGATCTGCTTGTTGCCTTCGAACAGCGCGTACATCGGTTCCAGTCCTGCTGCGTGGTACGGAATATCGAGCTCCGTCATGCCGACAGAAACGTATCTCCTGCACGGACGTTCCTCCCCGGCTGGCGCGGACCGTTCTCTCCGCGCCAGCAGCAGCGAGAGAGACAGGAGTAGCGAGAGAGAATGGCGCGCGTTCTGATCGGAACCTCCGGCTGGCATTACGACTCCTGGCGAGGTCCGTTTTTTCCCGAGGGCCTGCCGTTGAAGGAGCAGCTTCGCTACTACGCCGGGCAGTTCGAGACGACGGAGCTGAACGGCGTGTTCTACCGCACGCCGACGCCGGAAGCGGTGACAGCGTGGCGCGAGCAGACCGGTCGCGACTTCGTCTTCGCATGGAAGGCCTCGAAGTTCATCACGCACTGGAAGCGCCTGTCCGACCGCTCCGTCAACAGCCTCGAGCTGCTGGAGGATCGCATTTCCCGGCTGCGCGGCAAGGCCGGACCGATCCTGTTCCAGTTGCCGCCGCAATTCGAGGCAAACGCCGACCGGCTCGCCTCCTTCTTCAAGCTGCTGTCGGGCAAACGGCGTTACAGCTTCGAATTCCGTCATCCGAGCTGGTATCAGCCCCGCATCCTGCGGATGCTCGCCGACGAGAACATCTCGCTCTGCCTGTCGGACCATCACGACGCACCGGCGCCGTGGAAGCGCACCGCGGACTTCGTCTATGTGCGCGGACATGGACCGGGCGGGCGCTATCACGGCCACTATTCGCCGGCGGCGCTGGCGCAATGGGCGCGGCGGATCAAATCGTGGAAGCGGCAGGGCTGCGACGTCTACGTCTATTTCGACAACGACCAGAAGAGCGCGGCACCGGCCGATGCGTTGAAGCTAAAGACCCTGCTTTGAGACGGAGCTACGGTCCGCCCGCGACCGACCCGGCGATCACCATGGCCAGCTCGGCAAGATCGATCTTTCCGTTGACGACCAGTTCTTCGGAGGAGCCGTCGACCTTGAGCGATTGCGGCCGGTTGGCGGCCTGACGCTTGAGCTCTCCGACGATGGCTTCCTTCAGTTTCTCTTCCAGCATGAGCGTCTCCTGCTGCTTAAGCAGCCATGGCGCGGCAGGATTCGGCGCATGACCGGCACATGGCGACGCATTCGTCCATGCCGCCGATCCGTTCGCAATCCTGGGCGCATTCGGCGCAGATCTCGGCGCATTCGCCGCATGTGTGCCTGTGATGCGGGGTGTTGATCAGCATGAAATGCGCGGCCGTCCGGCAGATTTCGGCGCAGGCCATCATCAGGCGGAAATGCTTCGGCTCGACATGCTTGCCGCCGGTCTCGAGGCAATGGTTCATGGCCGTGCCGAGACAGGTCCGGTAGCAGCCCAGGCACAGCTCGATGCAACGGTTCATGTCTTCCGATTTCGGCATCGCGTCTCTCCTTCGGGTGCACGCTTCTCCAACGCCAGTCAAAGCAAGCCGGCGCGCTTCGTTCCTGACGCACATCATTTAGGATTTGGATCTTCAAGGCCGTTCCCCGGCCGGTCGAGCCGCCCGCTGCGCGCCAGCCGAACCGCGTTGCCGAGCGCGCGCGCCGCATTGCGCACCTCCTGTTGGAACTCGCCGTCCTCATCCAGGTCGCGGTGCGAGGTGGCGTATGGCTCCATGTAGCCGACATAACCGTCGAGCTCGCCGAAGCGGCCAGCCGAGATCAGGTGCATGTCGGTCAGCCAGTCGGACAATGTCCGCCGCACGCCTTCGGCGCCGACACTGTCGCCGTGAACGACGAGGCCGAAGTGGCGGCCGGCGAGATGACGCGGATAGGGCCAGCCCTTCAGCTCCATCGCCTTGGCCTCGTCCGCTTTCTTGCCGTGCGTCGATGTCGGATCGGGATTGCCGCCGTCGGCACAGACCAGGCGGTCCATCATCGCCTTGAGACCGCCGGGGACGTGATACCAGTTCACCGGCGTCACGATCAGGATGCCGTGGGCCGCGACCCAGAGCGGGTAGATCTCGTTCATCCAGTCGCCGGTCTGGCCCAGCGCGTAGTTCGGATAGCAGCTGCACGGCCAGTGGCAGAGCGGCATGGCGGTGGAGACGCACGATTTGCACGGATGAATGGTCTTGCCGAACTCCGACGTCAGGCGGGAGAGATCGAGGATGTCGACGGCATAGCCCATCTCCACGAAGACCGGCTCGGCCAGCTTCACCATGCGCCATGTCTTGGACATCTCGCCGGGACAGCTGTGCTCGCTGCGCGCCGCGCCATTAACGATGAGGATGCGCGGCGTCGCGTCGGCATCGTCGTGCCGCCGTTGCGCCTCCAGAATCGCAGCGCGCGCGGCGAGCCAGTCCGCGGCGAGATCGTAGTCGGGATCGGCGAAGCCTGCTCCCGCCTTCCGCGTCACCGGCGCCTTGCGCGAATGGCTGTAGGCGTCCCAGGCGGCGCCGACGATGGCATCGAGCTCGCGCTGCAACGGCGCAAAGGCCGGATCGACGAATTGGCTCCTGTAGCGCCGCTCGAACGCTTCGCGCGACAGCTTGACGGGCGGCATCCCCTTGCGAACGTCGACATCCGTCATGCTGGTTCCTCGACAGATCAGTGCAAGCGATCAACCCGGCGCGCTGTGCGCGGTTCCGGCCCCTGGCGTTGCGAATGCACTACGCCGGAACCGAAATGGTGATTCGCTTGTTCATGAAGGGCTTGAAGGAGGATCATCATGGCGAAAGCAGCATTGAAACGGCTAGGCTCACCGATCGGTCGCAGAGGACCGCGCAAGGCAAATCCCGCTTACAAGCGCCGCACGCGCGAGCCATGGACGCCTGCGGATGTGAGCAAGCTGAAACAGCTTGCGAAAGGAAACACGCCGACGGGCGTCATGAGCATCAAGCTTCAGCGCCCGGTCGCGGCCATCCGCAGCAAGGCGCAGCGCGAAGGAATTTCGCTGCGGCCCGTCAACCGCTCGCCTTACAACCGGCGAACCAAAGCGGCGAAACGGCGCTGAGCCCGGGCACCGCATCGGCGGCGCGTGCCGCGCCTCTGGCGCGGCGCGCTGCCTACTCCCGCCAGAACTCCTCCAGTTCTTCCGCGGTCACGAGATCGACCTGGCCGTGGAAGCGCGTGCGATACATCGTCATGAGCGCATCGTGGCCGACGTCGGATGAGCTGCACAACGCGTCTTCGACGATCACGACCTTGAAGCCGAGATCGACGGCGCTCAGGACCGTCGAGAGAACGCAGACATCGGTCTCCGCACCCGTCATCACCACAGCACCGATGCCTTTTTCAACCAATGTGCCCGCCAGGTGCGGATTGCTGAATGCGGAATAGGCCGGCTTGTCGACGACGCGGGCCGGCGGAACGTAGCGCGCCAGCGCCGGCACGAGATCGAGTGCGGACGGCGAAAGATGGAGGCGGGTTGCCTGACGCCAGCGCCGAAAATAAACCTGCCACTGCCCGGGGCGATCTTCCGGATCCTGCGGCGTGATGAAGCGCGTGAAGATGGTTCTGTCCTGGTGGCGCGAGACGATCGAGGCGACCGTCGGCAGAACCTTCTCCATCCATGGTGTTTCCCAGAGGCCTCCGGGCGCAAAGATGTTCTGCATGTCGATGCAGAGGTGAACGGCATTCCGGATCTGGCTTTCCGGCGTCTTTGCGTCCCTCATCGGTGTTTATCCCGAAGCGTATGGCTTGATCACAGACCGAAGCTTTCCCGCGCCGTGTAGGTCACGGCTTCGATCTTGTTGCCGTCGGGATCGCGCACGAAGGCTCCATAGTAGTTGGCATTGTACTGTTCGCGGATACCCGGCGCTCCCTCGTCACGCCCGCCATTCGCCAAGGCCGCGGAGTGGAAGCGCCTCACGGTCTCCCGGTCGGGCGCCTGGAAGGCGATATGCACGCCGTTGCCAGCACTGGCGGGCTCGCCGTTCAGCGGTGTTTCGAGGCTGAAGACGATGTCGGAGGCGCCGTAATGCACGGCGCGGTCCGAGGATTTGAGAACCCGAAAGCCGATCAACGCCATCAGCGGGTCGTAAAACGCGCGCGCCCGAGGCACGTCGTTCGTTCCGACGGAGACGTGGTGGATCATCGGCTCATTGCTCCCATCGCAGAAGCGGCCAGACTTTTGCGGTCCTCAAGCGGTCGCGCGCGAGAGGCAGCAAGGCCGGCTCCTTCTCGCGCGCGTTTGGAAATCCGATGACTCAGCAGTCCTTGTCGCTGGGTCCCGTCGCCGTCTTTGACTGTTCGGCCGCCGTCGGCTGTCCCTGCATCTGCCGCTGGGCGTCCTGCGAGGACGTTGCCGTGCTCTCGCTGGCCTTGCCCATCGCCGAGGTCGGCGGGTGCTCCTTGGCAGCTGACGAAGCGGTGCCGGTGGTCTCGGCCGCCTTGCCGGTCGTGACCGGCCCCGAGCCTGCATCGCGGTTGGCGGTGGTGTTGCAGGGACCTGCCAAGGCGATGGTCGAGCTGACTGTCAGCAGGACGCCGACCAGCATTGATCTCTTGAGCATGACGATCTCCTTCCTGAGGTGCCGGCTAATGCTTGGCGGAGCCGGGTTCCGCCATTTTGCGATGCTGTTGCGAGATGATGTTGCTTAATCGCGCAAGGCATCGGCGGTTCCAAAGCGATGAGCCTTTCGAGGCCTGGTCCAGCTTCGATGATGACCGCCGCCTGCCGTTGCGACCAGCGGATCGGTTATTCCGTGAACGTCTCGGAGGCTTCTTCGGCATTGATGGCCGGATCGGCCGCAAGCTCCCGCTCCGCTTCGCGCCAGAACTCCTCCTGTCGTCCTTCGGGCCTACCTGCCAATTCCCAGAGCGCATGCGCGCGAGTCCGGATGTCGTCTTCCGTCGGCTTTGCCATTTGGGGTGTCTCCTCGAAATCTGTTGTTCTCAACCCCGCTTTCGCGCGTCACGTTCCAGCCGTGCCCGCACGCCCTTGCCGATCGTCGGGCTTCACGACCATTTCCCGGCGGGCTTTCGCCGATTTTTGCCGCAGCTGGTCCATGCGACACTGGGAGGGTTTCTTGTCAGGACGCCATCGCAGGATTTTCGTGCCGTGGCGAAACCGGTCGCCCGAAACATGGTCGTAGCAGACCTCGACGACATGAACGGGACGCACCGCCTGCCAGGTCGCGGATCGCTTCGTCGACCATCGGCTCGGGCCGCCCGGCGCCTTGCCGGTAAAACTGCTCTCGCTGAGGATCTTCTCGAATTTGTCGGTCAGGCCAGGCCGGTCGGACGCCTTGATGCCCGACGTGAAGCCGACATGATGCAGAAGTCCTGACTCATCATACAATCCAAGAAGCAGCGAGCCGACCACCTTCCGCCCGCCCTGCTTCTTCTCTGCGTATCTGAACCCGCCGACCACGCAGTCCGCGGAGCGCAGCAGCTTGATTTTCTGCATCCCGTCTCGCGTGCCGCCGCGATAGGCGAGGTCGAGCCGCTTGGCGATGACGCCGTCGTGGCCGTCCTCCACACGCCGGAGCCACCGCTTTGCCTCCGCGTAATTGCGACTCGCGGGCGACAGCGCGAACACAGGACTGCTCCGGAACTCGCGCCGCGCAAAGGTCTCGAGCGCGGGCCGCCGTTTGGCGAGCGCCAACGCCGCGAGATCGGCGTCGGCCGCCCGCAGCAAATCGAAGGCAATGAAGTTCGCCGGCGTCTCGCCGGCGAGACGCTTCACCCGGCTGGCAGCCGGATGGATGCGCTGAAGCAAGGCATCGAACGAATAGCCGTCGTCGAGCCGAATGATCAGCTCGCCGTCGAGGATGAAGGAGTCGGCATCGAGAGCAGACGCGGCCGAGGCGACTTCCGGAAAATAGCGGACGAGATCGCGCCCGCCCTTCGACTGCATCCTGAGCCGCTGCCCATCGCGGATGAGCAGGCAACGGAATCCATCCCATTTCGGCTCGTATTGCCATTGCGCCCCGCGGGGAAGCTCGACGACAGACTCGGCTTCCATCGGCTCCATGATCAGCACTCGCAACACGCTTCGATCGTCGGGACGGCACCCGTCCGCAGGTCAACCGGGTTTGGCAGGATGCGCGGTGCGTGGATGACGGTCATGCAGCAGCCGCGCCAGAGCTTCGCGATCTCCGGCGTGGTCTTTCATCGCCGTCTCGAACAGCGCCTCCTGGATGTCACGCGGCATATCGCCCCACACGTCCATGGCGGCCTGGCCCAGCAATTTGGCAAAGCGTTCGTCGGCCATGTCGAAACTCCTGTCCAGTTCGAAGAGGGAACTACGCACACCCGTTGGCGTTCCATCCCTTTATTCGAAAGGGAGACATTCGAGATGGGACTGTTCACCAAGGACATCAAATCGATGGAAGACCTGCTGATGCACGGTCTTCAGGACATCTATTATGCGGAGCAGCAGATTCTAAAAGCTCTGCCGAAGATGATCGACAAGGCGACCAATCGGGATCTCGTGACCGGCCTCAAGAACCATCTCGACGAGACTAACAAGCAGGTCGAGCGGCTCGAGAAAGTGTTCGCCAAGCTCGGCAAGGAGCCGAGCGGGACGCAGTGCCCGGCCATCGACGGCCTTATCAAGGAAGCGGACGAGACCGCCGGCGAGATCGAGGACAAGGCCGTGCTGGACGCCGCCATCGTCGCGAACGCGCAGGCCGTGGAACATTACGAGATGTGCCGCTACGGCACGCTGATCGCCTGGGCCGAGGAGCTCGGGCATGACGAGATCGTGCGCTTCCTGACGACGAACCTGAATGAAGAGAAGGCCGCGAATACCAAGCTGAACACGGTGGCCTTGCGCAAGGGTGTCAACGCCAAGGCGTCCACCGCGGCGTAGATCGCCTTTTGCTGGAGCGGCTCCGCGACGCAGCGGGCCGCTCCTTCAACTAGGGCATACACTCATTAATCGGCTGTCCGCCTGACGTCCGGTTTACCGCCAGCATCGGCCGAAGAGCGGATGGTCTCCGAGGTCGCAGATGGGCCATGTGTGGACGGCTCCGGGTTGGCAAGGAGAATCTTCACTTGCGGCGTTGGTCGGAGCAGCCATGTGTT
>NZ_JASXTA010000003.1:0-499162 GCF_032290525.1 Bradyrhizobium cosmicum | reverse complement strand
GCGCGCGGCATCGGCCTGGACAACCGCATCGGCACCAAGTTCCTGCATGCCGGACCCGGCTTCGGCGGCTCGTGCTTTCCCAAGGACACCAAGGCGCTGATCAAGATCGCGCAGGACTACGACGTCTCCTTGCGCATCGTCGAATCCGTGCTGGCGGTCAACGAGAACCGCAAGCGCGCGATGGCGCGCAAGGTGAGCCAGGCGCTCGGCGGCTCGCTGCGCGGCAAGACCGTCGCCGTGCTCGGCCTCACCTTCAAGCCCGACACCGACGACATGCGCGATGCGCCGTCGATCCCGCTGGTCACCGGCCTGATCGACATGGGCGCCAAGGTCAAGGCGTTCGATCCGGTCGGCATGGAGCAGGCCAAGGGCGAATTGCCCAGCATCATTTATTGCGAGGATGCCTATTCCTGCGCGGAAGGCGCCGATGCGATCGTCATCGTCACCGAATGGGTCCAGTTCCGCGCGCTCGATCTCGACCGGCTGAAGACGATCATGGCCCAGCCCGTCATCGTCGACCTCCGCAACATCTACCGGCCCGAGGAGATGGCGGCGGCCGGCTTCACCTACGAAAGCGTCGGCCGGCCGTCGGCGCAGGGCTGACGATCCACCGCCGCGCATAATTCCGTCATGGCCGGGCTTGTCCCGGCCATCCACGTCTGTTTCTAGTCCAAGACGTGGATGCCCGGCACAAGGCCGGCATGACGAATGGATAGACTTTGCCCCGCAGCTTCGACACGCCCCTTCCGATCGATGCCGTGCTCGACGACCTCTCGCGCACGCTGGAGGCGCATAACGCCGCCGTTCTGGTGGCTCCTCCCGGCGCCGGCAAGACCACGCGCGTGCCGCTGGCGCTGCTCGACGCGCCCTGGGTCAAGGGCAAGAAGATCATCGTGCTGGAGCCGCGCCGGATCGCCGCGCGCGCCAGCGCCGACCGCATGGCCAAGTCACTGGGCGAGCGCGCCGGCGAGACCGTCGGTTATCGCGTCCGCTTCGGCTCGAAAATCTCGCGCGCGACGCGCATCGAGGTTGTGACCGAAGGCATTTTTACGCGCCAGATCCTCGACGATCCCGAACTGTCCGGCGTTGCCGCCGTCCTGTTCGACGAATTCCACGAGCGTTCGCTCGATGCGGACATGGGCCTTGCGCTGGCGCGCGACGCGCAGACCGGCCTGCGCGAGGATTTGCGCATCCTCGTGATGTCGGCCACCCTCGACGGCGCCCGCGTCGCAAAATTGCTCGGCGAGGCGCCCGTCGTCAAAAGCGAGGGCCGCGCCTTTCCGGTCGAGACGCGCTATCTCGGCCGCAAGCCGGATGCGCCGATCGAGCGGCAGATGGCGGATGCGATTGCGTCCGCGCTGCGCGCCGACGCCGGCTCGGTGCTGGCGTTCCTGCCGGGCGCCGCCGAAATCCGTCGCACCCAGAATTTCCTCGGCGAGCGCGTGCAGGATGCCAGCATCGAGATCGTGCCGCTGTTCGGCGCGCTCGATGCCGCCGTGCAGGATCGCGCGATCTCGCCGGCACCGAAGGGCACGCGCAAGGTGGTGCTGGCGACCTCGATCGCGGAAACCTCGCTCACTATCGAAGGCGTCCGCATCGTGGTCGATTCCGGGCTTGCCCGTGTGCCGCGCTACGAGCCCGACATCGGGCTGACGCGGCTCGAGACCGTGCGCGCCTCGCGCGCTGCGGTGGACCAGCGCCGCGGCCGCGCCGGCCGTACCGAGCCCGGTGTCTGCTACCGCCTCTGGGACGAGCCGCAGACGGCCTCGCTTGCGCCCTACACGCAACCGGAAATCCTCAGCGCCGACCTGTCGTCGCTGGTGCTCGATCTCGCCCAATGGGGCGTCGCTGATCCTGCAGCGCTGTCGTTCCTCGACCCGCCGCCCGCGCCGGCGTGGAAGGAAGCCAAGAGCCTGCTCGAAGAGCTCAACGCGCTCGACGGCGACGGCCGCATCAGCGCGGAAGGCAAGAGCCTGCGCGCGCTGGCGCTGCCGCCGCGGCTGGCGCGTATGATCGTGGATTCGCATCGCGCCGGAGCGGGCGAAGCCGCCGCCGAGATCGCGGCCATCATCACCGAGCGCGGGCTCGGCGGCGACAGCATCGATCTCGAGCACCGCCGCGACCAGTTCCGGCGCGACCGCTCGCCGCGTGCTGCGAGCGCGCGCGATCTGGCGCGGCGCTGGGCTTCGCAGGTGGCGACGTCCGAGAAGGCCGGGCAGCAGGACGAACTCTCCACCGGCCTGATGCTCGCCTATGCCTTCCCGGATCGCGTCGGGCGCAATCGCGGCAATGGCAGCTTCGTGCTCGCTAACGGCCGTGGCGCTGCCGTGGAGCAGACCTCCTCGCTCGCCCGCGCGCCCTATATCGCGATCGGCGAGATGACGGGCACGGCCGCGAGCGGACGCATCCTGCTTGCCGCGCAGATCACGCAGGATGAGATCGAGCGGCATTTCGCCGAGCATATCGAGAGCGTCGACGAGATATCGTTCGACCGCGGCGCGATGGCGCTGCGTGCACGCCGCAAGCGCGCGCTGCACGCGATCACGCTCTCCGAGGCGACGCTTGCCGTGTCGCCCTCGGAAGCGACGGCGCGCATCTTCGCCGATGGTCTGATCGCAGCAGGCCTCGACCGGCTGCCCTGGTCGAAGGCCGCAAAGCAGTGGCGTGACCGCGTGATGTTCCTGCGCAAGGCCGAAGGCGACAGCTGGCCGGATCTGTCCGACGACGGATTGATCGCGCGGCGTGACGATTGGCTGGTGCCTGCGCTCTACGACAAAATCGCCCTCAAGGACATCTCCGCCGGCGATCTCTCCGACGCGTTGATGGCTTTGCTGCCGTGGGAGATGCGCGCGCGGCTCGACCGCGAGGCGCCGACGCATTTCGAGGCGCCGACGGGGACCGTGCTCGCGATCGAGTACGAGGCCGAGCAGGGGCCGACCATCGCGGTACGGCTGCAGGAATTGTTCGGCCTCAACACCCACCCGTCGATTGCCGCCGGCAAGGTGCCGCTGGTGCTGGAATTGCTGTCGCCGGCGCAGCGCCCGGTGCAGGTGACGCGCGATCTCCCCGGCTTCTGGCGCGGCAGCTACGCCGCCGTCCGCTCCGACCTGCGCGGCCGCTATCCGCGCCATCCCTGGCCGGAAGATCCTGCGAATGCGCTGCCGACCCGGCGGGTGAAGCCGCGCGGCACGTGAAGCCGCATTAACCGTCCGCTCATCCTTTTCGTCAAAATAGCACGGCTCTCACCGCGGCGTGGCTCGCGGCCGGGCGTGCCGCGTGGTGAAATCGAGCTTTCCGGCTTCGAGTGGTGTGATGCGTAACATTGTGATCATCGCGGCCGTCATGATCGGTCTCGGTACCTTCATGGCGCAGATGGCGGACAAGATGAGCTCCGCGTCCGCCACATCCGTCCCGCGCACGACGGTGGCAATCGCGTCCACGGCGCCGGCCGGTGGCCGCAGCCTCAGCATCGGTCGCGACGGCCGCGGCCATTTCCAGACTGAGGGCCGGATCGACGGCCAGCGCATCGGCTTCATGATCGACACGGGTGCCTCCGTGGTGGCGCTGAACGAGACCTCGGCCGCCCGCTTTGGCGTTCGCCCCTCGCGCGGCGAGTACAAAGCCACGGTTTCCACCGCCAACGGCACCATCAAGGCCGCCCGCACCCGCATCGCCATGCTCGAGGTCGGCGGCCTCGTCGTGCGCGACGTCGATGCCATGGTGCTGCCGGACGAGGCGCTGTCCGAGAACTTGCTCGGCCTCTCCTTCCTCTCCAGGCTCAAGCGATTTGAGTACGCCAACGGCCAGATGGTGCTGGAGCAGTAGGTCCGCTTCAATTGGCCTGATGGGGCCTCCCTTAAGGGCGGGCGGGGTGCTATATTCCGTCCATGAACAGCCTCGACGCGATTGCTATCCTGCGACAGTCCGAGCCTGCCCTGCGCGAGCGGGGCGTTTTGCATGCCGCGTTGTTCGGTTCGGTCGCGAGGAGTGAAAATCATGCCGGCAGCGACGTCGATATCATGGTCGAGATCGATCCCGAGGCGCGGATCACTGTCTTCGACTACGTCGAGCTCAAGGAATATATTGCGAACCTTTTTGACGGGCCGGTTGATGTCGTCAATCGCGACGGTCTGAAATCATACGTCGCGCCGGCGGCGACGGCTGACGCTGTCTATGCCTTCTGATCGCATCGACGGGGCCTTGCAGGACGTCCTGCATCACATCGATCTGGCGACGGCGTTCGCCGGAGGTCTCGATCGCAATACATTCGCGGCGGACCTGCGGGCCGTCTATGCTGGTGTCTGGAAATCATTTCAGAGGCGTCTCGCCGCCTGCCAGAAGAACTGAAGGCGAGGCACCCAGCGATCGCATGGAGACAGATGGCGGCGGCGGGCAATGTCTATCGCCACAACTATGAGGACGTTGCAGCCCATATTGTGTGGGAGACCGTTCAACAGGCCCTCCCAGCTCTCAGGGCAGTCATTGAAGATGAGATGGCACGTCCATAGCTGATCTGGCCAAAAATGCAGGTCTCTCCCAGCACACCATTCCCCGTTACCAAACTGCCGCAATTATCAGCCATAAGCTGCCATTCCCGCCTTCCGCTGCGGCCCGGCATTCGCTAAGGCTGCATCAATTCCCGCCATTTTCACGAGACCGCCTCAATGTTTCCCAAGCCGAAATCCGTCTTGCTGCCCAATACCTACGCCTTCGAATCCGAGCCGATGGTGAAGGCCACGGGGTTTCGCGAATACGACGCGCGCTGGCTGTTCCAGAAGGAAATCAACCTGATGGGTGTGCAGGCGCTCGGCATGGGCCTGGGCGCGCTGATCGCGGAACTTGGCGTCAGCCAGGAGATCGTCACCGGCCATGATTTCCGCGGCTATTCGGCCTCGATCAAATATGCGCTGATCTCCGGCCTGATGGCGGCGGGCTGCAAGGTGCACGACATCGGGCTTGCGGTGACGCCGATGGCCTATTTCGCGCAGTTCGATCTCGACGTGCCCTGCTGCGCGATGGTCACGGCCTCGCACAACGACAATGGCTGGACCGGCGTCAAGATGGGCGCCAATCGCCCGCTGACCTTCGGTCCCGACGAGATGACGCGGCTGAAGGAGATCGTGCTCAATGCCGATTTCAAGAACAAGGCCGGCGGCTCCTATCAATTCCACGAGAATTATCCGTCGCGCTACATCGCCGATCTCACCAGCCGTCCGAAGCTGAAGCGCAAGCTCAAGGTCGTCGCCGCCTGCGGCAACGGCACCGCCGGCGCGTTCGCGCCGCAGGTGCTGGAAGCGATCGGCTGCGAGGTGATTCCGCTCGACACCGAGCTCGATCACACCTTCCCGAAATACAATCCGAATCCGGAAGACATGGAAATGCTGCACGCGATCCGCGACGCGGTGCTGCAGCACAAGGCCGATGTCGGCCTCGGCTTCGACGGCGACGGCGACCGTTGCGGCGTCGTCGACAACACCGGCGAGGAGATCTTCGCCGACAAGGTCGGCGTGATGCTGGCGCGCGACATGTCGGCGATCCACAAGGACGCGCAGTTCATCGTCGACGTGAAGTCGACCGGCCTCTTCGTCACCGATCCGGTGCTGCAGAAGCAGGGCGCCAGGACCACCTATTGGAAGACCGGCCATTCCTACATGAAGCGTCGCACCAACGAGACGGGCGCGCTCGCGGGCTTCGAGAAGTCCGGCCATTTCTTCTTCAACAAGCCGTATGGACGCGGCTATGACGACGGCCTGGTGTCGGCACTCGCGATCTGCGACATGCTCGACCGCGCGCCCGGCAAATCGATGGCCGATCTGAAGAACGCGCTGCCGAAGACCTGGTCGTCGCCGACCATGTCGCCGCATTGCGTCGACGAGGTCAAATACGGCGTCATCGACCAGGTGGTGAAGCATTTCGAAGGATTGCAGGCCAAGGGCGCCAGCATCGGCGGCCAGGCGATCCGCGATCTCGTCACCGTCAACGGCGTGCGCGTCACGGTCGAGGACGGCAGCTGGGGCCTGGTGCGCGCCTCCTCCAACAAGCCCGAGCTCGTGGTCGTGGTCGAGAGCCCGGTCTCCGAGCAGCGCATGCACGACATGTTCGAGATGGTGAACAGCGTGCTGCGCACGCATCCCGAAGTCGGCGAGTACAATCAGAAGATCTGAGGCGGCAAACGCGTGCCACACGCGCCGTGTCATGCCCCGCGCAGGCGGGGCATCCAGTACGCCGCGGCTTCTCGATCGATTTCAGGCGTCACGGCGTGCTGGATCGCCCGGTCAAGCCGGGCGATGACAGTCTGCGTGTGGTGAGACCTAAGCCGCCGCCACCGCCGGAATCGGCAGCGTGGTCACCGATTTGATCTTCTCCATCGCGAAGCGCGAGGTGACGTTCTTCAGCGGCACGGCGCTGATCAGCTTCTTGTAGAAGATGTCATAGGCCTGCATGTCCGCGACCACGACGCGCAGCATGTAGTCGACGTCGCCGGCCATGCGATAAAATTCCATCACCTCGGGCATGGCGCTGACGGCTTCGGCGAACCTCTTCAGCCAGGCGTCGGAATGGTCGGCGCTCTCGACCGAGACAAACACGGAGATGCCGAGCCCGATCTTGTTCTGGTCGACCAGGGCTACGCGCTTGATGATGACGCCGTCGGCTTCCAGGCGCTGGATGCGCTTCCAGCAGGGCGTCGAGGACAGCCCGACCCGGTCGCCGATTTCGGCGACGGACAAAGAGGCATCTTCCTGCAGTACCATCAGGATCTTGCGGTCGATGGCGTCGAGGCGGCGGCTGGTCTCGGGGATCTGGACGGCAAGGTCGGTCATTTGAAGAACTTTGTTCCATTGCAAGGGGCGATTCCCCTCATATAGAGAAAATCATTCTATGACAAGCCTGTTATCGCGGCGTCCCGGCGGCAGGCGCCCCGGAGAGCGGGCGCAAAACCTTTCAACTTCAATGTGTTACGCGGGTGTCCTGACGCCGTCGCTGCTACAAGCCACTCTTGTCGTGCACCCAGCGGCCGAGCAGGTGATGGGCGATGGCGAAGGGGTGGGGGCCGGCGAACCCGTCGGGATGCGTCCGCGTCAGCATCAGGGCGGCCTCATCGCGTGTGAACCAGCGCGCGTCCTCGAGCTCGGAATGGTCGACGACGATGTCCTCGCTCACGGCCCGCGCGCTGCAACCGATCATCAGCGATGACGGATAGGGCCAGGGCTGGGTCATGTAATACTGCACGTCGGTGCAGCGGATCCCGGACTCCTCCAGTATTTCGCGGCGCACCGCGTCCTCGATGGTCTCGGCGGCCTCGACGAAGCCGGCGAGGCATGAATACATCCCCGGCGGAAACTGCTTCTGGCGGCCGAGCAGGCACTTTTCGCCGGAGGCGACGTGCATGATCACGACGGGATCGGTGCGAGGAAAGTGCTCGGCCTTGCAACTCGGGCACTCGCGCTTCCAGCCGCCTTCCTTCATCGCGCTGCGCGTGCCGCAATTGGCGCAATAGCCGTGGCGCTGATGCCAGCTCACCATCGACTTCGCCATCGCGATCGCCGACAGCTCTTGCGGCGGAATCGCGCCCTGCATCGCCATGCCGCGCAGCTCGGTGAGGCTGTAGTCCTCGCGGCCGACCAGCTTCTCGGCGGCGGCCTGCGACAGGCCCATGCCGAACATTGCCGCACCATCCCGCAAGCCCAGGAAGATCGTGCCGGGATTGGCGCCGCATTTCAGCGCCTCGTCGATTCCCAGCAGCGCGCGGATTTTCTCGCCCTCGTGCTTCACCAGCAGCGAGTCGCGGTGGACGACATAGGCGCGCGAGGACGGCTTCTGCTCCATCGCGAACAGCTTTTGGTCATCGCGGCGCAGATGCGCGGCGCGATCGAGGATGTTGGTGACGAAGGCCGGCTGTCCCAGCGGAAACGAGTCGAATGCTGACATTCTTGTTCCTTCAACCCAACCAGATCTTGCGGCGAAGCGCGCTGATGAAATTCTGCACCTCGGTGGCGTCGTGCGCCAAGGGTTGCATCACGCCCCAGACCGGGCGCGGCCATGCGGCGTCACTGGTGCGGCGCGCGATGATGTGGACGTGAAGCTGCGGCACCAGGTTCCCGAGCGCGGCAACGTTGAGCTTGTCGCAACTGGTGATCTCCTTCAGCGCGCGCGAGACGCGGGAGATCTCGGTCATCAGCTGCGCCTGCTGGACCTCGTCGAGATCGATGATCTCGACCGCGTCGGGCCGCCGCGGCACCAGCAGCAGCCAGGGATAATGCGCGTCCTTGATGACCAGCACCTTCGACAGCGGCAAATCGCCGATGTCGATGGTGTCCTCTTTCAGGCGGGAGTGCAGCAACCAGGCGGGATCAGACATCTGCGTTTCCGGATGGCCCGATGGGTTCGGGCCTATTTGGCCGGACCATACGATACGGAGTCTGCGAGGGGAAGGATGGCGCTCCCCTGCCGCTGCATACGCGATCGTCGCCCTGGACAAGCGCGCCCAAGGCGCCCGCCTCGGAATGACGTAATTACGCCTCCGCCAGCACGCGTGCATTGGTGCGGACCGAGGCTTCGCTGACGCGGATGCCGAGGCCCGGACCATCCGGCACCACGACATGACCCGCGCGGTTGGCGACGCGTTCTTCCAGTACGTCCTCGGTCAGCACGTGATGCGGCATGTAGAATTCGCAGCCGAGCGAGATGCCGGGCGTCGCCGCGATCAGCTGCGTGCCGGCCGCAAGCCCGATGCCGCCCTCCCACAGCGTGCCGCCATAGCCGGGCAGGCCGGCGATGTCGGCGATGGCCATGATCGCCTGCGCCTCGAACAGGCCGCCGGCCTTCATCAGCTTGATCGAGACGGCATCCGCCGCCTCGCGGCGCACCACCTCCATCATGTCGCGGCGATCGAAGCAGCTTTCGTCGGCGAGCACGGGCGTTTCCAGCGCCGCGGTGAGCTGCGCCATTACGTCGAGAAATTTGCGCGGCACCGGCTGCTCGATGAAGGTCGGCGCGAATTCTTCGACATCGCGCAAGATCTTGATCGCGCCGAACGGCGCCAGCGCCTGGTTGTAGTCGACGCGCAGATCGACCGTGTCGCCGAATTCTTTGCGGATCACTTCGAGATGATCGAGGTCCTCGCGATGCGATTTTACGCCGGTCTTGATCTTGTAGATGACGTTGCCGTCCGGAACCATTTTCCGCATGCGCTCCAGATCGGCGGCGAAATCGGGATCGGCAATCGAGAACGACAGCGGGATGGTATCGCGCACGCGGCCGCCGAGCAGGTCAGCAACCGAAAGTCCCGACGACTTGCCGACGATGTCGAGCAGCGCCATCTCGATCGCGACCTTGGCCTCGGCATGGCCGACCAGCGCACGGTCGAGCTCCGCCATCAGCGCGCGAATGCGGCGGACCGGCTTGGCGAGCACGATGGGGCGCAGATAGATATCGAGCGCGGAGAACGCGGCCTCCGGCGTTCCCGTGAACACTTCCCAGGGTGCGGCTTCGCCCCAGCCGACGACGCCGTCGCTTGCGGTGAGCTCGAGCAGCACGCGCTTCACCGTGCCCTTGACGTTGCCGACGCCCTGCAGGCGCGCCATCTTGATCGGGCTCTCGATCAAGAACAGCCTGAGACGTTCGACGGTCGCTTCGGTCATGTTAGGCCTCCATTGACGTGCCAGACCTGGCCGGTGACGTAGGACGCTTTTGGTGATGCCAGGAAGGCGATGATCTCGGCGACTTCCTCCGGGCGCCCGCGCCGGTTCATCGGGATCAGCGCCTCGGTCGCGGCGATCTGCTCGGGCGACAGCCGGCTTTCGCTGGGCTTGTCCTTGACGATGAGGCCCGGCGCAACTGCGTTGACGGTGATGCCCTCCCTGGCGAGCTCGATGGCGGTGAGCCGTACCAGCGCTTCGAGCGCGGAACGGCTCGCAGCCGTCGCGGCGAAGGGCGCGAATTCGGGACGGATCGCATGCGCCACGAACGACGACACCGCCACGATCCGCGCATCTCGTCCCGCACGCAGCTGCGGAAGAGCAAGCTTGACGAAACGTGTGAAGGCGAGGGCCGATTCGTCCATCGCCTGCAGGAATTGATCCGCGGGCGTGCCGATCGCACTGCCGCGCCGGGCGTGACCTCCGATCAGGATCAATCCGTCAAGCCGGCCAAAATCGAGATGGGCGGTCGCGCAAGCAAGCGTCAGGGCCACTTCATTAGCGAGATCGCCGAGGCATGTTGCAACAGCAGCACCGCTTGCTTTGGCTTCCGTCGCGGTCGCCTTGAGTCCGTCTTCGTTCGATCGGGTATGCAGCACGAGCCCGACGCCGGGGGCTGCGAGCAGTTTTGCGGTGGCGCGGCCGATGCCGCTGGCGGCACCGGTGACGAGATAAACGCGATCGATATCGGACATTATGAAGCCGTTGTGGCCGGCGGCAATGCGCCGGTGCGGTGGAAATGGCTGAGGAAGGCGCGTGTGGCGGCTTCCCTCGGATGGTCGATCACCTGCCGCGCCGGGCCTTCCTCGACGACGATTCCGTCGCGCATGAAGATGAGGCGATCGGCGACCTCGCGGGCGAAGGCGATCTCGTGGGTCACGATCACCATGGTCATGCCTTCGGCGGCCAGCTGCTGGATCACGGCGAGGACTTCGCCGACGAGCTCGGGATCGAGCGCGGACGTGGCCTCGTCGAACAGCATGACATCAGGCTCCATCGCGAGCGCGCGTGCGATCGCGACGCGCTGCTTCTGCCCGCCGGAGAGCGTCGCGGGATACTGGTCGGCCTTCTCGGCGAGGCCCACCTTCGCAAGTTGCGCGCGCGCGAGCGTCTCGGCGTCGGCCCTGGCCATGCGCCGCACCGTGACCGGCCCCTCCATCACGTTCTGGAGCGTCGTCATGTGCGGGAACAGATTGAAATGCTGAAACACCATGCCGGTGGTGGCGCGGAATCTTGCGAGAGTCTTGACGTCGGGCAGATTCGCGCCTTCGCCGAACTGGAAGCTTATATCGCCGACCCTAACGCTACCGCCATCAGGCGTCACCAGCAGGTTGATGCAGCGGAGCAGCGTCGATTTGCCCGAGCCGGACGGCCCGATCAGCGCCACGACGCCGCCCTTGGCGACGTCGAGGCTGATGTTCTTCAGGACCTCGTTGCTGCCAAAGCTCTTGCGAAGGCTGCGAATCTCGATTTTTGACGTGTCGTTCATTCGCTGACCGCCAGTCGCTTTTCACCGCGGCGGACGATAATGGTGAGCGGAATCAGGATCGCCGCATAGGCGACTGCGACCGCGGTGTAGGTTTCCAGCGGCCGGTAGCTGTCATGGGCGGCGACCTGGCTTTGATAGACGAGGTCAGGCACCGCCAGCACCGAGACCAGCGAGGTGTTCTTGAACTGGATGATCGACTGGTTCATCAGCGCCGGGATCATGCGCGTGATCGCCTGCGGCAGCACGATTCGCCGCATCGACTGGCTAGGAGTCATGCCGAGCGCGGCGCCGGCTTCCGACTGACCACGGTCGATCGAGATGATGCCGCCGCGGATGATCTCCGAATAGAACGAGCCGCCATAGAGCGAGAGCGCCAGCGCCGAGGCCGTGATCGGCGTCATCTCGACGCCGGCGAGGATCGGCAGCGCGTAATAGAACCAGATCAGCTGCACCAGGATCGGCGTGCAGCGGAACGCCTCGATGAAGGTGAGGGCGATGAGCCGCACCACCTTGAAACGCGACAGGCTGCCGAACGCCCCGAACAGGCCGAACACGAGGCCGAGCACCACGATGACCACGGTGAAGCCGACGGTGACGCCGAGCCCGTTGAGAAAGAGCCAGCGATAGCTCCAGAGGATGCCGAAGTCCCACTGATACATGCGTGCTTAACTCGTCGTACGCCTTGACCGCTGGCATTGTCGTTCCGGGGCGATGCGAAGCATCGAACCCGGAACCTCGAGATTCCGGGTTTGCCCTTCGGGCGCCCCGGAATGACACCGTGAAATTTACAACGAAACGCCCGGCGGGATGTCCGCTTCGGTCACGCCCACCAGCTCCATGTTGGTGATGATCGCGTTGCGGATGAAGCCGAGACCCTTGTTGAAGTCGATCCAGGTGTTGACGAAGTCGCGCCAGGTCTTGTCGGTCTCGCGGCGGAAGCCGGCATTCGACGTCGTCGCGAAAATCGGCGTCGGCAGCACGAACTGGCCGAGCGAGGGATTCTTCTTCAGCACCGTCAGCGACAGCATCGTGATCAGGCACTGCGCGTCGACACGGCCGGTCTGGAGCGCGGCGGTGGCATCGTCCGCGGTCTTCAGCCGGGTGATCTGCGCCTTCGGCGTCAGGCGGCTGACGACCTGGTCGTGCGAGGAGCCCTGGTCGACGGCGATCTTGACATCGGGCGAGTTCAGTTCGGCCCAGCTCTTCGGCTTGAAGTCCTTCTTGCACAGGATGCCGAAGGCGTTGTTGAAGACCGGCACCGAGAAGTCGATCACCAGCGCGCGCTTCGGGGTCGGGTTGAGGCCGAAGAAGATGTCGATCTTGTTGGACTGCAGATCGAGCACCGAATTGCCCCAGGTGGTCTCGGTGATCTCGAGCTCGGCCTCCATGTCGTCGGCGAGCCCCTTGGCGATGTCGACGTAAAAGCCCTTCCACTGGCCGCTGGCGAGATCCTTCATGTAGTAGGGTGCGCCGCCGCCGACCGCGCCGATCCGCATCTTCTTGGTCCGGCGGATGCGGGCGAAGGTCGATTCGTTGGGATCGGCAGCGGTCTGCGCCACGGCCGGGGAGGCCAGCGTGGCCGCAGCCATCGCGCCGATGGCGCCAAGTCCGACTATCGATGCAACATCACGACGTGTAACCATTGGGATCAATCGCTTTTCTGGTTGGATGAGTTCCGTCAAGCGTTCTTACCAAGGCGTCTCTGGCAGAGAAAGCACAGCCTGTCGGCTGGGCAGGCCGGGAATTGCCCGGATGCTGGGCAAACCCAACCCGTTCAAGGCGATCCCCGCTTGCTTTCCCGCCCTTTTGGCCCCAAATAGGGACCGGGAGATTGGCGGTGGACGAGCCACTCGCCAACCGGGTCAGGTCCGGAAGGAAGCAGCCCTAACGAGGTCCGGATCGGGTCGCTCGTCAGTCTCCTACCTGTTTTTTCGAGCGAATTGCGCCGGCGGCTCAAGCCGCCAGCGCGCTCCTGTCCGCAAACGCCGGCCGAAAGACATTTCATTGCGGATCGACCGATGACCGACGCCGGCGCCCCTCCCAATCCTGACAGCGCCAGCCAGGCTGGCAACGCGCCTTACCGGGTGCTGGCGCGCAAATACCGCCCCTCCAGCTTTGACGATCTGATCGGCCAGGAGGCCGTGGTCCGCACTGTTTCCAATGCGTTCGAGACCGGGCGGATTCCGCAGGCTTGGATTCTCACCGGTGTCCGCGGCGTCGGCAAGACCACCACCGCGCGCATCCTCGCCCGTGCGCTCAACTACGAGATGCCGGACGGTTCGGTGAAGGGCCCGACCATCCACATGCCGACCCTCGGCGTGCATTGCCAGGCGATCATGGAAAGCCGGCACATGGACATCCTGGAGATGGATGCCGCCTCGCATACCGGCGTTGACGACGTCCGCCAGATCAATGACAGCGTGCGCTACGCGCCGGCCAGCGCCCGCTACAAGGTCTATATCATCGACGAAGTCCACATGCTGTCGACGGCGGCGTTCAACGCCTTCCTGAAGACGCTGGAGGAACCGCCGGAGCACGCCAAATTCGTGTTCGCGACCACCGAGATTCGCAAGGTTCCGGTTACGGTACTATCGCGCTGCCAGCGTTTCGACCTGCGCCGGGTCGAGGCCGACGTGCTGATGAAGCATCTCGCCAATGTCGCTGCCAAGGAAAGCGTCGAGATCGAGCCGGAAGCGCTCGGCATCATCGCGCGCGCCGCGGAAGGCTCCGTGCGCGATTCGCTGTCGCTGCTCGACCAGGCGATCGCGCATGCGGCCGGCGCGGTGAAGGCCGATGCCATCAGGCAAATGCTGGGGCTCGCCGATCGCACCCGCGTCATCGACCTGTTCGATTCGCTGGCGCGCGGCGACATCGCGGCCGCCTTCAAGGAGTTCCGCGACCAGTACGATGTCGGCGCCGACCCGATCGTCGTGCTCTCGGATCTTGCCGAGTTCGTCAATTTCGTCACCCGCGTGAAGATCGTGCCAGCGACGGCCGACAACGTCGCCTATGGCGAGACCGAACGGGTGCGCGCACGCGAGTTCGCCGCGAAGATCTCGATGCGCGTGCTGTCGCGGATGTGGCAGATGCTGCTCAAGGGCATCACCGAGGTGCAGGCCGCGACCCGCCCCGCCGCGGCCGCCGAGATGGTGCTGGTGCGCATCGCCTATGTCGCCGACCTGCCGACGCCGGACGAAGCGCTCAGGATGCTGGAGCAGAACGGCGGCGGCTCGCCGGTCGTGAACGGCGGAAGTGCGGCGCGCAGCAGCGCGCCGGCCGCGCCGATTGCCTCTGCGGCCCCGGTTCGCATGCCGAATTCGTCGCCGTCCTCGTTCGGCGGTGGCGCTGCCCGGCCGCAGATGGCGGCACCGGCGCCGGATCCGCAAGCCACAGCGCCGCAGCTGCGCATCACCAGCTTCACCCAGCTCGTCGCGCTCGCCGGCCAGAAGCGCGACCTCATGACCAAGGGGGCGCTCGAAGGCGACATGCGCCTCGTGCGTTTCGAGGAGGGCCGGCTGGAAGTCGCGCTCGAGCCCAACGCCTCCAAGACCATGATCTCCGAGCTCGCACGCAAGTTCGAGCTGTGGACCGGCCGGCGCTGGACCGTGATCGTCTCCAACGAGCAGGGTCAGCCGACACTGCGCTCGGTAAACCAGGCGGCCAAGCAGGAACATGCCCGCTCCGCCGAAGCCGATCCGCGCGTGCAGGAGGTGCTGTCGCGCTTCCCCGGCGCGAAGGTCGTCGAGGTTCGAAAGCTTGCCCCCGAGACGCCGGAATCCAATATTAACGCCGACTATGGCAGTGACGATCCGCCCGACGGTTCCGACGCCGACGACGATCTCTAGAGCCGATCTTTCCAAGGACGAACACCCATGGCTGATTTTCTCGGCATGATGAAGCAGGCGGCACAGCTGCAATCCAAGATGCAGGAGATGCAGGATGCGCTTGCCAATGTGGAAGTCGAAGGCATCTCCGGCGGCGGCCTCGTCGCCGTGCGCATGACCGCGAAGATGGACGTCAAGGGCATCAAGATCGATCCCTCGCTGATGAAGGCCGAAGAGCGCGAGGTGCTCGAGGACCTGCTCGTCACTGCGCTCGGTGACGCCCGCCGCAAGGCGGAGACGGCGGTGCAGGAAAAGATGCAGTCGCTCACCGGCGGGCTCGGCCTGCCGCCGGGGCTGTTCGGCCAATAAGATGGGCGCGGTTGCAGGTCCCGAGATCGAGCGGCTGGTTCAGCTCCTCGCGCGGCTGCCGGGCCTCGGTCCGCGCTCCGCGCGGCGCGCGGCCCTGCATCTGATCAAGAAGCGCGAGGCGCTGATGATGCCGCTGTCCGGCGCCTTGCAGGTTGCGCTCGAGAAGGTTCAGGTCTGCAAGACCTGCGGCAATATCGACACGCAAAATCCCTGCACCGTCTGCACCGACCCGCGCCGCGATCCCTCGATCATCGTCGTCGTCGCCGATGTCGCCGACCTCTGGGCGCTGGAGCGGGCCAATGCCACCCAAGGGCGCTATCACGTGCTGGGCGCGACGTTGTCGCCGCTCGACGGCGTCGGCCCGCAGGATCTCACCATCGATACGCTGGTGGCGCGCGCGCATGATCCGCAGGTGCAGGAAATCATCCTGGCGCTGAATGCGACGGTGGACGGCCAGACCACGGCGCATTACATCACCGACCTGCTCCAGGACGCCAACGTAAAAGTAACCCGGCTGGCCCATGGTGTGCCTGTCGGCGGCGAGCTTGATTATCTCGATGAAGGTACGCTATCGGCCGCGATGCGGCAGCGGACCTTGTTCTAGCACTCCTACAGACTTACGGAACGGACGACATGACGAAACTTTTCGCCACTCGATTGGCTTTGGTTGCGACCATGATGATGCTGGCGACCCCGGCCATCTCCGCGCAGCAGGGCGATGACGCGGCGCCGCCGCCGAAGCCCGGCAAGCCGATCAACACCGGCGACGTGCTCTCGGGCGAGCTGAACGCGATGAAAGTGCGCGACGCCAAGAACGGCGGCAAGAAGGTTGCGACCTACCAGATCACCTCGGAGCCGCGCCGCCTGCCGCCGCCGAACGGGCTGTGCAATCTCGAGACCGGCCCCGAGACGTTCCAGCTCGTCCCCAGCGGCGACGCCCAGGCCGCGCAGTTGAAGACCTTCGCCGGCAAGGAGATCTCGGTCAAGGTCGATGAGGTCGCCTGCGCCAGTGATCCCGGCCAGATGAGCGAAGCTGTGATCACGAAGTGGAGCATCATCAGGAAGCAGTAGTGGGGCGCGACGCGTTCTCCACAATTGCGGTGTCGTCGCCCGGCTTGACCGGGCGACCCAGTACGCCGCGGCTTCTCGGTCGATCACAACTGTCTCTGGAATACTGGATGCCCCGCTTTCGCGGGGCATGACAGCGAGCGCTACGCTATACCCTTACCGGTCCCAGCACTTCAAAGTGTCCGCGCTTCTGCAGCCAGCTGAGCAACATCAGGCTCGGCACTGCCACCAGCACGCAGATCACGAAGAACAGCGGCCAGCCGGTCGCCTTGGCGACGTAGCCGGCCACCGACGACAGATACGTGCGCCCCACGGCCGCGAGCGCGGTGAGCAGCGCATATTGAGTCGCCGTATGCAGCGGGTTCTGGCACAGCGCGGAGAGATAGGCGACGAAGATCACGGTGCCGATCGCGCTGGTGAAGTTCTCAGCTGTGATGGCGAAGGCGAGCGCCCATTGGCTGGTGCCGATGAAGGCCAGCCAGGAGAAGGAGAGATTGGCCAGCGCCTGCACCACGCCGCCGATCCAGAGGCTGGTCGAAAGCGAATAGCGCCGTGCCACGAACCCGCCGGCGAAGCCGCCGATCAACGTGGCGGCAAGCCCGACGCCCTTCACGATCGCCGCATAATCGTTGCGGGAGAAGCCGAGATCGATCACGAACGGCGCCGTCATGGTGCCGGAGAACGCGTCGGTGAACTTGAACAGCACCACGAAGGCCAGCGCCGCGAGCGCGTCCTTGCGCGACAGGAATTCAGAGAATGCGCCGATCGCGGCGTGCAGCACGCGTGCGAACGCCGTCTCGGCTTTCGTCGCCGCCTCGGCCCGCGCCGATTGTTCGGGCTCGGTCGCGGCCAGCGCCGTGATCGTTCCGATCAGCACCATGGCCGCCATCACGACATAGCCCCACATCCAGGCCGACGTGCGCGCAATGCCGGTGCCCTCGAAGCCGGAGACGATGAACAGCGCGCCCGCGGTCGAGACCAGCATACCGATGCGATAGGCCGCGACATAGGACGCCATGCCGGCGGCCTGCTCGCTCTCGGGCAAGCTCTCGACGCGGAAGGCGTCGACCACGATGTCCTGCGTCGACGACGCCGTTGCGACCAGCAGCGCGCCGAGCGCCACGTAGAACGGCGAGCGCGCCGGATCGGTCAGCGCCAGCAGCAGGATCGCGACGATCAGCAGCAGTTGCGAGAACAGCAGCCAGCCGCGGCGGCGGCCGAAGGCGCGGGTGAACAGCGGCACATGGAGCGCATCCACCAGCGGAGCCCACAGGAATTTCAGCGTGTAGGGCGTGCCGACCAGCGCGAACAGCCCGATGGTGCCGAGATCGACGCCGGATTCCCGCATCCACACCAGCAGCGTCGATCCCGACAGCGCCAGCGGCAGTCCGGACGAGAAGCCGAGGAACAGCACGATCAGCACCCGCGGTTGCAGGTAAACGGCAAGGCTGTCACGCCAGGAGGTCGCAGCGGCGGAGCTGGTGGCGGGGGACGTCGCGTCGGGTGCGGTCATGGGGTGGTGTTAGCAGATTCTGGGGGCGGCGAGGGAGGTGTCGTCGCCCGGCTTGATCGGGCGACCCAGTATTCCAGAGGCAGGGCTTATGGGGGACCTGCTATCTCCGGATAAAGATCGTTCCAATCCGGATTGTCTTTCTCAATCAGCGCGATCTTCCATGCTCGCTTCCATTTCTTGAGTCGCTTCTCGCGCTTGATCGCGTTCTCGGGATCATCGAACTGCTCGAAGTAGACGAGCCTGACGACGTCGTACTGCTCTGTGAAGCTCTCAATCAGCTTTGATTTGTGTTCCGCTACCCGGCGGATGAGATCGTTAGTCACGCCGATATAGAGGGTGCCGCCGATTTTGCTGGCGAGTATGTAGACGTAATAGCTGCGCGTTCCCATTTGGGGTCTCTGGAATACTGGGTCGCCCGGTCAAGCCGGACGACGACAGCCGAGATTGCGGCCGCAGTCTCGAACAAGTCATTCCCCCGCCTGAAGCTTCCGCGGGAACAGCTCTGCCGCACCGGTCGCCACCAGATGCGGGGCTTCGGGTGCATCGGTCTTGCTGAAATCGAGCTCCTCGATGCGGCCGGCGCGCTTCTCGATCTTGTCGGCCGAGATCAGGATTTGCCGCACGTCCTCGTTGGCGTCGGCAAAGTGCTTCTGCAATTTGAGCACGCGGTCGCGCAGGCGGCCGAGATCGTCGCCGAGCTTGATCACCTCGGTTTGGATCAGATCGGCGGCGTCGCGCATGCGCGCGTCCTTCATGATCTGCTGCATCACCTGGATCGCCAGCATCAGCAATGACGGCGACACCAGTACGACGCGGGCGCGATAGGCCTTCTGGATCACGTCGTCAAAGCCGTCATGAATCTCGGCGTAGACCGATTCCGACGGCACGAACATCAGCGCCATCTCCTGGGTCTCGCCGGCGACGAGATATTTTTCCGCGATGTCGCTGACATGCTTCATGACGTCGCCGCGCAGCCGCTGCGTGGCGATCCGCTTCTCCTCGTCGCTGCGGGCGTCGTGCAGCGCGGTCATCGCCTCCAGCGGAAATTTTGCGTCGATGCAGAGCGGGCGCTGGTCGGGCAGGAACACCACGCAGTCGGGTCGCTTGCCGGTCGAGAGCGTGAACTGGAACTCGTACGCCCCCTTCGGCAGTCCGTCCTGGACGATCGCCTCCATCCGCGCTTGGCCGAAGGCGCCGCGCGACTGCTTGTTGGCGAGCACGTCGCGCAAGGTGGTCACCTGGGTGGTGAGGTCGGTGAGGTTCTTGTGGGCGCTGTCGATGATGCCGAGCCGCTCGTGCAGCGCGCGCAGGCTGTCCATGGTGTTGCGGGTCGAGTGTTCCATGGACTGGCCGACGCGGTGGGTCACAGAATCCAGCCGCTCGTTGACCGCGCGGGCCATCTCGGCCTGGCGGCCGGCCAATGCCTGGGTCATGGCGTCGGCGCGGCCGGCGGCCTCGCTCTGGGCGTGCAGCACCTGGCTGAGGCGCTCCTCGAGCTCGTCGGCGCGGATGGCATTCGCCATCGCGAGTTCCGCGCCGCGCCGCCCCGATCGCGCGATCACCACCGCAATCGCCACCAGCAGGATCAGGACGAGGGCGCCGAAGCCGATCAGTGCATCGATGGTGCGTACCGGCCAGTCGCCGGCGACGAAAATGATCTCGTTCATGCCTGCCCTTCTAGCCGATTCGGCGGGACGCACGAACGAATAGCGAACATTTCCGGTAAATGCCCCGTTAATTTTTATGGTTAACGAAACCCGAAGTTTTATGGTTAGCGGAGGGTTAACGGGGTTCCCCGCCGCATTGACCGCATCCGGCGCGCGGCTTAAATCGCCGCCATGGCCCTCAGAGAAATCATCATCCTGCCCGACAAGCAGCTGCGTCTGGTCTCCAAGCCGATCGAGAAGGTCACGGCCGAGATCCGCAAGCTTGCCGACGACATGTTCGAGACCATGTATGACGCACCCGGCATCGGGCTGGCGGCGATCCAGGTCGCGCAGCCCTTGCGGCTGATCACCATGGATCTCGCCAAGCGCGACGAGAACGGCGAGACCAAGCCGCTTCCGCGCGTCTTCATCAATCCTGAAATCATCGCCTCCTCCGAGGACCTGTCGGTCTACGAGGAAGGCTGCCTGTCGATCCCCGAATATTACGAGGAGGTCGAACGGCCCGCCAAGGTGCGCGTGCGCTTCACGGATCTGGACGGCAAGGTGCACGAGGAGGACGCCGAAGGCCTCTATGCCACCTGCATCCAGCACGAGATCGACCATCTCAACGGCGTCCTGTTCGTCGACTATCTGTCGAAGCTCAAGCGCGATCGCGTGATCAAGAAGTTCGAGAAAGCCGCCAAGCGGGCGGAGTAGCCACGCCCTCCGCCGTCATGCCCGGCCGAAAGCGCAGAGCGCGTCTTTAAGCTAACGTGTCGGGCGTCCACGTTCTTTGCCGCCGCAAGCAGGAAGAACGTGGATGGCCGGGACAAGCCCGGCCATGACGAGTACGTTGCTCGTTTCCGAGGATTGTCTCGCCACATGCCCCTCCGCCTGATCTTCATGGGCACGCCCGATTTCTCCGTGCCGACGCTGCTCGAGCTGGTCGCGCACGGCCATGAGATCGTGGCGGTCTACACCCGCGCGCCGAAGCCGGGCGGGCGGCGCGGGCTGCAATTGCAGCCGACGCCGGTCGAGGAGGCGGCGCGAAAGCTCGGCGTTCCCATGCTGACGCCGAAGACGCTGAAGACAGAGGAGGCGCTGCAAGAGTTCCGCGCGTTCGATGCCGATGCCGCCGTCGTCGTCGCCTATGGCATGATCCTGCCGCAGGCGATCCTCGATGCGCCGAAGCTCGGCTGCTACAATCTGCACGCTTCGCTGCTGCCGCGCTGGCGTGGCGCTGCCCCCATCAACCGCGCGATCATGGCCGGTGACGCCGAGAGCGGCGTCATGGTGATGAAGATGGACGTTGGCCTCGACACCGGCGACGTCGCCATGGCCGAGCGCCTTCCGATCACCGACACCATGACAGCGGTCGATCTGCACGATCGCCTCTCGCGCTTGGGTGCCGATTTGATGGTGCGTGCGATGGCCGCGCTCGACCGCGGTGGGCTCCAGCTCAAGAAGCAGAGCGAAGATGGCGTCACCTATGCCGCCAAGATCGACAAGGCCGAGGCGCGCATCGACTGGAGCAAGCCGGCGCATGAGGTGCTGCGCCATATCCACGGCCTGTCGCCGTTCCCCGGCGCGTGGGCAGAGCTTGAGAATGCGCGCGTGAAAATCCTGCGCTGCGAATTGGCGAAGGGTTCGGGCGCGCCGGGCGAGGTGCTCGACGAGCAGCTCACCATTGCCTGCGGCGAGGGCGCGATCCGTATCCTCGAGCTGCAACGCGAAGGCAAGGCGCGGATGCAGGCTGTGGAGTTTTTGCGCGGCGTGCCCGTCAAGCCGCCGATGCGGCTGGCCTGATGCCCCGCTACAAGCTCACCATCGAATATGACGGCGCGCCGTTCTTCGGCTGGCAGGTGCAGGAGACGCTGCCCTCGGTGCAGGGGGCGCTGGAGGCGGCGGTGAAGGCGATGATTGGCACAGATGCGCGGGTGCACGGCGCCGGCCGCACCGATGCCGGCGTGCATGCGCGCGGCCAGGTCGCGCATGTCGACATCGGGAAGCAGTTCCCGCCCGGGCGATTTCGCGATGGGCTCAACGCACATCTGCGCCCGCATCCGATTGCGGTTCTCGAAGCCGAGATCGTTCCCGATACTTTCGAGGCGCGCTTTTCGGCGACGAAACGCCATTACCGCTACCGCATCGTCAACACCCGCGCCAATCTCGCGCTCGATATCGGCCACGCCTGGCGCGTGCCGCGCAAGCTCGACACCGAGGCGATGCATGCCGCCGCGCAGCGGCTGCTCGGCAAGCACGATTTCACGACCTTCCGCGACACCGAATGCCAGGCGAAATCGCCGGAGAAAACGCTCGACCAGCTCGACGTGATGCGCGACGGCCGCGAGATCACGATCATCACCTCGGCGCGCTCGTTCCTGCACAGCCAGGTGCGCTCGATGGTGGGGTCGCTGGTCTGGGTCGGCGAGGGACGCTGGACCGCCGACGATCTCTCTGCAGCCCTCGCAGCCCGCAACCGCGCCGCCTGCGGCATCGTCGCCCCGCCGGACGGGCTGTATCTGATGAGGGTGGATTATTGAGGTGAGAGGCGAGAAACTCTCGCCACGTTCACCACTGTCATTCCCCGCGAAGGCGGGGAATGCAGTACGCCGCAGCTTCTCGGCTCGATCACTGCTGTCTCGGATTACTGGACCGCCCGGTCAAGCCGGGCGATGACAGCGGAGGTTTTGGCGATAACGGAGCCTCACGCAAAATACCTCTGCAAAATCCCGCGATACACCCTCGTCAGCTTCTCCAGATCCTCCACCGGCACACGCTCGTCCACCTGGTGCATGGTCTGGCCGACCAGGCCGAACTCGATCACCGGGCAATAGCTCGAGATGAATCGCGCATCCGAAGTGCCGCCTGAGGTCGACAGCTCCGGCTTCCTCCCCGTCACCTCCTCGATCGCCGAGACCGCGAGATCGGTGAACGGGCCGGGCTTGGTCACGAACACGTTGGAGTTCGAGGGATCCCAGACGATGCGGGCGCGGATGCGGTTGCCGCAGGCTTTTGCGAGGCGCGTCTCGACCAGCTCGCGCAGGCTCGCTTGCGTGTGATTGTCGTTGTAGCGGATATTGAACTTGGCGCGAGCCTCGCCGGGAATGACGTTGCTGGCCTTGTTGCCGACGTCCACCGAGGTAAATTCGAGGTTGGAGGCCTGGAATTGCGCGCTGCCGTGATCGAGCGGCTCGTCGGACATCGCCACGATCAGCCGCGAAATGTCAGGCACCGGATTGGCGGCACGATGCGGATAGGCGACGTGGCCCTGCACGCCGTCGACATACAGCGTGCCGGATTGCGAGCCGCGGCGGCCGACCTTGATGGTGTCGCCGAGCGTCTCGACATTGGAGGGCTCGCCCAGCACGCAATGGTCGAATTTTTCGCCGCGCTCGGCCGCCCATTTGAGCAGCTTGATGGTGCCGTTGATGGAGACGTCTTCCTCGTCGCCGGTGATCAGGAACGAGACCGAGCCCTTGCCGTCCGCGCGCGGCTTGCCGCCATTGGCAGCGAGATGCTCCAGCACCGCGGCAACCGAGCAGGCGATGCCGCCCTTCATGTCGACCGCGCCGCGGCCGTGCAGAAAACCGTCCTTCACCTCGCCGGAGAACGCACCGACGCTCCAGGCGCTCTCGTCGCCCGGCGGCACCACGTCGGTATGGCCGGCAAAGGTGATGTGCGGCCCCTCAGCGCCGATCCGCGCATAGAAATTGTCGACGTCGGCGGTGCCAGGCTCCGAGAACGTCACACGGTGGCATATGAAGCCGGCTTCAGTGAGAGCCCTTTCGAGCACTCCCAGCGCGCCGGCATCGGCCGGGGTCACCGAGGGGCAGCGGATCAGATCGCGGGCAATGGAGAGAGCATCGGTCATGCGTCTCGCTTAACATGCATGCCGCCGGGCGGGCTAGCACTGGGCGGGACAAATTCGATCTCGCGGCTCTGGTCCCAGCCTTTCGCAGCGGACGGGGTCGAGGCGTCCTCGATCTCGGCGAGCGGATCGGGACCAAATCGGTTGTGGCCTGACGTGCCGGGCACGCAGAACATGTCCACGACCCCCCACAACCACAGGATCGAAGCGGCAAGGCCGAACGGAAGCGTCCAATGCGAGTCGGGCAGCAGGTCCGAGAACTGACTGAACACGCCCGGCACGACGAAGAACGCAACGATCCACCAGCCGCTCCTGTCGCGATCGTGCAGCCGCTTGATCGCGGTTGCCAGGAAAATCCAGGAGAACAGCGCCAGGCCGAACGCCTTCAGGATCAGATCCGTGCGATCAAAAGATGCCAGCGAGCGATAGGCCCGGGGATCGACCAGCTTGAAGAGGTCGTCGAGGCCGAAGTCGAAATCGAGCGTAAGGGTGGAGGTGAACATTCTCTGGCCGTTGAGGACGTGGATTGCCTGACCGATCAGCCCGAGCAAGCCCGCCAGCAATGCGACGATCAGCAACGCCTGCCACAGCAGGGCGCGGTTGATGCGGCCGTCGAAGCGGAGGAGATACCAGGTCCAGTCCATCCGAAAGGCTCCGGGCGGGAGGAGCCGCCCGGAAATTGGTCGCTTGAACTGAAGGCGGGGTTCGAGCCCTGTCAGACCCGTCATCCTGAGGCGCTCGCGCAGCGAGCCTCGAAGGATGAACGGTCGGGATGTAGCCGGGCCGTCGCCCTTCGAGGGCCGCTGAAGGAGCGGCCACCTCAGGGTGACGGTGGTGGATCATGGTTCGCGGCTCAGATCAATCCCGCAGCAGTTCGTTGATGCTGGTCTTCGAGCGCGTGCGCTCGTCGACGCGCTTGACGATCACGGCGCAGGCGGTGCTCGGGCCGATCTGGCCGTTCTTCATGGGCTTGCCGGGCAGCGCGCCGGGAACGACGACCGAATATTCCGGCACTTCACCGATGAAGATTTCGCCGGTCTCGCGGTCGACGATCTTGGTCGAGGCGCCCAGGAACACGCCCATCGACAGCACCGCGCCCTTGCGCACGATCACGCCTTCGGCGACTTCGGAGCGCGCGCCGATGAAGCAATCGTCCTCGATGATGACGGGCTCGGCCTGCAGCGGCTCGAGCACGCCGCCGATGCCGACACCGCCGGAGATGTGCACGCGCTTGCCGATCTGCGCGCAGGAGCCGACCGTCGACCAGGTGTCGATCATGGTGCTCTCATCGACATAGGCGCCGAGATTGACGAAGGACGGCATCAGCACGACGTTGCGGGCAATGAAGGCGGAGCGGCGCACGATGGAGCCGGGGACCGCGCGGAAACCGGCATCACGAAAGCGGTTCTCGCCCCAGCCATCGAACTTCGAGGGCACCTTGTCCCACCACGTCGCCTTGCCGGGGCCGCCGGGAATGGCGCCCATGTCGTTGAGGCGGAAGGAGAGCAGCACGGCCTTCTTCAGCCATTGATTGACCTTCCACTTGCCGCTGGCCTCGCGCTCGGCGACGCGCGCCTCGCCCTTGTCCAGAATCTCCAGCGCCTGGTCCACGGCCTCGCGCACCTCGCCCCTGGTCGAGGTCGAGATGCCGTCACGCGCGTCGAAGGCGCTGTTGATGGTGGATTCCAGGGCTTGGAGCGACATCGGGATTTCCTCTTCAGAACGGGAATTTTGATGGATTGGGCGCTTTTTCGGGATTTGGACGGGCGGAGTCAAGGTATACTCCGCCCTCGTCCCGGTCTGCGCTTACGCTTGTCCGGGACAGCGGCTATTTGGGGTGGGACAGCTTGTCCAAGAACCCCGCCAGATCATCCGTGACGTGGTCGACATGGGCGGCGTCCCGGCCCTCCAATTCCCAGTCCTCGCGCACCACCTCTTTCGTCCCGTCCGGCACCACCAGCACGGTGGTCATGCCGAGCGCGTGCGGGACGGTGAGGTTGCGGGCGAGGTCCTCGAACATCGCCGCGCGTGCCGGGTCGACCGCATGGTCGTCGAGAAATTTCCGGTAGGTCTGCGGCGCCGGCTTCGGCTCGAAGCCGGCCGCGATGATGTCGAACACGCCGTCGAAATGCGAAGCAAAGCCGAGCCGCGCCAGCACGGCATCGACATGGCTGACCGAGCCGTTGGTCAGAATCAGCTTTCGCCCCGGCAGCTTTGCGATCGCTGCACCGAGCGCCGGGTTCGGCTCCAGCGGCGAGTGATCGATCTTGTGCACATAGGCGAGATAGTCGTCGGCCCGCACGCCGTGAAGGGTCATCATGCCGCGCATGGTGGTGCCGAAGCGCTGGTAATAGTCCTTCTGGATTTTTCGCGCTTCCAGCGGGGCCACGTTCAGCCAGTTGCAGACGAACTCCCCGATCCGGGCATCGACCTGCTGCCACAGATTGACGTGATGCGGATAGAGCGTGTTGTCGAGGTCGAACACCCAGGTGTCGACATGGGCAAAGGCGCGGGGTGGGTTCATGCCAACTCTCGATCCGTTACACGGGAGCGTCGCTCACTCTCCGCTGTCGTCCCGGACAAGCGAAGCGCGGATCCGGGACCCATAACCACGGGGCGTGGTTTGACGAAGACTCGGAGTTCGCAGCTTGCGCCGCAACAACTCCCCGTGGTTATGGGTCCCCGCGTGCGCGGGGACGACAGTTGAGTTTGTCGCAACAGCATCACAACACCCATCACGGCATCGCAAAGCGCAGCGTCTTGCCGCCGCCCGACATGTCCACCGCGCCAAAACCCGTCGCCGCGAAGCCGCGGGCGGCGCAATCGGTCTGCTCGTTGGTCTCGAACTTGGTCTCGCGGGTGCAGAGCTGTTTGTCGCCGCCCCAGTTCAGCGGCTTGTCCCTCAGCTTGATCGCGCGATTGTCGGCGTCGATGGCTTCCGCGAAGCTGAAGACCTGCCTGGGCTGGCCGGTTACATCGGGATGCAGGCAGGTCCTTGGATCGATGCGATACCAGCCGCGGCTCGTCACCGACTTGCCGTCGTCGGTGGCGACTGCCGCCATCACCTTGTGCGGCGTGTCGTTGCACCAGGTCAGGCCGCTCGCGGACGGGGTCTGCGTCGCATCGACCATGGTCTTGAAGAAATTCGGCGACGACACGGCGTCGGACGGCAGCCCGCGGCTCTTCAGGAACGCCGCCAGCGCGCCTTGCGTCTTCGGTCCGTCGACGCCGTCGATCGCGCCGACGTCATAGCCGATGATCACCAGCAGCCGCTGGATGGCGGCGAGCCGTGCCTGCTCGTCGTCATACTCGGAATCCTCCGCAAGATAAGCCGTGAGGTTGCCGTCGTCGCCCCGCGTCGGCGTGATCTGGGTGAAGGGGACTTGCGTCTGGCCGCTGCGGCATTGCCGTGCGGCGGCGATGACGAAATTGTCCTGCGCCACGCACAGCATGTCGCTGCCGTTCTGCGGGATCGGCGAGGCGCCATAGACGCCGAGCGCGCGGGCATTGAGCAGGATGCGGTCGGCGGTCAGCGTGCCCTGCACCACCACGCGGCAGCTGGCGGGATCGATCCTGAACCAACCCCGCGTCGCGGTCGCCGCCTTGTCGTCGATGCCGATCGCGGCTTCCACGACATAGGACATGCGATTGCAGATCTTGAGGTCGGCAAAGGCCGGCGCGGAGGAGAACAGGAACGAGACCGCCGCGGCGGGGAGCGTCATCAGGAAGCGCGACAGGAAGGAGCGGCGAGGCCGCCGCTCTCTCGCTTCGTCATGGCCGGGCTTGACCCGGCCATCCACGTGCAGCAGCGAGCGCGGAAAGTCGTGGATGCCCGGGACAAGCCCGGGCATGACGACTTTTTTCCGCTGCGACCGCTCGTCTCTCACTTGTGGATCAGCGTTCCCGTGCCCTGGTTGGTGAACAGCTCGAGCAGCACCGCGTGCTGCATCTTGCCGTCGATGATCACGACACCTTCGACGCCCTGCTCGAGCGCGTAGATGCAGGTCTCGACCTTCGGGATCATGCCGCCGGAAATGGTGCCGTCGGCGATCAGCTTTCGTGCATCTTTCACCGAGAGCTGCGGGATCAGCTTCTTCGACTTGTCGAGCACGCCCGGCACGTCGGTGAGCAGCAAGAGGCGCTTGGCCTTGAGCGCGCCCGCGACGGCACCGGCAAAAGTGTCGGCGTTGACGTTCAGCGTCTGGCCCTCTTTCGAGGTCGCAAGCGGCGCCAGCACCGGAATCAACTCGTAGCCGATCAGCTGGTTGAGCAGCGTGAGGTCGACCTTCTCGGGGTCGCCGACGAAGCCGAGATCGACCGCCTTCTCGATGTGCGAGTCCGGATCGATGATGGTACGCGTCGTCTTCGACGCCTTCACCATGTTGGCGTCCTTGCCCGACAATCCCACGGCCTTGCCACCGGCTTCGTTGATGTAGCCGACGATCTGCTTGTTGACGGAGCCGGCCAGCACCATCTCGACGATCTCGATGGTCGCGGCGTCGGTGATCCGCAGGCCGGCTGCAAACTCCGACTGGATGCCGAGGCGCTTGAGCATGGTCGCGATCTGCGGCCCGCCGCCGTGCACGACGACAGGATTGATCGCGGTCTGCTCGAGCAGCACGATGTCGCGGGCGAAGTTCTTCGCGGTCTCCTCGTCGCCCATGGCATGGCCGCCATATTTGATGACGATGGTTTCCTCGTCATACTGCTGCATGTGCGGCAGCGCTTCGGACAGGATGCGGGCCTGGTCGAGCGGGGAGATGTCGGTCATGAGGCGGATCTCGCTGGCGGGACTAACGCGGCCTGCGTTCTATCCGATTGGCGGGCGCGGCGCAAAGCGTGACTGGCATGCCGCTCTCGTGTCCCGGACGCGGTGCGGCGCGTAGTGCCGCGCCGCTGAGCCGGGACCCAGAAAGCGGCATGGGCCCCGGCTCAGCAGCGCACCGCTGAAGCGCTGCGCTGCGTCCGGGGCACGAGACTTATTTCTTCGCCGCCACCGCCGCCAGCGTCACCGCCAGCCAGCTCGCAATCATCACCGTTCCGCCGGTCGGCGCCGCATAGGGAAACAGCGAATGGCCGGCATATTGCCGCAAGGTGAGATCGCCCGCGAACAATGCTGCGCCGATCACGAAACCGAACGCCGCAACGAGGCCAATTCCGCCATGCAGAAGTCCGCGCGCGTGCAAGGCGACCGCGGCAAGCGCAAGTATGGCAGTTGCATGAAACAGCAGCATGGCGCTGGCGGAGGCAAGCCGGCCGGCATCCGCACCGTGGGCAGAGGCAGCAGCCAGCGCAACGCCGGCGGCGCCCATCAAGCCGGCAAGCCCAAGCAGCAGGCGGAACGCGGTCATTACTTGGTCCGCTCTTCCAGCAGCTTCGCCATCGCGGCGCGCAAGCTCTCCATGCCGGTCGAGCTGCGCGACGAGGTCGCGAGCACATTCGGGAACGCGGCCGGATGCTTGGCCAGCGCGGCCTCGGTCTCGGCGACGCGCGACTGCAGCTCTGCGGCCTTCACCTGGTCGGTCTTGGTCAGTACGATCTGATAGCTGACGGCGGAGCGGTCGAGCGTCTTCAGGACCTCGAGATCGACGTCCTTCAGTCCGTGCCGCGCGTCGATCAGCACGTAGACGCGCGCGAGGGAGGCGCGTCCCAGCAGGAATGTGTGGATCAGCTCGGTCCAGGACGCGACCTGGCTCTTCGGCGCCTTGGCATAGCCATAGCCGGGCATGTCGACGAGGCGCAGGTCAGACTTGCCGGGGACCTCGAAGAAGATCAGCTCCTGGGTGCGGCCCGGCGTGTGCGAGGTGCGCGCGAGCGCGTTGCGCCCCGTGAGCGCGTTGATCAGGCTGGACTTGCCGACATTGGAGCGCCCGGCAAAGGCGATCTCCAGCCCCGCCATCGGCGGCAGTGCTTGAATCGAAGGCGAGGCCCAGATGAACTGCCAGTCGCGCGCGAACAGCTTTCGCCCGGCCTCGATCAGCTTCGCATCTTCGTCGTTGGTCATGCGAAGGCTCTATCCTTTCGTCATGGCCGGGCTTGTCCCGGCCATCCACGTCTTGCCGCGGAGCGCGCTTCCAAAACGTGGATGCCCGGGACAAGCCCGGGCATGACGACTTGGAAGCATCGTGCCCGCATTACATCGGCGGGCACCTTGCCCGGAGAGCTACGTCGCCTTCTTCGCGAACGTCGCCTTGAGATTGTCGAACAGCTCCACTTTCACGCCGTTGCGGCGCATGATGAAGCTCTGCTGGAGCACCGAGAGCAGATTGTTCCAGGCCCAGTAGATCACGAGGCCCGCCGGGAAGCCCGCCAGCATGAACGTGAAGATCAGCGGCATCCAGTTGAAGATCATCTGCTGGGTCGGATCCGGCGGCGTCGGGTTCAGCTTCATCTGGAACCACATCGTGATGCCCATGATGATCGGCCAGATGCCGAGCGCGAGGTAGTGGCCGAAGACGGGAATCGTGGTCGGGTCGAACGGGATCAGGCCGAACAGGTTGAACAGGTTGGTCGGATCCGGCGCCGAGAGGTCCTTGATCCAGCCGTAGAACGGCGCGTGCCGCATCTCGATGGTGACGAACAGCACCTTGTAGAGCGAGAAGAACACGGGAATCTGGATCACCACGGGAAGACAGCCGGCGACCGGATTGATCTTCTCCTTGCGGTAGATCTCCATCATCTCCTGTTGCTGCTTCACCTTGTCGTCGGGATAGCGCTCCTTCAGCGCCATAAGCTGCGGCTGGATCGACTTCATCTTCGCCATCGAGGCGTAGGACTTGTTCGCCAGCGGGAAGAACAACAGCTTCACGATCACGGTCACGAGCAGGATCGAGACGCCGAAATTGCCGAAGAAGCGGTAGAAGAAGTCGAGGCCGAGGAACATCGGCTTGGTGATGAAGTGGAACCAGCCCCAGTCGATCAACAGATCGAAATGGTTGAGGCCGAGCTCCTTGTTGTAGCCGCCGAGGCCGGCGAGCGGGAAGTTGATGCCGACGACGCCGGCTTCCTTGGCACCGGCGAACAGACGCGCATTCGCGGTGGCAGTGCCGCCGATCGCGACGGTGACCGGGTCGAGCAAATAATCGGTCTGGTAGGTGTGGACGTTGCCGACGGGGTTCGACGAGAAACGCGCCTGAAGCTGGGCGTCGGTGTCGGGCAGCAGCGCCGAGGCCCAGTACTTGTCGGTCATGCCGAGCCAGCCATTGGTGGCCTTGAAGTTGACCGTCTTGGCTTCGTCGATCTGCTTGTAGGCGTATTCCTGCAGCTTGTGGTCGCCGAGATAGCCGATCAGGCCTTCATGCAGAATGTAGTAGCCGGAGACCTGGGGCGCGCCGTGGCGCGAGATCAGCGCGAACGGATAGAGCGTGACCGGCGCGTTGCCGACATTGCTTACCTCGTCCTTGACGGTGAAGAGATAATGGTCGTCGACCGCAATGGTGCGGCGGAAGGTGAGGCCCTCGCCATTGTCCCATTTCAACACCACCGGCGTGGCAGGCGTCAGGCTGCCGCTGCCGTCCTGCTGCCAGACGGTCTGCGCGCCCGGCATCTTCGCCGTCACGCCTGTCGCCGCCACCCAGCCGAACTCGGCGTAATAGGGCTCCGCGGTGCCCGAGGGCGAGTAGAGGTAGATCGGCGGCGACTTCGGATCGACCGTTTCGCGGTATTGCACCAGCGCGAGGTCGTCGATGCGGCCGCCCTTCAGCGAGATGCTGCCGGCAAGCCGCGGTGTCTCGATCTTCACGCGCGGGCTGGCTGCAATCGCGGTGTCGCGGGCGACGACCGGCTGGGCCTGGTTCGCGGCCGGCGTCGAGGGCTGAGCGGCACCGCCCGCTTGCGGCGCGGCGCCCGGCGTCGCGGACGCCGACGGCTGCGGCGTGGTCTTCTGGAGCTCGGCCGTCTGCTGCTGGGCGCGCTGCTTCTCCATCGCCGGCACGTTGTAGAAATACTGCCAGGCGATCAGGACCAGACCCGACAGGATGACGGCGAGGATGGTATTGCGGTTGTCGGTCATCATTCTCTCGTCATCAATCCGGTTTGCGGCTTGTCGCGGGGCCTGGCCTCTGGCCACGACCCTTGGCCATATGCCGCGCGGGCCGTGTAAACGCTATGCGCAGATCGTCGAGCATGGTGGCGAAGTCGCGCGAAAGCGCGTCCCTTCGGCCGACCAGCACATAATCATGATGGGGCTGCATCGACACCGGATCGAGCCGCTTCACCAGTTCGCGAAGCCGGCGCCGGATGCGATTGCGCTCGGGGGCGTTGCCGTTCTTTTTTGTAACGGTGAAGCCGATCCGGATCGGACCGCTGTCGTCGCGGCCAAGGCTTTTTCGGTCAAGGCTTTGCAGGACGAACGCGGGACTATTCACCCGCGCGCCATTGGCAACGGCGAGGAAATCCGCCCGCTGCCTCAGCCGATCCATGATGAAATCCCAAAAGGGGGTCCGGCTCAGGCGCTCAGACGCTTGCGGCCGCGGGCGCGGCGGGCTGCGAGAACCTTGCGGCCGCCCGCAGTGGCGAGACGGGCACGGAAGCCGTGACGGCGCTTGCGCACCAGTTTGCTGGGTTGATAAGTCCGCTTCACGGGTTTTTCTCCGCTGACCGGGCAATTTGCCTGTAGAATTGATGATAAAGTCCGGAAGATGCGGCCCAAAACGGGCCCTTTTCGGCCCCAAGAGAGCCGCTCCCGGCGTCACACCGGGTCATCGCGGACAATTTGGCCGGCTTATAAGCGAGCGCCTTGTTTTCGTCAACGCCGCATGAGCGCGCGATTCCGGTGAATATCGCTGTTTGTGCGGGGTTTTTAACCCTTGAGGTAGCGACTTGCGATATCTGCGCTTACATCCGGGCTGCGAAGATTAGCGATCCGTAATTTGACCGGCCCCCGGACGGGTCGCATCCTCCGTGAGCCAGGCCAATAGGGGCGAATTTCGTGGCAGCGACAGACCTCCAGCCGATCCAGGATGCGGATCAGCCGGGCCGGCCAGTGATGTGGCCTCGCGGAACGCGCGGGCTCGGGCTCTCCGGCAAGCTGCTGCTGCTCACCGTCCCCCTGGTGATGATCGCCGCCGTTCTGCTCTACGTGCCTGCCATCGCCAACTTCTGGGTCAACCGGCTCAACGACCGCGTCGCGGCGGCCAACACGGCGGCGCTGGTGCTGGATGCCGCACCGCTCGGCATGGTCCCCGATTCGCTGTCGCGTGAGATCCTGAAAAGCATCAATGCCCGCGCCGTCGCCATCAAGATGGGCCAGCAGCGCCGGCTGCTCGCCAGCGACAACCTGCCCACAGCCATCGAGCATGACATTGATCTGCGCGACATGACGGTGTGGGAGGCGATCACCGGCTCGTTCCAGATGATGCTGGAGACCGGCAACCAGGCCATCCGCATCGTCGGCCCCGGCGTCGGCAATGCCCAGTTCGTCGAGATCGTCACCGACGAATTGCCGCTGCGGCAGTCGATGTACCGCTTCTCCCGCAACGTCGTGGTGGTGGCGCTGATCATCGCGGTTTTGACCGCGGGTCTGGTCTACCTCGCGCTCCATTATCTGTTCGTGCGTCCGATGCGGCGGCTCACCGCGAGCCTGGTCGGCTTCCACGAAAACCCTGAAAGCGCGGCCCGAATCATCGTGCCGAGCCAGCGCAGCGACGAGATCGGGGTCGCCGAGCGCGAATTGTCGGACATGCAGCGCGACCTGATGTCGATGCTGAATCAGAAGAGCCGGCTCGCCGCGCTCGGGCTCGCCGTCTCCAAGATCAACCACGATTTGCGCAATCTGCTCGCCTCGGCGCAGCTCCTGTCCGACCAGCTCGCCAGCGTGCCCGATCCGCGGGTGCAGCGCTTCGCGCCAAAGCTGGTGCGCTCGCTCGAGCGCGCCATCGCCTTCTGCCAGTCGACGCTGTCCTATGGCCGGGCCCAGGAGGCGGCGCCCGACCGCCGCATGATCCTGATCGAGCCGGTCGTGCTGGAGGTGCGCGAGACCGCAGGGCTCGCCTCGGACGCCTCGATCGCCTGGGTCGCCGCGATCGAGCGCGGGCTCGCGGTCGATGCCGATCCCGACCAGCTCTTCCGGGTGCTGCTCAACCTCGTCCGCAACGCCGCCCAGGCGCTGGAAAGCCATGCCTCCGCCGAGGGCGGCGCGCAGCAGATCCGCATCACCGGAAAACGCGAAGGCGCCGTCGCCATCATCGAGGTCTCGGACACCGGGCCCGGCGTCCCCCAGAAGACCCGGGACCATCTGTTCGAGGCATTCCAGACCTCCGGTCGCCCCGGCGGCAGCGGCCTCGGCCTCGCCATTGCCGCCGAGCTCGTGCGCGCCCATGGCGGCGACATCCATCTGGTCGAGGGCACCATCGGCGCCACGTTCCGGATCGTCATCCCCGACCGCCCCGTGGAACTGCTCTCGATCCGCAACGAGCGGGCAAGGGCGTAGTCGGCCGGCGGCCGAGCGAGACTTGGCGCGACTTCCGCCACTTCCGTCATTCCGGGCTCGCCGCTTCGCGTCGCCCCGGAATGACGGCCAGAGGGACAAATACGCGAAAATCTCTCCAATCCGGACCTTGCCAACCGGGACAAGAGCGGTTAGTCAAAGCGCTCTTTCGCACCCCTCCGGCGCTGTCCGGAGGCTGCCTGCGGGCTTTGGCTCGCACTGTTCGCGAAACACGCGCCCGTAGCTCAGCTGGATAGAGCATCAGACTACGAATCTGAGGGTCGGACGTTCGAATCGTTCCGGGCGCGCCATTTTCGATACAAAAACTGGACGAGCAACGTTTGCACGGCCTCGAACTCGGCCACGTCGATGATCGGCGGCGCGGCCATTTCGACCACCACTGCCTCCGGTTTGCATTCGTGCGTTTTCCAATACTTGGTTGAAGCGGTGACCGCCCCGTACGTCGTTCGGGTGAGTACCTTGTGAACGGCATCGCCCCCCAAGCGCCTGCCGTTGCGCGTTCGGACGCCCGCTACGTTGAGGGCTTGGCAATCAACTTGACGCCGATCGGTCCTGATGAGCCGTTTTCCCCGCGCGTCGGCTGAAGATCAGCCGTACAGTTTCGGCCTGGATTGGATCGATCTCCAGCGTCTCCTTTCGTGCGGTGGCCGCGTTGCTCGGTGGCTTCCACGATGCGATAGCCGACCGGCGGCAGCGCGCCGTTCCAGATGCCCGTTAGCTTTCCGGTACGCCGGCCCTGCGCAGACCGGTTAGCAGGCGTTCGAGACATCGTTCGTCGAAGACCACGTAGTCACGCCGCGCCTGAGCAATGGAAAATCGAGGGTGGTGCTTCTCCAGCTCGACGCGCGCCTGCTCGGCGTTCGCGCGATCGCCGAGATGCCCTAGCGACGACGCAATCAGCATCCGTGGCACCCAAGTGTCAAAAGTCTGGATAGACTGACGGGCGATCTCGATGGCTTTGGCGTACTCACCGAGGTAGAAATGCCCGACTGCAAGAACGTTGAGATATTGCCGCGCGCTTGGCGCGAAGGGGCTCAGACGGATCGCCTGTTCGGCCTCCGCGATGCCCTCAAGACATCGGCCGGACTGAATCAGCAGCCGACCCAGGATCGCATGGGCATGGGCAAAGCTTGGACTAAGCGCGATCGACCGTTTCACCGCTTCGATCGCAGAATCCGGCTGACGCATGAAGGTCAGCGCCCAGGCGAGCGCAAGATGTGACAGGGGGTCGCGATCATCGAGCGTTGCGGCGCGGCGTGCCCGGTCGAAAATATCCCTTGGATCGTGAACAGCAAAGCAAAAGAAGAGGTCCTGTGCCTGACTCCAGGCGATCGCCGCGTGGGCTGGTGCGAAGTTGGGGTCGAGGCTCAACGATCTTTCGAGCAACTGGCGGGCTTCGAGGTTGCCCTCCCGGGTGCGCTTCGCGATCAGCGCCATTCCACGATGGAAGAGTTCCCAGGCACCAAGATTCTCCGGTGGCGTTGCCTTGGTCCGCTCATACTCGGCGCGGCTGAGCTCGGGCTCGATCTGCCCGGCGATCCCCAAGGCGATCTCATCCTGGACAGCGAATATATCGTTCAGCTTGCGGTCGAAGCGCTCCGTCCAGATATGGTTTCCACTGAGGCCGTCGAGGAGCTGAGCCGAAACTCTGACGCGCCCTTCGGCGTTGCGCACGCTACCTTCCACCACATAGCGCACACCGAGCGTCGCGGCAATCTCACGCAAATCTAGCGGCGCTTGCTTGTATCGCTGTGTCGCGTTGCGCGCGATCACGAAGAACTGACGGATGCGGCTGAGCGCCGCCGTGATGTCCTCGGTGATTCCGTCGGCGAAGAAATCCTGGTCGGGATCGTTCGACATGTTAACGAAAGGCAGGACCGCAATCGAGGGCCGGTCCGGCGGCGCGAGGCCGCCGATCGGCGTCTCCCGCGCCAAGTCCGATGACGCAACGCTGTTCAATTCCCCCTTTATCTCGCCGACGAACCGCACACCCTTGCGCGGGACCGTCCGGATCAGGCGTTGTTGATCGCCATCGTCGCCGATTGCGCGGCGTGCCGCATTGATGCGGCTGATGAGGGTCGATTCGGATACGATCCGTCCGTTCCAGACCGCGAGGAGGAGGTCATCCTTGCTGACGACGCGACTGCGGTTCTCAATCAGATAGACCAACAGATCGAAGACCTGAGGCTGCACCGGCACCGGAGCCAGTCCACGGCGGAGCTCCCGACGCTCCGTGTCCAGGACGCACTGATCGAAGTGAAGGCGCATGCCGCCGCTCTCTGCCGCTCCAATTGGTATGTCAATGGAATGAGCATGAAAAATCAATAGCGTCTCCATGCGGAGTGCTGTCGGCTTGGCTAGGCTGGCTCTCACGCGAATACGCAAAGGTGCAGTCATGAACCAGCAGGTCCAGCCGAACATTACGACGCCCGCCTCCACGCCGACGCCGGAGGCTATCATGCAGCTTGGTTTTGCATTTTGGGGTTCGAAAACGCTTTTGAGCGCGATAGAGCTCGGACTGTTCACAGTGCTGGCCGACGGGCCGATGAGCGCCGAGGCGTTGACCACGCAGCTCAAGCTGCATCCGCGCAGCGTCCGCGATTTCCTCGATGCACTGGTCGCGCTCGGCCAACTCGAGCGCCACGACGCGCTCTATTCCAATACGCCGGCGGGCGCGCTGTTTCTCGATCGCCGCAAGCCGACCTATGTGGGCGGCATACTCGAAATGGCAAATGCGCGGCTCTATCCATTCTGGGGCTCGCTAACCCAGGGGCTGCGGACCGGCGAGCCGCAGAACGAGGCCAAGCAGGGCCGGGACCTATTCGATGAGATTTACCGGAGCCCGGCAATCCTCGCCGACTTCCTTAAGGCGATGACGGGACTGAGCCTTGGCGCCGCACACGCGATCGTGGACAAATTCCCCTGGGCCGACCACAAGACTTTCGCCGATATCGGTACCGCCCAAGGCGCCCTTGCGGTCGAACTCACCCGCGCGCACACCCATCTCGAGGGCATCGGATTCGATCTTTCAGTGGTGAAGCCGCATTTCGAGGCCTACGCGGTGCAGCATGGCCTCTCGTCGCGGCTCTCGTTCCAAGCAGGTGACTTCTTCGCCGACCCGATGCCCACGGCCGACGTGCTGATCATGGGGCACATCCTGCATGACTGGAGCCTCGAGAAAAAGCGAATGCTGATCCGAAGCGCCTACCAGGCGCTTCCTTATGGTGGCGCGCTCATCGTCTACGATCCGATCATCGATGACGAGCGCAGGAAGAATGCGTTCGGGCTCCTGATGAGCCTGAACATGCTGATCGAAACCCGCGAAGGCTTCGATTTCACAGGAGCCGATTGCATCGGTTGGCTCAAGGAGGCGGGCTTTGTCGAAACGCGCGTCGAGCCGCTGGTTGGCCCAGATTCGATGGTGATTGGCATCAAGTGAGACGCGACCGAGCTTTTCTCCGGCCTCGGCTTATCACGCCATTTCCGGGACTGATCTAAAAGGTCGCTATCGACGGGCCACTGGAAATCGGGAAGACTGCGGCCCATGAGGCGTAGCGAAAGATCGCGGGTTACTCCGCCGGAGCGCGTAATCGGCTATGGCATCATAGTGCCACGGCGCAGCAATAGTGGCCATCTTCATCGCCCGCGGCGCGCCATTTCGGCGGTAAGTTGCCGGATGCGTATTATCGACCGTCTGCCCTCCTGCTTCGTTCTGTTCCTGGCAATTGCAGCCGGCCCGGTGCTTCCCGCGCGCGCGGCCGAAACCTGCCCGTTCATCAGCGCCAGGGAACTCGCCGGCGCGATGCCGGCGCTCAAATGGTCACTGATTTCAAATCAGGATGGCCGGGGCTGCATCTACCAGGGCGGGCGCGGCGACACGATGATGCTGACCGTGTTCCGCAATCCCGACAAGGACCGCGCCAGGGAATTGTACGCGACCTTCGTCAAGACGCTTGGCGAGCGCATGCCGCTGAACGCGGTCGCGGGGATCGGCGAGGAAGGCCAGGGCGGAACGAGCGCCGCCGGCGCGGAGCGCCAGGAGGCCTCGATCGTCACCTTGTCGGGCGATTACATTCTGCAGATCAGCGTCTATCCGACCGGCCGGCGTGCCGACGACGCGTTGCTCGGGCCGCTCACCGAAGCCGCGCGCGTTGCCATCGCCAATGTGAGCAAGAGCAGCGAACGCTTCGGCAATTGCGAGTGGCTCACTGCCGCAGATGCCGACGGTTTTCTCGACAACAGCACGCTGACGGTCCAGCGGACCGGTGCGGGCAGCTGCATGATGTTTGATCGCGAGGCCAACACCATGACCGTCGCGGTGATCGACATCTCGCGCGCCACGGTGGTCAGCATGATGAAACGCACGGGCCCGTGCCAACACGTGGCGATACCCGAGTTCGGCGGCGAAGCGTTCGGTGAGCATTCCTGCACCAAGGGCAACGGCAACGCCGTCACCATCTATGTCTGGAAGAACGGCAGGCAGGCGTCGATCCTGTTCGCGCCGGTCAAGCCGCATCCCGAATCCGGCTCTGTCGAGCGCCTGAAGGCTGTCGCCGGGCGCGTCTATGGAAAATTGTAACGGCGCCGGGTGACATAGCCGGCGTACGGGCCCCTCGCTCAGCTGGATAGAGCATCATCAGCGACGTCTCTCCCGATGCCGTTCTAGTCGATCTCCGCCTTGGTCTTCAGTCCGGGCAGCACGGTGCGGACGTGCTCGGCCAGTGTTGTCGCCAACAAAGACGGCCTGGCCTCCGAGAATTCGAGCGCGATGCCGATCGTCGGAAGCAGAGGCAATCCGGCCGACACGACGTGAAGATCGAACGGAACGGCGGTTCGCGTCAGGACGCTGATCGCGTGACCGGACCGCGCGATCGCGATCAAGCCGGCGAGACTGTTGCTTGCGTAAGCGACCCTGTAGCGTCGGTTGACCGCGTTCATCGCGGCGCAGGCTGCGCGGTAATCCAGGCTCATCGGTGCCGCCAGGGCCAGAGGCAGGACGTCTTGCGTCAGTATTTTCGGTTCCGCCTCGTTCGCCACCCAGACGAAGCGCTCCTGGCGGATCACATCGCTCGCGCCGGCATCAGACAGCGAGACCAGCGCCATGTCGATCTGGCGCCGGGCCAGCATGGGGCGCAGCTCGGAGGTCGGGGCGCAGACCATGCGCAGTTCGACATCGGGATGGAGCGCGCAGAACCCCTTCAGCAGCGCCGGCAGGAAGGCGATCGAATAGTCCTCCGGGCATCCCAGGCTCAACGCGCCCTTGAGGCCCTCACCGCTCATGTCGGCCAAAATCTCATCGTGCTGTGCCAGCAGCGTCTCAGCGTGCGCGAGCAGTTTTTCGCCGGCCGCGGTAAGCCTCATGCCGGACCCGCTGCGGTGAAACAGCGGTTGCGTGATCGTCTCTTCCAGCCGCTGGATTTGCATGCTGAGCGCGGACTGCGTCCGGCCGATCTGCAAGGCGGCCAGGCTGATGGAGCCGACACGGGCCACAATAACGAAATTCCGCAGGAGAATGAGATCCAGCATTGGTATCAGTCAGATTGATATCTACGTTGAATTATATCAATTAGCCTGAAGTCAAAGGATTGACTAGAGCTCTGACATTCCAAGCGCAGGTGGCTTGTCATGACCTTGAACGCCGATACCGATTTCTGGGCTTCCGCCAACACGCATCTGACCCGCTACGGCCCGAGTTTTGAACCCGTCATTATCGAGCGGGCGGCCGGCAGCTTCGTGTACGACGCCGATGGACGCGCCATCCTCGATTTCACCTCGGGTCAGATGAGTGCGGTGCTGGGGCACACGCACCCCGACATCGTCGCCACTGTCGCGCGGCAAATGGGTGCGGTCGCTCATCTCTTCAGCGGCATGCTCTCGCGCCCGGTGGTGAATTTGGCCGAGCGCCTCGCCGCGCTTGCTCCCGGCCTCGAGCGCGTGCAGTTGCTGACGACAGGTGCGGAAGCCAACGAAGCGGCGATCCGGATGGCGAAGCTCGTCACCGGCAGGCACGAGATCGTCGCCTTCGCGCAAAGCTGGCACGGCATGACCGGCGCCGCGGCATCTGCGACCTACAGCGCGGGCCGGCGCGGCTACGGGCCGGCCGCGGTTGGATCGTTCGTCATTCCCGCGCCGAACGCTTATCGGCCGCGTTTCAGGAGCGCCGATGGCAGCAACGACTGGCAGACCGAGTTGGACGATGCGTTCGCGTTGATCGACAGCCAGTCGACCGGCAATCTGGCGGCCTTCATCGCCGAGCCGATCCTGTCCAGCGGCGGCATTCTGGAACTGCCGCTCGGCTATCTCGCCGCGCTGAAGCGAAAATGCGAACAGCGCGGGATGCTGCTGATCCTCGACGAGGCCCAGACCGGAATTGGCCGCACCGGGCACATGTTCGCCTTCGAGCGCGACGGTGTCGTGCCGGACATTCTCACGCTGTCGAAGACGCTCGGTGCGGGCCTGCCGCTCGCCGCGGTCATGACGACAAAGGCCATCGAGCAGGCCGCGTTTGAGCGCGGCTTTCTGTTCTACACCACGCATGTCTCCGATCCGCTGCCCGCCGCGATCGGCGTGACGGTGCTCGACGTGGTCGAGCGCGACGGGCTGGTCGCGCAGGCGACCGCAAGGGGCGACAGGCTCCGGGATGGATTGCTGTCGTTGCAACAAAGGTTCGAATGCGTCGGCGACGTCAGAGGCCGCGGACTTCTGCTCGGTCTTGAAATCGTCGTCGACCGGCAGTCGAAGGCGCCGGGCTTCGAACTCGGCGCGCGGATCATGGAGGAAACCATGCGTCGTGGTCTCAGCATGAATATCGTCAAGCTGCCCAGCATGGGCGGCGTCTTCCGCATCGCGCCGCCGCTCACGGTGTCCGAGGCCGAAATCGATCGCGGTCTCGAGATCATGTCGGAGGCGATCCAGGCAGCAGCCAGCGGCCGATGATCGCCGGGAAGCCTGAACAGGTGCAACTTGCCAGGACATATGGGCGTCCGACGCTGTTCTCGCGGCACGGCATGGTCGCTGCCGCGCATCCGCTTGCGGCGCAGGCTGGTGGACGGCTCCTGATCCAGGGCGGTAATGCTTTCGATGCGGCCGTGGCCACCGCGGCCGCCCTCAATGTGGTCGAACCGTTCATGTCGGGGCTTGCCGGGTTCGGGTTGGCCACGATCTGGGTCGCAAGCGAGAAGCGCGTTCGCGTGCTCGACTTCACGCCGCCGATGCCCGCGAGCTTCCGGGTCGGCAGATACACCAGCCGCTTCGAGCTCGAGCGCGGCCCGCAGGCGGCCTCAACGCCCGGAAATCTCGCGGGCTGGTGTGAGCTGCTCTCGCGCTATGGCCGCAAATCGCTTCCCGATGTCCTGGCTCCGGCGATCACGCTGGCGCACGACGGCTTTGCCCTCTCGGACTTCGGTCGTGATGAGATCAACGAGCAAGTGCCGCTGCTCGAGCCCTGGCCGGAGCTCCACAGCGCATTGGTCAAGAACTACCTGCAGGATGGCATGCCGGTGAAGCTCGGCACCGTCGTCACTCAGCCCGAACTCGCGCGGACGCTTGCCGAGATCTCCGAATTAGGGCCGGAGCATCTATATGGCGGCGAACTCGGCCGGCGGATCAGAGACCATCTCGGCGCGCTCGGCGGCAGCCTGACGCTGGTGGATTTCGCCGCCGTGAAGCCATATTGGCTCGATCCCCTGACCGTGTCGTATCGGGGGCTCGAGCTTCACGTCCCGGCGTCGCAATGCGGCGGTTTCCAATTGGCCCTGACCCTCAAAATTCTTGAAGGTTACGACCTTGGGCGCCTGCCGAAGGACGGCGCGGATCATCTCGACACGGTCTATCGTGCGATCCGTCTTGCAGCCGGCGAGCGCATCGCACACGGTCATCTGGGGCTGGATCAAGCAGCCGACGTCTTGTCCGACACGGTGATTGCGCGGCTTCGGCAGCGCGTGAGCGACGGCCGGCCGATCACCGGCCCGACCGAGCAGTGGATGCCGCAGGATCGTGCCGATCCCGGGCACACCACCTCGTTCTCGATCGCAGACGCCGAGGGCAATCTGATCTGCATCACGCAGAGTCTCGGCAGCCCGTTCGGCAGCGGCGTCGTGGTGCCCGGGACCGGCGTTTGCCTCAACAATCACCTCCATTGGGCCGATGTGCAGCCGGGAAGCCCGAACCTGGCCAAACCGGGCGACGCATTGCCGGTGACCATGGCGCCATCGCTCGCGACGCGGAGCAACCGTCCGGTGCTCGCGCTCGGTACGCCCGGCAGCTACGGCATCCCGCAAACCCAGGCTCAGGCTTTCGTGCAGTATGTCGAGTTCGGCCTTCCGCTGCAGCAGGCTATCGAGGCGCCGCGTGCACGGCTTTGGGATGGCCGCTTCATTCAAGCAGAGAACCGCATCCCGCCGGAAACGATCGCCGACCTGAAACGCCGCGGCCACGAGATCGAAATCCTGGACACCGGGTGGACCATGCTCTGCGGCGGCATGCAGGCCCTCGCGCTTGATCCGGAAACCGGAGTGATGACGGGTGCCGCCGATCCGAGGCGGGACGGGTATGTCGTCGCCCTGTGACGGTCTCGGCTTCGACGAAGCTCGTCAGTTTTCCGGCTGACGCGTCGCTCTAGCGAGCACGGGTCAGCTCCACGCCATCGACCACCATCTTCCACGCCCCCCACGGCATCGTTGCCTCACCGACTCGCTAGCACCTCCTTGCACTTGGCCGCGAAGGCGTTGAGATACGCACCCATCTCGCTCGCCAGCGCATCGGACCGATCGACATTCTGCAGGCTCATGTTCAGTGCGTAGACCGGAAGCCCGTCGAGCGCGATCGGCGTTGCGACGGCAAGAACGGCGGGTTGCCACGACACCGCACAATAGCCGTCCCGTTCGACGGAACTGATCGATCTCCTGACGTCCGCAAGCAGTGCCTTGGTGGCCGCAGCGCTGCGCCGCTTGAACAGTCTTAGCAATCGCTCGCGCTCAGCCCCGGCGACGCCGGCCAGATAGGCGCGACCGAGCGACGTCAACTCCATCGGCACCTGCTGCCCGGCGACCACGTTGCGCAGTGCCGCGCGGGGGCTGTAGCGGATCGATTCGAGATAGACCATCATGGTTCTATCCGCGGCAGCTAACCCCACGTTGAGCCGGCGCTTCGCCGATTCTGCCCGCATCATCGCGCCGATCGCGTTGAGCACGGGTGACCCTGTCCGCATCGCGTGGCCGACGCTGATGACGGACGCGGCAAGGCGGTAGCTCCGCTCCGCGCGGACTTCGTCGAGCATTCCGGAATTGACCAGGGTTCGTGTCAGACGGCTGACGGTCGATCGCGGCAATCCGCATCGTTCCGCAATCTCGCCGTTGCCCAGCGTGTCGACGCCGGGCCGGAAGGCCCTGAGGATTTCGATGCCCCTTTCGAGCGACCGGTTGCCGCCAACCCCGCCCGCATATCTGCGCGCCTGCGCCACGTCGAGCCTCCCAGCATTTCCACTAAGTGGAATTAGGGGGATGTTCCTGATGATGCAAGCCGATATAGGCACAGGGAAGGAAGAATGACCGGCCGCGGACGGCTCGACGAGGAAACGGCACGGCCTGAATCGGCATTCGGAAGCCTGCGCGGAGCCTGCCATGTCCTATCAGCTCATCGAATTTTCCGTCGACGCCGGTGTCGCGATGCTCGCATTCAACCGGCCGGAACGGCGCAACGCCATGAGCGATGAGATGCGCGCCGAGTTCGTCAGCGCGCTCGAAACCGTGTCCCGCGACAACGCGATCAAGGCTCTGGTGCTGACCGGCCGCGGCAACGCCTTCTGTGCCGGCGGGGACATCAGCGGAATGAAGCGCCGACTCGAGGCGCCGCAGGGCGACGTTGCATTCAACGGATGGAGCCGTCAGCAGGGCGTGCACCATGTGCAGTCGTTCCTGCTCGGCCTGCCGAAACCGACCATCGCCGCCGTCAACGGCGCCGCGGCCGGTCTCGGTGCGGATACCGCGCTGGCCTGCGACTTCGTCATGGCAACGGAGCGATCGAAATTCACCTGGTCCTACATCAAGCGAGGCTTGATACCCGACGGCGGCGGCCTGTATTTCCTGCCTCGCCGCGTTGGACTTCCCAAGGCCAAGGAGCTGATCTTCACCGGGCGTATGGTCGAGGCCGACGAAGCGCTCTCGCTCGGCATCGTCGATCGCAAGGTGGCTTCGGCAGAGCTCCTGACGGCTGCGCAGGCCTGGGCGGCCGAACTGGCTCAGGGGTCTCCCACCGCGCTGGCGTTGGGCAAGAAGATCCTGAACGAGACCTTCGAGCATTCCGCGCATGACGTCTTTAGTCTCGGCAGCCAGGCGCAGGCCATCTGCTACACCAGCGCGGAGCATCGGGACGCCGTGACAGCGTTCCTTGCGCAATCCTCGTCGAAGGGTTGAGCAATGGATGCGATCGAACGCCTGATCCGGCCGCGCAGCGTCGCGATCATCGGTGCATCGGCGGATCCAGGCAAGACGTCGGGGCGACCGGTCTCCTATCTCCAGAAGCACGGCTTTGCGGGTGAGATCTATCCCGTCAATCCGAAGGTCGCAGACATCGGCGGTCTGCGCTGCTACGCCGACATCGCTTCGCTGCCTGATGTGCCCGATGTCGGCATTGTCCTGCTCGGCGCGGAGCGCGCCCATGCCGCGGTGCGCGAATTGTCCGAGCGGGGCGCTGCGGCCGCGATCGTTCTTGCCAGCGGCTTCACCGAAACCGGCGCTGAAGGCGCCGAGCGCCAGAAGCAGCTGATGGAAGCCGCTGGCACCATGCGCCTTCTCGGGCCGAACACGATCGGCCTCGTCAACCTCACGGATAATATCGTGCTGTCGGCCTCCGGCGCGCTGGCGATGGATCATTTCCCGGCCGGCGCGATCGGGCTGGTCTCGCAAAGCGGGGGCATTCTCGGCGCCCTGTTGTCGCGCGCCGCGGCGCGTGGGGTAGGGCTGTCCAAGCTGGTGTCGACCAGCAACGAAGCCGATCTCGAACTTGCTGATTTCATCGATTTTCTTGCCGACGACAGCGCGACCAGGGTCATCGCGCTCTACATCGAGGCGATCCGCAATCCGGCGCGATTTCGCCAGGCGGTCCTCAAGGCGCGACGCGCCGGCAAGTCCGTCGTCGCCTTCAAGATCGGGCGATCGGAGGCGGGTGCGAAGGCGGCCGTCTCGCACACGGGAGCGCTTGCGGGCTCCGACCGCATGTACGACGCCTTGTTCAGGCAGCTCGGCGTGATCCGCGCGAAAACGTTTGATGACCTGCTCGACATTCCCGCAGCCCTTGCGGCGGGACGAAAGCTGTCCGGCCGGCGCGTGGCGATCCTGACCTCGACCGGCGGCGCCGGCACGATCGTCTCCGACAGTCTCGGCGTCGCCGGCTTTGCGACACCCGCTCCCGACACCGAGACGGCCGCGCAATTGCGCGCCTTGCAGTCGGGATCGCACGCCACGCTGGATCGCAATCCGATCGACGTGACACTGGCCGGGCTGCAGCCGGACCTGCTTCGCGCCGCGATCCGCATCCTGCTGGCAAGTCCTTCCTACGATGCGCTGACCATCATCGTCGGCTCGTCGGCCGTGGGATCGCCGACCTTGATGGCCGATGCCATCCACGACTGCCTGCCGATGAGCGACAAGCCCGTCATTGCCTATGTGAGTCCCTACGCGCCCGACGTGGTCTCCGTCCTCACCCGGCGAGGTGTCCCGGCCTATACGTCCGCCGAGAGCTGTGCCGGCGCGCTCGACGGGCTCTTGCAGGCCGGCATGCCGGAACAGGTCCAGACATCCGGTTCGATCGAGCCGGCGGTCGATGTCAGCGACGTCCCGGCGGGATCACTGGATGAGGCACAGGCCAAGGCCCTGTTCGCCCGCTTTGGCGTTCCGGTCGTGGCGGAGAAGGTGGTCGCAACATCAGGCGAAGCGGAACAGGCGGCACGCGGCTTCGATGGCCGGGTCGTGCTCAAGATTCTCTCGCGCGCGATTGCGCACAAGAGCGACGTCGGCGGCGTCGCGGTCAATTTGACCACTGATACGATCGGCGGCCGCCTGACCGTGATGGCGGAGGAGGTCGAGGAGCGGACCGGAAAGCGACCCGAACGGTTTCTGGTTCAGGAGATGATCTCGGGCGGCGTCGAGATCATCCTCGGGATGCATCGCGATCCCCTGGGCACCGCGGTCCTTCTCGGCATGGGCGGCGTCACCGCCGAACTGCTCAAGGACACGACGATGCGCCTGCTCCCTCCGGATGGCAGCCTCGGCATGGCCGAGGCTCGCGCGATGGCGCGCGATCTCGTCACGTGGCCCTTGCTGGACGGCTTTCGGGGCCGGCCGAAATGCGATGTCGAAGCGCTCGCAGCAACGATCGTCGCTTTCTCGGGCATGGTTGCGCAACTCGGCGACCGCCTCGCCGAGGCTGAAATCAACCCGGTGTTCGTATTGCCGGCGGGCCAGGGCGTGAAGGCGGCCGACGGATTGGTTGTTCTCAATGTCTGAACAAAATCGCATGGAGTTCCAGATGGCCATTGGCGAAATCATCAGTCACGACGGCGCTCGTGGGAAGGGTCTTGCCGTACGGCGTTGGCTGGACCTCGCCATCCTTGCCCTTGCCGTCATGCCGATGGCAGCAGGGCTGGGAGTTGCGCCGGCGCGCGCGGAATATCCAGAAAAGATCATCAAGATCGTGGTGCCCTTCGCGGCCGGTGGCGGGACCGACATCATCGCGCGAACGACGGCGCAGGACATCCAGACGGATCTCGGCAAATCCGTCATCATCGAGAACAAGCCGGGCGCCGGCACCATCATCGGAACCCAGACGGTCGCCACCAGCGAGCCCGACGGATACTCGCTGCTGATGGCGACCTTCGCCCACGCGGTCAACCCGAGCCTGTACAACAAGCTGCCGTTCGATCCGCACAAGGATTTCGCGGCGGTCTCGCTGATCGCGCGGTCCTTCAATATCGTCGTCGTCAACCCTGCATCCAAGATCAACTCGATCTCCGATCTGATCACTGAAGCCAAGGCCAATCCGGGCAAGCTCAATTTCGGCACGTTCGGTACCGGCACTTCGGCTCATCTCGCGGGCGAGCTGTTCAATGCGATGGCGAAGGTCAAGATGACGGCGGTGCCCTACAAGGGCGCGGCGCCTGCGATCAGCGATCTCCTGGGCGGGCAGATCGACGTGATGTTCACCACCGTGGCAAGCGCGGCCTCGCTGGTGGCTGCGGCCCAGCTCCGGGCGCTGGCGGTCACGTCCGCCGAGCGTTCGACCGCGTTTCCGCAACTGCCGCCCGTCGCCGAAGCGGGGGTGCCCGGCTATGCCGCAGAGTCGTGGTACGGATTGTACGCTCCGGCCAGGACACCCGCGCCCGTGATTGCCCGCCTGAATCGGGCGGTCGCAAAGGCCGTTCAGTCCGGCGGTTTCAAGCAACTGGAGGCAAACGAGGGCCTCATCATGGTTGGAAGCTCTCCGGAAGAGCTCGATCGCTATGTCGGGCAGGAGGAGGACCGCTGGCGCAAGCTGGTCCGGGACGTGAACATCGAGGTGCAATAAGTCGCTTTCGACCCTGACGTCGGCAAGAGATGGCCTGACTTGCGCAATGGGTCGGTCGATTGTCTCCATTGCCACCCGCGTGTCGGCCTCATGTGCGTCAAATCGCTTCGATCGCGTCCGTGTCAGGCTGCGATCCATCGCCTTGCGTGAATGCGCCTGCAGAGCGCGACGGCACGATCGCGCATCGCCATGCGTCGTCTCCTTAACGGATTGTTTACCGCGCCCCGCTCCCCCGCCGTAACCGCCGGTTAACCATGGATATTTACGGTGTAGCAAGCCTCCGGGCTGTGCCCGTCAGTTGATTTCGAGTCCAATTCCATGGCGTTCGGTAGAAGCGCATCTCCGCGAAGCATCGCCCCGACGGAGCCCGCGGCTTCGTGGGAAGCGCCGCGGGCTGCGACGGCGATGCCGGACGGCAGCGGACCTGCCCTGATCAAGGGATCGCTGACCGTGACCGGGGCGCTCTCGTTTCTGCGCGAGAACGGCCGGCGCATCCTGACGCTGGCGCTGGCGCTGTTCGCGCTGGGCGTCATCGTGCTGATGGTGCTGCCGGTCCGGTATGCCGCCACGGCGCTGGTCGTGGTCGATCCCCGCGAGCTGCGCGTGACCTCGGATCAGGACGTGCTGCCCGGCATCGGCCAGGATGCCGCCGCGCTCCAGAGCCAGATCGAGATCGCCAAATCGGACGGTTTTCTCCGGCCTCTGATCGAGAAGCTCAAGATCGCCGACGACGAGGATATCGCCGGTGGCCATACCGACATGACGCGCCTGCTCGAGAAATTCCGCAACCGTCTCGACATCTCCCGCCGCGGGCTCACCTACGTCATTGCCATCTCGTTCACCTCGAACAGCGCGGAGCGGGCGGCGTATTACGCCAATGCGATCGGCGATGCGTTCGTAGCGAGCCAGGGCCGCGTCCGCACCGACGCCACGGACGAGGCGGCTGACTGGCTCAAGGACCGGCTGAAGATACTGAACGAGCGCCTGCGCGCATCCGAAGACGCGGTCGCGGCCTTCAGGCTCGAGCACAAGATCCTCAATGCCGGCAAGGATTCCACCACCCAGCAATTGCGGGTGACCGATCTCAATCAGCAGGTCTCCGCCGCGCGTCTTCGCACCGAGGAGGCGAGGGCGCGTTACGAGCAGGTGCAGCGCGATCTCAAGGCCAATGTCGAAGGTCCGGTCAAGCAGGATCTCCTGAGCATGCTGCGCGCGCAACGCTCGACCCTGAACGACCAGATCGCGCAGAAGAAGGCGGTGTATGGCGAGCGCCATCCTGATCTTGCGATCTCCTACAGCCAGTTGGCTGACATCAACCGCCAGATCGAGGTCGAGCGGAAGAAGAACATCGACACCGCGAAGTCCGAATACGAGGCCCAGCTCGAGCAGCAAACCGCGCTGGAAAAGCAGCTCAAGGCGGTCGAGACCCAGATGCTGATCGACGGCCAGGCGCTCGTGAAGCTGCAGGACCTGCAGCGCGATGCCGATGCCAACAGGAACATCTACGAGCAGTTCTTGTCACGGTTCAAGACGACCAACGAGCAACGCCAGCTGCAGAGCTCCCAGACCAAGATCGTTTCGCCGGCGATTGCTCCGCTGCGCTCGACGCGTCCGCCGCTCGCCCTGCTGCTCGCCGCGCTCGCGATCGGCTCGCTGCTGACGTCGACCGCCACTGTCGCGGCGATGGGAAGCGTATCCGGCAGGCCCGATCCTGTTGAGGTTCCCGCTCAAACGCCCGCGCGTGCGAAGACTGAGGACACACAAGGCCGGCGGGTGCAACCTCCGGCGCCTGCCGCGCGCCGGCCCGAGGCGATGCCGAGCCTCGCGGTCTGGGCGCGCATTCCCGATCTGGCATCCGGAGCGGCTACCAACACGGTCTGGCAAAGGCCGATTGCAACGTCGGCCGAGCTCGATCTCGGCGCCTACTTGCGTCCGCTGCTCGAACGGATCGATCGCGCGCCGGTGCATGGCTGCAAGGTCGCGCTCGTGCTGTCGGTCGGCAAGAGCGCCGGCGGCAACACCGTGGCGCGCTCCCTGAATCGCGCGGCCGTGAGCCGCGGCATGATGAGCGTGCTGATCCGCCTGCAGCCGGAATTCGCAGGCAGCCAGCCTCCGGTGACCGAATGGCAGGATGGCTCGACCACGGCCGGACTTCAGTCGATCGACGAGCTGCTGGGTGCCGGCCGGAAAGCCGATGCGCGGCCCGAGGACGATATTCGCGCGGAGTTCGACCTGATCATCGTCCATGCCGGCAATCTTGCCCTGCAGCCCGACGCGATCGCGCTGGCCGCGCATGCAGACCTGATCGTCCCGGTGGTTCGCGCCGGCGAGCTCGGTTCGGCCGCGATGCGAAGGGTCACCGCTGCGCTGTCGAGATATGGCAGCGTGCCGACCGGCCTCGTCGTCAATCATGCGCCCGCGGGCTCGGCGGCGCCTCACCCCGATGGCGGCGCGCTCAGTCGGGCGGTTTGACGATGGCGAGGCCGTGCCGTCCTCTGCTCTCTGCTGCGATCCTGCTGTCGATACCGCTCGCGCCGGCGTCGGCCGACACCTGTGTTGCCGTGCCGCAGACTGTCGCGCCGGCGAGCCTTGCCGCGCTGTCACGCGGGTTCAATGCCGATGGCTGGATCAACGGCGAAAAATCCGCGCCTCCACCTCGCGAATTGCTCCAGCAGCTTCGCAAGGCCGGGATGAGCCATGTCCGGCTGCCGGTGCCCGCAGAGCGCGTGATGCTCCGCTTCGCCTCGACGGCGGGGCGCGACGAGACGTTGCGGGCGCTCCACGACGCGTTGAAGCAACTCACTTCGCTCGGCTATTCCGTCTCGGTCGATCTTCATCCCGGCGACCGCTTCAACCGTCTGCACAAGGACGATCCGGACGCGGCGATGCGCGAGATGCAGGATGCGTGGAGCGCGCTGGCGCAGGTCATCCGGTCCTATCCGGCCGATCGCGTCTTCGCCGAGCTGCTCAATGAGCCCGACGTCGAAGCCGACAGGTGGCAGCAGGAGGTCGAGGCGCTGGCCGCCTTCGTGCGCCGGTTGCTCCCCGCCACCACGCTCATTGTCGGCCCGGCCAACTGGCAGCGCGCGGACTCGCTGCCACGGTTTCGTCCGTTGCCGGATCCGAACGTTGTCTACGCCATCCACGTCTATGACCCCATGGTGTTCACCCATCAGGGCCACTGGGATGCGCAGGACCCGCTTCACGACATCCTGGATTTGCCCTACCCGATCAATGCAGGCGATCCCGCCGTCCAGGCGCTCCGCCGGGATTTGCAGGACAGGGGGGCGACGAAGGCGCTCGGCATGCTCGACACGGCGGTTGCGGCCGCCAGCGACAGGCCGGGCGTCGACGGCTGGCTTCAGCCCGCTGCCGCCTGGCAGCGGCAGTTCGCGCGGCCGATCATCGTCAACGAGTTTGGCGTGCTGAAAGCCGGCGCTCCCCGGGACAGCCGGTTGCGCTGGCTGGCGGCCGTGACCGCTTATGCCCGCGAGCATTGCTGGGGCTGGACGCATTGGGAGCTGGCGCAGGGATTCGGTCTCGTCGACAACAGCACGGGCAAGCCTGATCCCGACGTGATGCGGGCGTTGCTCGGCACGGCGAAGCCGGGCCGGCGCTGACCGGGTTCGCCATCGTTAACGAATCCTTACGCATCTCGGCGCTATCATGGCTTCGGCGCCAGACGACACCGCAAAGGACATCCATGAGTGGCGGGACCGCGCCGCAAGCAGTGCAGGCCGGCCTTCCCGCGCCGTCGCCTTCGCCGTTGCGCGAGCTGGTGCCGACCCTCTGCATCGCCGTCGCAACGATCGGCTTTGTTCCGATCTTGCACGTGGCCAGCCCCGTCCTGTCCCTGACCGTCGAGGTCCTGATCGCCATCGCCATCGTGGTTGCGGTTCCGACCTACGCGCCGGCCGTCGCGATCTTCGTCCTGTTGTTCCAGAACCTGTTCGTCTCGATCCTGTCGCCGCTGATTTCGGCCCCGTCCGATCTGGATTTCATCAAAGGCTACAATTTCCTCGTCTGCTCCGTGATGTGGCTGTCGACGTTCGGGCTCTACGTGTTCGGCCAAAGGAATCGGTCGGCGGAGACGAACCAGATCATGCGCTGGGGCGTCGCCACCCTCGCCGTGGTGGCGCTGTATTTCGCGATCGGCTTCGTCCAGAACGGACAGGCGGCGTCGGTGTACTTGCGCAATATCGTGCTGCCGCTGTTCCTGTTTCAGCTCTCGCTGCTGACGGCCGCGACCTACGAAGTGCGCGCCACGCCGTTCCTGGTGACGCTCGCGGTCGTCCTGATCCTCTGCGGCTATGTCGAGTTTGCGTTTCGCGACGTCTGGCTGGCCATCACCAACGGCTACACGTTCTGGGGCTTTGACGAGCTCAAGGCGACCCATTCGGGCGTCTGGGAGGCGGAGATGCGGGCGACCGGCAACGTGCCGGTCGACCTGAAGGACCGCTTCAGCTTCGACTTTCTCAACACGCCGCTGCTCGAAGGATTCGGCCTGTCGAAGATTCTGCGTATCCACGGGCCGAACATGAGCGCGATCAGCTTCGGCTACGGCATCGCGTTTTCCGGCCTGTTCCTGTTTTCGGTGGGGCGTCCGTTCCTCGGCCTCGCTGCGTTGCCTCTGCTGATCGTCTGCAGCGTCAAGGGCGCGCTCATCACGGTGATCTTCGTGATCGCGGCCTGGATCTCGACCCGTCTGCTCGGCGCCGTGGTGACGCTGTTGCTCGGCCTCGCGGGCTTGATGGTGTTCGCCGTCGCTGCGATCTATGTCGGCCTGCAGATCGGCGACTATCACGTCATCGGCCTCATGGGCGGCCTGAACGGATTTCTCGAAAAGCCGCTTGGCCGCGGTCTCGGGATCGGTGGAAACCTGTCGGACAGCTATTTCTCGATCGACTGGGGCGCCGCGCAGGCTGCCGGAACGATCGACGGCGCGGTTGAAAGCGCGGTCGGCGTGCTGATCTACCAGATGGGCATCGCCGCCCTCATGCCGCTCGGCTTCTATTTCGCGATGGCGCTCAAGGCCTGGCGCCTCTACGCGTCCTCGGGATTCCTGACGCAGGGTCTTGCCGGTTTCGGCGTCATGGTCGTGCTGCTCAACGGCATGTTCCAGGAAGAGGCCCTGTTCGCGCCGCCGGCGCTGGGGCTCATGCTCTCGCTCACCGGCCTCGTCATCGGCAACCAGATCAGGATGCAGACGGTCTCCGTCCCGGATGCCGGGCCGGAGCGGCTGACGCACTACCAGCCCGCGACATGAGCTCGGACTGCGAATCCCGGGGGCGGACGTTCGGATCGTGCCGAGCGCCACTCGTCATTTCGGCAGTCACGCGCTCTTCGGCCGAAACGCGACGATCGATCCGGTCGGCGCTTCGTGCATCGCCGCCTCGACCGCCCTCGCAAGCGCAGCCTGGTCGAAAGGCTTTGATAGACGTGGCAGGCTGGATCGCGTGTCGCTGGGAAGGTCCGCGTATCCCGAGCTCAGGAGGATGACCGTCCCGGGGCGTTCCGCAGCGACAGCGCTTGCAAGCTGCAGCCCAGTCGTGCCGGGCATGGAATAGTCGGTAACGATCAGGTCGATGGTCCGCGTGCGGCGGACCAGATCCAGCGCCTCCTCGCCCGAGCGCGCCTCGAGCACCGTGTGCCCAAGATCCTCCAGCATCACGGCCGTGTTCTCGAGCACCAGCAGATCGTCGTCGACGACGAGCACGACCAGCTGCCGGCTGGCCGGAGGTACGGGTGCCGGAGCCTCCGCGCGCAGGTCCGGGATCGCGGTCTCTTCGGCTATCGGCAGCCAGATGTCCGCTGTCGTACCCTCGCCGGGACGGCTCTTCAAGACGAGCCTGCCGCCGGACTGCTCGGCAAGTCCGTGGACCATCGACAGGCCGAGCCCGGTGCCTTTGCCGACGCCCTTGGTCGTAAAGAACGGCTCCTGAGCGTGCTTGAGAGTCTCATCGTCCATGCCGCAGCCCGTGTCGCTCACCGAGAGCGCAACATAGCCGCTGGCCGGAAGGCCGCAATCGTTCCGCTCCTCGCGAGCGGCGATGGTGATCAGGCCACCGTCCGGCATCGCATCACGCGCGTTGACCGCCAGGTTGAGGACAGCCAGTTCGAGCTGGTTCGCATCGACCGTTACCTTCGGCAGGTCGATCGGAAACCAGGTCTCGACACGAATTCCGGCCTCGAATTTCAACAGTGACGCCATGCCATGCACCAGCTCGCGGACATCGACGACCGCCGGCCTGAGGTCCTGCTTACGCGCGAAAGCAAGCATGCGCTGGGTCAGGGAAGCGCCCCGCTGCGCGCCTTGCATCGCGTTGTCCACCAGGCGCTGGATCCTCGGATCGCCCGGCGGCAGGCGCTTCTTCAAAAGCTCGAGGCTGCCGAGAACGGCCGCGAGCAAATTGTTGAAATCGTGCGCCACGCCGCCGGTCAGCTGGCCGATGGTCTCCATCTTCTGCGACATCATCAGTGCTTCGCGCGCCCGATCCAGTGCTTCCTGCGCCCGTCTCTTCTCGCTGACGTCGCGCACGATCTTCGCAAAGCCGGCGATGGCGCCGCTTTCGTTCCGGATCGCGACGATGGTGGTCTCCGCCCAGAATCGGCTGCCGTCCTTGCGGACGCGCCAGCCCTCGATGGCGGACTTCCCGTTCCGCTCGGCTTCGACCAGCGCGCGCGCGGGTGCCCCGGCCGCACAATCTTCCTCGCTATGAAAGATCGTGTAGCTCGTTCCCACGATGTCGTCGCCATAGCCCATCAGCCGGCGCGCGCCGAGATTCCAGTTGCCCACGCGCCCATCCGGATCGAGCATGAAGATGGCGTGGTCGGCGATACCCTCCACAAGGAGGCGAAAGCGTTCTTCGCTGTGCCTCAGTGCGTCGGCCTCGCGTTGGGAGCGCTCCGCGGACGCCCTGTCATAGAGGGCGGCGGCGATCCCGATGCTCAGGATCAAGATGGTGATGCCGGCGAGCACGAAGGCGAGCGGCGCCTGACCGACGCCGAGATGTCCTGCCTGCCCTGCCACCGGAATCGTCGGCAGGAACATGGCGCCTTCCATCGCGGCGTAGTGCATGCCGGAGATCGCAAGGCCCATCACGAGACCCGCGAACAGCCGCTGGACCGCGCTGGTGTTGCGAAAAGCGAGCCAGAGCGCCACGACCGAGGCGCTGATCGCGATCACGATCGAGAGCACGACCCAACGGGGATCGTACTCCAGGAAGGCCGGCATTCGCATCGCGGCCATGCCGGTATAGTGCATGCCGGCGATACCGAGTCCCATCGCGAAGCCCGATGCGAGCAGAGCCTGCGGGCGCCGTCCGACAACGGCAAAGGCGGCAGCGGCGACGACAATGGGAATGACGAGCGAGAGGAAGGTCAGGAATGGATCGTATGAGATCTCGATTCCGGGCAGGCTGAAGGCCAGCATGCCGACAAAATGCATGGACCAGATGCCACCGCCCATGGCGATCGCAGCGGCGACCAGCCAGGACCGGCGAGCCCGCCCCGAAGCTGCTCGCATCCGTGTCGCCAAGTCCAGCGCCGTATAGGACGCGAGTGCCGCGATCAAAATCGATAGCGCGACCAGAACAGGATCGTGAAAAGCCGTGTGGTGATGCATTTCGGCTGACGCTAGCCGAACTTACGTTCGCGTTCGCGGTCCCGCAAATTGGTCTCCCCCAAGGACGCCGAAATCATCTTCGGCACCAGGATTGTTCCCACCAGACGTGACCGTGCCGATGATGGCCGCGGCATCCGTACGCTTTGTCGGTCGAGAATCAGTTGAGAAGGGTACCAGCGAGCACCGTGTACGCAAGATGGCGGCGAGCTGGCGGGTTCCCGCACAAGGTGCCGGGGCCTCGGTTCGATATCTTCGAGCCGACCTCGCGCCCGGGCGCCGCATGCAAGCTCACCTGTAATCGGCTTCACACGCAAACGCGTTCGATAACGCTGGATGAAACCGGCCGCGCCTGCGCGCGCACCGGGAATCATCGAACTGTCATGGCTTCGTCATTTGCGCTCTATCGATCGCTGCTCCCTTCGCCGCGCATCGTGGAGGCTGATATGCATCTGATTGAGACAATTTCGTCCGACCGGCGGTCGGTCCTGAAGGGACTTGCCGCCGCGGCCGCCGCGTCCCTGGCGGCACCGGCCATCGCCGCCGACGGCCTGCCGGCGCCGCCGACCGGACCGGCAGCCGCCATCGCCACCGACAAGGCCTATTGGACGGCGGTGAAGGGGCTCTATGCCGTGACACCGGATGTCGTCAATCTGGAGAACGGCTTTTGGGGCATCATGGCCGAGCCGGTGCGGCGCGAATTCATTCGACAGTCCGACATGATCAACTATCAGAACACCTACTACGCCCGGCAGCGCGCGGGTGCGGATTTCGAGGTGGTGCGCGCCAAGGTGGCACAGGCGGTCGGCGCGGCGCCCGAGGAGATCGCGCTGACCCGCGGCGCGACCGAAGCGCTGCAACTCCTCATCGGCGGCTACAACAGGCTGAAGCCGGGCGACAGCGTGCTCTATGCCGATCTCGACTACGATTCGATGCAATATGCGATGAACGCGCTGAAGGCGCGCCGCGGTGTCGACGTGGTCAAGTTCGATGTGCCGGAGCCGGCCACGCGCCAAGCGGTGCTCGACGCCTATGCCCGCGCCATCGAGGCGAACCCGAAGACGAGACTTCTGCTCCTGACCCATGTCAGCCACCGCACCGGCTTCGTGATGCCGATCGCGGAGATCTCCCGCATGGCGAAGGCCGAGGGCATCGACACCATCGTCGACGCCGCGCATTCCTGGGGACAGATCGATTTTCGGGTCAGTGACCTCGAGGCCGATTTCGTCGGCTTCAATCTGCACAAATGGATCGGCGCGCCGCTCGGCGTGGGCTTCCTCTACATCCGGAAGGACCGCCTCGCCGCCATCGACCGCGACATGGGCGACGAGGACTTTGCGGAAACCGATATCCGCTCGCGGGTTCATACCGGCACGGTCAATTTCGCCACGGTGCTGACGGTGCCCGCGGCCCTGTCGCTGCATCAGCAGATCGGCGCCGCGGCAAAGCAGGCCCGCCTGCGCCATTTGCGCGACTATTGGGTCAGCCGCGCCCGCGGATTCAAGGACATCGAGATCCTGACGCCGGATGAAGCCGGCTCATACGGCGCGATCACCTCTTTCCGCCTCGCCGGCAAGACCAGCAAGGCCGACAACGAGGCTATCGTGGCGAAGCTGCGCGACAGCCACAAGGTCATGACGGTGCGCCGGGCCGGCGTCGCCAGGGGCCAGTGTATCCGCGTGACGCCGGCGCTCTACACCGACGAGGCCGATCTCGACCGCTTCGTCGAGGCGCTCGCCGTCATCACGGGGACCAAGACAGGGTGAACCCGCGCGCGGCGGGTGCCTGTTGCCGTTCGTCTCACCGCCACCCGAGCGCCGGCGACGTAGTCCGTAGCTCACCAGCCAAGGGTCACCCAAGCCTGCGCCTTTTTCCGCCATTCCTCGTCGAAGCGGGCCGCGATGTCCTTTGCCGCGTCCTGCGAGAGAAGCTGCTCGATAGCGGATGTCTCGATGTCGCCAATATCGGGAACGCTGGTGTACCCGAGATTGGCAAGCCGCTTTGGCAAAGGGCGGGTGCGTCGCGTCCGGATCGTGCTCGCGCGTCAGGCCGGCGACGGCAGCCGCGGTCATCGGCTCAGGCGCCCTGATGTGCCCGAGCTGCGTGAACACGCGCTCGAAGGGCGGGCGTGGTGCTTTGATGGCGCCCAGCATTTCCTTCTCCAAAGGGGCGTAGATGAGATCGGTGAGACGCGTTCCGCACGCCTCCATCAGGACCAGCGCCCGCGCCATCTCGGCGCGGCCAACCTGTTCGGCGGCGCCGAGGTCGGCGTGAAGCTCGTTCTCTCGCGAGAGGGTGCGATATTCCCTGTCGAGCCATTCGAGCATGGAGTGGAGCAGGGCCCGGGCAATGCGTCCCGTGATGGTCTGGTCCGGATCGGCGTAGAACAGCACGTTCTCGGAGGCCGCGATGAAATCCGCAAGGTTGATGCTTCCCGAGGTATGCCGAAGCCGGGCATGGGCCACTTCATGGGCAATGACCGCGCGAACTGCACGCTCATCCAGGATGATCAGCAGTGGCAGGCCGACGATCATCGTGATCTGCCGTCCGAACAGCCCGGCATATCGGCTGACCTCGCCGATTGATGCGTTGAATTTGGTGTCGACCCGCAGGCTGCGATTCGATCGGACGAAGCCATGGTCGAGCTCCTTCCACGCCGCCCAGAGGCCTGGGGCAGTCTCCTCGCTCGCCTCGAAACTGCGATGCTTTGGCGCGGGCAGGAGCAGCAGGCCGATTGCGACCGCCACCGCAGCCGCGAATATGGAGAACACGATTGGTGCGGTCGCCAGCGTCGCGACCGTGTAGCGATCCATTGCCATCAGCCAGACAGCCAGCATCACGCAGGCCAGTGCCACCACCGGAAGAACGGCGTAGCGGCCAAGACGCAGGATGATCGTCAGGGCAAGGCGTCTCATCCGCACTCCGACGACGGAATGACTCGAATCACGCCTTGCCGCACGAGCCGTTGCTCTGATGCAGGCTGGCGACGTCCGCGCGACCCTGGTCCTCGGTGACCTGGATCAGCGTGATCGCGCCTGGTGTCACGATCCCCATCTGCAGCTGGGCGGAGAGATAGGTCGTGCTGCCGGCGCGCAGATCGACGCTCACCTTCTCGCTGCCCTGTCCGAACAGATTGGTGCTCAGCGGCAGATTGTTGACGGCGACCTCGTGGCGGCCCGGAGGCAGCTCGCACGCCACGAATCCTGCCGCCTGGCTGCCGCCAATCACGCGCCCGTCCACCGCATAATTGGGCTGAACCGCAAATCCCAGCGCAGACGTCCGATAGACCACAAGCCGTGCAGTATTTGACTTGACGTTGTCAGTGAGAGCCGCACTGCCCATCGGCCCCGATGCGCAGCCCGCAAGAAACGCGGCCACAACAAGAGCCCCCAGATGACCACCACGCATTTTCGCCCCTGATGAATTCCAAATCCCCAGCGGCATAATTGTCAGGGTGGTGACTGAAGTCAATCGCGACTTCAGGTCGTACGAGGGCGGCTCGCGTCGGTGTCAGCTTGGCTTTGCCCTTCCCGTCACCGCCACCCGAGCGCCGGCGCGACGTACTTCAAGATCGCCTCGATCGCATGCGCGCAATAGTCCACGCCGAGCTGGTTCGGGATCGTGAGCAGCAGCGTGTCGGCCTCGACGATCGCCTCGTCCTGGCGCAGCTGTTCGATCAACGCATCCGGCTCGGCCGCGTAACTCCGGCCGAAGATCGCGCGGGTGCGCGGGTCGATGAAGCCGATCTGGTCTTCGCCGCCACGCTCGCCGCCGAAATAGGCGCGGTCGCGATCGTCCATCAGTGCGAAGATGCTGCGGCTGACCGACACGCGCGGCTCGCGGGCGTGGCCGGCTTCCTTCCAGGCGGCGCGATAGGCGCGGATCTGGGCGGCTTGCTGAATGTGAAAAGCCTCGCCGGTCTCGTCGTTCTTCAGTGTCGAGCTCTGCAATTCATGCCGTGCTGCGCGGCCCACACCGCAGTCGCGTTCGAACCGGCGCCCCACCAGATCCGTTCACGCAGGCCTTCGGAATGAGGCTCGAGGCGCAGCAGCCCCGGCGGGTTTGGAAACATCGGCTGCGGATTGGGTTTTGCAAAGCCCTCGCCGCGCAGCAGGTCCAGAAAGACCTCCGCGTGCCGACGGCCCATGTCAGCGTCGCTCTGGCCCTCGGCCGGCTGGTACCCAAAATAGCGCCAGCCATCGATCACCTGCTCGGGCGAACCGCGGCTGATGCCGAGCTGGAGCCGTCCGCCGGCGATGAGATCGGCGGAGCCCGCGTCCTCCACCATGTAGAGCGGGTTTTCGTAGCGCATGTCGATCACGGCCGTGCCGATCTCGATCCTGCTGGTCCTGGCGCCAACGGCGGCAAGCAGCGGGAAAGGCGAGGCGAGCTGGCGCGCGAAGTGATGCACGCGGAAATACGCGCCGTCCGCTCCCAGCTGTTCAGCCGCAACCGCAAGCTCGATCGATTGCAGCAGCGTGTCGCCGGCCGAGCGCGTCTGCGATTGCGGCGAGGGCGTCCAGTGTCCGAAGGAGAGGAATCCGATCTTTTTCATGCGGACAACATATGGATGACCGGAAGAGTTTGCGACATCTCGGTCCGAGGAATGATGGCAACATGGGGAGACAGCAGCATTGCTGTCCCCGCAAGATTGCACGCCCAGTTCATCCAATATTCAGCCAATCGGCGCAATATCCGAAGATCTCAGACGGCGGAACGCCGCCTTGAAATCGGTGCCAGGATCACTTAGGTTTTTGCTGTGCAGCACGGCTTTGTCCAACGCCTTCGTCGACTCGCCAGAACAGCCATGTTCGTGGCGATGTCGGCGTTTGTGCTCCAGGTGGCCCTGATTTCCATCTCGCAGGCGAAGGCGGCCGTTGGTGCCATGCCGGCACCTTCCGTTACGTTGAGCGGTTCCCTGCATTTCCACGATCAGTTGGCAGGTCACGTGCACTCCCACGGAGACGGCGCCGAAGGCCACGTCCATGAGGGGCCGGACCACGATGATGACGAGGGTACTCCAAGCCTGGCTTGGAACATATTCGGCATCTCGATTGCATCACCGCAGTTCATTACCCTGCTCAGCCCGTTTGAGGTGCTGATCCCGGTTGAGCTGCCGGTTGCGCGAGCCATTGTCGGCGTAAGGCCCGACGAACTCACCCGGCCACCAAGTACCTTCAGCATCGCGTAATCCCGGCGGCCCCTTTGGCCGCCGACCTTTCGCATGTCTGAAGGAATTTTCCATGTTGATGAATCAGCGCTGCCCGAAAGGGCGGCTCACAACAGTTGGCCAAAAACGACTTGGCCCAGCGAGGCTCGGTCTTGCCAGTATTTGTTGTCTGGCAAGCCTGTTCTTTGGCCTATCGGGCGCCCTTGCCCATGAGGGGCACGATCACGGCGACGCTGAACAAGCGGCCGTGGTGTCGTCAGCCTATCCAAGGGTTGCGGCGCGGTCCGAACTCTACGAGATCGTCGGCATTTTGAAAGACGGCAAGCTTTCCGTCTTCATTGACGATCCCGTCACGAACGAACCGGTGTCGGATGCAGCCTTGCAGGTCACGATTGGCGATTCCGCCCCGATCGAGGCCGCCAAAACGGATGAGGGCGTTTACACGGCGATCGTTCCGAATGGCACGCCGACGGAATCGGTGGAAGTCATATTCTCGATCAGCGCCAAGAAGGGAAACGATCTGCTGGTGGACTCGCTGGTGCCGACACGTGCCGGCAATGTGCCGCCGCCGGAGCAGAAGCAAGAGCAGGGCTGGCTCTTCTCAAGCCGAACCGTCGTTGTGGCCTCCGCACTTGCTGCTGTGGGGCTCGGCCTTCTCTTCGGCTATTGGAGGCGGCGTGGTCGCAGCATGGCCGCTTCCGTCTCGGCGACGATGGCAGGCGCATTTGTCATTCTCGCCGCCATCGCGTTCGGCGAAGGTCGAACCAACGCAAGGCAGGCAAATCCGCCGGATGTCCCGGCCCTGAGCGATGCCCCGCGACGTCTGCAAGACGGCACCGTCTTCGCGGCCAAGCCGACGCAGCGGCTGCTTGATGTGCGGACCGCCGCCGCCGAGCCGCAGACCATTCGTCCCGCCATCACGCTGATCGGCCGCGTCATCGCGGATCCCAACCGCAGCAGCATCGTGCAGAGCGTCTATGGGGGGCGCGTCGTTCCGGGCAGCGGCGGCATACCCCGGATCGGCCAAACCGTCAGCAAGGGCGATCTGCTCATCCAGATCGAGCCGCATCTGCCGATTGCGGACCGCACCACGATCCTCGAGAAGGTCGGCGAGATCGAACAGTTGACGGCGATCACCGAAAACAAGCTGCGGCGTCTGCGTCCGCTGGCCGAGCGGGGCGCTGTGCCGCAAGGGCAGGTCAACGACCTCGAAAGCGAATTGGAGGGCCTGCGGGCGCGCCGCGAAACCGTTCGAAATTCCCGCACGGGCTTCGAGGAATTGCGCGCATCGACCGATGGCGTCATCACCTCAGCCAAGGTCGTGGCGGGCCAGGTCATTCAGCCCCAGGACGTCCTGTTCCAGATCGCCGATCCCAAGAGCCTCTGGGTCGAAGCGTTGGCCTATGACGACCTGGGTTTGAAGGAACCTGAAGCTGCGACGGCGGTGGCGCCGAATGGCCAGCCGATGGCGCTCTCCTTTGTCGGAACGAGCCGGGCGTTGCGACAGCATGCATCCGTCGTTCAGTTTGCCATGCCGGAGCCACCGACAGGTCTCAACATCGGTCAGCCGCTCAACGTGATGGTCCAGAGCGGCGCACCGGTGGCCGGCCTGATCTTTCCTCGCAATGCGATTGTTCGCAGCGCCAGCGGCGAGAATATCGTCTGGCTGCACCCGGAGCCCGAACGCTTCGAGCCAAGACCGGTTCGCGTGCTGCCGGTCGATGCGACGCGCGTGATCGTGGCCGCCGGTATCAACGAGGGCGAACGCATCGTCGTTCGCGGGACCGACCTCATCAATCAGATCCGGTAAGGGCGCCCCATGTTCAAGCTCATCGTCCAGGCCAGTTTGCGCAATCGCCTGTTCGTGCTGGCGGTTGCCGCCGTGCTCGTCGGCTACGGCCTGTTTGTGCTGCCGACGGTTTCCGTGGATGTCTTGCCGGACATCAACCGTCCGACCGTCAACATCCTGACCGAGGCGGAGGGGCTGGCGCCCCAGGAAGTCGAGCAGCTCGTGACGTTTCCGATCGAGACGTCGATGAACGGCATGCCCGGCGTGATCCGGGTCCGCTCGGTCTCCGGCGTTGGCCTGTCGGTCGTTTATGTCGAATTCGACTGGGGCGTCGACGTCTATCGCGCCCGGCAGTTTGTTTCGGAACGGCTGGCGCTGATTCGTGAGCAATTGCCGTCCTCAGTCAATCCCCAGATGGGCCCGGTGACGTCGATCATGGGCGAAATCATGCTGATTGCCCTGACCAGCGACGGCACGGCTACGCCCATGGAAGTGCGCGAGATTGCGGACTTTGTGGTCAGGCCGCAGCTTCTCGCCATTCCCGGCGTCGCCCAGGTGATTCCCATCGGCGGAGAGGTCCGCCAGTACCGGGTGACGCCGAACGTCGCGACCATGCAGGCGCTCAGCATCACCCACGACCAGATCGAGCAGGCGGTCGCAAAGTTCGGCACCAACAGCGGCGGCGGCTTCGTCGACCAGCATGGCCGCGAATATCTGATCCGCAATGTCGGCCTCACCAGGCGGATCGAGGACCTCGGCAACACCGTCGTTGCCAGCCGCGACGAGCAGCCGATCCTGCTGAAGCAGGTCGCTTCCGTGGATTTTGCAGCGCGCACCAAGCGCGGGGACGCCGGCTATAACGGCAAGCCGGCGGTCATCATCAGCGTCATGAAGCAGCCGGCCGCGGATACCGTGGCGTTGACGCGCAATATCGAGACCACGCTCAGGAACCTGCAACGCACCATGCGTTCGGGGATCAACGTCACCAACGTGCAATTCCGTCAGGCCACGTTCATCGAGACCTCGATAAGCAATGTCGAGCGCGTTCTGGCCGAGGCCGCCGTCGTCGTCGCATTGGTCCTGGTCGTCTTCCTGATGAACGGACGCGCCGCATTCGTTTCGCTGACGGCCATACCCATTTCGATCCTGGTGACGGTCCTGGTGTTCCATGCCTTCGGTCTCACGATCAACACCATGACGCTGGGCGGCCTTGCCATTGCCATCGGTGAACTGGTCGACGATGCGGTGGTCGACGTTGAAAACATCCTGCGGCGTCTTCGGGAGAACGCCGCGTCGAGCACGCCGCGTCCCGTTCTGGATGTGATCTCCGGGGCAAGCCAGGAGGTTCGTTCCAGCATCGTCTACGCAACGATGATCATCGTTCTCGTCTTCGTGCCGCTGTTCGCACTTCCGGGAATCGAAGGGCGGCTGTTCACTCCGCTCGGCGTGGCCTATGTGGTCTCGATCCTTGCGTCCCTGCTGACGTCGATCACGGTAACGCCGGTGCTGTCCTACTACCTGCTTTCAGAACGAACCCATTCGGGTGATCGCGAAAGTTTTGTCGTCACCAGGCTGAAGCAGGCTAATCGGTGGGTGCTTGGATGGGCGTTCGGACGGCGCGGCCTGGTGCTGGGCTTCGTTGCGGCGGCGGTTGTGGTGGCCGGCTACGCCGCAAGCCAGATGCCGCGCAGTTTCCTTCCGCCGTTCAACGAAGGGACGCTCGTGCTTTCGCTGCAATACAATCCCGGCATTTCGCTCGCGGAATCGCACCGGCTTGGACTGCTGGCGGAACAGTTGCTCGCGAGGGTGCCCGAGGTGAAGTCGGTTGGACGCCGCACCGGCCGCGCCGAGCTCGATGAGCACGCCGAAGGCGTGCACTTCAGCGAAATCGACGTCGATCTCGTTCCGTCAAAACGCCAGAAGACGGACATCTATGCCAGCATCCGGGAAGCCCTGTCCGCGCTGCCGGCGTCGGTTGCGATCGGACAGCCGATCAGCCACCGCCTGGATCATCTGCAATCGGGTATTCGTGCGCAGATCGTGCTCAAGATTTACGGGCAGGATATCGAGATGTTGCGGCGCCTTGCCGAAACGTCGCGCCAGCGCCTTTCGACGGTCCCGGGCCTCGTCGATCTCCAGGTCGAGAAGCAGGTGTTGATCCCCCAGGTTCGGGTTCAGGTCGATCATGCCCGCGCCGCACTCCATGGCCTGACACCGGCTGCGATCACACAGGCGCTCGACACGCTGTCCAACGGTCGGAAGGTCTCCCAGATCGTCGACGGCAATCGCCGTTTCGACGTGGTGATGCGCCTTTCGGAGCAGGACCGCTCGACCACGGGACTGCAAAATCTGCTCATCCCGACCGGCCGGGAATTCGTGCCGCTGAGCGCTTTGGCAGAAGTCATCGAGACCGATGGGCCGAACCAGATTCAGCGTGAGGGAACCCAGCGCCGGATCGTCGTCTACGGCAACGGGGACGGACGCCGCGACATCGCCGATATCGCTGCCGACATTCAGAAGGCCGTTCGGGAGCTCGATTTTCCGCAGGGCTACACGACCAACCTCGAAGGCGCATTTCAGGCGCAGCAGGAGGCGTCCTGGCGCATCGGCATTCTCTCGCTGGGGTCCCTGGCGATGATCTTCATCGTTCTCTACAGCCGCTATCGATCGACCGCGCTGGCGCTGATCATCATGGGCGGCATCCCGCTCGCCCTGATCGGCAGCGTTGCCGCTTTGAAAATCGCCGGTCAACCATTGTCGGTGGCGTCGATGATCGGCTTCATCACCCTTGCCGGCATCTCGGCGCGCAACGGCATCTTGAAGATCTCGCATTACATCAATCTCGCGATTCATGAGGGCGAGCGATTCGGAACCGGGCTGATCGTTCGGGGCAGCATGGAGCGCCTCAGCCCCGTTCTAATGACGGCACTTTGCGCAGGACTGGCGCTTACGCCGCTCTTGATCGGCGCGGACGAGCCGGGCCGTGAAATCCTGCATCCCGTCGCCGTGACGATCTTCGGCGGTCTGCTCAGCGCCACGATCCTCGATACAGTCGTGACCCCGATCCTGTTTCTGATGTTTGGCAAGCAGCCGCTGGAGCGGCTGAAAGCCGGCCATGCTGCAACCTTCACCCCCGCGGAAGCCTATTGACCTCCGCACAAGACCACCGAGGAGCTACAATGAGAAAATACATCTTCCTGGCCATGATGGCAGTGATCGCCGCTCTACCCGACTTTGCCGCGGCACAGACGAAGGGTAGCAACGGCGGCCCCGTCGTAAAATCGCAGGGACATCCGATCGAGTTTGTCCGCAAGGGCACGGATATCGTGTTTTATGTGGGAGACGACGATGGTTCTCCGCTGCCGACCAAGGACATGCGGGGACGGGCAACCATTCAGGACGGCGGCAAGACCGTCACCGTGCCGCTCACTCCGGCCAGTCCCAACTTGATGTCGGGAAAGCTTCAGACGGAGCTGTCGCCGAAGGCCATCGTGGTCTTTTCGGCAAGCTTGCACGGTCATTCCCTGACGGCGAGATACACTGCGGAATAAACGCGGTTGCGAAGGGCGAAGCACATGCAGCGAGATCGATCATCCGTTCAAATACCTGGCGTCCCCTTGGCGCTTGGTTCGGCTCTCCTGTTCGGTGCTGCAACGCCGCTTTCAAAATTGCTGCTCGCCAGCATCGATCCCCAGATGCTGGCGGGCCTGCTCTATCTTGGTGCGGGTCTTGGCCTTGCCGCGGTCCACGTCGCACGGACCGCGATCGGACTATCGGTTCCGGAGGCTCCGCCAAGACGCCGCGACGTGCCCTGGCTGATAGCCATCGTCATCTTCGGGGGAATTCTGGGTCCCGCATTGCTGATGCTCGGACTTGGCCGAACGCCGGCGTCGTCCGGGTCATTGATGCTGAATCTCGAAAGTCTCGCAACGATGGGGATTGCGTGGCTGGTGTTCCGTGAAAACGTCGATCGGCGGTTGTTGCTGGGGGGCTTGGCAATCGTTCTCGGCGCAATAGCCCTGTCCTGGGAAGGTCAGGGCCCTTCATTGGATGCAGGCGCGGCGCTGATTGCCGGGGCTTGCTTGTGTTGGGGCATCGACAACAATCTGACGCGGAAACTGTCGTCTGCCGATCCCGTCGTCATCGCAATGATCAAGGGGCTGTTTGCTGGTGCGGCGAATATCGCGGGCGGTTTTTGGCTCGGCAACAGCTTACCCCCCGCCGGCCTCGCGATACTCGCGGCAATCCTGGGATTCTTCGCGATCGGGGTGAGCCTTGTCCTGTTTGTACTCGGCCTTCGTCATCTCGGCACCGCCCGCACCGGCGCCTACTTCTCGCTCGCGCCCTTTATCGGCGCGCTGATCGCCGTAAGTCTCGGCGATCCCTTCACGCCGAAGCTTGTCCTCGCCGCGCTGCTGATGGGATTTGGCCTTTGGCTCCATCTCACCGAACGGCACGAACATCCGCACGTTCATGAAGCCATAGCGCACGAACACAAGCATGTTCATGACGAGCATCACCAGCATGATCACGGGGGAGCTGTCGATGAACCCCACTCGCACTGGCACGAGCATAAGCCGTTGCGACACAAGCACCCGCATTATCCCGATCTGCACCATCGGCATTCACATTGAGCATCTCGCTCTTCCCACGTGCCCGATGATGCCATCCTGCTCCTGTTTTGCCCGACGGCGCAACGACTTTTGGCCTGATGGGTCAACGTCTCCGCAACCGGCCTAAGCCATTGATCCCACTCATGCCGGCTACTGTGCATGGGGTTGTTTTCGACATTTTTGTTTGGGAGCAGGATGGCCGGCTAGCCGAACTGGACCTCATTTAACTCGTCATGATGATTTGTCACGGTGACGGGACCGGACGCGAGGACGACAATCGCCCGGAGCAGCCGTCCAGACATTCCGTCGAGAGCCTGAACGGCGCTCGCTTTCATCAATCCATTTTCAGGAGGCGCATCATGCAGGTTTATAACGTCGTCAGGTTCAAGGTGAAGCCGGGTGAGGAAGCCGCCTTCCTCGATGCGCACCGCAACGGCAAGGCCAAATGGCCGGGCCTCGAACACGGTGTCATCATCAAGACCGGCGAGCAGACCTTCTGCCTCATTGGCACGTGGTCCAGTCAGGACGCGCTGGTCGCCGCACGATCGGCGATGATCGAGACGCTCGACAGTTTCAGGTCCGTGCTCGAGGACCAGGGCAACGGGCGCGGACTAACGGATGCCGTGTCGGGGACGGTCGTGCTCGATCTCTAGTAGGCGGGCAGCGCACGTCTACTTCATCACCCGCAGACCCTTGGTCGTGAACCTCTGCCCCTTGCCGCCGGGCCGCACAGGCCGCCTGGTGCCGGCGGCCTTGCCGGTGCCGGGTGGCTGGTGCGCGGGCACGAGCTGGTCGGGACGCGAGCCGATCAAATCGGCGCGGCCCATGTCCTTCAACGCCTCGCGCAGCACCGGCCAGTTGTCGGGATCGTGGTAGCGCAGGAACGCCTTGTGCAGCCTTCGCTGGCGCAGCCCTTTGATCGCCTCGACCTTGTCGCTGCCGCCGCGCCGCACGCCGCGCAGCGGGTTGACGCCGGTGTGGTACATCGCGGTCGCCGTCGCCATCGGCGAGGGCAGGAAGGTCTGCACCTGGTCGGCGCGGTAGCGGTTCTTCTTGAGCCAGAGCGCGAGGTTCATCATGTCCTCGTCGGTCGTGCCCGGATGCGCCGCGATGAAATAGGGGATCAGATAATATTTCTTGCCGGCCTGCTCGGCGGCGGCATCGAACATCCGCTTGAACTGGTTGTAGGCGCCGATGCCCGGCTTCATCATCTTGTCCAGCGGGCCGCGCTCGGTATGTTCAGGCGCGATCTTCAGATAGCCGCCGACGTGATGGGTGACGAGCTCCTTGATGTATTCGGGGCTCTCGACCGCGAGGTCGTAGCGCACGCCGGAGGCGACCATCACCTTCTTGATGCCCTTGGTCTCGCGCACCTTGCGATAGAGCCGGATCAGATCGTCATGCGAGGTGTTGAGGTTCGGGCAGATCTCGGGGAAGACGCAGGACGGGCGCCGGCACGCCGCCTCGACCTTTGGATCCTTGCAGGCCATCCGGTACATGTTGGCAGTGGGGCCGCCGATGTCGGAGATCACGCCGGTGAAGCCCGGCGTCTTGTCGCGGATCTTCTCGATCTCACGCAGGATCGATCCCTCCGAGCGGTTCTGGATGATGCGGCCCTCGTGCTCGGTGATCGAGCAGAAGGTGCAGCCGCCAAAGCAGCCGCGCATGATCGTCACCGAGAACTTGATCATGTCCCACGCCGGGATCTTCGCGTCACCGTAGGACGGATGCGGCGCGCGCGCGTAAGGAAGATCGTAGACCGCGTCCATCTCGTCGCTGGTGAGCGGGATCGGCGGCGGGTTGAGCCAGAGATCGCGGTCGCCGTGACGCTGCACCAGCGGCCGCGCATTGCCGGGATTGCTCTCCCGGTGCAGCACCCGCGAGGCGCGCGCATAGGCTTCCTTGTCCTGCTCGACCTGGTCGAGCGCCGGCAGCCGGATCACGGTCAAGCCTTTCGTCCGCGATGCGCCCTCGTCGGCGGAATCGAGGTCGTCGGCGTGCAGCTCGGAATAGTCCGCAGGGACCTTGCGGAACAGCGCGACGCCCCTGATGTCGTCGAGCTCGCGCGGCGCTTCGCCGGCGGCGAGCCGCTGTGCCACCTCGACGACGGCGCGCTCGGCATTGCCGTAGAGCAGCAAGTCGGCCTTGGCGTCGGCCAGCACCGAGCGGCGCACCTTGTCGGACCAGTAATCGTAATGCGCGATCCGGCGCAGCGAGGCCTCGATGCCGCCGAGCACGATCGGCACGTCCTTGAACGCCTCGCGGCAACGCTGGGCGTAGACGACGGTGCAGCGGTCCGGCCGCTTGCCGCCTTCGCCGCCCGCCGTATAGGCATCATCGCTGCGTATGCGGCGGTCCGCGGTGTAGCGGTTCACCATGGAGTCCATGTTGCCGCCGGTGACGCCGAAGAACACCTTTGGCTTGCCTAACGCTTTAAACGGCTCGGCCGAATGCCAGTCGGGCTGCGAGATGATGCCGACACGAAAGCCTTGCGCCTCCAGCAGGCGGCCGATGATCGCCATGCCGAAGCTTGGATGGTCGACATAGGCGTCCCCGGTCACCAGCACGATGTCGCAGGCATCCCAGCCGAGCGCATCCATCTCGGCGCGGCTCATCGGGAGGAACGGCGCCGGCTTGCGCGGGCGCGCCTGCGCCATCAGGGGCTTTTCGGCGGTCATGATCTGGATGTCCATGGCGCCTACGCATAGGCCCGCAGGCTCGCGAATACAACCAACGATGTGCCGCGCGAGCGGAACGCGGTTCCGGCCATGCGGATGCGGCTCTGCACGGTGCTGGCAGTGTTCTCGGTCTCCGCTCGTCGCACGCATGTTGCACCGATGCAACTCGCCGGCGCCATCGCGACGCGCTGGGTGTAGCAAACGGAACCAATCGGCGCGGCGAACATTCAGGTCGGGGATCGACGTGGGCCCGGTTCGCGCGCGCCCGCAATTACGGCGCTCGCCCCCGTTTTGGCGATATCGGCGCCGCCGCCTCGGCCGATGGGGGAGCTGTGAATACGGTCATACAGAACTTGCTGTTGCGGAAGCAGAAGCTTGTGGAAGAACTCGAGAAGGCGCACGCCGTCGAGGACCGCGACAAGATCGAGCACCAGCTCGAACAGATCAACACCGCGCTGGATTTTCTCGACAAGCCGGGATCGAAGGACCGGCGCTGAAGCGCTCAAGCCACCTTCAGCGCTTTGGCATAGATCACGCCTGAATTGGTGATATGCGTGGTCATCAGTGCTTCGAAGGAGGCGTGTTCGCCGCGTGCGAACAAATCGAGCATCCTGCGATGCTCGTCGAAGGACGAGCGGGTGCGCACGTCGATCGGCGAGGTCAGATTGGTGCGCAGCGCGGCGACGCGGCCGGAGACGAGCTGGTAGGATTCGACGAGATAGCGGTTGCCGCAATGCGCGAACAACCCCTCGTGAAATGCGGCATCGGCGCGGCCATAGGCGATGTTGTCCCTGGCCGCGATCGCGGGCTCCATCGCCGCGATCGCCCCGCTCATCGTCGCGATCGTACCGTCGCGATCGTGCCGAAAGGCGAGCTCCGCGGCCTTGGGCTCCAGCGCGATCCTGAACGTGCAGAGCGCGGTGATGTCATCGGCGCTTGGCGTAAAGACAAAACTGCCGACCTGCGGACGGATCACCACGAGGCCCTGCGCCTGCAACTGGCCCATCGCCTCGCGCACCGGCGTGCGGCTGACGCCGAAGGAGTTTGCCACCATCTCCTCGGAGATGGCGGCGCCGAGCGCGAACTCGCCGTCGATGATCGCCTGCCGCAATCGCTGCATCACCCGCTGCGACAACGATTTCGGCGTATCGAGCTTGAGCGATCGCATGTGCTCTCTCAAACCACCTTGCCCGGATTGAGCAGATGATCCGGATCGAGCGCGGCCTTCAGCGTCTGCATCAGCGCGATCTCGGCCTCGCTGCGGGCATGGCCCAGCCACTTCTTCTTCAGCGTGCCGATGCCGTGCTCGGCGGAGACGCTGCCGCCGAGCTCGCGCACGAGACCGTAGATGATCGCGTCCATCGCTTCCTTCGGTTGCTGCTCGACGGGAAGGCCGGTCACCCAGGAGACCAGATGCAGATTGCCGTCGCCGATATGGCCGTAATAGACGCTCTCGCATCCCTCGATGCTTTTCGCGAGCGCCGCCTTGCAGCGCGTGACGAATTCGTCCATCCGCGCCACCGCAAGGCCGATGTCATAGGAGATGTGCGGTCCCAGCACCTGGCCGAATTCGGCGCAGATGTCGCGCACGCGCCAGAAGGCCTGCGTCTGCGCCAGCGATTGCGCCACGGCGGCATCGGCGAGCAGCCCGCGCTGCATCAGCTCTTCGAGCCAGGCCTGGAATCGCGGCGCATCGAGGCTTTCATCGGTGCCCTGAGCCTCGACCAGCACATAGAGACCGTGGCCGAGGGCGACCGGCGGCTTCACGCCGGCGCGGGTCGTGATCACGTCCCAATAGTCCGGCCACATCACCTCGAAGGCCGACAGCAGCGGGCCGAGCCCGCTGCGCGCGGCATCCAGCAGTGCGATCACGGCGGCATAGTCCTTCAGCGCGCACAGCGCCGCCATGGTCGAGCGCGGTTTCGGGAACAGCCGCAGCACCACGCGGGTGATGATGCCGAGCGTGCCTTCCGAGCCGATGAAGAGGTGCTTCAAGTCGTAGCCGGCATTGTTCTTCATCAGCTTGTTGAGGCTGGTGATGATGGTGCCGTCGGGCAGCACCACCTCGAGGCCGAGCACCAGTTCGCGCGTCATGCCGTAGCGGATCACGCGGTTGCCGCCGGCATTGGTCGAGAGATTGCCGCCGATCGCACAGGAGCCGCGCGAGCCGAGGTCGAGCGGAAAGAAGAAGCCGGCCTCATCCGCGGCCTTCTGGATCGTCTGAAGCGGCGTGCCTGCCTTCACCGTCATCGTCGCCGAGGCGCGATCGATCTCCTCGATGCCGCTCATGCGCTCGAGCGAGATCGCGACCCAGCCCGCTTCAGGCGAGGCGCCGCGGCACAGTCCGGTCAATCCGCCCTGCGGCACGAACGGCAGATGCGCCTGCCGGCAAGTCAGAATCGCCTCCGCAACGCCTTGCGCATCGATCGGGCGGATCACCGCGAGCGGCGTTTGCGGCAGGCTCGCGCTCCAGTCGTTGCAATTGCGCGCGGGCACCTCGGTGCCAACAAGCACGGCTGCGGCCCCGAGCTTGTCGCGCAGGGCGCTGAGCAATCGGCCGGAACGTCCGATGGGGGTCACCATGTCCATCAGAGACCTCATCAAGATCGGGAAGCGCCCAATGACACCCTCCCGGGAAGGGAATTGCGTTTGTCTTGTATGTAAGGTACAAGGCTAAAAGTAAAGCAAAAACAAGGCTCCAATAGGCTTTTAAGATCGGTATCGATCAAAGGCTTGGTCCGAAGCCGCAGCAATGGGTGGGTGTCATGACGGAAGCAATTCGCGGGTTCTGGCTGGCGTCGGCGACGCCGCTGACGGCCGACGGCAACGTGGATTCCGCAAGACTCGCCGCGCACGCCAGGCAACTTTTCAGCAAAGCCGTCGACGGCGTCGTGCTGTTCGGCACCACCGGCGAGGGCACCTCGTTCAATGTCGCCGAGCGCGTCGCGACCATCGAGGCCGTGCTCAAGGCCGGCGTCCCGGCGGAGCGCATCGGGATCGGCGGCGGCTTTCCCGCCCTCAGCGACAGCATTGCGCTGACCCGCGCCGTGCTCGGTCTCGGCTTGCGCCACGTGCTGTATCTGCCGCCCTACTTCGACCGCAGCGTCTCGCCCGAGGGCATCGAGGATGCGTTCGCCGCGATCATCGACGGCGTTGGCGACGAACGGCTGCGGGCTTCGCTCTATCACATCCCGCAGGTCTCGGGCGTTGCGATCCCGACATCCGTCGCCGCGAATTTGCGCAAGCGCTATGGCAAGCTGGTCGCGGGGCTGAAGGACTCCAGCGGCGATTTCAAGCAATTCCAGGCGTTCCGTGCCGCCAGCCCCGAGCTCGCCATCACCGTCGGCAACGAAACCGATATCACCCGTGCGATCGCCGCGGGCGGTGCCGGCACCATCTGCGGCATGGCCAATATCGCGCCGGAGCTGGTCAAGGCGATGATCCACGGCAAGGATGTCGAAGCGCGCATGCAGGCCGCCGTCGACATCGTGGTGAAGACGCCATCCTTCCTCGCGACGCTCAAGGCCATTCTCGCGGCACAGACCTCGGATACAAATTGGCTGCGCGTGCGTCCGCCGCTGAGAGCTCTGTCTGACGGCGCTGCGCTCAAGCGCAAGCTCGATGAGCTGGTGACCCCCGCCATCGCGTGAGGTCGCACAATGATGCGGCAGCCTTCGGTGAATTCGCGCGGAGCGTGTCTCGGTTTGCGCGATATCAATCGGTGATTGCCGCTCTGGGCGCATCTGCGCCTGAAACGCTTCAACACTAGAGCGATTCAAATCTGTCTACGGTTCTCTTGATCCACTGCGCCTGTTACAGGCGCAGACTTCAGCTCTGCGTCTGACTTGAAGTGGATCGAAAGTGCGTGCCAATGCTGATGGTCAGCGCGTAAGCGGCCATCGAAGCCGCGCCGGCAAGAGCCGTGCGCGTCTTCTCATCGGAGCAGCCGTGCTGCTCGCCGAATTGCCCTCCAACACGACGACCGCGCGGGCCCAATCGGCGTTGCCGCCGGTGACCGTGGACGCGCCGACGCCGCGGCCGAAGCCCGCGCGCGCATCGGAATCATCGCAACGCCGGACGCAAGCGGCCGCGCGTCAGCGCAGCCGCAATGCCGCCACCCCGGCCGCACCGACGCTGTCGGAACGCGCCGCGGCTGAAGCCGCCGCGCAGGCTACCGCAAAGCTCGGCTATCGTGCGATGCCGAGCGCAACCACGTTGCGCAGCGGTGCCTCGCCGCTCGATACCTCGCAGGCGGTCAACGTCGTGCCCGAGCAGGTGCTGAAGGACCAGCTGCCGCGCAACATCGATGACGCGCTCATCAACGTCTCCGGCATCACCCAGACCAACACGCTCGCCGGCAGCCAGGACGCGGTAGTCCGCCGCGGGTTCGGCGACAATCGCGATGGTTCGATCATGCGCAACGGCATGCCGCTGGTGCAGGGCCGCAGCTTCAATTCCGCCGTCGAGAGCGTCGAGGTGCTGAAAGGGCCGGCCTCGCTGCTCTACGGCATCATGGATCCCGGCGGCATCGTCAACACCATCAGCAAACGTCCGGAACTCTACCAGCATGGCTCGGTCACGCTGCTCGGCTCGGCGTTCAGCGCCTCCAAGACCGGTGCCGACGGCCTGCTCGACGTCACCGGTCCGATCGGAGACCAGGGCCTTGCCTATCGCTTCATCGGCTACGGCGTTAGCGAAGACTATTGGCGGGATTTCGGCCGTCACCGCGAGATGCTGGTTGCGCCGTCACTCGCCTGGTATGGCCAGGACACCACGGTGCAGCTCAACTACGAGCACCGCGAGTTTATCTATCCGTTCGACCGCGGCACGGCATTCAATCCGGTGACTAAGGCGCCGCTGGCCGTGCCGTCCACGCGCCGGCTCGACGAGCCCTTCAACAACACATGGGGTACGTCCGACCTCATGCAGGCGTCGGTCGAGCACCGCTTCAACCAGGACTGGAAGCTCTACGCCGGCTATAGCTACAACACCGAGACCTTCAGCGCTAACCAGCTCCGCATCACCGGCATCAACTTCACGACCGGTAATGAGACGCGCAGCAATGACGGCACCCGGGGCTCGCTTAGCAATGTCAGCTACGGAACCTCCTATATCTCGGGCGGGTTCTGGCTCGGCAACATGCGCAACGACGTGGTGTTCGGCGGCGATGGCCAGTATCGCACCATCTACCGCGACAATCTGATCCGGCAGGCGACCCCCGCCATCAATATTTACAATCCCGGCTATGGGTTGGTCGGGCCGGGGACGACGGTGTCGAACCCCGATAGTGCCCAGACCGATAAGCTCGGCCAATGGTCGTTGTTCGTCCAGGACACGCTGCATCTGACTGAACGGTTCGCTCTGGTCGGCGGTGTACGCTACATGGATTACGACCAGATCGCCGGGCGCGGAAAACCCTTCGTCACCAACACCAACGTGTCCCAGGACAAGGTGCTTCCGCTCGGCGGCGCCATCTTCAAGCTGACCGACGAGATATCGCTCTATGCGAGCTATACCGAATCGCTGAAGCCGAATTCGACCATTGCCCCGATCGGCGTCATGATCGGGTCCAATGTCGCGCCGGAAGAAGGCGTGTCCTACGAGACCGGCGTCAAGTTCGATCTGAACAAGCGCATCTCCGGTACACTGGCGCTCTACGATCTCGACAAGAAGAACGTGCAGACGACGAAGACCAACAGCGCGGGCGTGGTGGAACTCCACACCGTCGGCCGCGCCCGCTCGCGCGGCGTCGAGTTGGATGTCACTGGCAGGCTCACCGACAGCTGGGCCTTGATCGGCAGCTATGGCTACACCGACGCGCGGGTGACCGCGTCCGAGGATGTCACGCTGCTCGGCAGGAAGCTGCAGAATGTCGCGCTGAACACGGCCTCGCTCTATCTGGTCTATGATTTCGGCACGGCGTTGCCGGGCCAGCTCCGCCTCGGCGGCGGCGCGCGCTATGTCGGCGACCGCCCCGGCGATTCGACCAACACCTTCTTCTTGCCGTCTTATGTGGTCGCCGATATCTTCGCGACCTACGAGACGAAATACCAGAACACGCCGGTGATCTATCAGTTCAACGTCAAGAACCTGTTCGACACCGTCTATTATCCCTCCGCCGTCAACAATCTGAACGTCGCCATCGGTGATGCGCGGCGGGTGTCGCTGTCGGCGACGGTGAAGTTCTAGGGATGGCCGTGCGGCACCAAGCCATCGCGGTCGTGATCGCGCTGGCGGCCGCTTGCGTTGCCGCCACAGGTGCGAGCCGCGCTGAGAAGATAACACTCTATTCAACCAGAGAGGCAGCCCTGGTCGAACCTGTCGCTGCAGCCTTCACGGAAGCCAGTGGCATCAGTTTGAAAATCGTCTTCGTCGAGGACAGTCTGGTCAAGCGCCTGGCGTCAGAAGGTGAAGCGTCGCCCGCCGACGTGCTACTGACGATCGGGCTGGACAAGACGACCCAGCTCTCCACCCGCGGTCTGACGCAAGCCTACGCGTCTTCGCGCCTCGAACAGGCCGTTCCTGCAAATCTTCGCGGCAGCGATGCGCAATGGATCGCGCTTGCCGTCCGCCCCCGCGTCGTGATGGCGCGCAAGGATAGCGGACTGCGCGCGATTGATTACGAAGATCTCGCGGGCCCACAATGGCGGGGCAAGTTATGCATGCGCTCTCCCCTGCATCAGAACAACGTCGCGCTGGTCGCGGCCTATCTTGCGCATCACAGCGAAGCAGCGACAGAGGCGTGGCTCGCCGGTCTGAAAGCCAATCTCGCCCACAAGCCTGACGGCAAGGACAACGACGTGATCCGCAAGATCGCACAGCGCGCGTGCGAGATCGGTATCGGCAACACCGTGGCATTGGCGCAATTGCGCGACGGACGGGAAGGCGCCGAGTGGAGCGCCTGGGCACTGGAGGTCAAGGCGGTGTCATCGACGTTCAAGGATGGCGGCACGCATGTGAACCTCACCGGCGCGGCGATCGCGAAGCACGCGCCGCATCCGGCGTTGGCACGACAGTTCCTCGAATTCCTCGTCACGCCAGCGGCGCAACGGATCTTCGCCGCTGCCGAGCTGGAATATCCTGTGCTTCCAGCGGCAGAACGTGCTCCCATCGTTGCTGAAATGGGCTCATTCATCGCCGATGCGACGCCGGTCGACGAGATCGCTGCACATCAGCAAGCCGCGATCGCGCTGATCAAGAAGGTTGGCTTCGATGAGTAGGGTGGGACACCACATCAAGGCCGCCCTCCACCAGGTCCATTCCATCGCTGGCCTCATGCTCGCGCTGTTGCTTGCGCTCATCGCGCTGACCGGCGCGATCATGAGCTTTGAGGACGAGCTCGTCGAGCATCTCAACGCCGACATCATGCACGTCACGCCGCGTCAGACGCAGACGCCGGTACTGATGCCGGACGAACTGGTCGCACGGCTGAAGGAGGGGCAGGACCTCGGCAAGGTCTCGGCGCTCATGCTGTCGAGCGATCCATCCGCCGCAGTGCGCATCCGCTTCGGCCGCGACGAGCAGGGCGCGCGGCCGTCCTCGCTCTATGTCGATCCCTATGATGCGCACGTGCTTGGCTCGCCGCGCGGTGAGGAGTTTTTTGCGACCGTCCGCAAGCTGCATCGCTGGCTGCTCATTCCCGGCGACGCCAAAGGATGGGGGCGGCAGATTACGGGTGTCGCAGCGCTCGGCCTCGTCGTCATGCTCATCTCGGGCCTCGTGCTGCGCTGGCCGCGGCGTGCCGGCAGCGTGAAGATGTGGCTGAAACCCAATCTCGGCCTCAGCGGGCGCGGGCTGCACCGCTCGCTGCACGCGGTGATCGGCACCTGGGTGCTGCCGGTCTATCTGGTGATGACGCTCACTGGTCTCTGGTACTCGTTCGACTGGTACAAGGACGGCGTTGTCTGGCTGCTGTCGCGCCCGGAGGTCACTGCTGCGAAGATGCAACCCAGGATGCCCTCAAAGCCGCCGCGTGTGTCCGGCAGTGCCGAGCCGGCGCAGCCAATCGGGTTCGACCGCGCGTGGTCGACGTTCCAGCGCGAAGAGGGCGATCGTTTCTCCAAAGCGCTGCTGACGCTGACCAACGGGCCGGGGGCGGTGATCCGGATCCGGTCATGGAGCAAGGGCTCGTCGCTCGATACCACGCGCGACGAATTCCGCGTCGATGCCGTGACAGGTCTGGTGATTTCGGCGGAGCGCTATGCCGACAAGACGCTCGGAGAAAGGATCATCGCGAACGTGCTCGACATTCATCGCGGCGCAATTCTGGGCTGGCCCGGCAAGCTCGCCTTCATGATCGCGGCCGCGCTGATGCCGCTGTTCTCGGTCACCGGCGTGCTGCTTTATCTGTCGCGTCGCAAGCTGCGGCGGCCGGCGCAGCCGCCGCTCGGGCGGCTCGTTCCGGGCGAGTGAACAGCGGCCGGAAAGGCTAGCCAACACTTCCACAATCGTTCAAAAGCCCATGGCCTGTCCTCGCCAAGGTCCACGCCATGAAGCTTCCCACCGTCACCCCCGCCGATATCCGCCGCGCGCTGCTGCTCCGCGAGGAGATCGCGCTGCTCGATCTCAGATACGAGGCCGCCTTCGCCACCGGCCATCCCCTGTTCGCCGCCAACATGGCCGCGGACCGGATCGAGATCGAGGCGGAGGCGAGGCTGCCGCGCAAGGACGTGGCGATCGTGCTCTATGACGATGGTGAGGAACTGGTCGCAACGGCTGCCGAACGGCTGGCCGCCCTCGGCTACACCAATGTCCGCGCGCTCGATGGCGGGCTGGAAGCCTGGCGCGCAGTGGGTTATCAGGTATTCGAGGACGTCAATTCCTACTCCAAGGCCTTTGGCGAGCTGGTGGAGTCGCGACGGCACACGCCGTCGCTCGGTGCCGACGAGGTGGCCAAGCTGATCGCCGACAAGGCCAACATTGCCATCCTCGATGTCCGCCGCTTCGACGAGTATGCGACGATGAACATCCCCGGCTCGGTCAGCGTGCCCGGCGCGGAGCTGGTGTTGCGCGCGGGGCAGGCCGCGCCCGATCCCGACACCACCATCATCGTCAATTGCGCCGGCCGCACCCGCTCGATCATCGGCACCCAGTCGCTGATCAATGCCGGCGTGCCCAACAAGGTCCGGGCGTTGCGCAACGGCACCATCGGCTGGACGCTGGCGCGGCATGCGCTCAACCACGGTGCTGACAGGCGCGGCGCGATCGGACCCTTCGAGGGCGGGCCGGCCAACGCGCGCGATGTCGCCTATCGCGCCGGCGTCCGCCACATTGGCGCGAGCGAGATGGCCGCGCTTGTCGCGCGGACCGATCGCACGCTCTATCGTTTCGATGTCCGCGATGCGGAGGAATATGCCGCCGGCCATCTCCCCGGCTTTCGTCATTATCCAGGCGGGCAGCTGGTCCAGGAGACCGACATGGCCGCGCCGGCGCGCGGCGCGCGCATTCTCCTGACCGACGACAAAGGCGTGCGCGCCGACATGACGGCGTCCTGGCTCGCGCAGATGGGCTGGGAGGTTTATGTGCTCGAAGGCGGCTATGTTGGCGCGCTCGAGGTCGGCCCGCCCCTGGCGCTGCCGAAGCCTGACCCGGCGCATCGCTATCGCCGTCCGTATGAAGGTACCGACGTCGCCGAAGGGGCGATGCAGGCCTATCTCGATTGGGAATATGGCCTCGTCGAGCAGCTCCGCCGCGACGCGACGCACGGGTTCTATGTGATTTGATTCTGTTATCCGTTGCCCCCGCGCAACGGCGGAGCCGTTGTCGCTGGAGGTGGCCGCTTCTTCAGCGGCCCTCGAAGGGCGACGACCCGGCTGCATCGCGGCCGTTCATCCTTCGAGGCCCCCACGCGACGCTTCGCGCCGCATGGCTCGCGCCTCAGGATGACGGGTCTGCTAGCCAGGGCGCCATCTTCTCCCCGCATCCAATCCCTATTGTGCTGCGCTCGGTCCGCGGTCTAAGAGCTGCGGCAAAGCCGCCACCTATGGAGATTCCATGCCAGCCCCAGGCCAAAGCCCCGAGCGGAACGCGAAGGCACTGCTGCTCGAAGGCGTCAATGACAGCGCTGTCGACGTGTTCAGGAGCGCGGGTTTCACCAATGTCGAGCGGCTGACCACGGCGCTGGACGGCGAGGATCTGCGGCGGGCGGTCAAGGGCGTGTCGCTGCTCGGCATCCGCTCGCGCACCCAGATCACAGACGAGGTGCTCGCGGCGGCCGACCAGCTTCTCGCCGTGGGCTGCTTCAGCGTCGGCACCAACCAGGTCGATCTCCTGGCGGCGCGCAAGCGCGGCATTCCCGTGTTCAACGCGCCGTTCTCCAACACCCGCAGCGTCGCCGAGCTCGTGATCGGCGAGATCGTGATGCTGCTGCGGCGCATCTTCCCGCGCTCGGTGTCCGCGCATGGCGGCGGCTGGGACAAGTCGGCGACCGGGAGCCGCGAGGTGCGCGGCCGCACCCTCGGCATCGTCGGCTACGGCAATATCGGCTCGCAGCTCTCGACGCTCGCCGAAGCCATGGGCATGCGCGTGATCTATTACGACCGCACCGACAAGCTCCGCCACGGCAATACCGAGCCGGTCGAGAAGCTGGAAGAACTGCTGGCGCAGAGCGACGTCGTCAGCCTGCACGTGCCGGAGACCCCGGAGACCGCAGGCATGATCGGTGAGAAGGAGTTGCGCGCGATGAAGCCGGGCTCGTTCTTCATCAACAACAGCCGCGGCACCGTGGTCGATCTCGATGCGCTCGCCGCCGCGCTCCGCGACGGCCACATCGCCGGCGCTGCCGTCGACGTGTTTCCGGTCGAGCCGTCCTCGAATTCGGATCGCTTCACGAGCCCGATGCAAGGGCTCGGCAACGTCATCCTCACCCCGCATATCGGCGGCTCAACCGAGGAGGCGCAGGAGCGCATCGGCGGCGAGGTGGCGCGCAAGCTGGTCGACTATTTCATCACGGGATCGACCATGGGCGCGGTGAATTTCCCGGAGGTGCAGCTGCATCTGCGCCCCTCCGGTGCGCGCTTCAGCCATGTCCATCGCAACGTGCCGGGCATGCTGCGGCGGCTGAACGAGGTGTTCCTCCAGCGCGACATCAACATCGCCGCGCAATATCTGGAGACCGCCGGCGATCTCGGCTATGTCGTGCTCGACGCCGATCTCGGCGGCCAGGATTCAGGCGCGCTGCTCCAGCAGATCCGCGGGCTCGAAGGTACGGTCGGCGCGCGGCTGGTGTTCGAGCACTAGAGCTTTTGTTGACGACCGGCCAACGGTCGCATTCAATGCGGCCGTGGACTGAAAACGACAATGACGAAAGCTGGGTGGGAACGATGGCACGAACTGAAGCGAAGCTGTGCCTGCTGCTCGCAGGCCTGGCGACGGCATTGGCAGGCGCGGACCTCGCATCCGCGACGACGCTGATCGAGGACGCCGACACGGTCTGCAAAGGTCTCGCCGGCGGCGCTGACGCCGTGAAAATCGATTCCACAACCTTGCAGGCGCCTTCGCCGCTGGCCGTCGCCGAGCGCGGGCCGACACCATCGGGCCGCATCGCGCCCGCCAATCCGGGCTTCTGCAAGGTGCTCGGCCATATCGATCCCATCGATCCCAAGGCGCCGCCGATCAAATTCCAGGTCAACCTTCCCGTCGAATGGAATGGCCGCTCGGTGCAATATGGCGGCGGCGGTTTTAACGGCGTGCTGATCTCGGGTCTTGCGCTGCCGCCGGCCTATCCCTTCGACAAACCGTCGCCGCTGGCGCGCGGCTTCGTCACCTACGGCACCGACTCCGGCCATGAATCGAAGCCGGGCGAGCCGCCGCAGGTGTTCGCGCTCAACGATGAGGCTTTCGAGAATTTTGCTCACCGCGCCTACAAGAAGGTGCGTGACGCTGCTGTCGCGCTGCTAGAGCGCGCCTACGGCAGGAAGCCGGAGAAGATGTACTTCATGGGCTCTTCCGAGGGCGGCCGCGAAGGCCTCACCATGGCGCAGCGTTATCCCGACGATTTCGACGGCATCTTTGCCCGCGTGCCCGTGATCAACTGGGTCGGCCTGCAGCATGCCGGCATGCGTTCGGGCCTCGTGACCATGGGTGACGGCTGGATCAATCCGGCGCAGGTGAAGCTCGTCGGCGATGCTGTGCGGGCGGCTTGCGACAAGGCCGACGGCTCCGACGATGCGCTGGTGCAGGATCCGGTCTCTTGCAAGGCGGCATTCAAGGTCGAGAGCTTGCGCTGCGCGGCCGGCCAGAGCGGCGACCAGTGCCTCACCGACGCACAGATCAAGGCCGTCAACACGCTTCACGCGACCTACAAATTCCCGTTCGCGCTCGCCAACGGGCTCGACGACTACCCGGGCTGGGGCGTCTCGGGCGAGGACACGCCTGCGGTCGGCCCGACCGGTGGCTGGATCGCGTGGTGGCTCGGCACGGCGCCGCCGGCGCAGCCGCCTGCGCCCCAAAATGGCATCGCCTGGATCTACGGCGCCGGCGGCATTCAATATGTGTTCGCGCGCGATCCCAGGCTCGACGTGACGACGTATAAGCCCGAAGAGCACAAGACGCGGCTGCTCGAGGTCTCGAACCTGATGGACTCGACAGATCCTGATCTCAGCCGTTTTCGTGCCCGCGGCGGCCGACTGATCATGCTCGAGCACATGGCCGACTACGCGCAGAATCCCTATGCCGGCATCCGCTATTTCGAGAGCGTCGAGCGCAAGCTCGGCAAGGCGGAGACCGCGGAGTTCGCGCGGCTCTACACCGCGCCCGGCGTCGACCATGTCGGCTCCGGCGCGCCGGCCAATGTCGACATGCTGAGCGCGCTGGTCGACTGGGTCGAGAACGGCAAGGCGCCCGGCGACCTCGAAGTCACCGAGCAGAAGGTCGAGGCGCCGTCGTTTGCGGCTCTGCGCGCGCTGCCGCTGTGCCGCTGGCCGGCCTGGCCGCACTACAGGAGCGGCCCGGTCACGGAGGCATCGAGCTTCACCTGCGCGCCGTAACGGGCGTGCCCCGCCAGGGGAGCGTTACCCGCTCGCCATCGCTTGTGCGCCACCGAGCAACTGCGCATTGAGCCGGCCGCCGGAGAACAGCATGTCGTCGAGCGCCTCATCGATGTCGGCTGACACGACGGAATTGGCCCCATCGCGCGCGAGGCTCGCTTGCGCCAGTCGTCGCATCAATTCCTTGATGAACGCGCAACTCGTGCCCTCGCTGCGGCGCGCCGCTTCGGCGATGACGGCATCGTCAAGTGGCAATCCCTTGCCGTAGAGCCGCACCAGCTTGTCGCGGCCGGCTTCGTCGGGGAGGGGCACTTCGATCGCCTGATCGATCCGGCCCGGGCGGCCAGCGAGGGCGCTCTCAAGCTGCTGAGGTCGATTGGTGGTCAGCACGAACAGAATGTCAGCGTCCTGTTTCAAGCCGTCCATCTCGTTCAGGAGTCGGTTGAGCAGCGGTTCCTCGCAACCGCTCATGCTTTCGCGCTGCCGTGCGATCAGGTCGACGTCTTCGATCACCACCATGGCGGGCTGCAAGAGGCGGGCAAGATTCATATAGGCGCCGAGCAGGCCGATTTGCTCGGCTGTGATGATCAGCGTTGTGTGCCCGGGCAGATGGTTCGCGAGATAGCGAATGGTGTGGGTCTTGCCGGTGCCGGGTGGCCCGTAGAGCAAAATTCCCTTACGGGTCGACTGCCCGAGACGGCGCAACATCTCTCGCGTCCTCACGAAGTTCAACACGTTGCGGTCAAGTAATCGCAACGTCTGGTCGGGCAGGATCACCTCGTCACGCCTGATCGAGGGAAGTCTATGCACCGTGATTCCGCGCGAGCGACCGCGGTAGTCGGAATCGCCATCGAGCGAAAGGATTTTGCCGCGATAGGTCCGCGCGGCCTGCACTGCCTCCTCCAGTGCGGTAAAGCACTGTTGGACAAGGGCCGCTCCCGCCGCCCCGGCCGGCACCATGATTTCGATTCGCACGCCGGCCTCACGGCTATATTCCCGATGAATGGCCAGAAGCATCGCGTAGCGAAGGCCCGACGCAGCGCAAAGCCAGAGACCATTATCGAGACACTTGGCCGGTGTCGGTTCGCCATGCGATTGTCACTGCGAAATTATCGTCCTGCATCAGTCGCGACATCGACAGGGTTTCGTAACGACGATCGTCGGCGAGGCCGAGTAAGCGGACCGGCGCAGCGAATAGCCGGTCGATGGCAGCCTGGACATCTGCTCGCATGTGGCCGGGAAACTGGCGAACCGTGGTTACGAGCTGGCTACGCGGGGTGTCGGCGAAATGCCAGTTCAAGACACCGAACGCATAGTTGAATTCTTCCTCCGGAAGTTCCAGGGATGCGGCTGCTGCAGCGAGCATGCAATCAGCGCATAGCCAGACGGTACGGTCCGTTAATTGCACTTCCGATTGCGCGGTAGGTTGGCCGCAAAGCCCGCAACAGGGCTTCGCCGTTTCCCGCGTGATCCGGAGAGCATGGCCGGTGATGCTGATACGCCGCCGGGCAGATTCCAGCAGGGCGTCCGCGACAGAGGGTGGGTAAGGACCACATACCGCCATCGCGTGCTTCTCGATGGCGGCCATGACGGAAGCTGCCTCGCTGTCCGACTTGCCGAAGACACGGCCCAACAGGTCGACAATGAACTCGCGAGGAACGTCTTCGTTGTCGTGCAACGCGAGTTGAACCGGCACGATTTCGGCCTGAGTCTCACCCACCCCACGTCCCCCTCTACGCAACTTACAATTGATTGGAACATATAGGGAACATAAAAGGACGCGGCCGTCAAGCGTGACGACCGCGACAAGTTTCAATCGATGCGGGAGGCCCTAATGCGCCGGCCCACCCGCCGCCTTGACGCGCCGCGTCAGCAGCACCGCAATCGCGGCGATCACCAGCACGATGCCGATTACGGCAAAGGTGTCGGAATAGCCCATCACCAGCGCTTGGCGCTTCACCGTCTTGCCGAGTGCGATGATGGCCTGTTCGCGCGCGGCGTTGGGGTCGGGCACGCCGTGCGCCATGAAATAGTCCGTCATCTGCGCGATGCGGGTGCGGACCTCCTCGCGACCGAGCGTGACCGACTGGCCGATGATGTTGGAGTGAAACTGCTCGCGCTTGGTGATGATGGTTGCGAGTGTCGCCGTGCCGATCGCGCCGCCGAGATTGCGGAACATGTTGCTGATGCCGGAGGCCGCGGCCGCATCCTGCGGCGCGATGCCGCCCGTCAGCACCGACGTCAGCGGCGTCAGCACCATGGCCTGTCCCACCGCGCGCACGATGTTGGGGATCCAGAGCTGGTCGCCGGCGTAATCCGGCGACATCGCCGTGTTCATGAAGCAGCTATAGGCGAAGATCAGCAGGCCGGTGATGGCGATGACGCGCGTGTCGAAGCGCTGCATCAGCTTCGGGATCAGCGGGATCAGCACGAGTTGCGGCAGGCCAGTCCAGGCCAGCACATTGCCGATCTGCTCGGAGTTGTAGCCTTGCGCCTGGCCGAGATAGGCGGGCAGGATGTAGACCGAGCCGAAAAGCGCGAAGCCGACCATTGTCATCGCGATGGTGCCGAAGCCGAAATTGCGCTGCGTCAGCAGGCGCAGCCGGATCAACGGCTTCTCGATATTGAGCTCGATCACGACGAACAGCGTGAGGCTCACGGCCGCGATCACGGCCAGCTTGACGATGAAGGGTGAGGAGAACCAGTCGTCCTTGTTGCCTTCCTCGAGCACGGCCTGCAGCGCCGACAGTCCGATCGCCATGGTGACGATGCCGGCCCAGTCGCCTTCCCTCAGAAGGCCGAGCTGCATCTTCTGCTTCTCCAGCGTCAGATAGAGCGCGGCCACCATCACGGCCGTCGGGATCACGTTGACGAAGAAGATCGTGCGCCAGCCGTAATTCTCGGTGAGATAGCCGCCGATGGTCGGGCCGATCGCGGGCGCAAAGGTGACGGACAGCGCGAAGATCGCAAGGCCCACCGGCTGCTGCGCCTTCGGCAGCTTGGTCAGCACCAGCGTGAACGCCATCGGGATCAGCACGCCGCCGGCAAAGCCCTGCAGGCCGCGCATCGCGATCATCGATGGCAGGTCATGCGTGAAGGCGCAGGCGACCGAGAAGGCGGCGAACAGCGTCGCGCTCGCCAGCATGTAGCGGCGGAACGTGAACACGCGGCTCAGATAATCGGTCAGCGGGATCACGATGATCTCGCCGATCAGATAGGACGTCGAGATCCACGAGCCGTTGTCGGCGCCGGTGCCGATGCCGCCTTCGATGTTGGCGAGCGAGGCGTTGGTGATCTGGATGTTCAGGATCGCCATGAACGAGCCGATCATGGCCGCGAGAACGGCGACCCAGACCGCGGCACTCGCGCGATTGGGATCGGCGGCCGGACGATCAGACGTCGCGGCCGGTGTGGCGGGCGTCGAAAGTGAGAGGCTGTTTGACATGGCATGACCCTCCGGAAACGAGCTTCGCTGTGGGCGTCACGGCCGCATTCGCGGCCGGCGCGGTCGAACGTGTTGCAATGGTCGGGATCACGGACATGCCGGGTCGCAGCGCGATCGCGGGGCCACGCTTGTCATCGAGCGCGATCTTGACCGGGATGCGCTGCACCACCTTGGTGAAATTGCCGGTGGCGTTGTCGGGCGGCAGCAGCGCGAATTCCTGGCCGCTGGCCGGCGCGATGGAATCGACATGGCCGTGCACGATCTGGCCGGGGAACATGTCGACCTCGATATCGACGGCCTGTCCCGCCTGCACATGCGTCAGCTGCGTCTCCTTGAAATTGGCGACGACATAGGCGCCTCCGGCCGGGACGATCGACATCAATTGCGTGCCCGCCTGCACGAACTGGCCGACGCGCAAGGAGCGGTTGCCGACCACGCCGTCGATCGGCGACACCACATTGGTGTAGCCGAGGTTCAGCTCGGCCTGGTGCTGCACGGCTTCCGCGCGGGCGGCTGCCGCCTTGGCCTGCACGATCTCGGCCTTGAGAAGATCAACCTGCTTGAGGGCGGAGGTGAGATTGGCGTTGTCGCGCGCGATCGCGGCGTCGGCGCCGGCGTCGCGGGCCTGCGCCTGCTGCGCATTCTGCAGGCTGCCATAACCGGTCGCGGCGAGATCGGAGTAGCGCTTGTTCTCCTGTCTGGCGAAGGTCTTCGCGGCGGTGTCGACATCGATCGTCGCCCGTGCGGCCTCAATCGTCGCCTGCTGAACCTCGAGCTGCGCCTCCTTGCTTGCGACCGTCGCATTGGTGGCGGCGACATCGGCGCGGGCCTGATCGAGCGCGACGCGGAAGTCGCGATCGTCGATCCTCGCCAGCACCTGTCCGGCTTTCACATGCTCGTTATCAGCGACCAGAACCCGGTCGAGATAGCCGCTGACCTTCGGCGCGATGGTGGTGTTGTCGGCCTTCACATAGGCGTCATCGGTGGAGACGAGGTATTGCCCGACGGTCCAATAATCGTAGCCGTACCAGCTCGCGCCGGCCACGGCGATGGCCGCGGCTCCCATCAGCAACAGCTTGCGGAAATTGAGCTTTTGCCGGCGGACGCCAGCCGTGGCGCCGGGCAGGACGCCCTCCAGCGCCGTTGCGGGAAGGGCGCTTTGGGTGGCAGCGGATGGGGTGGTGTGGACGGTCATGGCCGGCTCCCTGAATTAGGAAACTTGATAATTTCCAAAATGAGACTAGCTTTGAAATTGTCAATGGAATGACAGGCGTCATCGAAAAGCATGGCTCAGGCAAAGTCGGAAAGCGCAAGACCTTCGGGGCAATGCCGTCCGCGCGGACGGCCGCCGCTGCGCAGCGACGAGGAGACCAAGAGAATCGTCTTCGACGCCGCACGGCACGCCTTTGCCGGTGATGGCTATGCTGCGACCAGCACCGAAGAGCTGGCGCGCCGCGCCGGCATTTCGACCAAGACGCTGTATCGCCTGTTCCCGGGCAAGGCCGCACTGTTCGAGGCGATGTGCGTTGACAGGCTCGAGCGGTTGCTCTCGGCCGTCGATCTGCAAGGGAGCGACGAGGTTGATATCGAAACGGGCCTGCGCGCCGCGCTGCTCGCTTGCGCGGATCTCGCGCTCGATCCCGAGGTCGTGGCGTTGCAGCGCGTGGTGCTGCAGGAATCCGCCGCATTCCCCGAACTCGCCGCGAACTTTTACAACAACGGCATTTCCCGTACCGTCAAGACCCTTGCCGGCTGGCTGCGCGTCCAGGTCAAGCGCAAGCGCATCGCGATCGACGATGCGGAGGATGCCGCCGGCATGCTGATCGGCATGGTTGCCTCGGCGCCGCAGCGCGCGGCGATTTACGGCGGCATGCCTTTGCCATCGCGCAAGGAGATCGAGCGGCGAGTGCGACGATGCGCGGCCCTATTCCTGGACGGCTGCCGCGCCAAGCAGGCCTAGCGGATCCGTTTGACAACGCTTCGCGTCTCGACTAAGTGTTTCGCATGCGAAATAATGGCGCCACAGCAAGGCACCACCGGCTGATCTACCTGTTGAACGTCGCACAGCGCCGGCTGCAGCACTGGATGGCGGCGCAGCCCCGGAGTGAGGTGACCCCGGCGCAGGCGGGGCTGCTGTTCATCCTCGGCAAGCATGATGGCGTCCTGATGGGCGAGGCGGGTGCCGCGCTCGATATGGGGCCGGCCGGGATTTCCGGCCTCGTCGATCGCAGTGCTGCGGCGGGGCTGGTCGAGCGGCGGGCCGATCGCGAGGACGGGCGGGCCTGGCGCGTGTGGCTGACGCCGAAGGGGCGCACCGCGCTGGCACAGGCGAAGACCGGCGCGGCCGAGGTCAACGCGGCGTTGATGGACGGATTTACCAGCGCGGAGATTGACATCGTCGCGCGCTGGCTGACGAGCATTCAGGACAAGTTTCCAAGAAGTTCAGACGAATAGAAGGAGCAGGCAATGACCGAGCACGTCCGGATCGGGAACAACAGCGGAATTCTCACCCTCACGCTGGCGCGCCCCGACAAGAAGAACGCGCTGACGGATGCGATGTACGGCAAGCTCGCCGACACCATCGAATGCGCCGAGTTCGATCCGTCGGCCCGCGTGATCCTGATCCGCGGCGAGGGCGACATGTTCACGGCAGGCAATGATGTCGGCGAATTCGCGGCGGTGGCAGCGGGCAAGTCGGAAGGCAGCCGCAACGTGGTGCGCTTCATCCAGTCGCTGGCGCGCTGCACCCGGCCGCTGGTCGCAGCCGTGCAGGGCCGCGCCGTCGGCGTCGGCACCACGATGCTCCTGCATTGCGATCTCGTCGTGCTCGCTGACAATGTCCAATTGTCGACGCCGTTCGTCAGTCTCGCGCTGGTTCCGGAAGCCGCCTCCAGCCTGCTGATGCCGGCGCGCATCGGCTATGCCCGCGCCTACGAGATGTTCGCGCTCGGTGAGACGGTGTCGGCCAGGTCCGCGCTGGAATGGGGCCTCGCCAACCGCGTGGTGCCGCTCGACAAGCTCGACGCCGAGGCGCTCGCCCTGGCGCAACGTCTTGCCCGCCAGCCGGCCGGCGCGCTCACCGCGACCAAGAAGCTGATGCGCAACGGCGAGGCGCTGGTCGCGCAGATGAATGCGGAAGGAGAGCAGTTCGCCCAGCGCCTGCGCACCGCCGAGGCGGGCGAAGCCTTTACCGCCTTTGCCGAGCGCCGTCCGCCGGATTTCACGAAGGTCGCCTGAGCAGCCCTGGCCGCCGAGGCGCGGCAGCCGGGAAAGCCGGTATTTGACTACAACCTTAACGAAACGTTGGCATATCGCGACGCAAGGTGGCCATCCTGAGAGTGGCCCCTCGTGACTTATGGCAATGTTTAAGAAATCGGTAAGCTCGCTTCTCCTGACCCTGATGGTCCTGCTGGCCGCCGGCGCGCTGGCCAGTACGGCGATCCAGATGGTCGGAGCCTTCGGCCGCTATACCGACAGCCTCGAAACCGCCCGGCTTGCCGCAGCCGACAAGGCGATCTTCCATGGCGTGCTGTCGCTGCGCAACAATCGCGGCGATGCCCAGAGCGCGCTCCTCGGCGAGGACGATCCGCGCACCAAGCTCGAAGCGGCAGAGAAGGCCGAGCAGAGCGGTTATGATGCCATCGTCGCGGCGCTCGCGACCGTCGAATTTGCGCGGCGCGATGAACTCGCGGGCACGCTCAAGCAGCGCTGGAGCGAAGCCGCGCCGAAATTTCAGCTGTTCTACGACGAGGCGAAGCAGCCGCGCGCCGAGCGCAAGATGGAGCGCACCGGCGCCTGGTACGATGCCGTCACCAAGGTCATCGACACAGCGAACCTCGCCTCCACCGCGGTGTCGAACCGTGCCTGGATGAACGATCCCTACATCGCCCGCATGATCCAGGTCCGTCGCTTTGCCTGGCAGGTGCGCGACCGTTACGGCGTCCATTGTTCGTCGCTTCGCTCGAACGTCAACAGCAGCAAGCCGCTCGATGACGCCCAGAAGCGCTCCGTGGCGCAATGGGACGGCACCATCGCCTCCGGCTGGGCCGGCATGGCGGAGTTGCTGGCTGCGCCAGACGTGACGGCGGAGCTGGTGGCGGCAGCGTCGGACGCGAAGGCCAAGACCGACGGCGTCCTGAAGCAGATCGGCGATCTCACCAGGAACTTTGACGGCAGTGGCAAGCCTGCGATGCCGGCTTCAGAGTGGAACACGCTGTGCCAGTCGCCGTTCGCGCCCATTGTCGCGGTCGCGAACAAGGCGCTGGATCAGTCGATCGCGCGTGCCGAGGCCGTGCAGGCCAAGGCCCTCGCCAATCTCGCCGTGCAGTCGCTCGCATTCCTGCTCGCGCTCGCTGTGACCCTCGCCGGCGTCTACGTGGTGCGCAATCGCCTGATGCGCCCGGTCCGCGCCATTCTCGATGCCATCGCACGCGTTGGTGCGCGCGATTACGCGACCTCGGTGCCGCAGTCGAAATATCCCGACGAGTTCGGCACCATGGCCGCGGCGCTCGAAAGCCTGCGCGAGAGCGCGGCGACCGCGGAACGCCTGGGCCAGGAGCGCGAATCGCAGCAGGCCCTGCAGCTTGCCCGCTCCGGCACCGTCGACGCGGCCTGCCGTGGTTTCGACGATACGGTGCAGGCGGTGCTCCAGAGCGTCATGGCATCGACGAAGGAACTCGACGCCACCGCGACCGGCGTGCGCTCGCTGGTTTCGGAATCGAGCAGCCAGACCGCGGCGGTCTCCTCTGCAGCCGAGCAGGCCACCAACAATCTCGAGACCATTGCGGCGGCGACCGAGGAGCTCTCCGCCTCCGTCGGCGAGATTTCCGCACAGGTCCAGTCGAGCGCGCGCGAGGCACGCGAGGCCGTCTCGCAGGCCGAGCGGACCAACGCCACGGTCGAGATTCTCGACCAGACCGCGAGCCGCATCGGCGAGGTCGTGAAGATGATCAATGCCATCGCCGGCCAGACCAACCTGCTGGCGCTGAACGCCACCATCGAGGCGGCGCGTGCGGGCGAGGCCGGCCGCGGTTTTGCCGTGGTCGCCGGCGAGGTCAAGAACCTCGCGGCCCAGACCGCGACGGCGACGGAAGAAATCTCCCGCCAGGTCGAGGAAATCCAGGGGGCGACCGGCCAGGCCGTGACCGCCATCCGCTCGATCGGCGGGGCCATCGGCGGCATCGACGAGAAGATGACGGCGATTGCCGCAGCCGTCGAACAGCAGCGCGCGGCCACCACCGAGATATCGCGCAACTTCCAGCAGGCGGCCCAGGGCACCCGCGAGGTCACCGACACCATCGGCAGCGTCGCCAGGCTCAACCAGGAGACCGGTAACGCCGGCACGGTGTTGTCCGAATCGGTGAAGAAGATGTCGGCCGATGCCGATCGTCTGCGCGTCGCGGTCGAAGGCTTCCTGGGAGCCGTAAAGACCGCCTAGCTTCGCTGGTTCCTCCATCCGCAGTCGCGCGGGCATTGCCGCCGGTTCGTGCGGCGGCTACATCTGCGGCGCTGCGGGAGTGCAGCCACAGACGTATCAGGGATGGAGAGTTCGATGCCGGTCACCCCACACCACAACGCCCAGCGCCCCTATCGCGGCGTGTTCCCGGTCGTTCCCACCATCTTCGACGAGCGCGGCGAGCTCGATCTCGACGGACAGCGCCGCTGCGTCGATTTCATGATCGATGCCGGATCGCACGGCCTCTGCATCCTCGCCAATTTCTCCGAGCAGTTCGTGCTCACCGATGCCGAGCGCGAAACCGTGATGCATGCGGTGCTGGAGCATGTCGCGGGCCGCGTTCCCGTGATCGTCACCACCACCCATTTCAGCTCCGCAGTCTGCGCCGCGCGCAGCCGGCAGGCCGAAGCGGCGGGCGCCGCGATGGTCATGGTGATGCCGCCCTATCACGGCGCGACCTTTCGCGTGCCCGAGAAAGGCATCGTCGAATTCTTCAAGGTCCTTTCGGACGCGATCACCATTCCCATCATGATCCAGGATGCGCCGGTCGCGGGCACGCCGCTATCGGTCGAGCTGCTGGCGCGGCTGTCGCGCGACTTCGCCAACATCCGCTATTTCAAGATCGAGGTGCCGTTCGCCGCCGCAAAGCTCCGCAGCCTGATCGAGGCCGGCGGCAGTGCCATCGAGGGACCGTGGGACGGCGAGGAGGCGATCACGCTCTTGGCCGATCTCGATGCCGGCGCCACCGGCGCGATGACCGGCGGCGGCTATCCCGACGGTATCCGCCAGATCATCGATCCCTATTTCGCCGGCAACCGCGAGGCGGCGAAAGCCGCCTACGAGCGCTGGCTGCCGCTGATCAACTACGAGAACCGCCAATGCGGCCTGATCGCCTGCAAGGTGATGATGCAGGCCGGCGGCGTGATCAGGTCGGACGCCGTGCGGCATCCGTTGCAACCGCTGCATCCCGCGACGCGCGCGGGGCTGCTGGAGCTGGCCAAGGAGCGCGATGCGCTGGCGCTGCGGTGGGGGAAATAGGGCGCTCCGCCGTCCTTGCGAGCAGCGCTGAAGGCGTCGAATTAACGCGGTACGGGCGGTTTCCCGCGGCCTGGCAATGACGTATTGTATCCTCGCCGACCAGGCCCGCGGAGAATATCAAGACATCGCGCAGCTCTTCATTATGCCGCTATCCCAAGCCAGGTTGGAGCAAACCGACGAAACAGGGAGGCAGTGCCATGACGATGAGGCCGGATCCCACCTTTCACGCGTCGCCCAGGCTTGCGATGGAGGCGCCCGCGGAGAATTTTGCCTACACGTTGTTGCTCAGTCCGGATTTCTCAAAGCCCGATGCTCTCGCGGTGATCGATGTCAAGCCGCAATCGCCGACCTACAGCCAGATCGTCCACACCGTGACGATGCCCAACAAGGGCGATGAGTTTCACCACTTCGGGTGGAATGCCTGCTCCTCCGCCTTGTCGCCGCTCGCCGGACATGCCTTCATCGAGCGGCGCTATCTCATCATCCCCGGGCTGCGCTCGTCGCGGATCTACATCATCGATACCAAGCCAGATCCGACCAAAGCCAAGATCCACAAGATCATCGAGCCCGAGGAAGTCTTCAAGAAGACCGGCTACTCGCGGCCGCACACCATCCATTGCGGGCCGGATGGCATCTATGTGAGCACGCTGGGCGGCAGCGGCAAAGACGGCACCAACGGTCCTCCAGGCGTCTTCATCATGGATTGCGAGACGTTCGAGGTCCTTGGACGATGGGAGATCGATCGCGGTCCGCAGAATCTGCACTATGATTTCTGGTGGAACCTGCCGCGCGACTACATGGTGACAAGCGAATGGGCGTTGCCGCCGCAGTTCGAGAACGGGATCGTCCCGGAAGATCTGCTGGCGAACAAATACGGCCATCGTCTCCATTTCTGGGATCTGCGTGCCCGGCGCAACGTGCAGACCATCGACCTCGGTGCCAATCATCAGATGGCGCTGGAGGTACGACCGGCGCACGATCCGGTTCGTGAATACGGCTTCGTCGGCGTCGTGGTCGATACGACCAATCTCGAAGCATCGATCTGGACCTGGTGGCGAGAAGGCGGAAAATTTCATGCGGAGAAGACGGCGACGATCCCGCCCGAACCCGCGCCAAAGGAGAAGCTGCCGCCGCTGCTGCAGGGCTTCGGCGCCGTGCCGCCGCTGGTGACCGACATCGACCTGTCGATGGATGATCGTTTCCTCTATGTCTCGTGCTGGGGTACGGGTGAAATGCGCCAATACGATGTGAGTGATCCGCGCAAGCCGAAGCTTGCGGGCTCGGTTCACATCGGCGGCATCGCGCGTCGCACCCCTCATCCGAACGGCAAGGCATTTGCGGCCGGTCCGCAGATGGTCGAGATCAGCCGCGACGGCAGGCGCGTGTACTGGACCAACTCGCTCTATTCCACCTGGGATGACCAGTTCTATCCCGACGGCGTTCCGGGTGTGGAGGTCATGGCCAATGCCGGTGCCAATGGCGGCCTCGAGCTCGACAACGACTACTTCGTCAGTTTCCCCGACGGATACCGTGCGCACCAGATCAGGCTGGAGGGCGGCGATTGTTCGACGGACTCCTTTTGCTACCCGTCGGCCTAGATTGGGGACACGCGAACTGGGCCCTCGGCTGGCTGTGGCTCGCTCTTGTCGCGAGCGGTCTCTATCACGGCGTCAATCCGGGAATGGGCTGGCCGCTCGCCGTTTCGGCCGGGCTCATGGACAAGAGCCCGCGCGCGCTCTTCCGTGCGTTGTGGGCTCTGGCGGCCGGACATCTGCTGGCAACACTTCTCGTGGTGCTGCCATTCGCGTTCCTGCTCGTGCTGGCCGAATGGCAGCGTTCGATCCAGCTCGGCGCGAGCCTTCTCGTCATCGGCTTCGGCGTCTATCGCCTGATCGCGCGGCGCCATCCGCGCACGCTGGCCCGAATTCCGCCAACGCAATTGGCGCTCTGGTCATTTGCGGTTGCCATTGCGCACGGCGCCGCCTTGATGCTCGTGCCGATCTATCTCGGGCTCTGCCGGGCCTTCGAACTCGATGCCGGCCATGAAGCCGCGGGCGCACTGATGAAGGCAGGACTCGGGATGGCGGTGCTGGTGTCTTTGGTGCACGTCGCCGCCATGACCAGCGCCGGCGGATGTCTGGCGTGGCTGGTCTACCGCTATCTGGGACTGAGGTTCGTCTCGCGAAGCTGGTTCAACCTGGATGCGATCTGGGCGACCAGCCTCGTTCTGGTTGGCGCTGTGGCACTCGTCTTCAATGTCGCGAGCCGGCACTGAAGCTCTTCAAAGGCCACTCGCCGATGATGCGGAAGCGAGCCTTCGCATCATCCTGCTTGAACAGCGCGATGCGGTCGATCGCGAGCGTCTCGAGGCCGAGCGCAGCAAACCGCGTCCGCAGCATCTCCAGGATCGGCCCGCGCCGCTCCGCGTCCAGGCGCCCCGTCAGCGTCATGTGGAAGCGGAACTCTTCCATTACGTAGGGATAGCCCCAGCGATCGAGATAGCCCCGCTGCCGTTCGCTCAGCTGCTCGGGCTTCCGCCGCGCACGGTCCTGCGCCGAAAGCGCCGGACGAAAAGCATCGAGATCCCGAACGCAATCGGCGGCGAGCTCCTGAAGCGCACCGACCGGCTCGGCCGGAATGACGGCAATGAAGCCGCTGATGGAATCGACGACCGGGCGGATCATCGGAATGGGCCGCGCCTTCTCAGCGAATGCCGCGCACGCCGCAATCAGCTCCGCCTCAGACTTGCCGGGCGTGAGCGCCATCGGCGCTTTCAGCGTGCCGTGAAAACCGTATTTGCAGGGATCTGTGGTGACCTCGCGCCAGTCCGGCGCGACATCCAGCGCCTCGCGCGGAAACGAAACCTCCTCACCCGTATAGGGATCGTAGCCGAGCAGCTCGGCGCCGAAGCGGGAGATGGCGCTGTTGCTGCCTGCGGCAAAATAGATCGCGTAGCGGGGAAAACCTGTCATTGCCTCAGCATAACCAATTCATGCCGCGACGACAGCCCCGCGCGGCGCTGCCACTGCTGCGAGCAGCCGCGTCGCATCTGGGAGGTGGACGAGCTTGCCGCCTGATATCACCGCGATCGGACGCGGCCGTAGCGGCACGCTGTCATCGACCAGCAGAATGTCCGCCCGGCGCCCTTCGGCGAGGATGCCGCGATCGGTGAGGCCGGTCGCGCGCGCGGGTGCGGCGGAGACCAGGTTCCAGGCCTCGGTCAGCGGCAGCACGCCGTCGGCAGCGAGACGGAACGCGGCGAGCAGCTGCGCGGGATAGTAATAGTCCGACGCCAGCACCGAGCAGAGGCCCTTGGCGATCATGTCGGATGTTCTGGTCCAGCCAGTGTGACTGCCGCCGCGCACGACGTTCGGCGCGCCGTAGACGATGGCATCGCCGCGGCTTGCGGCCTCCCGCGCCGTCTCCTCGTTGATCGGAAACTCCGCGATATCCACGCCCATGGCACGAAAGCCTTGGCGCATCGCCGGCGTCGCATCGTCATGCGAGAGCATCCGCACCTCGGCGGCGCGGGCTGTCGCGGCGAGCCGCGACACGGAAGCCGGCACCTCACTGGCGCGGGAGAGCACACGCTCGACGAGGCGGTCGAATTCCTCGCTCGACAGCCCGGTGCGCTCCACCATGCGGTTGCGCTTGCGGGGCTTGGCCATGTCCCCAACGGTGCCGTCCATATGGTCGTTGAAGGCGAACAGGTCGACGCGGCCATCAGTGAGCCACTGGCTGATCTCGGCCTCGGCGTCGAGATTGTAGGTCTCATGCCGCAGGTGGAAGCGGGTATCGGCGGCGAATTGCGGGCGCTGCCGCTCGATCGCCTCCATCAGCGCGCGCGCGTTGCGGCACTGCGCAGGCCCGGCTCCCACGAGCAGGTCGTGGCGTGAAATACGGTGGTGATGCCGTTGCTGATCGCCTGACGGTCACTGTCGGCGAGCGCGACGTCGATCGGGAAATCGACGCCGGCGCGCGGCATCATCTGCCGCTCGAACGCATCGCCATGCAGATCGACGATGCCGGGCAGCACCAGCAGGTTGCGTGCATCGATCGCCAGCCGCGACCGGCCGCGAGAGGCATCGACCTCTGCGATGTCCGTTCCGGACACGAGGAGCGAAGTTTCGACGAGCTCGGCGCCGATCAAGGCCCGGCCGCCCTCAAGAAAGATGTCTGTCACGCGATCGCGCTTCGTTTGCCGGCAGGAGAACTGGTGATGGAGCTTGCCCGTGCTTCACACGTCGCGAGGAAATCTTCAATCCCGAGCCTGCGGAAATCGGGCAGGGCTTCACGCAACCTGTCGTGATCCCAGTCCCACCAGGCGAGCCGGGCCAGCCGTCCGGCGATGTCTTCCGAGAATCGCCGCCGCACGATACGGGCCGGATTGCCGGCGACGATGGTGTAAGCCGGCACGTCCTTGGTGACGATGGCGCCCGCCGCGATCACCGCGCCGGTGCCGATGTTGCGGCCCGGCAGCACGATCGCGCCGTGGCCGAGCCAGACGTCATGGCCGATATGGACGTGATGCTGGCGCCGCCAGTCGAAGAAATCGGCATCGTCGCTCTCGCCTTCGAAGTAGGCGCTCGAACGATAGGTGAAATGCGCCTGGGTCGCGCGCTGCATCGGATGGTTGCCGGGATTGATGCGCGTCATCGCCGCGATCGAGCAGAACTTCCCGATGGTGGTGTAGGTGATCTGCGAATCGTTCACGACATAGGAGTAATCGCCCATCGTGACTTCATGCAGGATCGTGCGTGCGCCGACCTCGGTGTAGGCGCCGAGCCGGGTCTCGTGCAGCTTTGCCGAGGGATCGATGGTCGGTTGAACGGACAGCATTTTTCTGGCCATGTTGCATCCGTAATTCGAGAGCCGAAGTTCCTCTACGAGCGGCTTGATGACATTGTCATGACGGAGCGATGACAGGGGATGGCGTGTGGAGGATCGCCGCATCGCAGCGCGCGTGTCACACAAGTGTCAAGCGCCGACGATAGCGGTTGGTCCCAGCATACTCTGGAGTCCCGCATGCTGGTGGTGGAAGGTCTGACGTGCCGCTTCGGCGCAAAAGCCGCGGTGGACGACGCTTCGTTTCAAGTCGCCCCCGGCGGCTTCGTCGGTGTGATCGGGCGCTCCGGCGCCGGCAAGTCGACCATGCTGCGCATGATCAATCGCCTCGCGACACCGACGCAGGGCCGCATCCTGTTCGACGGCCTCGATGTCACCGCGCTCCGCGGCCGGGAGCTGCGGCAGTGGCGGGCGCGTTCGGCGATGATCTTCCAGCAGTTCAACCTGGTGGGGCGGCTCGACGTGCTCACCAACGTCCTGATGGGGCGCCTCGCGACGATGCCGGCCTGGCGCTCGCTGACACAGACCTGGCCCGAGCAGGACAAGGCGCTGGCGATGTCCGCGCTCGAGCAGTTCGACATCGCCTCGCTCGCCGCCCAGCGCGCCGACCAGCTCTCCGGCGGCCAGCAGCAGCGCGTCGCGATCGCCCGCGCGCTGGTGCAACAGCCCGATATCATCCTCGCCGACGAGCCGATTGCTTCGCTCGACCCGCGCAATACCAAGATCGTGATGGACGCGCTGCTGCGCATCAACAAGCATTTCGGCATCACGGTGCTCTGCAATTTGCATTCGCTGGATCTGGCGCGCAGCTATTGCGACCGCCTGATCGGCATGGCGCAGGGCCGCGTGGTGTTCGACGGCGCGCCGGCCGCGTTGACCGACCATGTCGCGCGCGAGCTCTACGACCTCGAAGCCGCCGAAGTTATGGGCGGTGTGCCCGTCGCGGCGCCCGAGGGCGTTCCGGCGCTTGGAACGGCGGCCGCCGCCTGAGGCCGCGCTGCACCTGTTGAGTTGCCAGTTTTGCGTCAACCGACCCCAACCGATGAAGAGGGTACCATGATCACTCGCAGATTAATCCTTGCCGGCGCCGCCGCGCTCGCATTCACCGCCTCCGCCTCCGCCGAAGGCTGGAAAGCCAAATATCCCGAGCTGACCTTCGCGGTCGTCCCGGCCGAGAACGCCTCCGGCGTTACCGAGCGCTGGGCGCCGTTCGTGAGCTATCTCTCCAAGGAACTGGGCGTGAAGGTCACGCTGCGCATTGCCAACGATTATGCCGCTGTGATCGAAGGCCAGCGCGCCGGCAACATCCATATCGCCAGCTACGGCTCGGCCTCGTTCGCGCGCGCCCGCCTGACCGGCGTCAAGACGGATGCCTTCGCCAATGACATCAACGCCGACGGCTCGACCGGCTATTACTCGGTGTTCTTCGTCAAGACGAGCAGCGCCTACAAGAAGATCGATGATCTCAAGGGCAAGAACCTCGGTCTCGTCGATCCGAACTCGACCTCCGGCAACAACGTGCCGCGCTTCGAGCTCGACAAGATGGGCATCACGGACGCCGATACCTATTTCAGCAAGGTCGTCTTCACCGGCAGCCACGAGAACGCGATGCTGGCGTTGGCTCAGGGCACGGTCGATGTCGCCGCCAACCAGTGGACCAGCGACGACGATTCCACGCTGGCGCAGATGCTGACCAAGGGGATGCTAAAGAACGCCGACGGCTCGGCGATGAAGAAGGACGATTTCCGCATCGTCCACAAGTCGGCGCCGATCATCAACGGCCCCTATGCCTACAACTCCGACCTGCCGGAAGACGCCAAGGCCGCCATCGCCAAGGCGTTCTTCGACGCGCCGGCCAAGGACAAGGCGGCGTTCGATCGCCTCTCCGACGGCCAGAAAAAGGGCTTTCATTCCGCCACCACCAAGGACTGGGATGGCACGATCGAGCTGATCAAGTTCGTCGATGCACTGCGTAAGAAGAAGGCGTCCTGACTTCGGGGCGACGTCACTGGAGCCGGGTCGATGGACCCGGCTCTTTCTCTTTTGATCGACCACTTTACCTGGCCAGATGACCGTCGCGGTTTCGATTCTCCCCGAGCAACAGCTTGCCGTGCTCAACGCCGCCTATCGCCAGGCGGTCGCGCGCAAGCGGCTCCGACTCCTGTCCGGAGTCGTAATCTTCGCCGCCGCGCTGCTTCTCGCCGCGGTCGGCGCGGAAGTGAACCTGCGCACCCTCTTCACCTATTTCGGCAACTTCATCAGCTATTTCGACCGCATCCTCACGCTCGACAACGGCCAGCGGGTCTGGACCGATGTCGGCGAGTGGTTCTGGGGCTGGCGCAAATGGCTGAAGATGCTCGGCGAGACCGTGCTGATCTCCTATGTCGGCACGCTGGTCGGCGCGGTTCTCGCCTTTGCCCTGAACTTCTTCGCGGCTGAAAACACCTCGCCTGCACCCTGGCTGCGCTTTGTGGTGCGGCGCCTGCTCGAATTCGCCCGCACCGTTCCCGGCATCGTCTTCGCGCTGATCTTCGTGATCGCCTTCGGCCTCGGCCCGATGGCGGGCGTGCTCGCGATCGCGATCCACTCCACCGGCGCGCTCGGAAAGCTGTTCTCGGAGATCGTCGAGAACGCCGACATGAAGCCGGTCGAAGGCATCCGCTCGACCGGGGCGAGCTGGCTCTCCTGCATGCGCTTTGCCGTCGTGCCGCAGGTCACCGCGGGCTATGCCAGCTACGCGCTGCTGCGCTTCGAGATCAACGTCCGCGAGGCTTCGGTGATGGGTTTTGTCGGCGCCGGCGGCATCGGCCAGGAGCTCGTCGTCGCCATCCGCAAGTTCTATTACTCCGACGTCAGCGCCATCCTGCTCACCATCATCGTCACCGTCTTCATCATCGATATCAGCACCGGCTGGCTGCGCGGCCGCCTGTTCGGCAAGGAGGCGCGGACGTGACGCGGTCGCAGGACGTCGATACGCGCGCCATGCGCGCGCGCTATCCGGATGTGTTCGACCGGCCGGCCTCGGCGCGGCTCGCCATGCCGGCGACGGTCGCCGCGGCGTTCGCTGTCTTCGTCTACGGCCTCGTCGATCTCGATTTCTCTCCGTCGCGGTTCTTCGCAGGGTTGAGCCAACTCGGCTGGATCAGCATGATGATGATCCCGCCGGATCCCGGCTCCTCGCTGCCGATCTATCTGAAGGCGCTCGGTGAGACCCTCTCGATCGCGCTGCTCGGCACCACGCTCGCCGCCGTCTTCGCGCTTCCCGTCAGCCTGCTCGCCGCGCGCAACATCGTGCCGTCGAACATCCTGCGCTTTCCCGTGCGGCGGTTCCTGGATTCGATCCGCGGCGTCGACACACTGATCTGGGCGCTGGTGTGGATCAACGTGGTCGGGCTCGGCCCGTTCGCCGGCGTGCTCGCCATCGCTGTGTCGGATTTTGGCGCCTTCGGAAAACTGTTCTCGGAGGCGATCGAGGCCGCCGACCAGAAGCAGGTCGAGGGCATCCGCGCCTCCGGCGGCAGCCCTCTGCACGAGATCCGTTTTGGTCTGTTGCCGCAGGTACTGCCGGTGATCGCGGGGCAGGTGCTCTATTTCATCGAGTCGAATACGCGTTCGGCGACCATCATCGGCATCGTCGGCGCCGGCGGCATCGGCCTCCAGCTCGCCGAGCAGATCCGCGTGCTGGAATGGCAGAAAGTGTCGTTCCTGATCCTGATGATTCTGGTCGCCGTCGCCGCGATCGATTTCGTTTCGACCAAGCTGCGATTTGCGATTATCGGAAGACGCGCTGTCGCCTGATCGCCGATCTTGTAGGGTGGGCAAAGCGAAGCGTGCCCACCACTTCAATGGCGACGTTGGATAGATGGTGGGTACGGCGCAAGCGCGCCTTTGCCCACCCTACGACTCCACCAGAAACTCCACCCGTTCCGCCGCGAACCGCGAATGCTTCGTCACCAGCGGCTTGCCCGCAAGATCGTGGTCGGTCGCGTCGACCACCAGGATCGGCCGGCCGAGCGGCAGATCGAGCCGCGCGGCATCGGTCGCGTCGACGATGCCGGCGGTGATCCGGGTGGCGCCGCGGCGATAGTCGCGGACGCCATAATGCTCGAGCAGCTTCGTCATCGAGCGGGCCGCCGCGAACACAACTCCCGCATCCGGGAACAGCTCGGCCGACAGCCACGTCGTCGAGACACAAATCGGCGTGCGGTCGGCGAGGCGGATGGCTTCGATCCGCACCAATGGCGCACCGGCTTTCAAGCCAAGCTCGCGCGCCACCTCGCGGGTCGCGACATCATCGGAGGCCTCGATCAGCCGGCCGTGCGGCTCGCGGCCCTCGGCGCCGACGATCTCGGAGAAGCGCGTGCGCGCGCGCAAAGGATAGGCGAGGCGCTGCGCCTCGACATAGGTTCCGCTGCCGCGCTCTGCCCGCACGATGCCGCGCTCGGCAAGCGCTGCCAGCGCGCGCCGCACCGTGTGACGGTTCACGCGATAGGTTTCGGCGATCTCCATCTCGCCCGGCAACCTGTCGCCTGCGGAAAAGCGACCGTCGGCGATGCCGCGCTCGATGCCGTCGGCAACGAGGCGCCATAATGCGACGCCTGTGGAGGCGGTGTCCTGCATGCTCATGTCACCGGCAACCTACTTCAGAAATCACACCTTTGTCACGAAACAGTCATGGCGCTTGCGTATCAAGTTGTCTAGTATCATAGACAACTTGAATTCGGGTAGTTCCGTCAAAACATTCGGAGGATTTTGTGACTCAGCACAACAATCAGCAAGCCCAGCGCCAGGCCGCCATGGCCGTGCTGGCGCATGCGGAGGCGGGCGAGATCGCCGCCCGCCTCCGCAACTTGGCCCTCCCGACCCATCAGGACCTGCGGGCGCCGGAAAACGGCCTCGTCATGCTGCGCGGCCGGATCGGCGGCGACGGCGCGCCGTTCAACCTCGGCGAAGCGACCGTGTCGCGCGCGGCAGTGCGGCTTTCGAGCGGCGAGGTCGGCTTCGGCTACACGCTCGGAAGCGACGGCGAGAAGGCGCGGCTGATCGCACTGTGCGACGCGCTGGTGCAGTCGAGCGACTTTGGTGCGGCCGTGGAGCGCGAGATCATCGCGCCGCTGCGCAAGCAGCTTTTGGTCGGACGCAAGCAGACCGCGGCCGAGACCGCCGCGACGAAAGTTGATTTCTACACCATGGTGCGCGGTGAGGGGTGAGGCCATGACCACGATTGCGGAACTGCCGCCGGGGTTCGCCGACAAGGTGTTGTCGGCGCAATCGACATTTCGTTCCGTCATGGACGCGATGGCGCGGCCGGGCTCGGTCCGGCGCATCGTGCCGATGGCGGGATCGCCTGCGCCGATGATGCGCGGCACCGCCGCGATTGCGCTGACGCTGTTCGATCACGACACGCCGCTCTGGCTCGATGCGCGGATATCGGAAAGCTCCGACGTGGTGAAATGGCTGAAATTCCACACCGGCGCGCCGGCGGTTCAGGACCCCTCGATTGCGAGCTTTGGGCTGATCAGCGATGGCGCCTTGCTGCCCTCGCTCGAGCGCTTCGCGCTCGGCACCAACGAATATCCGGATCGCTCGACGACATTGATCCTCCAGGTCGAGAGCCTGGACGCAGGGCGCAGCTTCGAGCTGCGCGGACCGGGCATCGATGGCGTCGCAATGCTTCTGGCGTCGTTCAAGCCTTTCGACCTGTTCGAGCGCCTGCGGTTCAACGAGGCTCTGTTTCCGCGCGGCATCGATGTCGTGCTGGTCGCCGATGACGCCGTGGCCGCGATCCCCCGCACCACGCGTGTCGTGAGCAAGGGAAGTTAAGCATGTATGTCGCAGTCAAAGGCGGCGAACGCGCCATCGAGAACGCCCATCGCCTGCTCGCCCATGCGCGGCGCGGCGACCAAAGCGTTCCGGAAATCTCTCTCGACCAGATTTCGGAGCAGCTTGGCCTTGCCGTCGACCGCGTCATGAGCGAGGGCTCGCTCTATGACCGCGAGCTCGCGGCGCTGGCGATCAAGCAGGCGCGCGGCGATCTGATCGAGGCGATCTTCCTGGTCCGCGCCTTCCGCGCCACGCTGCCGCGTTTCGGCGCGAGCGAGCCGGTCGACACCGGCGTCATGCGGGTGCAGCGGCGGGTGTCTGCGACCTTCAAGGACATTCCCGGCGGCCAGATCCTGGGACCGACCTTCGACTATACGCATCGCCTGCTCGATCCGGCGCTTGCCCAGGGCTTTGTGCCGGAAGCACCTGCGGCGGCCGAGGCTTCGACCGCGGCGACGCCGCGTGTGACCGACATTCTGGGCCGCGACGGGCTGATCGAATCCTCGCCGCAGGCCGAAGACGGCGCCAGCGTCGGCGATCTCACCCGCGAGCCGCTGAATTTCCCGGCGGACCGCGACCTGCGCCTGCAAAATCTCGCGCGCGGTGATGAAGGGTTCTTGCTGGCGATGGGCTACTCCACCCAGCGCGGCTACGGCCGCAACCACCCCTTCGTCGGCGAGATCCGCTTCGGCGAGGTCGAGGTCGAATTTTTCGCCGAGGACGTCGGCTTCGCCGTCCCGCTCGGCTCGATCGCGCTCACCGAGTGCCAGATGGTCAACCAGTTCAAGGGCTCGGCCACGGAAGCGCCGTGCTTCACCCGCGGCTATGGCCTCGCCTTCGGCCAGAGCGAGCGCAAGACCATGTCGATGGCGCTGGTCGATCGCGCACTGCGTGCCCGCGAACTCGGCGAGGAGGCACTCGCCCCCGCACAAGATGAAGAGTTCGTGATGTCGCATTCGGACAACGTCCAGGCGACCGGCTTCGTCGAGCATCTGAAGCTGCCGCACTACGTCGACTTCCAGTCCGAGCTCGGCCTGCTGCGCAAGCTGCGCCAGGAATTTGCCGAGGCCCACGCGCCCGATACCATGAAGGAGGCCGCGGAATGAACGCGCCCGCCTACAACTTCGCCTATCTCGACGAGCAGACCAAGCGGATGATCCGCCGCGCCATCCTCAAGGCGATCGCGATCCCCGGCTATCAGGTGCCGTTCGCCAGCCGAGAAATGCCGATGCCCTATGGCTGGGGTACCGGCGGTGTGCAGGTCACCGCCGCGATTCTTGGTCCGCAAGACGTGCTGAAGGTGATCGACCAGGGCTCTGACGACACCACGAATGCGATCTCGATCCGGAAGTTCTTCGCCAAGACCGCCGGCGTCGCCACCACCACGGCGACGGAAGATGCAACGGTGATCCAGACCCGTCACCGCATTCCGGAGACGGCGCTGCACGCGAACCAGGTGCTGGTCTATCAGGTGCCGATCCCGGAGCCCTTGCGTTTTCTCGAGCCGCGCGAGACCGAGACGCGGCGCATGCACGCGCTCGCCGAATACGGCCTGATGCATGTCAAGCTTTATGAAGACATCGCCCGCTTCGGCCACATCGCGACGGCCTACGCCTATCCGGTGAAGGTGAACGCGCGCTACGTGATGGATCCGTCGCCGATGCCGAAATTCGACAATCCCAAGATGGACAATAGTCCGGCGCTGCAACTGTTCGGCGCCGGCCGCGAGAAGCGCATTTACGCGATCCCGCCCCATACCCAGGTGGTATCGCTCGATTTCGAGGATCATCCGTTCGAGCGGTATCGATTCAACGCGCCCTGCGCGCTGTGCGGGGCCGAAAATTCCTATCTCGACGAGATCGTCACCGACGACAAGGGCGGACGCATGTTCGTCTGCTCGGATACCGATTATTGCGAGGGCCGCCAGGCTGCCGGCCATCACGGCAGCCTCAGCGCCGCGCCGTACAAGGAGAAGGCGGGGTCACATGGCTGATCAAGATTTGGCTGATCGCGACACGCTCGACAACGACCAGCCGCTGCTGGTCGCGGAGTCCCTCAGCAAATCCTATGGCCGCATCGCCGCCTGCCGCGATGTCTCCTTTGCGCTCTATCCCGGCGAGGTGCTGGCGATCGTCGGCGAGTCCGGCTCGGGCAAGTCGACGCTGCTCCAGCTGCTGTCGGGCCAGCTCGCGCCGAGCGCCGGCGAGGTGTCGTACCGGATGCGCGACGGCGTCACCCGCGGTCTTGCCACGCTCGGCGAAGCCGAGCGGCGCTTCCTGTTCCGCACCGACTGGGGCTTTGTGCACCAGGACCCCGCGCAGGGCCTGCGCATGGCGGTCTCCGCCGGCGCCAATGTCGGCGAACGGCTCATGGCGGTGGGCTGGAATCACTATGGCCGGATTCGCGACACCGCGTCCGACTGGCTGGGCCGCGTCGAGATCGATGTCGCGCGCATCGACGATGCGCCGCGGACCTATTCCGGCGGCATGCGCCAGCGCCTCCAGATCGCCCGCAATCTCGTCACCGAGCCACGGCTGGTGTTCATGGACGAGCCGACCGGCGGCCTCGATGTCTCCGTGCAGGCCCGCCTGCTCGATCTCGTGCGCAGCCTGGTTGCCGAGCTGCATCTCGCCGTCATCATCGTCACCCACGATCTCGCGGTCGCGCGGCTGTTGTCGCATCGCGTGATGGTGATGAAGGGCGGCCGCGTCATCGAGGCCGGCCTGACCGACCAGGTGCTCGACGATCCCCGCGAGCCCTACACCCAGCTCCTCGTCTCCTCGATTTTGCCGCCATAAGCCATCCAAAATGAGTTTTCCGATGACCGCCATGATCGACATCGCCGATGCGAAGAAGACCTTTACGATGCACCTGCAAGGCGGCATCGAATTGCCTGTCGTCAGCGGTGTGACCTTCCACGTCAACCCGGGCGGTTGCGTGGTGCTGTCGGGGCCATCAGGCGCCGGCAAATCGTCGATCCTGAAGATGATCTTCGGCAATTACCGCTGCGACTCCGGCCGCATCGGCATCCGCCATCGCGGTGCCGTGGTCGATCTCGCCACCGCCGAGCCGCGGCAGGTCCTCAACGTGCGCCGTGCGACGATCGGCTATGTCAGCCAGTTCTTGCGGGCAGTGCCGCGGGTCGCGACCATCGACGTCGTTGCCGAGCCATTGATCGTGAACGGCATGAGCCGGGCCGATGCGCAGGCACGTGCCGGCGAGCTGCTGCACCGCCTCAACATCCCCGAGCGGCTGTGGCAGCTGCCGCCGGCGACCTTCTCCGGCGGTGAACAGCAGCGCGTCAACATCGCGCGCGGCTTCATCTCGGACCTGCCGATCCTGCTGCTGGACGAGCCGACCGCTTCGCTTGATGCCGCCAATCGCGCTGTGGTGGTCGAGCTGGTCGCCGAAAAGAAGCGACAGGGTGTCGCCATGGTTGCCATTGTCCACGACGACGAAATCCGTCATCTGATTGCCGACCGTATTGTCGACGTTACCAGCTTTGCCGCCGCCGCCTGAAGGAAATGGAAATGAACGCCAAGCCGAAGGACACCGTGATCGCCAACGCCAGGATCGTGCTGGCCGACCGGGTGATCGAGCAGGGCTGGCTCGCTCTCGCGGACGGACGCATTGCCGAGATCGGCGAGAGCAGGGCGCCCGCGGGCGCAGAGGATGCCGGCGGCGACCTCATCATGCCGGGCCTGATCGAACTCCACACCGACCATCTCGAAGCGCATTACGTGCCGCGCCCGAAGGTGTTCTGGAATCCGGTCGCGGCCGTGATCTCCTATGACGGCCAGCTCGCGACATCGGGCATCACCACCGTGTTCGACTCGCTCCGGGTCTGGCGCGAGGACGGCGCCGAGGAAGTCGACGGCCGCGCCGGCGTGCTGGCCGCCGCGATCACGACCGCGCGCGACGCCGACCTGCTGCGGGCCGACCACTTCCTGCATCTGCGCTGCGAAATCCCGATGCCGAGCGTGGTCGAGGAGGCCAAGGAGCTGATCGACCGTCCCGACGTGCGGCTGATGTCGCTGATGGATCACACGCCGGGCCAGCGCCAGTTCCGCGACGAGGTCAAGCTGCGCGACTACTACCGCGGCAAGGGCGGCGGCAAGACCGATGCCGAGCTCGACGAGCTGTTCGCGAGACGCTTCGAGTATCAGAAGCAGTATGCTGCGACTAACATGCGCGAGATCGTGGCGCTGGCGCACAAATACAACATTCCGCTCGCGAGCCATGACGACACCACCGAGGAGAACGTCGTGGACGCGGTGCGCGATGGCGTCTCGGTGGCGGAATTTCCGACCACGCTCGAGGCGGCGCGCGGCCTGCACCAGGCCGGCATCGGCATCCTGATGGGCGCACCGAACGTCGTGCGCGGCGGCTCACATTCCGGCAACATCGCTGCCGTCGACCTCGCCCGCGAAGGCCTGCTCGACATCCTGTCGTCGGACTACATTCCGTCGAGCCTCCTGATGGCCGCGCTGCAATTGCCCGAGCATGTGCCCGCGATCAGCCTTCCGGCCGCGGTTCGCACCGTCACGAAGGCGCCCGCCGAGGCGGTCGGCCTGTCCGACCGCGGCGAGGTCGCGACCGGCAAGCGCGCCGATCTGATCCGCGTCCACGTCGCAGGCCACGTTCCCGTGGTCCGCAGCGTCTGGCGAGAAGGAAACCGCGTCGCGTGAGCGAGACCGCGACCATGGCACAGGACGCGGCAGGCGGGATCGGACCCGGGCGGCTGGTGCTCGTGGTCGGTCCCAGCGGCGCCGGCAAGGACACGCTCTTGCGTCTCGCGCAGGCGGCCTGCATTGTCGATCCCGACATCGTCTTTCCGCGCCGCGTGGTGACCCGCGCATCCTCCGCCGACGAGGACAATATCGCGATGAGCCACGATAACTTTCTCCGCGCCCGCTCGCACGGCGATTTCGCCGTGCATTGGGAGGCGCACGGGCATTCCTACGCCCTGCCGCTCGAGATCAACGACGATATCCGCGCCGGGCGCGCGGTCGTGGCCAACGTCTCGCGCACGGTGATCGGCGCACTGCGCAAGGCCTACGCCAACGTCGTCGTCGTCACGATCACCGCGCCGCCGGAGGTGCTGGCGCAGCGGCTTGCCGCCCGCGCCCGGCACAGCGATGGAAACATCGCCGACCGCCTTGCGCGCAGCATCGATGACGCATCGGCCAACGCCGATATCACCATCCTCAACGCCGGCAGCGCCGACTATCACAGCCGCCAGCTCGTGCGGGTGATCAGGAATGAAGGCTGGCACGAATAGCCAACAAGGAGAACGGAATGACGGTGATCGAAACGGTCGAGCAGCTGGAGGCTATCTACGGCACCACCAACGACGCCTCGACCGTGAAAGTCGCCGACCACGTCACGCCGCTCTATCGCGTCTTCATCGAGAAGGCGCCGTTCGCCGCGCTCGCCACCATCGGGCCGGAGGGCATCGACTGCTCGCCGCGCGGCGACCTGCCCGGCTTCGTTCGCATCCATGACCCGAAGACGCTGATGCTGCCGGATCGGCGCGGCAACAACCGTGTCGACTCCCTGCGCAACATCGTTCGCGATCCGCGGGTGTCGCTGATGTTCCTCATTCCCGGCTCCGGCAACGCGGTCCGTGTCAACGGCTGCGCCCATCTCTCGATCGATCCCGATCTGCTGGCGTCCTTCAGGGTCGAAGGCAAGGCGCCGCGGAGCGTGATGGTGATGAGTGTGGATGAGATCTACTTCCAGTGCGCCCGCGCCATCGTCCGCTCCGATCTCTGGAATCCCGACAAGCGCGTCGACCCAAAGGCGCTGCCGACACCCGGCCAGATTCTCGCCGAGATGAGCCAGAACAAGGTCGGCGGCGCGGAGTATGACCGCGCCTGGCCGGAACGTGCCGCCGCGACGATGTGGTGAGCTCCGCTCTCTCGTCTCCCTCGCCCCGCTCTCCTGTCCGCCGAAGCCCGCCTTCGGGCGAAGGCGGATGCGGGGAGAGGGCGGGGTGAGGGGCTCTCTCGACACGTTAATTTAGATCGCCGTGGGACCTGCACTCCCTCGCCCGCCGCGCTCTATGAGCGCGTCGACCTCTCCCCGCAAGCGGGGCGAGGTAAGAAGCATCTCCCTCAATTAAACGCCATCCCGCCGCTCAGCGCGATGGTCTGTCCGGTCATGTAGGCGTTGTCGACCAGCAGCATCACGGCTTTCGCCACCTCCTCCGGCGTGCCGAAGCGGCCGAGCGGGATGCGGCTGACGAGGTGCGGCTGGCCGCTCATCATGTCGGTTGTGATCAGCGACGGCGCCACGGCGTTGACGGTGATTCCGTCCTTCACCAGCCGCGCCGCATAGCCGCGCGTCAGGCCCTCCATGCCGGCCTTCGACGCGTTGTAGTGCGGGCCGATCGCGCCGGCGCCGCGTGCGGCACCGGAGGAGATGTTGACGATGCGCCCCCATTTTCGCGCGCGCATGGCCGGCAGCACTGCCTGCGTGCACAGAAAGGCCGATTTCAGATTGACCAGGATGGTGCGGTCGAAATCCTCTTCGGTGAGGTCGTCGACGCCGCGGGTGATGGCGATGCCGGCATTGTTGACGAGGATGTCGATCGGTCCAAGCTCCGCCGCGATGCGCTCGAGCATTCCGGTTACGGCCTCGCGTTGCGAGACGTCGGCGGCAATTGCAACAGCGCGACCGCCGCTTTTGTTGATCTCGCCGGCCAGCTGCTCGGCCTGCCCGATTCGCTCGCGGCAATTGATTGCCACGGCGGCGCCTGCCTCGGCCAGCGCGCGGCAGACCGCAGCACCGATCCCGCGCGAGCCCCCGGTGACGAGCGCCGTGCGTCCCTTCAGATCGTCCGCCATGACCGGCCTCCCAAATTGTCTGCCTTGCGGCGTCCCGAAGCGTATCATGTGGCCCGCGCGCCCGCGTTGAACTCATCGCGAGATGAATCCGGCTGTCCGTGCTTGCGGCGGGAGAAGCGCCCCGGTGCGCCGCTCCCAAATATGGATAGCCATTTCATTGACGGAACGCGCCTTCCCCTCGATATTTGCAGCATCGAAACTGCTCCTCGAGCTTGATGCCGCGACATGAGAACCGATCACCAGCGCAATCCGAACGACATGCACGCGTGCATGACGCGGCGCTGTTTCTCGGCGGCCACGGGCGCCTGTTGTTGTTGCTGACCGCCGTCTAGCAGCATCCCACACCGCAAATCTCGAGCCAAACGCCGGCACGTCGGCGAACGAGCAATCATGTCCCAAGCCCAATCGAACGCTTACATCATCGAAATCCACGACCGTGCCGCCGGCATCGTCACCCGCGATGAGCGCGGCTTCCGCTTCTTCTCTTCCGAGCGCCTGTTCGACAGTCTCGAAGGCCGGCAGTTCCGCTCGGCGCGCGACGCCGAGCGCGCCGCACGTGCGGTGTTCTCCGGGCGGGGCCGGCGTTTGAGCTGATCAGCTCCGCCGGCGCGCCCTGGTGCGTGCCGCCTTCTTTGCGGCGGAGGAGCGGGCCTTGGCGCCCTTGGTGCGGCTCGCCTTGCGCGCGGCGGCCGAACGCGACGCCGCAGTCCGCTTACTCGCGGCACGCTTGGCCTGCTTCGACAGCGCACTCCGTGACGCGGTCGAACGCGGCTCCTTCTTCAAGACCTCTTCGACGGCGCGGGACACGCGCGGCCGGCGCTTCGGGGTGCGCTTGCCCTGACCAACCTCGTAGGCATATTTGGCGCTGCGGCGCGTGGCCTTCTTGGTGCGGCCCTTGCGCGGCGGCGGCAGATCGACGCCGGCGCGGCGCGCCTCGGAAAGGCCGATGGCTATGGCTTGTTTGGTCGAGCGCGCACCGTGCTTGCCTTTTCGGATCTTGTCGATCTCGTCCTTGACGAATTCGCCGGCCTGCGTGCTTGCCGATTTGCCGGCGCGCTTGTCCTGCTTCGCCTTGCGAATGATTTCTTGTCTTGGCATGGTCGAGTTCCCTTTGAGATTCATAGGGATGTCCGACCGCAACGCGCCAGACGGAAGATCGATCCGTTTAGTTCCTCAGCGCCGCCAGCAACTCATCCGGGCGCTCGGCCATGACCATGTGGCCGGCGCCCGGCACCACGATTGTCTTCGCATGCGGAATCGCGGCGGCGAGCGCCTTGCCGGCCTTCGCTGGCGTCATCATGTCCCGCTCGCCGAGAATCAGCGTGGTCGGCACCTTCACGCTCGCGGCGGCGGTCAGCGCATTCGTATATGCGTTGCAGGCGGACAGATCGCGGAACAGCACGCCCGGCTCGCAATGCTTGAGCACCGCCTGCGCGCCGCCATGCATCCACAGTCCCGGCGCGAGGCTGCCGCCGAGCTCGGCGTTGAAGCCGAGGCCCCAGATCGAGACCATGTCGAGCGCGTCCTGTTCGTTGGCTTCGGCGGCCTTCAAGAGATCCGGGCCGACCGTCATGGTCGCCGCCGTGCCGATCAGGCTCAGCGCGGAGACCTTGTCGGGATGCCGTGCCGCCGTCTCCAGCGAGATCAGCGATCCCATGGAATGGCCGATCAGGTGCGCCTTCGCAGCTCCCGCCGCATCGAGCAGGGCCGCCGTCCAGTCAGCCATGTCAGCGATGCTCGACAGTGACGGTCCGGCCGAGCGGCCGTGCCCAGGCATATCCGGCGCCAGCACGCCAAAACCGTGATGGGCGAACCAGCGGGTATGCAGCGCCCAGGTCGAATGATCGAAGCCGGCACCATGGATGAAGACGACCGCAGGCAGGGACTTGTCGAAGTCGCGGCCGCCGTTTGCGACAAACACCTCGGCGCCGTTGACGGAAAGCTTCATGGTGTCAGACCTTTTGCGAGATGCGCAGCGCTTGGGCGAGATCGTCGATGATGTCGCTCGCGGTTTCGATGCCGACCGACAGCCGCACCAGCTCCTCGCCGATGCCGGCGGCCTTGAGCTGTTCGGCGTCCATCTGCTGATGCGTAGTCGAGGCGGGGTGGATCACCAGCGTCTTGGCATCGCCGACATTGGCGAGATGGCTGATTATGCGCAGCGCTTCAATGAACTTGCGCCCGGCGGGCCGGCCACCCTTGATGCCGAAGGAGACGATCGAGCCGGCACCGCGCGGCAACAGCGTCTTTGCGAGCTGGTAGTCCGTGTGGTCCTCAAGCGAGGGATGCAACACCCAGTCGACGGCCTTGTTCGACTTCAGCGCCTCCAGCACCAGATGCGTGTTCTCCATGTGCCGGTCCATGCGCACGCCCAGCGTCTCGACGCCCTGCAAGAGCTGGAACGCGTTGGTCGGCGACAGGCAGGCGCCGAAATCGCGCAGGCCTTCGGTGCGTGCGCGCATGATAAAGGCGGCGGTGCCGAACTGCTCGTCGAAGACGATGCCGTGATAGCCGCCATAAGGCTCGGTCAGCACGCCGAATTTTCCGGAACCACGCCAGTCGAAGCGGCCGCCGTCGACGATGGCGCCGCCAATGGCGATGCCGTGGCCGCCGATCCATTTGGTCGCCGAATGCATGACGATGTCGGCACCAAGCTCGATCGGCCGGCTGAGATAGGGCGTGGCGAAGGTGTTGTCGATCAGCAGCGGGATTTTCGCGTCATGTGCGATCGCCGCGACCTTGGGAATGTCGAGCACTTCGAGCCCGGGATTGCCGATGGTCTCACCGATCACCAGCTTCGTGTTCGGCTTGATCGCCGCGCGGAATGCGCCGAGATCGCGCGGCTTGACGAAGCTTGTAGTGATGCCGAAGCGCGGTAGCGTGTGCGCCAAAAGGTTGATGGTGCCGCCATAGAGCGAGCTTGAGGCCACGATGTGGTCGCCGGCATTGAGCAGCGTCGCGATGGCCAGATGCAGCGCGGCCATGCCGCTCGCGGTGCAGATCGTGCCGACGCCGCCCTCCAGCGCCGCGAGCCGTTCCTCCAGCACGCCGGTGGTGGGATTGGAGATGCGCGTGTAGATGTGGCCGGCGCGTTCCAGATTGAACAGTGCCGCGGCGTGGTCGGAATCCTGGAACACGTAGGACGTGGTCTGGTAGATCGGCACCGCGCGGGCCCCGGTCGCGGGATCCGGATGCTGGCCCGCATGCAGGCTCAGGGTCTCGAAGGCAGGCGGCTTTGGCGCGGGCATGCGTGGCCTCGTTGGTCGATCGGCGGAGACGGTTCTTGTGCCACAAAACGGTCCGGCACGTCAGCCCATTGACAGCGCAGCCTAGCCGCGGATCGCCTGCTCGATGACCCGCGCCTCGCGCAGCAGGATATCCACGACCTCCTGCTCCCGCCTTGGGCCGAGCCTCGTCCGAACGGCGGAGACCGTCATCGCGGCGGCGGGTCGCCCGTCCGGCGTCTTGATCCAGGTGGAGATCGATTTCGTGCCCTGCACGAGGCCGATCTCTCTCCTGCCGTATCCCAGCCGTCTCGCGGCGGTGACCTCGCCGAGCACCGTCGCAACGTCGGTCCGGTAGGACTCGAACCTCTTCTCGTTGGCGGCCACGATTTTTCGCGCCTCCTGCGCCGGCATCGCGGCGAGGATGGCGACGCCCGCACTGGAGACGCCGAGCGGCCGGCGCGCGCCGACCTCGATCGACAGCACCTGAATCGGATAGACGCCGATTCTGCGATCGACGCATAGCGTGTCGTCGCCTGTCCGCACCGTCAGGAACAATGTGTCGCCGATTTCGGTGGAGGCGCGCCGCAGCGATGGATTGGCGGCGACCAGCAGCCGCGACGGGCGGGGTCGCGCGAGCGCCAGTTCAGGCACCTGGTTGCCGATCGCGTAGCGGCCGGTCCTGCCGTGCCGCTCGACGATGCCTTCCTCGATCAGCACGTGGACGATGCGATGCACGGTCGGCCGGGTGAGGCCGGTTGCCTGCACGACCTCGGCCAATGGCACACCGTCTTCGCGGCCTGCGGCAAGAATGCGCAGCACCGCGAGCGCGCGCCGGATCGCCTGCGCACCTTGTCGTGGTTCGATCGTGGATTTCGACGACGGTCTCTTGTCCATAATATGGACAAGAACGCCACAATTCTCTCGACAGGTAAAGCGCGCATCTGGAGATTGCGCTCCGATCGAGATGCCTTGCGCGATGTCAGGGCATTCGATGCGAATTGGAAGCGCCGCCGGGAGGTTAACATGAGATTAATCTGGATTGCCATAGCTGCCGCAACCGCGATGCTGGCGGGGCCCGCGTCGGGCCAGCAATGGCCGGCGCGCAACGTCAAGCTGATCGTGCCCTATCCGGCCGGCGGCAATGTCGACAGCGCCGCGCGCATCATTGCCGACAAGCTCCAGGAAAAGCTCGGCCAGCCCTTCATCATCGAGAACAAGGCCGGCGCCGGCGGCATGATCGCGGGCGAAGCCTTCGCGAAATCGGCGCCCGACGGCTATACGCTGTTTGTCGGCGCCAACGGCCCGGTGCTGTTCGCGACCGAAATCAACAAGCGCGACGCCTACAGCTGGAAGAAGGACTTCCTGCCGATCTCGACGATCTCGATGACGCCCCTGGTGCTCGAGGTTCATCCGTCGGTGCAGGCCAATACCTTCAAGGAGTTCATCGAGCTTGCCAAGCGCGAGCCCGGCAAGCTGACGATGGCATCCCCGGGTCCCGGCACCACCAACCATCTGCTCAGCGAGCTGATGCAGTCCAGCCTCGACCTGCAATGGGTCACCGCGCACTATCGCGGCAACGCGCCGGCGGTCAACGATCTGCTCGGCGGACAGGTGCAGTTCGCCTTCGACCAGCTCACGGTGAGCCTCCAGCACATCAAGGCCGGCCTGTTCCGCGCGCTCGCCGTCACCAGCCCGCATCGCCTGAAATCGCTGCCGGATGTGCCGACCTTCGCCGAGCTCGGCTACAAGGATTTCGATGGCCAGACCTTTACGGGTCTGTTCGCGCCCGCGGGCACGCCGGCGCCCGTCGTCGACAAGCTGCACGAGGCGCTGACCGCGATTCTGAAAGACCCCGCCGTGGTCGACAAGTTCGAGAAGCTCGGCGGAGAAGCCACGCCGATGACGCCGGACGAGTTCAAGGCCTATCTCGAGCGCGAGGACGCCAAATGGATCCCGGTCGTGCGCAAGGCCAACATCAAGGCTGATTGATCGATGCGGATCGACCCCACCGAGCTCGGCGCCGAGCGCGTCTACCGCCTGATGACCGGCATCGTGGTGCCGCGCCCGATCGCGTGGGTCACGAGCCTGTCGCGCTCGGGCGTGCTCAACCTCGCTCCCTTCAGCGCCTTTACCTTCGTCTCGCAGAAGCCGCCGATGCTGGCCATCAGCGTCGGCCGCAAGGGCGCCGACTACAAGGACACCGCGCACAACATCCTCGACACCGAGGAATATGTGATCCACATCGCCGACACGCCCTTGATGAAGGCGGTGCACGACAGCTCGGTCGAGCATCCGCCTGAAATCAGCGAGGTCGAGCATCTCGGGCTGGAGACGCTGCCCTGCGAGCGCGTCAAGGTGCGGCGGCTTAGCGCTGCACCAGTCGCAATGGAATGCCGCTTCCGGCAGTGCCTGGAATTCGGCGACGCCCGCAGCCGGCTGATCGTCGGCGAGGTCGTGATGTTCCACATCCGCGACGGCCTCGTGAACGACGGCAAGGTCGAGACCAAGGCGCTCGACCCGATCGCGCGCATCGGCGGTCCTCGCTACGCCAGCCTCGGTGAGATCGTGACGCTGAACACCGTGTTCCAGACCCCTAAATCGAAAGACTGAGCGCGCGGTGCATCGCGCCGGTCCTTGTGCCTGCAGACCATTGGAGAAAACGACAATGCGACTCGTAAGCTATCTCTTGGACGGAGAGCCGCGTTACGGCGCCGCGGTCGAAGGCGGTGTCGTCGATCTGACCAGGCGGATCGGCCGCGACTTCTCCGACGTCAAGGCGCTGATCACAGCCAATGCGCTCGCCGATGCGCAGGAAGCGGTCGCCGGCGCCGCGCCCGACTACCCGCTGGAAAACCTCGTCCTGCTGCCGCCGGTGCTGGCGCCGGAAAAGCTCTGGTGCATCGGCGTCAACTATGCAGAGCGCAATGCGGAATATAAGGACAGCTCGGACCTTCCCAAATATCCCAGCCTGTTCGTGCGCAGCATGTCATCGATGACCGGCTCCGGCCAGACGCTGGAGAAGCCGAAGGTCTCCGAGCAACTCGACTATGAAGGCGAGCTCGTCATCGTGATCGGGCAAGGCGGCCGTCACATCCCGCGCGAGCAGGCCTGGTCGCACATTTTCGGCATGACCTTGTGCAACGAGGGCACGATCCGCGACTGGCTGCGCCACGGCAAGTTCAACGTCACGCAGGGCAAGAATTTCGACCGCTCCGGCAGCATCGGCCCGTGGATCGTCACGGCGGATGAGCTCGACCCGCGCGGCCCTCATGACATTGTCACGCGAGTCAACGGCGAAGTGCGGCAGCAGGACACGACCGAGCGGCTGATGTTCCCGTTCGACTATCTGATCTCCTACCTCTCGACCTTCGCCACGCTCAAGCCCGGCGACATGATCGTCACGGGCACGCCGACGGGTGCGGGCGTTCGCTTCGATCCGCCGCGCTGGCTCAAGGTCGGCGACGTCGTCGAGGTCGAATCCAGCCGCATCGGCGTGCTGCGCAACACTGTGGCCGCGGAGCGATAGTCATGCTCGATACCGCCACGATCGAACGCCTTGCCGCGCGCCTCGATGAAGCCGAGCGCACCAAGGCGCTGATCCCGATGTTCACCAGGGAGTATCCCGATTTCAGCATCGAGGATGCCTACGCCGTTCAGCGCGCCTGGACAAAGCTTCAGCTCGGGCGAGGCCGCGTCATCAAGGGCCACAAGATCGGCCTGACCTCGAAGGCGATGCAGAATGCGGTCGGCATCAAAGAGCCGGATTACGGCGTGCTGTTCGCCGACATGTTCTATGCCGACGCCACGGCGATCCCGTTCGACCGTTTCCACGCGCCGAGAATCGAGGTGGAGCTCGCCTTCGTGCTGAAGGCGCCGCTGCGCGGGCCTGACTGCACCATCTTCGACGTGCTCAACGCCACCGATTACGTCACGCCGGCGCTCGAAATTCTGGAGACGCGCATGCACCGCGTCGATCCCGAGACCGGCAAGACCCGCAAGGTAATGGACACGATCTCGGACAACGCGGCGAATGCCGCGCTGGTGCTGGGCGGCCGGCCGTTCCGCCCGCTGGATGCGGATCTGCGCTGGATCGGCGCGCTGCTGTTCCGCAACGGCGAGGTCGAGGAGACCGGCCTTGCCGCTGGCGTGCTCAACCACCCGGCGAACGGCATCGCCTGGCTCGCCAACCGCCTTGCGCCGCACGACGAACATCTCACCGCCGGCGAGGTGGTGCTGGCGGGCTCGTTCACGCGGCCCGTGGACATCCGCCGCGGCGACACGTTCCACGCCGACTACGGCGCCTTCGGCTCGGTGTCATGCCAGTTCGTCTGAACCAATAAGCAAGAGGGAGCGCACCATGACCGGTCAATCGCGGCGCAAGAGCATCCATATCGGCGGCTTCAAGCACGCCAATCCGATTCCGAACGCCTGCCGCATCGGCAATCTCGTAATGTCTGGGGTCATTCTCGGCCGCGATGCGGCCGGTGTGATGCCCGAGAGTCTCGACGCCCAATGCGCCAACATGTTCGCGCACATGAAGGCGACGGTGGAGGCCGCCGGCGGCACCACGGACGACATCATCAAGATGACGGTGTGGCTGAAGGACCGCACGCAGCGCGGGCCCGTCAACGTCGAGTGGCTAAAAATGTTTCCGGACGAGCACTCGCGCCCGGCGCGCCATGCGCTGCCGATGGACAATATGGACGGTGGCGCGCTGGTGCAGTGCGACTTCACCGCAATGATCGACTGAAGGAGCATAGCGCATGCCGGACTATCTGCCGTTCGATCCGAACCCGCGCCGCCCGGTCAAGGCGCCGCCGCCCAAAACCGTCGACAGCCAGTTTCATGTGCTGGGCCCCATCGACAAATATCCCGAGCGTCCCGGTGCGGCCTATCGGATGCCGACCGCGACCTGGGAAGCGGCGCTGCGCGTCCACAAGACGCTGGGCATCGAGCGCGGCGTCATCGTGCAGACCACGACCTATGGCGCCGACCATGCCGTCGTGCTCGACGGCCTCGCCGCGATGGGCCCGAATTATCGCGGCTGCGCCAACGCGCTGGTGTTTGCCGAGGCGAACGACACTTATCTGGCAAAACTGCACGACGCCGGCGTGCGCGGCGCGCGCTTCAGCTTCCGCCAGGAACTCGGCGCGGTGCTGTCGGATGCCGATTTTGCGCGTGCCATCGCCCGCATCCGCGAGCTCGGCTGGTACGTCAAGATCCAGCCGGAGAAGGACGGCATCATGTCGAGCGTCGCGAAGTACGAGAATCTCGACGTTCCCGTGCTGATCGACCACATGGCGCGCCCCGATCCGCAAGGCGGCAAGGACGATCCGAACCTGCGCAAGATGCTGGAGCTGCTCGCCAGGGGCAATTTCTGGGTCATGCTGTCGCTCGGCGAGAAGACCTCGAAGCTTGGTCCGCCCTACGACGACGTGATCCCGATCGCGCGCGCCTATATCGAGGCGGCACCAGACCGCTGCGTCTGGGCCAGCGACTGGCCGCACCCGGTCTCCGTCAAGCAGCCGCCCAACGACGCCGACCTGCTCGAGCTGATGTACCGCTACGCGCCCGACCAGGCCGAGCTGGAGAAGATCCTGGTGCACAATCCGGCGAAGCTGTTCGGGTTTCCGGATTAGGGCACTCGAGGCCTGCCGCGAGCGCACCTTCATCGGTGCGACAATCGGGCCTGCTTACACCGCCGGCTGCTTCGCCAGCCGGTCCCGCACCCCCGCTGCGATCTCGAACGAGCGCAGCCGGGCAGCGTGGTCGTAGATCTGACCCGTGGTCATCAGCTCGTCTGCGCCGGTCTCGGCGATCAGCGCCTTCAGCTTTTCTTCGACCACGGCAGGCGATCCAACCGCGGAGCACGACAGCGACTGGCCGACCATGGCCTTCTCCGCGGGCGACCACAGTGTGTCCATGTCGTCCACCGGCGGCGGCAGCGGGCCGGGCGTGCCGCGGCGCAGATTGATGAACTGCTGCTGGAGCGAGGAGAACATCCGCTGCGCCTCCGCGTCGCTGTCCGCGGCGAACACATTGACGCCGACCATCGCATAGGGCTGGTCGAGCTGTGCCGAGGGCTCAAAGCGCGCCCGATATTCGCGCAGCGCCGGCATCATCATTTGCGGCGCGAAGTGCGAGGCGAACGCAAACGGCAGGCCGAGCATCGCGGCAAGCTGCGCACCGAAGGTGCTGGAGCCCAGGATCCACAGCGGCACCTTCGTCCCCATGCCGGGCACGGCGCGGATGGTCTGGTTCGGCTGCACGTCGCCGAGCAGCGCCTGCAACTCCAGGACGTCATGCGGAAAATTCTCGGATGTCGCGGCGAGATCGCGCCGCAGCGCCCGTGCGGTGAGCTGGTCGGTACCCGGCGCCCGCCCGAGCCCGAGATCGATCCGCCCCGGATAGAGCGAGGCCAGCGTGCCGAACTGCTCGGCGATGACGAGCGGCGAATGGTTCGGCAGCATGATGCCGCCGGACCCGACGCGGATCGTCTTGGTGCCGCCCGCGATGTGGCCGATCACGACCGACGTCGCCGCGCTGGCGATGCCCGTCATGTTGTGATGCTCGGCCAGCCAGAACCGCCTGTAGCCCCAGCGTTCGACATGCTGGGCGAGATCGAGCGAATTGCGAAACGCTTGTGACGCGTCGCCGCCCTGACGGATGGGCGCGAGGTCGAGGACGGAGAAGGGAATCATGTGAGAGGACCCATGAGGGGCGCGATGTGCGCGGCGGCCTCACATATAGGGAGCCGGTGGGAATGCTGCACGAACTTGTCGCGCCTGATCGATGTTGACCTCACAGGGCATCCTTCAAGCTGTTCGAACAGCCCTCGTCCCCGTTCACAACACTGTTATTGCGACCTCTGGCGCCGTTCGTCCCAACTGGGCGTTTCGCGCTTGTTGCGGTACGCTCGATGGAGCCGCTGCACACTCGCCAGGAGGAACCGACATGACCACGGTCCTACTCAATCGCCGCACCCTCCTCGCCGCTGGCGGCTCCGCCCTGGCCACCGGCGTCTTGGTGAGCGGAATGTCCGGCCTCCTGTCGCCGGCCCGCGCGAACGGCCTTGCGCCGACGGAATCGATGTCGGGCGGGGCGAACAACTACCGCAAGGGCGCGGCGATCGTGGACCGGATCGGCAAGGGTGGCTTCTGGATGAGTGGCACCGTGCGCCGCGCCGGCGACGGGGCCCCGCTCGCCGGGCAACGCATCCAGATCTGGGCGCACACGACCGAAGGGCAGGAGCACGAGCCGCAGAGTCACGGCGCCACGCTCACCGACAAGGACGGGAAGTTCCGGCTCGAGATGCCGCAGATCATTCCCATCTTCGGCCAGCCGCATGGTCACCTCGCCTATGACAGCGGCGAGTTCAAGACCGTCTTCCTGCGGCCGGTGATGCGGAGCGCGAAGGAAACCAGTCTCGAGGGGCACTTCGTGCTTCAGCCGGCCTGACCGAATTGCGAACGACGGGGTGGAGATCGGCCCGGGCGACCCTGATCTGGGTCGCTCTTGCCTTGGCCATTGGCGTGCCGATTGTCGCCGCCGCAACAAGCGAGCAGCTCGCATGGCGCGGCCCGGTCTACATCCTCGCCGGCTTCGCGGGGATCGTCGCGCTCGGTCTCGTGCTCGTTCAGCCCCTGCTGATCGGCGGATACCTGCCGGGATTCTCCGGCTATCGCGGTCGGCGCGCCCATCACTGGATCGGCGGCGCGCTGGCTCTTGCGATCGTTATCCATGTCGCGGGCCTCTGGATCACCAGTCCGCCCGACATGATCGACGCCCTGACCTATACATCACCGACGCCGTTCTCTCCCTTCGGCGTGACCGCCATGTGGGCCATCTTCATTGTCGCGCTGCTGGCTCTACTGCGCCGGCGATTGGGACTGCGGCTGCGAACCTGGCGCGTCGTCCATATCCCCCTCGCGATCATCGTCGTCGTCGGGAGCGTGCTCCATTGCCTGCTGATCGAGGGGACGATGGAGACGATCTCGAAGGCGGTGCTCTGCGCGCTCGTGCTTGCGGCGGCCGCCAAGGTCCTGGTTGATCTCTGGAGAAAGCGGCCCTTGCGCGGCGAGAGTGCGTAGGATGGGTAGAGCACTTGCGAAACCCATCATGCCTCGTGATCGAACCAGGCATTGATGGGTTTCGCTTCCGCTCTACCCATCCTACCGACTGATTGTCGCAGATGGCGTCGGGAGGTATCCTCTTGCAATGGCTGTCAGTGTCCCCGATCTGAAAGCGTTCCTGCTCGCGACGCCGTTCTTCGGCGGCCTCACGGACGCGAGTCTCGACCTCCTGATGTCGATGCTGGTCGAGTGCCGCTTCGATGCCGGCGCCACCGTCGTGGCGGAGGGCGACCCCGGACGCTCCCTGTTCATCGTCAAATCCGGCCGGCTGACGGTGAGCAAGCGGGCGAATTCGGGGAGCGTCATCCCGATTTCCGTTCTGGAGCCCGGCGATTTCTTCGGCGAGATGACGCTGATCGAAATGCAAAATCGATCCGCCACGGTGGTCGCGGAGAGTCCAACGGTGCTGTACGAGCTGACGGCCCAAAAACTCTACGCCTGCTACAAGACCGATATCCACGCCTATGTGGTCGTCCTGCAGAATATCAATCGCGAGCTCTGCCGCCGGCTGCGCCGATCCGACGAGCGGTTCGCTGGGCAGTAGGTGGGCAAGACAATGAAGAGGTTCGCGATCATGCATCTTGACGGCCATCTATTGTCAATCCGAGCCTTCTTTGGCAGCAGACGTGGCTAGCTCATTTGTCGCCGCCGACCGTCTCGTCGGGCAAAACACTCGCCTCCCGCAAAATCCCGTCAACCCACTCTGACAAAAATATTCCTCTTTACCGAATTTCGGTTTTGCGGCATTCTCCCGCCATCCCGGTCCAGGGAGAGGGGCGATCGTCCGTCGTAACGAACGTGGACCGGGGTTGCGGTGGACGCGGCAGCGTCGGGCACGAAGGCGGGACCAGGGCGAGATGAACCTCGTGAGGTCTTGGCTAGCGTGCGGACGACCGGCGCCAACGCCCTGCGAAGCCCTTTCGGCGAAGCAGGGCGTGTCCGGCGAAGCCTTCGGGCGAAGCCGGATGGCTGCGTACGGCAAAATCGTGTGGTCCTGGCCGTCGTTGCTACGGTCAAGCCTTGCGGAGATGCTTCTAGGCTCGACCGGGTCGCGAGGCATCGCCAATTCGCAAGGCGACGGTGACAAAAAGGAACTCGTCGCCGGGGAGAGCGCGGCATAAGCCGTCAACCCACTGCGCAGGGAAGGCCGAGTGTTCGGCTACACCTGTATGCTGCTGTGCGGTCTTTTTGCGCTACACTTTCGCGCAGCGGACCGCGGGTGCCAGCCGGCACCCGGTCTTCCCTGCGCCCTCTTCACCAAGGGGGTCACGGAAAACAGCAAAACTCGGGCATCCGGTGCCGCGAGAAGGCTGCTTCATGCGCGATTGAGCTGAAGAATGGTGCTGCCAGACAGGATTGAACTATGCCTGTTCACACCCCGCGCCTTGGAAAACCAAGGGTTTTCGTCGTCGCTCGGTGAGGCTGTGTAACAGTATGAGGAACACTTGAGAAGCCCCCGCCTCAGGCCAACGACCGCCAGCCTGAGGGCGTCTCACCTTCATCCGTTGATGTTGATGATCCCGATCATGCCGAGAAGCCAAATCACGCCGACAAGGACGGCAAAGAGGATGGCTGGCCCGATGATCATGTTGACGACAAGGCGTATGGCGAGACGCCCCCGGCCGATTGGTTGTGAGTTCACGGAAAGCCCCCTTAGAACGTGACTACGCGGGGTTGTAATCCCGCGCAATCGCGCAGCAAAGGGCTTGGTTGGTTACTCATCGTCTGGTCGGGTCAGGATCGTCGTGTATCCCATCCGCTGACCAGCCCTGTTCACATGCGTCAATGTCACGGCGAGAAAGCCATGGGGCAGGGACGTGGTGACGCTCACGACCACCGTACCCGGTCCCATGTCTCTCACGCGCCTGATCGTATCGTCACGGTCGGTAGCCTTGACGCTGAGCGTGGTGAAGAACGGCATGTCCCGACCGATCAGGCCCTTGCATACTGGCGGGCCAAGGTCAGCACATGCTTCCACGTCACGTTCTTGACCTTGCCGGTCATCCTCTTGATGCCATGGTCGATCACAACGCTCTTGATGGCCGCGCTGTTATCCGCCAGCCGAGACAGTTCGGCATAGTCAGCCTGTCCAAGCTCACGCATGGCCGCTGCCTGTCCGATAGAGACAACCTGCTGCACTGAGCCAACAGCGGCATCCTTGCTGATGCCCCGCTGCTGTAGGCCGGTCCAGATTACGTCATCCTGTGCAAGCTCACCCGTGAGAATGTCCTTGCCGAGTTCAATGGCGGCATCCTGATCAAGCCCGGTATGCAGCGCAACCGCCGTGACCACGTTATCCATGGCAACGATCTCCGCATCGGTGCCGCTACCGTCATCAGCCTTCCGGCTATCGACGGTCTCGACAGCATCGCTATCATCGCCGGGGGCCTTCGGCGTCACAGCAGCCTCGCTGGCCGCCGCATCTACGCTGAGCCTGACACCCGCCGCCCTGGCTTGTGCCACAGTTATCGGAATGCCAGCCACTTCCACAATGTCGGTCGGCTGGAGATCGGCCTCCGAGTGGACAGAGCGCCTTGCGCCGGTCTGCCCGTCCAGCACCGTTGGCCCGGTGCTGCCGAAGTCTTCCGACGATACGAAGGTGGAGCCACTGTGGTGCTCGTTCACCCGCTCCGTGCTGATGGACGTGGTGGTCTCCCCGTTAGCGTTGGCCGGGGAGGTAGAGATATTGCAGGTGTAGACAGTCATGATTGTGGTTCTCTCTGATTATTGCTTGTTGATTGCCCATTGGGCTTCGTCGTCATTGCCATCATCGAAGATGGGAAAAAGTCGATTGCCGATCTTTTCCCTCAAGGCCCGGTTGCGATCTTCCTGATCCTTCGGGGACAGGTCGTCAGAAGCGCTCGCCAAGCTCGCTGATGCTTCGATGAACTTGATCACCGCTGCCGCTGTGGATGCCGTGATCTCGCGGTCGCCCTTCATGATGAGTGCCAGCTCGTTCTGGATCACGGTGTCGAGCTTTCGCCACGCCTCCAAGGCAGAGCGCTTGATGTCGGTCTTGCCGATTGCGGCGGTGGTGATGGCCGTAGGCCGATCAGTCGCAGTCTGCTGATTAGGCTGGCGCGGCTGTTTCTTGGTCTTGGGGGCCGCTGCCATCAGTCCCCGTCCTGATTGATCAGACCCTGCTGGCGGGGCGGCTCAAAGCCGTAGACAGTCCTGTCACCGTTCAGTGCAGCATCGTCATGTCCACCAGCCTTGCGGCTCCGGTGTAGAGTATCCCTGAACTTCTGCGCTTCTGCCTTGGCGTTGGCGGTCAAGATGTCAGGGTCATTGTAGGGTTCGAACTTGGCAGGGCGTTGGATGCAAGCAACGCCGGCAGCGGCTGCTTTCGAGGAGCGGGACATTACGCTGCCATCTTTACTGTTTGATTGTCATGATCAACCCGACTGACCAACTCCCACACCGCGTCAGCCGCCTTGGCGTAGATGCCTGGGTGGCTCAACTCGGCAATGGCTCTTTCGAGCACAGTCACATTGCGGTAGCGCTTGAAGATCGGAGAGTCGTAGGATAGCGACTTGAGTTCATCGTCGGTCGGTTCAATGGCCCGGATGTTGTCCCATCCCTCCTGCCTGCTCTTAGTCAGCCGCTCGATAGCTACTGTGATCGCGGCCTTGGTCACGTCGGGATCTCTTGCGATCAGCGCGACAATCTTGACGGGGTCAGCACCGGGAACGGGCGGCAAGAGTCTCGCCAGCACTTTCTTCGTCTCCTTGAACGCCGCTGGTGTATAAGAATATTTGCCGCCTCGTCCGCGCTTGTAGCATCGATGCACGATGACGATTTCGTGCAGCCTGAACGCCGCGTTGACGATGGCGATCTCTTCAGGAGAGACGGTGTTGTTGATATTGGTATCGTTCATTTCGGTTGTTCTTCCATGGTTTGGTAGTCTCGCAGTGTGTCTGCGATCATGTCGTCGGTGATCCAATTGGCGGGTAGGGCATCCCTCAAGGCGATGAAGACGCGCTTGCCCACGGCGACACGCACGTAGGGCGTGGGCCTCCATCGATCAGTCACAGGGATGTCAGCGGAGACCTTCTGCATCGGCCCTTCGCTGGCGGGATAACAAGACCGGCTGACCCATTGCGTCGTAGTCCTGATCTTGGTTTCTTGGATGTGCGAACACCACACTGCGGTACGGCCGACAGTGGTGTGCAGTAGTCGCGGCAAGTTGGCCTTCTGGTCCTCGTAGAAGCACCGCGCCCAAACTTCGAGAGTCATGGCTTCTATCAGGAGGCGGTAAGCCAGCCGATCAAAGTCTTGCCGCCGGCTAAGCCAAGCCCATACGATTTGGCTCTTGCCGCTTGTGGTGAGGGACGGGGCTTCGCGTCTGATCTGTGCAGGTTTGAGAGCGTTGGTGACAGGCTCGCGCAGCTTTCTGTTGATCGCTGCCTGTAAGAGCGTCAGCAACCGGCCCGCGTCGTTGCTCTTGCTGGTCTTGTCGAGATAACGGGCGACCGCTCGCCGCGCGGCGTTGCGCTGCTTGCCGCGTGGCATGGGATGCCATGCGTGACCGGATTCCTTTTGTCGCCAGCGGTGGCGGACACAAAGCGAGCCAATGTTCTCGTTCCCAACAGGGGTTGAGCAACCGGAAACGAAGCAGATGCGGCTAGGATCAAGTTGGTTCTTGTAGTCCCGAAGTCGCTCGACGACACGGGCACGACCGGACGGCGAGAGCCGCCGATCTCGTTTTTCTAAGGTGGGTATTTTCGCCTCATAAGTACGGTGTTTTCCTTCTGAAAAGGACTTCGTGTAATGCTGGCCTGTAAAGACTTTACAGCCCAGCCCGTTCGCCCTGTAAAACAAGGGCAATCACGGTTAGAACTCGTCTTGCACCCGCTGGCACGGTCCAGCATCCTCAAGCGCCTTGCCAGCCCGTCCGAGCGCCGTCAGCACCTGTCCACGATGCCAAGGATCTATGAGCGTCTTCGCGATGCTCTCGACCTGAGAGAGATGCTGCAAAGCCTCGTCTAGCCGCCGTTCGCCTGGGTCGGCAAAGTCGCCCTTGGTGGGTGCTGGCGTGGCCTCGCCTCCCATCTGCTTCCAGATTTTTGGGAAGTCCTTCCTCATCCAATTCACGATGGTGGTGTGAGATCGCAGACCATGTAGGTCCGCCGCAATCTCGCGCGACGACTTCGGCCTTCGCTTGCCGAGCTTGGAACAGTGCCAACACCGGCCAGCCTTGACATAGGCTTTGAACACCTCGCGATGTTCCGTTGCCTTCAACGGCTCGCCGTGCGTCATGTTGCTTTCGGCAGAAATCCAACGCGCTTCTTCGTCGGTGGCCTCGATCACCTCAGCCGTCAGCGTGATCCGTCCTGCTCGCCTAGCCGCGGCCGCGCGGTGAAAGCCGACGATCAGTTCAGGGACGAAGTCTTTGCCATCGGCTGTCGAGACCATGCGGACTTTGATCGGCGGGAAGCCGTCAGCCGCTCCGGCGCTGTCCGCCGCTCGCATCGCGTCTGCATAACGGGCGACGGTTGCCGGGATCAGCGTCTTTCTGATCTGGTTGGCCTGTGGCTGGATGAGTTCAGCAAGGTTGACAGGGGTTAGTCCCGGTCTAGCCTCATTCTTTGTTACGTAAGTATCTGCGTCTGCTAGTGTATTTGTCATTTCATTCTCTTATTCTCCCTATCTGTCAGCAAAACCGCCTACAACGGACGCTCACAGGTTGAAAATGGCCTCGGTTCCGTGCCTTCTATCTCCCTGTGCGGAGTGAAAGATTGGGGCAACTTGCTATTCGTAAATGGGAAGCGGCCGCCAGATTGGCAGCGCGAGTCGCTGGCGAGCCAATCCTAAAAACGGCAGGTATACTGCCATGCAATGAACCGCTTCTCAGTGGCCACGGGAGGGCCATACAGAGGCAACAACCCGGACGATCAATCCGCCTTCTTGGGAGACCAGAACACGGGTTTCTTGCGGGACTTCCGGCTACCCATCGGTTTGGCCCGGTTGGCATTGGCCTTGCCGTTCATCGAAAGCCACTGGCTACCAACGCTCGGCTTGCTCGGATCGCGATTTCGATCAACGTAGTGGAACGGGCCATCTAGTTCCCGCTCTAAGGCAAGCAGTTCCTGCTCTTGTGCGGCAATCTGCTCTGGCGTGAGTTGGCGTATCGGCGGCCACTGCTTCTCCCAATCGTACACGGGGCGGTCGCCGTCACCATTCCAGTATCCGACGATCCGTTCCTTTGACCAGCGCCAGTAAGGGTCCGCCGCTTCCAACGCGGCAAGGACGATCTCAATACCGCCATCCCAATCGATCAATTCTCCGTCCAAAGCGGCTTCGAAGTCATGTCGTGCGTAGGCAGAAGCTGTCGCCACGGCACCGGCAGCGGCGGAGTTCAACTCCTCCACAGCCTCGATGTCATCGCCTTCCAGCGTATCGAACTCGGCAAGCTCATCACGGCTCGGCACGTACAGCGCTGGCGGTTTTTTCAGTTTCATTACCCGGATAGCCCTTCCTTGACCTTGTCAGCCTCCGCCAGCCTCTTAGCCGCCCTCGCAATGCTGGTGCGGCTGCATCCGATTATCTCCATTACCTCATTCCATGAGTGTCCAGACGCGATCAGGCGGGCGATACGTGCATTGCGCTCCGTATCCTCAGGGCGTCCCTTGTACTTGCCTTCGGCCTTTGCCCTTGCCTGTCCTTGAGCCTGACGACGGCGGCGGTCCTCATAGTCCTTGCGAGCGACAGCGGCCAGCATGTCGAGCAGCATGTTGTTGATCGCATCGAACAGCCGGCCGGTGAACTCATCACCGTTGCCCGTGGTCATCATCCAAGAGGTTGGCAAGTCCAAGGCAACAACACGCACCTTGCGGGCTGTCAGTTCAGCCTTGAGCCGTTCCCAATCCGCAGCGGTGAGCCGTGACAGGCGGTCAACCTGCTCGACCAGGAGAACGTCACCAGGCGAGGCATCAGCCAACAGCCGGAACAACTCAGGGCGCGACAGAGACGCACCGCTTTCATTCTCGGTGTACCAGCAAGCAATCGACAGACCGCGCTCAGCGGCGAACGCCTTGAGTTGATCCTTGGCGCGGCTGGCGTCCTGCTCATCGGTGGAAGCGCGAAGGTAAGCCCGAACAAACATCCTGAACCCCATTCAGTCCGATTTGAATGGTCCGATTGTGAATGGTCCGTTTTGAATTGTCAATCGGGATTATCGGACCGTCTGTGGACTGGTCCGAATAGAGGATACCCATAACGCACTGCTCAATTGGGGTGCTGTCTGGACGTGATCGCAGGGGCATCGCCAGCGTCCAGCCAACGCAAAGAGGAATGGTTGGCCGGTCCGCTCACCATCGTCGCGCTTGTTCGGCATCGGACCCACTCCGCCACCCCCACGGTAGTGAAGGCCATGAGCGCTTGGCGGAGGCGGACGAGTCGCTGGACTTGTAAGCTCGCAACGCGACCCCACCTCCTTGCGAAGTTAACAATGTTGAGAAGCAGAATGCGAGTCAGTGATCTCGACGTCTCGGCCGCTCCCTATACTCACGGCTCTTTTCTTGTCGGTGGCTACTACGGCCCGCAGCGGGTGATCACCGTGTTGGACCGTGTCGATCTCGATGACTATTTCGAGAGAGGTTGGCCGCACTTGGATGATGCGCAACGCCGGTTGTTGGTCGAGAGCAACAAGGAGATGATCGGCAAGCTAATGCAGAAGAAGTGCGAGGCCGGTGAGTGGCAGGACGAGAGGCTTGCCGGTGGTACGGTCAAGCAGATAGCGATCAGCCGGGCCGATCTGTTTGGCATCGAGCCGCGTCTATCCGACGACTGCATCAAGGGCACTCAACACCGCTGACCCCCACAACGCGCTGGATCGGCCCCACCGGGGGACACGCGGGCCTCACCACCAGCGATTACCCTGTCGGATTTTTTCACAATTTTCAGATCTGAATCGGCGTTGGTGCTGGGGGAGTTTGATGGTCGCGGCCGGTCGAACTGATATGTTGCGACTTCGATTCCGGCGATAGGTAGAGGAATTAGATGGCCCAGCAGACCTGCAAGTGCGGCGCGGTGTATGAAGTGACCTACCACCACACCCCGATCCCCGACACCGACTATGAGGACTGCTCGCATTGTGGAGAGCGGCTGGCGTCTTGGCGCAACGAAACCACATGGCCGGAATACAAGCTCGTCAAGACACCGGATGAGTAGTGTGGCAGCGGGGCGCACTCTCTGGAGGGTAGTCGAAGAGACCCTATGGGGATGGGCCAGCCTCGACCTTAGCGAGTGCTCTCTCGAAAGTGCCGGATTTTCGGCCCGTGTTGCTCGAACGCCACTGATTGCTTCCGCCAGTCTCCGCTGGCGCTTGAACGTTCCTCGCCGGTTTACGAACGCAGCCGTTGTCCTGCGCGGAAGAGGACGGCAACCCTATAGAGGTGTGATCAGCTCGCGTGGTTGGAATAACGACCGTGGGACAAGCAGGATGTTCTAAGGCATCGTAGCCGCGCCATCTTGCTACGACAGACAGAACAGATGACACTGCGTATCGGCGAGAGGTTGGAGACTCTGGGAATGCGAGACAAAGTGCTGTATCCGACGAGACAGAAGGAAAACCTTCTGCGCGGCCTCTTGGATGATTTGAATGAAGCGAAAGATCAAAAAGGACTAACGTACTACGCTGCTTTCCGCGAAGTGGCGCTGTCATGGCTTGGTTACTCGGAGGATCAAGCTCCAATTATCATCGACGGCGCAAATGATCGCGGCTTCGATGCTTATCGCATTAGCCGATCCGAAATTGATCTTTTCCAATTCAAGTCACAGGACTTCCAGAAAAAGTCTTCTTCAATGTCGCTTGGTGCGGACGGGCAGCTCCTGGCCGACATTCCGCGCATTGTTAGCTTTCTGCAATCTGCCGATTTTTCAAAGGAAGCAAAGAACCGCAAGCTCAAGGCATTCGTCGGTCAACTGCAAACTGCTCTGCGATCCGTTCCTGACGAAGAAGTCGTTCTCGTACGGCTCAATCTGATCATTCTTTTCGATGGCCTAACGACGGCAGCCAGAAATGAGCTTGAACTGCATCGAAAGCAGAACGGCATCATCAAAATACTAGGTCGCGACGTAGTGTTAGAGATCGATGTCTACGACGTTGACCGCCTCTTAGCGTCGAAATGGCGTGAGACCAATTCGCAATGGGTCGACGCCACCGGCCAGCACTCAGAGTGGCTTACATTTCATTACCAATCCAGAGGCTCTGCATACATAAACGACAAGACAACGCTCATTCTCTACGTGCGTGCGAGGGATCTGATCGACGCCTATCGGCGGTTCGGCTATCAGATATTCGAAGCGAACGTGCGTTGCGAGATCACGAAGTCTCAAGTCAATGACGCGATACGGCAACAGGTGGCAACAGAAAAGGGCATCGACGAATTTAAGCTGCTTAACAACGGCATAACAATCATCTGTGTGAACAGAAAGCAGCCCAACGGCGGACGTTTGGATGTTATGCAGCCGCAGATCGTGAACGGGCTTCAGACCGTTACCTCTCTTTTTGAGGCATACGATGCTCTCTCTGCCGAGATGCAAGAGTATTTTGACGATAAGTGTTTTGTCTTAGTCCGAATATACGACCAGCAGTCCATCCCGGACGTACCAAAGCTGGTTCGCGCAACAAACAACCAAAACAAAATGGAGCAGCGCAATCTGCGCTCAAACGATCCGGACCAGATATCTTTCGAGAGAGAGTTCGCAAAATTAACATGGTTCTATGAGCGTAAGGATTTCGCATGGACAGCCTTCGAGCGCTCTCCCAATCAATGGACCACTCTAAAGAAGTACAAAGACAGAGATTTCAAGGTTGCTGGCCGTCAAGGTCGCCCAACGATCCGGAGGGTTGACAATCAGGATATCGGCCAACATTGGCTTGCCTTCATTGGGCACGTAGACGACGCTGCTCAGCGTAGGCGACTCATCTTTGACAATGACAAGTATTACGCTCGTATTTTTCAGTCGCGAGTGAGCAAACCAGCATTCGACTATCAGTTCCAATTCAACGATCCGAGAGCCGAAGAGGAAACAGTTCCATCTGCTCCATCTGCAGAAGCCCTTTTGCTAGCCCATCTCACATATCGTTTGGCAAAGGAAAACGTTCTCACGTCAGCCAAGGTTCGAGAAAAGATCATCGCTGACCGGCGATTCGGGAATTTGTCTGATGACGAAATCGATCAACGCCTCACCAAGGACCCCGATTACATCAAGGGTCTCGCCCTATCAGCAGGGACCTTTCTGTTTACTGAGTTGTGTGGGTTTCTGTTTCTCAGAGCGTTCGGGCTCGATCTTTACAGCAAGGCTGCTCTTGTCCTTCTAAATCACACCGATATGGAGCCGATCTATCGCAGTCTCAACTTCGAGACGATAAAGCAGAAGATATCAGGCGAGGAACTGAAGCCTAACGATCTATTCGCGATGCTGTGGCTACTTTTTGAAAACATCGTATTGTCTGAGCTTGCAGAAAGCGACCAATGGCGCAATGCATTCTTCACGGAATCTTCGAAGCCAAGAATCATGTATCGGGAATCTACGCGCAGGCGGCTCTTGGACAGAGTCGTCACCCTCGACGAAATTTCGTCTAAGCGCCCGCTTAATTATCCATTCTCGGTTCATTTCGATAAGCTTGGCATCGTCAATCATATTAAGAGGATCGTGAAGTCTTACTAGATCGCCATTCAAGTTCTTGCGGCACTGACGCGGCGGCGGATTTCGCGTCTGGTGTACTGCAACGCGTAGATGGGGTTGAGCGCGTTCATCGGGTAAGACGTTGCCAATGAGCGCCTTTAGATTAGCCTCCGCATTGGCATAGGTCAGGACGAATCGGTGCCTACTGAGCCACCTGCATTGCTCAGCTAGCGTAATCTATGAGCATGGTGTCCGTCCTGAATGGGCAGCGGCTCCTGACCAAAGGCGTATGCAGACGCCCCTCAACTCGGTTGAATTCGGAGTCCCCCACCACTAACAATACACTTGTGTTGGGGGTGATTCATGACGGGTTTGGTCTTATTTCTGCATGGCATGTTCGGCGACGAGACAAGCTGGCAAGCAGTTCCTGATTTTGTGGCAAAATCTCTGGGCAATGATTTTGAGATTGCGAATAGAGAATATAGCGCGGGCAAGCTCAGCGCAGCGACCCTCGAAGCAAGCGCAGAGCAAATCGTTACCTTCCTTGCGACCAAGTATCCCGACGCTGCTCCAATCTATCTTGTCGGCCATAGTTTCGGCGGTTTGGTTGCGCGGGAGGTTTGTCGGAGACTGTTGGTGGAGGGGCCTGACGATACCTTGCAACGTATCAAGGCTGTCATAACTGCGGGAACTCCGCTGGAGGGAGTGCCCTATGGCAATTGGTTTCTTCGAGGTCTCAGAAGCCTGAATCCAAAACTCGCAGCCCTGGCTGACCCTGATCATCTCTATTCGCAATACCGCCTTGCGATCCGCGAGGCACAAAAGCGAAAGGTGATCAGGCCGAAGCTATTTCATCTTGGACTTGAGGATGACCGCGTCGTTGCCCAGCATATCAAAGACAATTTCACTGATGACGATGATGCTGCTGGTGTTCTGCCCGGTACACATACTGGTTTTGCGAAGGGACGACAGAACGCAGAGTACGTAGCTGACGTTTTAGTCAGCACATTCCGCCGTGTTCAAAACGCCGACAGCGCGAAGCCGCCAGTCGTAGCGGCTGCGCCCGTCGCGACCCCAATGGAATCTACAAGCCAGACGCGCCCTCCCGACCGTCTTATCCTAATCGCGTGTTCACACGCAAAGAAAGAAGGAGGAGGACCTTACTCTGGTGAGCCGCTCCGGTGGGTGCCGGAAGCGTCCATTCGTCAAGACCTCTTGGCCAAGCGCAACTATATCTACTCCGTTCTGCAAGATGGAAAGCTCGTAGACAACTTTGAGAGAGGCGGTAACCGCTCTCACCAGCCTGCGAATGCAAAACTCGTTCATGGCGTTGATCTCGGCGGTGTAGCGGCAAGCGTCGGCGAATATCTTCCAGCTTCCGAGCGCTACTCTGGCCGTATCTATGGGCGGATCACGAATGAAGGTTGGCAGAGCTATTCTAAAAATAGCAGCCAAGTAAAAATTCTGATCATGTCGGGTCTTTACGGGCTGATCGAGCCAGATGAGTTCATTCAAAATTATGATATCCATCTGTCGGACACGCACAAAGACTATGGATTGGATGTCAAATCGCAGTGGCTAGAGTTATATACCAAGGCACTCACCTCTTATGTGAGACATGCATGGAGTGGGGGACGCAGGGTCCGTATCTTCAATCTCCTTTGTGATCATCATTACGTCGATGCGATACGATGGCACAGTCTTCCAAGGGACGCATGTGAGGTCTTCCATTTCACATCCTCGATGTCGTCGGATGTCGCGTTGTTGCCTCCTGCCGGTACGCTAGTGGATTCAATCTTGAAGTCGCCAGATCTTCTGGAGCGCTTTGACCGCGATCAATATGACCACTATCCTCTTACTGACTACGGACAACCTCCAGCGGGCCTTTCGGATTTCAGGTTTGGTTTTGAGTCGAGAGTCGGCCTGAGCAGCCCAAGGTCACGCGGGCGCTTAGAGTGAGCTATCTCAGCAATGTGAGGGTTTGGCTTGGCCAAAGCGTCGATACCAGCAGCATCTGCTCAGACTATCATGAACTCAAATCACTACCATTTCTGACCAGCCTGGGCTGCGCAATTCGCCGCCCATCGCTCCGTAAGACTCACCTGAATGCTGATCTAAGACGGAAGCTGGGGCTAAATGGACCCTTGATGATTGACTCTGGTGGGTTCGCTCTGTCGATGAACCCGTCAGCACGCTGGTCGGTCCGCCATGTTAGTGATGCTATCAACGAGATACCAGCGGATATCTTTGTCTCTCTGGATATTCCACCCCACAAAACCGATAATGCCAAAGACCGAATCCGTAAAATTCGGGAGTCGGTGAGAAACTACGAGCTTCTCTTGGAGCGCTTTCCTCGCAAAGTGATCATGCCGGTCGTGCATGGCCGAACACAGGAGGAAGTCGAATGCTGCACGGCGATGATCGCATCAATTTCGCCTACACCGGCTTGGATCGGCATTGGCGGTGTGGTCCCCTTGCTTCAGAGACGGAGGTTGCTTGCTGAGTGGGGAGCTAGTCCAGAATCTTTCATTGCGATGTGTCTGCGTACGGTACGGCTCCAGTTTCGGCAATCGAGAATCCACGTATTCGGCGCAGGCGGCACCCGGACGTTTCCGGCGATGGTCGCTCTCGGCGCAAACTCTGCAGACTCGATCGGCTGGCGACAAGCAGCAGGGTTTGGCTCCATTTTTTTGCCGCTGAAAAGTCAGCGCATACTCTCGCCGGGCGCAGCCTCGCAAGGGGTCCGCAAGGTCTTGGACCGCGATGACGCCGTGGATTTGATGCGATGTGAGTGCCCGATTTGCATAGAAAGCAACACATTCAGAGGGCGCACGTCCTTGTTCAGAAAGAGCTTCCACAACAGGTCGATCCATAATGCTTGGGTAATCGGAAACCAATTTTTGCGCTGGCCCAAAACGAGAGCAGAGCTATCGTCGCTGGTGCAGGAAGGCGGTCTTGGCGCTCAATGGGCTGTCGCGGTGAAACAGCCGCATAGCAAACGGACAGTTCGCTCAATGGGAATACGCTTGGGCCCGATCTGACGCTTGAACGCTCGTTGTCAAAGGTTCGAAGTACGGAGAGAACATCCATGAGATTCGCTTGCGCGATTCTGGTCATAGCGCTGGCGCAGTCCGCGAATGCGCAGCAACAAGGCACTACTATCACGCTGGCCTGTAACGGAACGGCTAAGCTCACTGCGACAGCCGCCGCAGACATGAAGCCTGACACGGTCACGAACCTTGGCATTATCGTTGATATCGCGGGTCGAACGGTCACGGTCATGGACTATGTCACGCCGATCAGGGGTATCACCGCGACAAACGTCAGTTTCAGTGGTCAGCAGAGCGGGGTCATTTCTGGCGTGAGCTTGAAGCCGTTCACTATCAGCGGGTCGATTGACCGCGTGACAGGTCATACCACCATTGACTGGTCGTACTCCAACGTTGGCGACAACAGCGCTTGGGAGCTTACTTGTCGTCCTGCCACTCGGCTCTTCTGAGGCCCTCCACGGGGAGGTGCGGGCCCCCAGACTGCCAACTAGCGTCACAAAAGCTTGCCAGCTTTTCGGGCCTATGCTGCCTCTGCCCGCTCTACGCCGGTGAGCTTGTATCGCGGGAATGCGGCCATGACCTCCACCCGTTTCTTGACGGTGATGCCCCTGTATTTCTCACCCTGTGTCCGGGCAGCGTGTCCGCAGATCGCATCAATTGTCAGGTCATTCAATCCCGCGTCGTGGCCGTAGGTCTTGAAAGTGTACCGCCATGCGTGGTTGGGCTGAACGCGATCATCAGTTAAGACGCTGCGCACCATGGTATAGACGCGCTTGTATACGCCGTCAGCCGTTCCCGCCGTGTTGCCGTCCTTGCCGACGTCGCAGAATAGGTGTCCCGGTCTCGACTGTTGCACGAACTCAATGAAGCCGGTCGCGATCAGATGCTCATGAACAGGGACATCTCGATAATCGTCAGTCTTAACGTGTCCAGCTTCGGGGTTGACACGGATAACCCATGCGATCCCTTCACGCCTGATGTCTTCCTTGCGCAACTGGATCATCTCAACAACCCGCGCTCCTGAGTAGGCGCAGAGCCATGGCACCCATCGCTTCGCAGCAGTCGTCTTCGGGTTCTCGCGCTTAGTGCCTTGAACCGCCAGCGCGGCATTGAGGATCGCGGCTATTTCATCTTCCAAGAACCACTTCTCGCGTGTGCGCTTCTTTCCGCGACCCGCGATCCTCGCTTCTTTTGCTGGATTGGTTGCCAGCCAGTCCCGCTGCCTGCCCCAACCGAACACCGCCCTTAGCGCTGCGAAATCGGTGTCATTGATGGTCTTCGGCGCAACGCCAGCGGCGCTGCGTTCGTCGCCCCATGCCTGAACCTTCTGCGGAGTGATCCGGCTCAGATCGTCATAAGTCAGCCACTCCTTGAAGCGGAGAACAACGGCCCTCCATCGCCTCGCATCGCGTTGGCGAACGCCTCTTGCCACGGCTGCGGTGTGCCAAGCGTCGGCCAGGGCGGTCAGCGACTTACCCGTCTGACTAATGCCTTGCAGCAGATCAGTCGGCGGTGGAAAGCGGTTGCCGTAGGTGTCAGCCGTGAAATCGCCGTCTGCGTTCCTCGCGAGCTTCTTCACGCCTTCGGTCAGGTCACGGGCAACCGCCTCGATGACCTGCCACCGGCTGTCCTCAGTGGTGAGCACCGCCTCGCGTCTGAGAGTGGCGTCAACGATGCCACCAAACCGATTCTCCACGTCAGCGTCACGTCGTTCGCCGTCATCCTTGAAGATGCCAAGGCGAGCGCCAACGCTGTATTCCCCGCGCTGCGCGGCCTTGTTCTCCTCTGCGACACGTAACCACTGCTGCGATGTCAGACCGGGGTTGTTCTCCAGCCCTTCCGCGAATGCGCGGTAGACGACGCCGGACAGTGCTGAAATCTGCTTGGCCGTAAGCGGCCTTGGCCCTTCACGGAGTGCCTTGAATTGACGCTCCACGTCAGCGGCAATGTCCACGGCCTTCGCCTTCGCAAGAGTGCGATCAGGAGTGCCGGTCGTGATCATGATATGCGTCGCGAACCATCCCTTCGGTCTAGGATGGTTGGGCAGCTTCGCAAGCATCCGCTGAACATCGGCGGGGATCGTGAGGCGATACCACCAATTGTTCGAGCCGTTCCTCTTAGTTAGCGACACGACTTTCAGCACCACTGTGTAACACCCCTGTGTAACAGGAGCGGCGCGAAAATCATAACCGCATCAATACGGTGTTGATCTTTCAGGGGAAGCGGTGGTGCTGCCAGACAGGATTGAACTGTCGACCTCTCCATTACCAATGGAGTGCTCTACCACTGAGCTACGGCAGCATGTGCTGGGACAAGAATCGGCCGCCACGAGGGGCCTACCAAGCGGGCCGATATCTGCCACAAGCCCCCCTCCTGTGCAAGCTTGCAGGTCCGGACAAAACCAGAAAATCGGGGCGATATCAGGCCCAAAATGCCCGGTTGGACGCAATAGGCTGGCTTTCCACGGATTTTGGTTCCGGTTTCCCCAGCCAACTGGCCAGTTGGCCAAGCGACCGGATTCGGTCCATTTCGCGTTTCGCACGATCGGATCGCGCGGGGCCTCTTGAGCTGCCTTATTCTCCGGGCATGTTATCGCCGATCGCTGTAATGGACCCGTGATGGCTGACGACAACGACGAGAACACGAGACAGGAGTCGAAGCGGGCGAAGGCGTCCCGGGACGACCGCCTGAAATCGGCGCTGCGCGAAAACCTGAAGCGGCGGAAGCTGCAGGCGCGCGAACGCGCCGCAAGCGCCGACCCCTCGCAGAATGACGATGGTTCCCTAAATGAGGAGACCGCCGGCAAGACTGGCGATTGAAATCCGGCGAATAGATTTTTGGAGTGCAGGCAGTGGCAATGGGGCAGGACGAGCAGCAACGAACCGATGGTGATCCGCAGATGTCGCGGTTCACGCGCCCCGAGCAAACCTTCCCCGCGCTGACATCCGCGGAAATCGAGCGCATGCGGCAGTTCGGCGAGGTGCGCAGCTATGCCGACGGCGAATTCCTGTTCGAGACCGGCAAGCCGGGGCTGGGCATGTTCGTCGTGTTGAAGGGCCATGTTGCCATCACCCAGCGCGACGGGCTCGGCAATGTCACCCCGTTGATCGACCAGGGGCCGGGGCAGTTTCTGGCCGAGCTCAGCCAGCTCTCCGGCCGGCCCGCGCTGGTCGACGGCCGTGCCGAAGGCGAGGTCGAGACGCTGCTGCTGCCGCCGCACCGCCTGCGCGCGCTGCTTGTCGCCGAGGCCGAGCTCGGCGAGCGCATCATGCGCGCGCTAATCCTGCGCCGGGTCAATCTGCTCCAGGGCGGCGTCGGCGGCGTGGTGCTGATCGGTCCGTCGCATTCGGCCGGCGTGGTGCGATTGCAGGGCTTCCTCACCCGCAACGGCCAGCCGCATCATCTGCTCGATCCCGAGCGCGACCGCGACGCCGCCGACGTCATCGCGCGCTATTCGCCCAAGCCGGAAGACTGGCCGCTCGTCGTCACCCCCGATGGTGCGGTGCTGCGCAATCCCGGCGAGACCGACATTGCGCGCGCGATCGGCATGATCGGCGGCCCCGGTAACGACCGCATCTACGACGTCGCGATCGTCGGCTGCGGACCGGCGGGGCTTGCCACCGCGGTGTATGCGGCCTCGGAAGGGCTGTCGGTCGCCGTGCTCGACACCCGCGCCTTCGGCGGCCAGGCCGGCGCCAGCGCACGCATCGAGAATTATCTGGGCTTTCCGACCGGCATCTCCGGCCAGGCGCTGACCGCGCGCGCCTTCAACCAGGCGCAGAAGTTCGGCGCCGAGATCATGATCCCGGTCACGGCGAAGTCGCTCGACTGCACGCGCACCGACGGCGCGTTTTCGGTGGCGCTCGACGGCGGCGATGCCCTGCGCTCGCGCGCGGTCGTGGTCGCCAGCGGCGCGCGCTATCGCCGGCCGGAGATCGAGAGCCTCGACAAATTCGAGGGCCGCGGCGTCTGGTACTGGGCCTCCCCGGTCGAGGCGAAGCTGTGCGCCGGCGAGGAAGTGGCTTTGGTCGGCGCCGGCAATTCGGCGGGTCAGGCGGCCGTGTTCCTGTCGGGGCACGCCAAGCGCGTGCTGATGATCATCCGCGGCGGCGGCCTGGGCGCCAGCATGTCGCGCTATCTCATCGAGCGCATCGAAGCGACGCCCAACATCGAGCTGCTGTTCAACACCGAGATCTCCGCGCTGGAAGGCGACGAGGCCTCGCTGCTGCGCCGTATCCGCCTGAAGAGCCGGCTGTCGAACGACGAGGAATCGGCCGACATCCGCAATCTGTTTTTGTTCGTCGGTGCCGACCCCGCCACCAACTGGCTCGATGGCTGCGGCATTACGCTCGATCGCGGCGGCTTCGTCGTGACAGGCGCGCAGTCGGAGCAGAACCACGGCCGCCTCGTGGCGCCGCTCGAGACCTCGGTGCCCGGCGTCTACGCCGTCGGCGACGTCCGCTCCGGCTCGGTCAAGCGCGTCGGCGGCGCCATCGGCGAAGGCGCCCAGGTCGTGGCCTCCCTGCACGGCTATCTCGGCGACGCCGCAAAACCGGCGCTTTAGTCAAGCAGAAGACAAGCAGACGGCAAGTCGAATGTGGCTTGCGGTTTTGCCGCGTCCCACAGACTATCGTCTCGTCGCGAGGCGCAACGCCCGTGGGACGAACAAAAGATTCGAATGGGAGGACTAAATGGCTGAGATCGTCGTGCTCTACAAGACGCCCAAGGATGCCGAAGCCTTCGACAAGTACTACGCCGAGACCCACATTCCGCTCGCCAAGAAATTGCCCGGCCTGAAGAAATACGCCGTCAGCAAGGGGCCGGTGGCCTCTCCCGCGGGGCCCTCCGGAATCCATCTCGTCGCCATTCTCACCTTCGACAGCGTGGCTGACATCCAGGCGGCATTCGGCAGCCCGGAAGGCAAGGCGACCGGCGCCGACGTGCCGAAATTCGCCAGCGGCGGCGCCGACCTCTTGATCTTCGACACCAAGGAAGTGTGAAGATTCGATCCAACTTTTGTCGGAAGCTGAAGGCCGTAGCCCGGATGGAGCGGAGCGCAATCCGGGGAAGTGTCTCGGCGGCGAGAATCCCGGATTACGCTCCCGCTCCATCCGGGCTACCAACTGCCGTCATTTGTGACATCGGTGCAAAAGTTTTCAGCCATGCGTTTGTCGATTCGCACGACGGCGCATGGCTCCGCACGAGCCTGTGACATCGCGCATGTAGCCATCCGATGAGGACCGTAATATCAATCCTCTGATCTCAACGCAGAGACCAGGAGAGATGCCGTGATGCTTGGATTGAGCCTGCCCGCCCTTACACTGATCCACGTCATCATCAGCCTGATCGGCATCGTCGCCGGCCTCGTCGTGATGTTCGGTCTGCTCGCTTCGAAGCCGATGCCCGGTCTCACCGCGATCTTCCTGCTGTTCACGATCCTCACCAGCGCCACCGGCTTCCTGTTTCCGTCTAGGGAGCTGCTGCCCTCGCATATCATCGGCATCATCTCGCTGGTGCTGCTCGCGGTCGCCTGCCTCGCGCTGTACGGCATGAAGCTCGCCGGGGTCTGGCGTCCGGTCTACATCGTCACCGCGATGATCTCGCTCTACTTCAACGTCTTCGTGCTGGTGATCCAGTCGTTCCTCAAGGTGCCGGCGCTCGCCGCGCTCGCGCCCGCCGTGCCGCCGGCCCCCCCGGGTGGCCCCGTGTTCGCCGTAGTGCAGGGCATCGTGCTGGTGTTCTTCGTGGTGCTGACCGTTGGCGCCTGGCGGCGCTACAAGCCGATGACGTTTGCCTGATCGTCAGCCGTCGTCATTCCGGGGCATCGCGCAGCGATGAACCCGGAATCTCTCGCGCAACAATCTCCAGATTCCGGGTTCACGCTTCGCGCGCCCCGGAATGACTTAAGGCAACAAGGAGTCCGCAATGCCCACCATCACCACCAAGGACGGCGTCGAGATCTTCTACAAGGACTGGGGCTCGGGCCAGCCGATCGTGTTCAGCCATGGCTGGCCGCTGTCGGCCGACGACTGGGACGCGCAGATGCTGTTCTTCGTCGCGCACGGCTATCGCGTCATCGCCCACGACCGCCGCGGTCACGGGCGCTCATCGCAGGTCTCCGATGGCCACGACATGGACCACTATGCCGACGATCTCGCCGCGTTGACCGCGCATCTCGATCTGAAGAAAGCCATCCACGTCGGCCACTCCACCGGCGGCGGCGAGGTCGTGCACTACATCGCGCGCCACGGCGAAAGCCGGGTGGCGAAGGCGGCGATCCTCTCGGCGGTGCCGCCGCTGATGGTGCAGACGCCGGCCAATCCCGGCGGCCTGCCGAAGAGCGTGTTCGACGGTCTCCAGGCCCAGCTCGCCGCCAGCCGCACGCAGTTCTATCGCGATCTGCCCGCCGGTCCGTTCTATGGCTACAACCGCCCCGGCGCAAAGCCGTCCGAAGCGGTGATCCAGAACTGGTGGCGTCAGGGCATGATGGGCGGCGCCAAGGCGCATTACGACGGCATCGTCGCGTTCTCGCAGACCGACTTCACCGAAGACCTCAAGAAGATCACCGTGCCCGTGCTGGTGATGCACGGCGACGACGATCAGATCGTGCCTTACGCCGATTCCGCGCCGCTGTCGGCCAAGCTGCTCAGGAACGGCACGCTGAAGATCTACAAGGGCTTTCCGCACGGCATGCCGACCACGCACGCCGAGACGATCAACGCCGATCTGCTGGCGTTCTTCAAGGAATGATGGGGCTCACCCTCCCCTGGAGGGCAGGGTAAGCAAACTCACTTCAATATCCCCCTGATCGCGTCGAAGGTGCGCTTCACGAAGACCTCCGGTTTTTCCCGCGCACCTTCGCCGATCCAGCTCTCGCCGCCGACGCGCATCGCGCCGGTGGCGATCATCGCCACGAGCCGCGCCTTCAGCCTGTCCGACTTGCTCCTGGCGCGACGGGCGAGCCCTTCCGCAAGTGCGCGCTCGAGCTTCTCGTATTTGAGCTGGTCGCGCGCCCGGAGGGCGGGGTTGTCGCGCTTGAGCCGCGACATTGCCGCAGCTTCCGCCGGATCGATCCGCTTGATCGCTGTGGCAATCGCGTTCTCGGCGGCCGTCAGCATGGACTCACCCGCGGGCCGCGCGACGATCTCGGCGACCAGCGCGCTTGCTGCACCCTCCTGCCAGGCGGCGACCACGTCCTCCTTGGAGGCGAAATAATGGAAGAAGCTGCGACGCGACACGTCCGCGGCCGCCGCGATGTCGTCGATGGTCGTAGCCTCGAAGCCGCGCTCCAGGAACAGTGCCATCGCCGCGCGGGTCAGCCGCTCGCGGGTCTGCTGCAGCTTGCGCTGGCGCAGGCCGGGGCCATCAGGCGATTTTGCCACTGCCGGCAATGGCTTGGCACCTTTCCTGACCGGTTTCGTAGCGGGCTTCGAAGCCTTCAAATCGTTTCACCTCTTGCAAATTTGCACTCAGTGCACATTTAGACCGGTCGCGGGCCTCATTCCAGCCCTGAACGGAGACGCGGCATGACCGACTGGAGCACGGCAGACGTCCCCTCTCTCGGCGGCAAGATCGCCGTTGTCACCGGGGCGACCGGCGGTCTCGGCTATGAGACGGCGATGGCGCTGGCGGGCGCCGGTGCCGTTGTCATACTCACCGGGCGCGACGACGCAAAGGGCCTGCGGGCGATCGAGGGTATTTGCGCGCGGTTTCCCAATGCTTTGATCGCCTATGAGCATCTCGATCTCGCCAGCATTGCCTCCGTCGCCGATTTCGCCAGGCGCTTTGCCGCCGACAACGAGCAACTCGACCTTCTCGTCAACAATGCCGGCGTGATGGCGCTGCCGAGGCGGCAGCAGACCGAGGATGGTTTCGAGACGCAGCTCGGCACCAATTATCTCGGCCACTACGCGTTGACGGCACGCCTGCTGCCGCAGCTTCGCCGCGCGAAGGCCGCGCGCGTCGTCAATCTTTCCAGCCTCGCACACCGCTCCGGCGCGATCAATTTCGACGACCTCCAGAGCAAGCATTCCTATCGCCCCTGGCGGGCCTACTGCCAGTCCAAGCTCGCGATGCTGATGTTTTCGCTGGAGCTGCAACGCCGCAGTCTCGCCGCCGGCTGGGGCCTGATGAGCCTCGCCGCCCATCCCGGCTACGCGCGGACCGACCTCATTGCGAACGGGCCGGGTGCCAACACCTTCCAGTGGCGCGTGAGCCGTTGGCTCCAGCCCTTGATCAGCCAGTCCGCCGCCGAAGGCGCGCTGCCGACCTTGTTCGCGGTGACCTCACCGGCGGCCGAGCCTGGCGGCTATTACGGCCCCAACGGGTTCTACGAGTTGAAGGGGCCGCCGGCGGCGGCGAGGATCATGCCGCAGGCGAAGGATTTTGCTGCGGCTGCGATGCTGTGGGATGTCTCGGCAACGCTGACCGGTGTATCCTTTGACGAAATCGCGGCCGCCGCGTGAGCCGCGACGCTGTTGGGGATGTCCGATGCAAGTCATCATCTTCGGCGCGACCGGCATGATCGGGCAGGGAGTCCTGCGCGAGTGCCTGATCGATGCCGCCATCGACCGCGTGGTCGCGGTGGGCCGTAGCCCGACCGGCGTGCGCAACGCCAAGCTCACCGAGGTCACGCACAACAATTTCACGGACTATTCGGCGATCGAGTCGCAGCTCACCGGCTTCGATGCCTGCTTTTTCTGCCTCGGCGTGTCCTCGATCGGAATGAGCGAAGAGCGCTACCGTCATCTCACCTACGACATCACGCTCGCGGCCGCGACGACGCTGGCGCGGCTCAATCCGCAGATGACGTTCGTCTACGTCACGGGGGCCGGCACCGATTCCACCGAGCGGGGCTCGCGGATGTGGGCGCGGATCAAGGGCAAGACCGAGAACGATCTCCTCAAGCTGCCGTTCAGGGGTGCCTACATGTTCCGGCCCGGCGCGATCCAGCCTTTGCACGGTGCGCGCTCCAAGACCGCCTGGGTGCGGGCCGTCTACAATGTGAGCTGGCCGCTCTGGTCGGCGCTGCGCCGGATCTCGCCGCGGCTCGTCACCTCGACCGAGCAGATGGGCCGGGCCATGATCCACGTCGCCCGGGAGGGTTATCCGCGGCAGGTGCTGGAGATGGAGGATATCAATAGCCTCTAGTCCGGTGGGACGTTGGTCCGAAGGAAATTTACGCGCCCGCGCGCGTTGAGCCGTGTCCGCCCCGAGAGGAAAGTACCGGCGATGTCTCCCCAGCTCAAACTGATCGCACTCGACGCCGACGATCTGGCCGTGATCTCGGCTCATGTGCAGGATGCCCGCGTCCAGGCCGCCGACGTCATCTGGCGCCAGAGCGAGAAGCGGCTGGTGGTCGGCATGAGCCGGCTGGACTGGGAGCAGACGCTGGAAGGCGAGGCCGAGCCGCGCCGGCTGGTCGCCGCACTTCGCTTCGACCGCGTGCTTGCCTGCAAGTCGCGCAACATCGACCTCGGCGCGCCGGACGAGGTTCTGGACCTCGTCGGCATCGAATTTCACCCCCAGGACGGCCGCGACGAGGAGCCCGGCGGGTGCGCCCTGCTCTTGTTCGCCAAGGGCGCCATCCGGCTCGACGTCGAATGCCTGGAATGCGAGCTGACCGACCTCGGGTCGGACGAACTGGGGACGGGACCGGAGATCGAGGGGGAGGGGTGAAGTCGCCGGTATACCAGCCAAACCGGCTCGGGCTCTTGCCGGAACGGCATGTTGCGAGGGTTGACGCAGCTTCCCCGCCGCGCCATTGAGCAGGGGGCCCGGTGAGCCAGTGCACCTCAGACCAGCCAGAAGCCAAGCCAAACATGCCCGTTCGTCTCGACCGCAGCAGCGCCGACTTTGACCAGCGATTCGCGGCGTTTCTCGCCGCCAAGCGCGAGGCCTCGGCCGACGTCGAGGCCAGCGTCCGCGCCATCGTCGACGACGTCGCGAAGCGGGGCGATGCGGCCCTGCTGGAGGCCACGGCAAAGTTCGACCGGCTGACGCTGGATGCGGCCTCGTTGCGCGTCACGGCCGCCGAAATCGAGGCTGCAAGTGCGGCTTGCGATGCCGCGACGCTGGATGCGCTCAAGCTCGCGCGCGACCGCATCGAGACCTATCACCGTCGCCAGCTGCCGAAGGACGAACGCTTCACCGATCCGCTCGGCGTCGAGCTCGGCTGGCGCTACACCGCGATCGAATCCGCCGGCCTCTACGTGCCCGGCGGCACCGCGGCCTATCCATCATCGGTGCTGATGAACGCGGTGCCCGCCAAGGTCGCCGGCGTCTCGCGCCTGGTGATGGTGGTGCCGTCGCCGGACGGCAAGCTCAACCCGCTGGTGCTGGCGGCTGCCCATCTCGGCGGTGTCACCGAGATCTACCGCGTCGGCGGCGCGCAGGCGGTGGCCGCGCTCGCGCACGGCACTGCGACGATCGCGCCGGTCGCAAAGATCGTCGGCCCCGGCAACGCCTACGTCGCCGCCGCAAAACGGCTGGTGTTCGGCAAGGTCGGCATCGACATGATCGCCGGTCCCTCCGAGGTGCTGGTGATCGCCGACGATACCGGCAATGCCGACTGGATCGCCGCCGACCTCTTGGCGCAGGCCGAGCACGATGCGAGCGCGCAGTCGATCCTGATCACCGACTCGGCGCGTCTCGCCGCCGATGTCGAAAAGGCCGTTGAAGCGCAGTTGAAGACGCTGCCGCGCACCGCGATTGCCGGAGCGTCCTGGGCCGATTTCGGAGCCATCATCATGGTGACGAATCTGGCCGAGGCCATCCCGCTCGCGGATGCGATCGCCGCCGAGCATCTCGAGATCATGACTGAAGATCCCGACGCGCTTGCCGCGAAGATTCGCAACGCCGGCGCGGTGTTCCTTGGCGCGCATACGCCGGAGGCGATCGGAGACTATGTCGGCGGCTCCAACCATGTGCTGCCCACAGCGCGCTCGGCGCGATTCTCCTCGGGCCTCGGGGTCGCCGACTTCATGAAGCGCACCTCGATCCTGAAATGCGGCCCGGACCAGCTGCGTGCGCTGGGACCTGCCGCGATGACGCTCGGACAAGCGGAGGGGCTGGACGCCCATTCGCGCTCGATTGGATTGCGCCTCAATCTGTCATGACAGAGCTGCCCGAACAGGACGACTCGCAGAACCGCATCGTCGGGGTCACGCTCGACGAGGACTCGATCGGCCGTTCCGGGCCCGACATCGAGCATGAGCGCGCGATCGCGATCTACGACCTGATCGAGCAGAATCTGTTCGCGCCGGAGGGTGCCGACGGCAAGGGGCCGTTCACGCTGCATATCGGCATCACCGGCAGCCGGTTGATGTTCGACATTCGCCGCGAGGACGGCACGCCCGTGGTCGCGCATCTGTTGTCGCTGACGCCGTTCCGGCGGATCGTGAAAGACTATTTCATGATCTGCGACAGCTACTACCAGGCGATCCGCACCGCGACTCCGGACAAGATCGAGGCCATCGACATGGGCCGCCGCGGCATCCATGACGAGGGATCGCGCACGCTGCAGGAGCGGCTGAAGGGCAAGGTGCGGGTCGACTTCGAGACCTCGCGCCGGCTGTTCACGCTCATCACCGTTCTGCACTGGAAGGGCTAAACGCGGATGGCTGCGCCCCCACGCGCACGCGATCCGCAATCGGTGCTGTTCGCCTGCGCGATGAACAGCGTGCGCTCGCCGATGGCCGAGAGCCTGCTGCGGCATATGTTTCCGCAAGGGCTCTACGTGAAGTCGGCCGGTGCCAGGACGGGCGAGCTCGATCCGTTCGCGGTCACCGTGATGGCCGAGCTCGGCCAGGACATCTCCGCCCACAAGCCGCAGACCTTCGAGGAGCTCGAGGACTGGGAGGGGCTGAATTTCGACCTCATCATCACGCTCTCGCCGGAGGCGCATCACAAGGCGCTGGAGCTGACCCGCGCGCTCGCCGCCGACGTCGAATACTGGCCGACGCAGGATCCCACCACCGTCGAAGGCAGCCGTAACCAGAAGCTCGCTGCCTACCGCGAGGTCTGCGACCAGCTCCTGATGCGCATCCGCAGGCGCTTTGCGAAGGTCGGCGCGGCGAATGGGTAGCAAGCGGCGGGCGTAACACCTGCGTCACAGACTGCGGGCAACGCGTGCCGGAAGCCTCGAATCACCAAACCTCGGGTTCCCGGGTTGTGAAATCAGGGCCCTTCCGATAGGTTCCGCGCGCAATTCACCCCCTGCCTCATCCCCAAAATCACCTGATGCTCGGCCGCCCCAAATTCGTTCTTGCCTCCGGTTCGCCGCGGCGCCTGTCGCTGCTCAACCAGGCCGGCATCGACCCGGACGCGCTCCGGCCGGCCGACGTCGACGAGACGCCGAAGCGAGGCGAGCTGCCGCGCGCCTGCGCCAATCGCCTCGCAAGGACCAAGGCCGATGCGGCGCTCAAATCGGTGCAGCTCGACGACGAGCTCCGGGGCGCCTTCATCCTCTCCGCCGACACGGTCGTGGCGGTCGGCCGCCGCATCCTGCCCAAGGCAAATCTCGTGGACGAGGCCGCGCAGTGCCTGCGGCTGCTGTCGGGCCGCAACCACCGCGTCTACACCGCGATCTGCCTGGTCACGCCGCGCGAGGCCTTTCGCCAGCGCCTGGTCGAGACCCGCGTCCGCTTCAAGCGCCTTTCCGAGGACGACATCCAGGCCTATATCGGCTCCGGCGAATGGCGCGGCAAAGCCGGCGGCTACGCCGTTCAGGGCATCGCGGGTTCCTTCGTGGTGAAGATGGTGGGGTCCTACACCAACGTGGTCGGCCTGCCGCTCTACGAGACCACGACCCTGCTCGGCGGCGAAGGTTTTCCGATCCGCTTCGGCTGGCTCAACGCCACGGCCATCTGAAGCGCGGAAGCCGCCGGAACCGCCTTGCCGACAGGCTCTTAGACTTTATTCACCCGGTGTAAGCTGCCGACATCATGGACCACCAGATCAAAAAGCCCGCCGGGCCGCTCAAAACCTGCCCGATCTGCGGCAAGCCGCAGTCGGAAGCCACCCGCCCGTTCTGCTCCTCGCGCTGCCGCGACGTCGACCTGAACCGCTGGCTGAAGGGCTCCTATGTCATCCCCGGCCGCGATGACGAGGCCGACGGCGAAGAATAGCCAAATTATATCAGCGCTTTAATCGATCGGCCGAGGCGCCCCGCGCCAGCCGCGGCAACCCCGCCCCACCTTGTGCACAGCGGGGCCGCGCCCGGCGCAGCCAGTTCGCGAAGCCGGGTGGACAGGCCGCTTCCAGCCCACTATAAACCGCCCGCTCGATGGGCTTTGGCCCCTCTCTTGGAGCAAGCCCAGGTAGCTCAGTTGGTAGAGCATGCGACTGAAAATCGCAGTGTCGGTGGTTCGATTCCGCCCCTGGGCACCATTACTGCGCTTTTCCACGCTGGAGCGCGATCTCGTATGCTTGCGTTCACTAGATGATCGGCGCGAAGGACGCTCGCAGATCTATCTTTTTAGCGCTCGCTAAGTCTGGGGCCCGCTGGATCGATCCGACAACGATGCGCCTAGAAAGACGACCGGACCGACTGGTCGATTAAGCCGCATCGTTGCACCATCTGCTCAACTACGGTGAGCCAGATTCCGTAATAGTCCCAACTTGGGTCGGTCTTGTCGTGGGTGGCCTCCCACGCGGCGATACTTGATATCATTTCCGAACGGAAATCCTCCCATTCGAACAAGCCCTGTTTGGAGAGAGCAAGCGCCAGCCCGAATGCCTGACGCTCCCAAGGCGCGCCGAAGCAAAGGCTTCCGTTGTCCTTGGGTGGCATGTCGGGCTTCCCCAACATGCTTCCCAGAGCGAAATGCTCGAACTTCGTTTGCATGGCGTCAGGTGGTCGGCGGCTTGACGGTCGCAACGCCCATCATCGACTCAGGTGTGACAAGAGCCGCCAGTTGCTCTTCGCTGAAGCTGTCGGTGCCCGCCGGTCGTTCCGGGACGACGAACCAGCGGATCTGGGCGCTGCTGTCCCAAGTCCTGATTTCCTTTTCCGGCGCAATGTTGAGGCCAAATTCGCTCAGCACTTTGCGGGGCTCGCGCGCAGCTCGCGCGCGGAACGAGGGATCCTTGTACCAATAGGGAGGCAGGCCCAGAATCGGCCAAGGATAGCAAGAACAGAGGGTGCAGATGATGAGATTGTGCACCTCCGGCGTGTTGATCGCCGCACGCATATGCTCGCCTTCGGCGCCGGCTCCCTTGGTCACGAAGTTCATCTGTTTGACCGCAGCCATGGTGTCTTCGGCCAGGATCTTCTTGAACGCCGGATCGACCCACGCTTTCGCAACGAGCCTGGCGCCATTGAACGGGCCCATTTCGGTCGCGAAGATCGCCATGATCTTGTCCACAGTCTCGCGGGTGATGACGCCTTTCTCGATGAGCAGGGCCTCCAGCGCGCGGACGCGCGCCGCGTTCACCGTTTCTCGGTCCGTGGAATGTTCGAAACGTTGCATCGTGGGGCTCCTCAGGATGCGATGGCCGGTTCGAGGTAGGCCTCGAACAGGTCTGCGTAGAAGGTAAAATTTTGCTCGGTATTTCCTGGCCACAGAGTTTCGGGATCGAATTTGACGCAGTAGACGGGCATTGCTTTGCCGATTCCGTCCGGCCCGGTGTCGCAAAGGTAGGCATAGGCGTCGGGATACACGCTATCAATGATGCCCGCCTTGTTCCGAAGATGTCCTGGCAAGCGAGTGTGATCGACCGATTTCGGATCGGCGACGCCAACGGCGTCACCTGGCGCGAAGCGAGGTTGCGTTGAGCGCTCCCGTTTCGGATCGTCGCCGATCAGCAGATATTTCCGCACGCGAGCGTCCACCGCGGCGTCTCCGCCTCTCGGCATGACGGGAGCTGACGTCAAGAAGGTTTTGGTTCGCGCGTCGAGTTCTGTCTGAGTGATGTAACCCTTCGCGACGAAATAGGCCGAGATCCCGCCGAGCCACTTTTCATAGTAGCGGAACTTGAAGAAGTCGAACGGATTCATCGATTCCGCGCCCTTGCGCAGGTCGGCCCAGGTCCATTCGGTGTTGAATGTACTTGGCGTCGTTTCGAGATCCAGTTGCGGGCTCAGTGCCATCATCGCCGTGTGGATGCCGAAGATTCTCTCCTCCCAGACTTCCACGAACACACGCGTTTCGAGTGAAATCGGATCGAGACCTTCGAGGCCTCCTAGATAGTGTTGCAACTTCATTGTTGCGGCGCCCTCTTTTGGGTTTGATCACATAACCAGACTGGTATCTGCGAAGGTCAGATCGGCAATCTCATTTCGAATTCGCGTTGCATCGAGCCTTCTTCCGATGAAGACGACCGCGCTGGTGCGGTGCTCATTCGACGCCCAAGCCCTGCCTGGTCGACCGTCGAGTGTCATATGGACTCCATGAAAAACCCAACGCCGGGCCTCGCCCGCCAGCGACAAGATACCCTTGCAGCGGAGAAGGGTCTCACCATTCTCCAGGACAAACATATCGAGCCACCGGAAGAAGCGAGCCCCATCGAGGGCGCGTTCTTCGCGTACTTCGACACCGACCACTGAGGAGTCGTGCTCGTGCTCGAGCTCGGAGAGCAGCAGCGGTTCGATGGCCAAGCAGTTCTTCAAATCGAATGCCTTGACGTCGACGATCGAGGCGACGTCTACCCGACCGTCGATCGCTCCGAACATCGGAGCCATCCGATTTATGGTCCGAATAGTCGCCTCGCATCTGGCGCGTGCGTCTTGGTCGACAAGATCCAGCTTGCTTATCACCACGACGTCGGCGAAGGCGATCTGCTCGGCCGCGACGTTCTCGCCGGAGCCCTGATCGGCGAGCCACCGGTCTAGATTGATGGCGTCGACCACTGTGACGACCGCATCGAGCGTCGTGACTTCAGAAAGTACCTCGTCGACAATAAAGCTTTGAATCACAGGGGCTGGATCGGCCAACCCGGTGGTCTCGATGAGGATGCGGCGGATTGGCCTTGTTCCTGAGAGGAGATTGGTGATCGTCGAAACAAGATCCGTGCGGACCGTACAGCAGATGCAGCCGTTGTTGATCTGGAGAATCTCCTCCTCAACCCCGACGACCAGCTCGGCATCGATGCTGATGGCTCCGAACTCATTCACGATAACTGCTGAGTCGGCCATCAAGTCGCTTTCGAGCAATTGATTCAGCAACGTCGTCTTGCCGGATCCGAGAAAGCCAGTGAGGATAGTGACCGGAATTTTCTGTGATGTTGCCATTGTTGCCGCCAGATTGTTCCAACGCGTTACGCATGTCTGATGCAGTGTGGGATGCGCCGCTTGAGGGGCGCCATCGCAACGAGGACCTGCGACGACGAGATTCGGCGTCGCAGGTATGCGATCCTGCGATTACCCGCGGATGTCGCGACCACGGGTTTCCGGCAGCAAGAGTGCCCCGATGATCGCGGTCAAGCCGGCAACCGCGATCGTGTACCAAAGCCCGCCGAAGATGTTGCCGGTCGCAATGACGATTGTCGTTGCGACGAACGGAGCAAAACCGCCGATCCAGCCGTTACCGAGCTGCAGGGCGACGGACACGCCGCTGTAGCGGATCTGGACAGGAAAGAGTTCGACCAGGAGAGCCCCAAGCGGCCCGTAAACCATCGTCGCCAGGAACACCAAAGCGAACAAGATTGCGATCACCATCGGACCGTTGGGCTGAGCCGGTGCCTTCGCCGATGGGAGGCCTCGTTCGGTCAGCTCCTTCAGGAGCTTGGCTCCATCGAAGGCGGTCGCCGGATCGTCGTTGATCTGGACGCTAAGTGAAGCAGTACCGGTCTTCACGACATATGGAACGGCATTCGCAGTCAGGAATGCCTTCACGCGCGTACATTCCTTCGTCGCTTGGGGGCGGAAGAGCTGACCAGTCCAGGACTGATCCTCGCTGCAGTCGTCGCCGTGTACGACCACCGAAGTCTTGGCGCGGAATTCTGCAAGCGCCGGATTGCCGTAAGTCGCGAGACTCTGGAATAACGGCATGATCAGCAGGGCAGATAGCGCGCATCCCGTGACAACGATCCACTTGCGCCCGACCTTGTCGGAGAGCCAGCCGAAGAACAGGAAGAATGGCGTGCCGAGAATGAGCGCGACCAGGAGGTAGAAGTTGGCCTGATCCTGGCTCATCTTCAGTGCGGTGGTCATGAAATAGAGGCTGTAGAAATGCCCCGTGTACCAAATCACCGCCTGACCCGCCACGACTCCAAAGATGGCCACGAGCACCAAACGCAGATTGCGGCCATCACCAAATGTATCGGCGATTGGATTTTTCGAGCCTTTGCCCTCGGCCTTCATCTGCTGGAACACCGGCGACTCGTGCAGCTTCAGCCGGATGTACAAAGAGAGGATCAGAAGCGCGATTGATCCGATGAACGGAATGCGCCAGCCCCAGCTCGAAAAGCTCTCCGCCGACATGGAAGAGCGGCAAAGAATGATCACCGCCAGCGAGAGAAACAGCCCAAGCGTCGCCGTGATCTGAATCCAGCTTGTCGTGAAGCCTCGCTTGTCCGGATCGGAGTGCTCGGCAACGTAGGTCACCGCACCCCCGAATTCGCCGCCAACGGCGAGCCCTTGCAGCAGGCGCAATCCAACCAAAATGGTCGGAGCCCACCAGCCGAAAGTCTCGAACGAGGGCAGGAGGCCGACGGCTGCGGTGGCGAGGCCCATCACAAGCATGGTTACGAGGAATGTCTTCTTGCGACCTACGAGATCGCCGAGACGTCCGAAGACGATGGCGCCGAGCGGGCGAAGAACGAAGCCCGCGCCGAAGGTCGCCAGAGCTGCAAGCAATGCCGCCGTGTCATTTCCCTTCGGAAAGAACAGCGTGCTGAAAAATGCTGCCAACGAGCCGTAGACAAAAAAATCATACCACTCGAAAACGGTGCCTAGGGCGGCGGCGAAGACAATGCGTTTGGTATCGCGATCGAGGCGGCTGGACGCGAGGATGGATTCTGATTCGATAGCTTGAATGGACATTCGATCCTCCCGCATCAAACGGCTTGGTGGGTGTAAGACGCCGCGTCTTCGGTCGGGCGTGGCAGCACGTCGTGCCGCGCTAGAAATTCTTCCAGCAGGCGATTGAATGTATCTGGTCGCTCAAGCATCGGGAAATGGCCCGCCGACGGTATGATGTGGAGCTGACTGTTCGGAATGCCGTCCGCCAAGGTTTGCGATTCGCTCGGTGGCGTGATGACGTCCTCTTCGCCGACGAGGACCAGCGTGGGCACGCAGATCTCCCCAAGTCTCCCGCGCCTATCCGAGGCGTTAAGCGACGCAATCGCCTGCCGTGCGACAAAGGCCGGCGTCTGCGTGACCTCGCCCCTCGCAAAGTCGATGAGCTCAGCGCTCGCGGCGGAGCCGAAGGATCGTTCGATCACCTTCTGGCTCGCTGTCACCACGCCCAGTTGGTCGATGGCCTTGCGCACGTTGTCGACATTGACGTCCTTGCCCAATCCGTGCGGCGTGGCTCCAACCAGCACCAACGCGCGCACGCGCTCCGGGTGGGCGAGTGTGAGGCTCTGGGCCACAGTTCCGCCCATCGAAAGGCCGACGAGAACGGCTGACTCGATCGACAATGCGCGGTACACCCCGAGCACGTCTTCGACGAAAGCGTCGATCGTATATTTTCGATCTTCGGGGCGTGGTGAGCGGCCGTGACCAGGCAGGTTGATGCGAACCATCTGTTGACCGTTCGAGAACGGCTCGATCTGCTCACGCCAGAATTCCGCTGTTGTTGTGAAGCCGTGTACGAACACCAACGGCATTCCTGCTCCGGACACCTGCACGACGGTATCGCCGACTGCGATCGTTCTCATGGTCGTCATTCCGCTCCCTCCCGAGGTCAATTCCATCACGGCAAGATCGCAAGCAGCGTGCCACCTCGGTGCCCGGCACCAGGGCGAGGGCCTAACGAATTGTTCTCGCTGCCAAAACGCGTACCGCGGGGAGCGGCCGATTCGGTTTGACGCATTTCGGTCGCGGCGTTAGTGTCGCTTTTTTGTGACAAAATGTAGCGTAACTGTCACGCTCGCTGATCCGGGAGTTCGGCAATGGTTCTGTCTCAGTGGATTGCCGGGTCGTCCGAGGAAGCGGGCTTCCTGAAACTTGTCCTCGATCATGTCTCGGACTGCTTGGTCGCGGTTGATACCTCAGGCACGATCGTATTGATCAACCAGCCCTATTGCAGATTGCTGGGCGGCCAAGCCGACGACTTCATTGGGCGGCATATTACCGATGTCGTTGGTCCGCAAACCAAGCTCCATCTCGTGGCGCGCGGCGAAGGCAGTCATATCGGCTATCCCCTGAAAGTGCGTGGACACCAACTCATTACGCGACAGGTCCCAGTGCTTCAGGATGGCCGCATCATTGGGGCGGTCGGTATGGCCCTGTTCTCGAATCTCGGTGCTTTGAAGAGGACGTTCCGCCGGGTCGCGCAAGCCGAACTGGCGCTGCCGGAGGCTAACAAGCAATGGCGCTCCCGCTTCGGCATGCGCGACATCGTTGGTGAAGGCGGGCTGATGGAGGCCTACCGGCAGTCGCTCGAGGTCGTCGCCGGCCACGACTTGCCCGTGTTGATCTCGGGAGAGACCGGTTCCGGCAAGGAATTGGCCGCCCACGCGATTCACACGAATTCGAGCCGATCCGAAGGCCCCTTTGTTTGGATCAATTGTGCTTCAATCCCGGGCGAGCTGATTGAGGCCGAATTGTTTGGCTATGAGGGCGGCGCGTTCACTGGCGCCCGAAGCCGCGGAAAGCCGGGCAAGTTCGAACTGGCTTCCGGGGGCACCCTATTCTTGGACGAAATCGGAGACATGCCGCTGCATCTGCAGGGCAGTTTGCTGCGGGTGCTTCAGACGAATGAGATGGTGCGGGTAGGCGGCACAACTCCGGTCGGAGTCAATGTCCGAATTGTTTGCGCAACCAATCAATCACTTCCGGAACTGGCCCGGGTCGGCCGCTTTCGACAGGATCTCTACTATCGCCTGAGCGTGTTGCCGATCAGCGTTCCGTCGCTCCGCGAGCGGAACGATATCGAATTTCTCGCCCGACAATTGCTCACCCGGATTGGGGAGCGCTTGGGCAACGAAACCAGGAACCTATCGCGAAAAGAGTTGGCATCGCTGGGCGCATATGGGTGGCCTGGAAATGTGCGGGAGCTGGAGAACGTGCTCACCCGGTTCATCGTGACCGGTCAACTGTCGGTGCTCCCCACACATGCTCCGTCAAGGCCGGAAGCGGAGAAGGCATCCGGATTGCTGAAGCAGCGCATTCGGTCTCAGACTGCGGCAGAAATTCGAGTCGCCCTGGAGAAAACGGGCGGTAACAAGCGCGAAGCAGCGGGGCTGCTCGGCATCAGTCGCGGGCATTTGCATCGACTTATGAAAGAGCAAGCTTCTGATTCCGATCAAGCGCGGGATTAACGCGGTAGCGGATTTGGCGATGACGGGAATCCCCCCATCCGCGCCGGGCACTCACGCCACCCTATTGAGGACAAGCAGCGGTTCGTCCTGTCGGTGGTTGCGTATGATTCCCTCCCTGGGCACCATTCCGGCATCATATTGCCGTTGGCGGGTGCGAAGACATCCATGCCAAGTTAATGTATTTATCTGCTCGTTGCAGCCTCATTCATGGCTGCGCCCGCATCAAGGCGGCACGGAACGAAGATTGCCGCGCGCTCCAAGAACCGAACCTCGTCGTCGTTGCCATCGCGATCGCCGTTTTGGTGGCATTCTCCCCGTGGTTGATCACCGCCAGGACGAGCTGACGGCCCCACATGGCGTAGAAGCGCAATTGCAAGGAGTGCGTGAACATCTGTGCGGATGGAGAATTTTCTGGAATGGCCGCACCGAGCCCCTGTTGTCCTGTCTCCACAACGAAAGGACATTGCATGAAACTCGTAACGATTGGCTTTGCCGCGGCGCTCGCCCTCGCCAGCTCTGTCGCGTTCGCTCAGAGCGGTGGTGGTGGTGCAGCTGGCGCTGGGGGAACATCTGGCGGCGCGGCCGGCATGTCTGGCTCGAGCGCGACCGGGACAACCGGCAGCCCGGGATCCAGCAGCATGAGCAGCAGCACCAGCGGCTCCGATAGGCGTGGGTCGGACACGACTGGTTCAACCAGCGGGACCGGCACAACAGACATGAACAAAGGGACGGCCGGCACGATGAGCCCACACGCGGGCTCGACCAACAAGTAAACACACGGCATCCATCGGGATCCCGCACACGTCCCCGGGGGCAATGCGCGCGAGCGAATGCGTATCGCGCTCGACTGCATTCGCCAGAGAAAGGACCGAGCTCGGCTCGTGAGCAGAGGCAAGCTCGGTCCGCAAGTGCTCAGTCGCCGTAGTCCGCACTACACCGGGAAGCTGACCGACTTCGCGAGCCTGACCAGGTCGACTTGGCGTCGGCACCCGGTCTTTTCGAAGACGTGGATGAGGTGGCTTTTGACCGTGCTGAGGGAAATGCCGAGCAGACCCGAGATCGCGTCGCGCGTATGTCCATCGCAAATGAGCTCGAAGATACGAATCTCGGCCGGCGTCAGGTCATAGAGCTGGCTGAGCGCGACATGGGGCATCTGTGGCGGTCCGGAGGCTGACGCCACGAACAGCGCGGTGGCGGCCCGCCGCACCAGGCCGGCCCGCATGTGGCCGCGTCGCAGCGGCAGAACGTGGATAACCAAAGGGTCGCCGCTCGGGCGAGGGATCGCGATGCCAATGCCTTTCTGGCCGAGTGCGGCCTCATCCTTCGCTGCCTGCGCGATGGCCGATTGCAATGCGGTGGTCGTCGTCGCGGATTGAACCGCGATCCGGCCACGTCGCGCCAGAATCGGATCGCCGGCTGCCAGCATCGCGGAGGCCGCGGCGTTGGCGTGAACGATTTTCGAATCCTCGTCTGCCAGCACCACGCCGACCGTCAGGGCTTCGACCGCTGCGGCGAATGTCGTGGCTTCCACCGCCTTCATGTCGAACAGGTTGCTGATCGTCACGGCGCGGCGGAGGTGTGGCGCGAGGAGACGCAATCCACTGAGCTGCGCATCGTCGATGGCGCCGGCGGATTCATGCTGACTGAAGATCGCGTTGCCCACCATCGTCCGGTCGCGCACGAGGCCGACGGCCACGGCGTCGAACAGGCCCTTGGGCATGGCCCATTCGCGATAGTAGCGATTGCCGGAAATGATGTCCTGCCGGACGGCCTGGGATTGAACGATCGGCTCGCCGAGCGGGTATTGCTGAATGCGCTCGGCGCCGCCCCAGAGCTCGATGATGTCGGCTCCATAGCCGATGCCGTTCTGGGCCATCTGGGTCAGATCGGACCCGGAGACCGCATTGACGACGGCCTTCATGTTGGTGAGGCTGGCCACCGAAAGCGCGCCGGTGGCAAAGCCGAATTCGGTGCATATCCCGTCCAGGACTCCAGCCCAGCGTTCAGGCGCAATGACACAATCATAGATGCCGCCGATGAGTTCCGAGAATTTCTCGACCGAAGCCTGCTGCATTCCAACCACTCACTTCAAAATCACGACGTCACTTCAAGGCTACATTGGGAGCGGCTTCATCACCTATGGCGGATTTCACAATTCTGAGCCCGTGGTCTTGCCAACGCGCGCCCGCGGCGCATACGGGAACGCCGAACACAAACCCTCGCGGTGCCGCTTGCGCGGCTGCCCTGATTTTGTGCATGGCTGCAACGCCTGTCCCCGCTTGTGGATCATAGGTTGAAGCCACACCGCCGATCCTCGTGATATGGCTGTTTCCGCAACTTGACGCGAGGCTCCCATGCTGCCCATTCCCGCCGACATCTTCACCGAACCCGAGGACGTCTCGCCCGATGGCCTTGCCAATCTCGGCCCGCTCCGCCGTCTCGCCGGCAGTTGGCAGGCGGACAAGGGCATCGACGTCAATCCGAAAGCGGAGGGGCCGGAGCGGCGGACCTTCATCGAACACATCCGCATGGACCCGATTGATCCTCAGGCCAACGGGCCGCAGTTGCTGTACGGGCTGCGTTATCACATCCACATCAACACGCCGGAAGAAGACATCACCTTCCACGACCAGGTCGGCTATTGGCTGTGGGAGCCCGCGACCGGGCTGATCATGCAGACCCTGGCGATCCCGCGCGGACAGGTGCTGCTGGCCTCGGGCAAGGCCGGGCCGGATGACAGAAATATCTCCGTCACGGCGAAGCGCGGCGATACCGCTTACGGGATCTGCTCGACCGATTTCCTGGAGCAGGCCTTCCGCACCGATTCCTATCGCTGCGACATCACCTTCAACGACGACGGAAGCTGGAGCTATCTGATCCAGACCGAGCTGTTCGTGCGCGGCGCGCCGTTCAATCATCACGACAGCAATACGCTGAAGCTCGTCGCACCGCCAAAGCCCAATCCGCTCGCGGTGATCGTGAACGATCGCGCCAAGGGCGGCGGCACGGCGGCCTGAAACGTAGCCCGGAGAATCCGCATGAAGCCCTATGTCATCTGTCTGATGCACGCGAGCCTCGACGGCCGCACGCATCCCAGCCGGTGGCGGCCGAAGAACGCAGGCACCGACTGGTTCGAGAAGATCCATGACGAGCTCGGCGGCGATGCCTGGATCATCGGTCGCGTCACCGGCTCGGAGTTCGCCAAGGGCAAGCCGTATCCCGAGACGCCGGGCGGGAGATTTCCCCGCGAAAACTGGTTTGCACGGCGCGATGCAACGACCTATGGCGTCGTGCTCGATGCGCACGGCAAGATCGGCTGGGGGCGCTCCGACATCGGCGGCGATCCGATCGTCGTCGTGCTGACCGAGAGCGTGCCGGATTCTCATCTTGCGGGCCTGCGCGGCGAGGGCGTTTCCTACATCTTTGCCGGCAAGTCCGAGATTGATCTGGCGCTGACACTGGACGTTCTCGGCCGCGAGCTCGGCGTCAAGCGTCTGCTGGTGGAGGGCGGCGGTGTCGCCAACGGCGCCTTCCTGCGCGCCGGCCTGATCGACGAATTCAATCTGATCCTCAGCCCTGCGGTCGACGGTGCAAAAGGAGCACCCTTCGTGTTCGATTCGACGGACGCGGACAGTGACAAGCGCGCGCCGCTGACCGCGATGACGCTGGAGAGCACGCGGCAGCTCGGCGGCGGCGTTTTGCTGCTGCGCTATCTGATTCAGAACGATTCGCAAGCGGCGACGAAGTAAGCCTCGGCATGCCGCGCAAAACCGAACACATCGTCATCGTCGGTGCCGGCGCGGCCGGGCTAATGGCGGCGCGCGAGCTGGCGCGTGCGGGCAGGACGGTGACGATCCTGGAGGCGCGCGAGCGCTGCGGCGGGCGCATCCATCCGCTGCCGGAATCGGCGTTTGGCTACCTCGCCGATGGCGGCGCCGAATTCGTCCATGGCGAGGCGCCGGTCACGCGCGAGCTCCTGCGCGAGGCCGGGCTGTCGCTTCAGGTGATCGAGGGCAGGCAATGGAGTTTTGACGGCGCAAAACTCTCGCGCGAGGATCGCCACGATCCGCATGAGGCGGAGCTGCATGCCGTGCTCAGGGAGTTGAAGGACGACCTCACGGTCGCAGACTTCCTGCGCCGTCATTTTGCCGGACCGGACTACGACCAGCTGCGCTATTCAACCGAGCGCATGGTCGAGAGTTACGATGCCGCCGACCCCGAGCGCGCGTCCATTCTGGCGTTGCGCGAGGAATGGATGGACGGCGGGCATCATATCCAGGCGCGCATCGTCGGCGGCTACGGCTCGCTGATCGAATTCCTGGCGACCGAGTGCCGCGATCACGGCGGGACGATCCGCTTCGGCTGCGTGGTGTCCGACATCGGGGAGGAACGCAGCGCGGTGGTCGTCCGCTGCGCCAATGGCGAGGTGCATGGCTGCGATCGCGTGATCGTCACCGTGCCGCTGCCTCTGTTGCGCGAGATGGTGCTTCCGCAAAGCGTGCGTGCGAAGGCTGCTTCTGCCGACGACATCGGCTTTGGCAGCGTGATCAAAATCCTGCTGCGGTTCGCGCGGCCCTGGTGGCGCGAGCGAAAGCCGGATCTCGCTGACATGACCTTCTGTCGGGCCAGGCGATCCCGGTGTGGTGGACGCAATATCCGGACCAGCATCCCGTGCTCACCGGCTGGTTCGGCGGTCCCCGAGCGGCTGAACTGGCGACGCTCGACCCGCAAGGGCTGATAGATGCCGGGCTCGATGCGCTCGCGGCCATGTTCGGCATGTCGCGCGACGACCTCGCGCAAGACCTCGTCGCGAGCGCGGCGATCAACTGGGCCCATGATCCCCTTGCCCGCGGCGCCTATTCCTGGGCGACGCTGCGGACGCGCGAGGCGCAGATGATCTTGGCGCGTAACGATGGCCCGGTGCTGTTCTCCGGCGAGGCGCTCTATCGGGGCCGCGATATGGGTACGGTCGAGGCGGCCCTGGCGAGCGGGCTGGAGACTGCCGAGATGATCTTACAGGAATAGAACAAAGACCCGCATCGCTGCGGGTCTTGTCTTATGCGGCGTCTGTCTCGCCAGCGTCTATCTTACCAGCGTCCGCCACCGAAGCTGAACGTCACGCCGGGACCGCCACCGTAATATCCGTACGGTCCGCCGCCGTAATAGCCGTGGTGCCGCGGATAGTAGCCACCGTAGCTTCCATAGTAGGGCCGAATATGGCTGTGATGATGGCGCCAATGATGATGGTGACCGTGCCAGCGATGGTGCCTGCGGTGCGCACTGATGTCGGTGGACCGGCTTTCCTGCGCGGTCTGTTTGGCGCTGCCGCTGCCGGCCGCGTTCGCTGCCGTTCCGCCGGCGAGTGCCGCAGCTCCGACCGCCATCGCGACGATGAGATACTTCATGGTGTCATCACTCCAGTTGAATGTTGCGTGACAACAGATGGGCGCTCGCCACGTTCCGGCCAGTGCGGGCGTCGAAACGACGCAGTAAAATCAGGTCAGATGAACGCGCATTCATGTGTGTGAATGATTGAGAGCGCCCCGTTCCATTCGCATGACACGCGCCGCTCAACTGTCGTCGATGGCACGCTGTTCCGAACGATGATGCGACATCCGTGACAACGCTGCGCGTGAACTTGCCGCGATTCGGCTCACGGATGCGGATCGGGAAATCCGTGGCGTTCGGAGAGCGCGGCGAGGATCGCGTCCTTGTCGGCGATGAAGGCGCGGCCCTGATGGCTGCCGGTCTGGTGCGGCGAGGTCGCTCCCATCGCCAGCACGAGCAGCGGCAGCGACTGGTTCGCCTCGCCGATGAGCGCAATCACCGGATGCCTAGGTCGCGGCCAGGCGATGCGCTCGACGTCGAGCTTGTCGGCAAGCGTCGGAAACGAGGCGAGCACGCCCTCGATCAGCGCGCAATGCCAGCAGTAAAAGCGGCGGCCCGGATAGGCCGGGTCCTCGAAACCGGGGCGCAGCAGAAACAAGCGGTCGCGCGTCATGGGTCGCTCCGAAGCATGGCGGCGATCGTACACGCTGACGACAGTCGAGGACGAGCTACTTGAACGGATCCTGGATCGACGGCGATGATTGCCGGATGCGGCGGACGCTGACCGGCGTGCCGTCGGAGACGAACAGCAGCTCGTAGCGGCGGCCTTCGCTGTCGGTTGCCGAGCAGGTGACGTCGTTGACTTTCTTCGCGGCGAAATTGCCGGTCTGACGGCAGACGCCGGTCGAAGCCTGCTCGGCCGGCACCGGCAGGCCGTCGATCCTGGGCCGGTCCTTGGAATTGAGCAGCATGCGGTCGATCGGCAGCTCGTAGGAATTGTCGTCGGCCCGCTTGCCGTTCTCGCCGGAGAACGACACGACGTGGTTCTCGTCGGTAGGATCGTCGACGGCGACCGCGAAATTGACCCGGCCCTTGTCGCCATGGGCGTAGGCCACCGTCTTGCAGGCGAAGGTGCGGCCTGCGACCTTCAGCGTCTTGCAGTGGCCGGACATCAGCGCCAGCAGGTCGACGAACGCGTTCTGCAGCGGCGGATTGTTGACCGGGATCGGCCCGGAAGACTCGGCAAAACAAGGGCTTGCAAGGGCAAGGAGGGCTGCGGCCAGAACCGATCGGTAGAGGCGCATCTTGGGGCTCGCATGCCAGGGGGCCACGGAATGGGTCGATCCAACAACCATCGAGCCGCAAATTGGTTGCGATCCCGTTTGTCTAGCCAAGCCCGCCTGGAATACCACCGCACCACCCATCGGCGATTCGCCCCCGATCGCCATATCCGTCCTAGCAGGCACTTGCTGCCAGGCCGATGTTTTTTTCGTGGCGGAGCTAGCCGGTTGCGGCCTGCCAGCGCCTATCGCGCAGGGACGGGCGGCGGTGCAGGCGGGCATCGAGCAGCGCGCGGGCGCGCGGCAACTGGCCGCTGCGCATGAGGGCGACCAGAAAAGTGTCCTCGATCAACTCGCGCTGGGCGTGGCTGCCGCCGATGCGCACGACGTCAGCGAGAACCGGCGCGAGCATTTGCACGCATGCCGCGTAATCCTCGTCCGCAAAGGCCGCCAGCGCGCGGCAGATCGCCGGCACCACGGGGCCGGCCGGCAGCTTGCCCTCAGCGAGCCGTTGCTCGATCACAGCGAGCCGCGCGGCGAGCGCCTCGCGGTTCTGCGTTGCAGCGGCGAACAGTGCCATGTGGACGTCGGCAAAGGGCAGGCTCGATTTCGGAAACAGTTTTTGCGCGGTGACGTCGGCATCACGCCAGAGTGCCTCCGGCACCATGTGGCCGTAAGCCGACAGGCGCCAGAGCAGCGAGGCGCCGTCGGTGACGACGTTGAGCGGCGGCGCCTGCGTGGCCGAGGGCTGAAGCACGTCGGCATAGATCGCAAGAGCACGATCCGCATCGCCATGCTCAAGCGCGCCGAGCGCCTGGTGCCAGCGGATGTGGCCGTGCAAAAGTCCGGCACGGTCGTAACAGGGAATCCATTCGTCAACGAGGCGATCGGCCGCCTCGATCGAGCCGTCCTCGAACATCGCATGCAGCACTGCATGCGCGGCATGGGCATTCTGCCGGCGCAGCTCGAAGCCGCGTTCGGTCACGGCGCGGCCGCGTGCGACGTCGCCGTTCTCGGTCATGGCCCAGCCGGACATGGTGAGGAACCACCAGTCCTCGCCGTAATGATGCGCGACGCGTTCGCACAGCTCATGCCGCGCGCGGTCGTGATCGGCCATGCCGGAGAAGGCGAACAGGCCGAACGCGCCGAGCGGCAGCGACAGCACCAGTGCATCGCGCGGCCACGCCTCGATGTGCTTCAAGGTCGATGCAATGGCCTCGGGCAGCCTGCCCTCGATCGCGAGCGCCAGCGTCTCGACATGCGAGCGCTCGCGCTCAGTGCCGCGTTTGGCGACAAGCTCCCGCGCCAGCGCCGCCTTGCTTCGCGCCAGATCGCCCTGCTGGTAGAAGGCATGCACACGGGCGCGGGCAATGTGTGGAAGCGCGAAATCCGGGTCAGCTGCGATTGCGCGCTCCAGCGTCTCGACCGTGCCGGTCCAGCCCGCGAGCATGAGATCGACGCCTTCGTGATAGGCCGATGCGGCCTCGTGCGAAGAGGTGGAGAGCGGCAGGCCATAGCGGTCTTCGAGGGCCATCGTCATCTCCCGCTCTCACGCCGTCCGCGCGCGGCGGCCTTCGATCGGATAGGCCGGGTCGTTGTAGCCCGGCGTCGAGGGATGGCCGGGTGTCACTAGGCGGTCAATCAGGGCCTCGTCGTCCCCGGTGAAGCGGTAGTCGAGCGCGCGGATGTAGCCGTCCCACTGCTCCTCGGTGCGCGGGCCGGCGACGATCGACGAGACGAAGGCGGAGTTGAGCACCCAGGCGACCGCGAACTGGCCGGCGGTGATACCCTTTTTCTCGGCATGGGACTTGATCTCCTGCGCGAGCTGGAGCGATTCCGGCCGCCATTCGGTCTGCATCATGCGGGTGTCGTTGCGGCCCGCGCGCGTTTCCTTGTCCGGCGCTGAGTCGGGCTTGTACTTGCCGGTGAGCACGCCGCGCGCCATCGGGCTATAGGGCACGATGCCGAGGCCGTAATAGGAGCAGGCGGGTAAATGCTCGACCTCGGGCATGCGATTCATCGCGTTGTAATAGGGCTGGCTCACCGCGGGCCGGTCGATGCCGAGCCGGTCGCAGATGTTGCAGATCTCGGCGACGCGCCAGGCGCGGTAGTTGGAGACGCCGAAATAGCGCACCTTGCCCGCACGGATCAGGTCGCCCATCGCGCGCACTGTCTCCTCCAGCGGCGTCGCATGGTCTTCCTTGTGCAGATAGTAGATGTCGATGTAGTCGGTGCCGAGCCGTTTCAGGCTTTCGTCCGCGGCCTGCAACACCCAGCGCCGCGACAGGCCGACGCGGTTCGGATCATTGCCCATCGGATTGGCGAGCTTTGTCGCCAACACCCAGGCGTGACGGTTGTTGCCGATCGCGCGGCCCACGACCTCCTCGGATGCACCCTTTGCATAAGCATCCGCGGTGTCGATGAAATTGATTCCGGCCCCATGCGCCTTGTCGATGATCCGTTTCGATGTGGCCTCATCGGTTGGCCCGCCGAACATCATGGAGCCCAAGCAGATCGGCGACACTTTCAGGCCGCTCCGGCCGAGTTGGCGGTATTGCATGGGCGGGTCCTCGATGCTTTTGTTGAGTGGCAGCATAGCCAGCTACCGCCGTCATTGCGAGCGCAGCAATCCAGAAATGTGTTCGCCGAAAGATTCTGGATTGCTTCGCTATGCTCGCAATGACGTGGATGGGGAGGCTGCTTGCCACACTTTCGGCGGTCATCGCCCGGCTTGACCGGGCGATCCAGTATTCCGAGAAGGCTGCGGTTCAATCGAGAGGCCGCTGCGTACTGGATTCCCCGCCTCCGCGGGGAATGACAGCGACGGGTATCGCGCCTACTCCGGCCCCCTCAATATCTTGAACACGCCATTTGCCATCACCACGCAGCGGTTCTCCACCAGCACCTCCGTGTTCATGAAGATCAGGCTGCGCGTCGTGCGCACTACGCGGGGGCGGGAGATCAGGATGTCGCCGATCCTGCCGGCTTCGACGAAATGGGTGTCAAGCTGCACCGTCGCCAGATACTCCTTGCCCGAGACGCAGCGGGCGGCCATGCCGCAGGTGCGATCGGCGAAAGTCATCATCACGCCGCCCTGGACCATGCCGCGGCGATTGTGGTGCTTGTCCTCGGTGGCGAGCGCGAATTCGTAGTGTCCGTCGACCTTCCGCTCCCACAAGGGGCCGATCAAATGCAAAAAGCCCGTGGTCTCCAGGATGGTCCAGCCGTCTGATTTCAGCCTTGCGGCGGCCTTGTTGGTCATCTCTCCGTCCATCCTCGCGACGCTGTCTCTTCTCGTTTCATCAAGCGCGGTCCTGGTGTAGTCAAGCTTCATGAGAGCTTTCGACGATGCCACCAGGCGGAATATCGCAGAGGCCTGCGCCGCCTTCGCGCGGCTGCCTGATGCGGCCGGGCCGTCGGTGCTGAAGCGCGCCGCGGTGGTGCTGGCGCTGACCGCATCCAGCCACGGCGACGACACTGCGTTTCTGCTCACCAAGCGTGCGTCACACCTGCGCGCGCATCGCGGGCAATGGGCGTTGCCGGGCGGACGCTGCGATGCCGGCGAGACGCCGGTCGAGGCGGCACTGCGCGAACTCGACGAGGAGCTCGCGCTCAAGCTTTCAGCCGACGCGGTACTCGGCCTGCTCGACGACTATCCGACCCGGTCCGGCTATCTCATCACGCCGGTCGTGGTCTGGGCCGCCGACAGTGCGGCGATCAGGCCGAACCCGGACGAGGTCGCATCCGTCCATCGCATCGCGCTGACGACGATCGAGCACGACGACGCCTTCGATTTCACAGTCATTCCCGAAAGTGCGCGCCGTGTGATCCGCTTCCATCACCAGATGAGCCTGATCCACGCGCCGACGGCGGCGCTGATCTACCAGTTCCGCGAGGTGTTGGCCGGACGGCACACCCGCGTCACCGAGCTGGAACAGCCGGTATTCGCCTGGAAATAGCGATGGTAAACGGCGCGTTAACGTGACGGTTACCGGATGCCTGCTAAGAGGGCAGCATGCATCATTCGATTCGAAATGCCGTGAGGCTGGTTCCACTCGCGCTTGTCCTGCTCGCGCCCGCCGCGAGCGGCGGCGAGTCCGACGCGCTGACGCCGGCCGTCCGCGATGCCAAGGCCCAGCTGCTGTCGCAGTTTTTTGCGCAAGGCGGCGCGTCGCCGGCCGTGCTCGAATATCGCCGCAAGCTTGCGGAATATCAGGCGGCGCGCGCCGCTTTCGACGCTGAGGCCGGCGCCTATTGGAGCCAGATCTCGGAGAAGCGGAAGGGCCGCAACGCCAAGCGGCGCAGCGGGCAGCAGGTCACGCTCGACGATTACGTGCTGGAGCATCCGCCGCTTTACAACGGCCCGAAGCGGCCGGTGAATCCGGAGCCGGAGGAAACGCCGGAGCGCCCGACCAAAAAGCCTATACCGGTTGTCGCCGATCTCCTCCGCGCGGCGCAGGAGCTCTACCAGTTCACGCCGCAGCGCCCCTCCAGCGAGCTCGAGTTCAAGCGCGCCTATGCGCGCTATGCGCTGGCATCCGGGCTGACGCGCGAGCAGGCGGTGCGGGTCTATTCGTTCGAGACCGGCGGCACCGGCAGTTACGACGTGCAGGCGGGTATCGAGCACGGCGGCAAGCGCGCGATCTCGACCGCGATGGGCTACAATCAACTGTTGACCACCAACAGCGTCGAGCTGCTCGCCGAGCAGGGGCATGAATTCATCCGTGCGCTCTCCGACAAGGTGGCGCGCACCTCGGGGCCGGCGCGCCAGGCGCTCGAGCACAAGCTCACTGTGCTGAAGAAGATGGTGGCGCACGCGAAGTCGGTGCCGGACACCTGGTCGGAGCACGAGAAGATCGGCAACACCGCGCAGGGCTGGGCCATGCATGCGATGGTGCTCGACATCGACATCGGCCCGATGCTGCAGACCCACAAGCTGCTGACCTCGGTGCTGTTCGCGCGCGCCAAGGGTTACAATCGTCCGCTCTCCGCCGCCGAGCTCGAGATGATGAACCTCACCGGCGACGGCACCGGCCTCGACATGGTGACGATGCCGCAGGCGATGCGCGAGCAGGTGCCGACCTCGAACTTCTTCCAGCGCGGCGGCTACGAGCGCAACCCGGTCGCGATCCGCCACAACACGGTGGCCAAGCTGCTGGCGGTGACGGATACGCGGATGGACAGCAACAGCAACAATGCCGGCGCGCGGGAGCTGGCGGGCGCGTTTTAGGCGGCGTCAGAAAAACCGGATGCTCTGCGCGGACGGGCTATGACACCGAGGGGCGGCTGCTACGCCGCCCCGATCAATATTCCGACCGCCAGCACGATGGCGCCGCCGAGCACGATCTGGAACACGGCCTGGAGGAACGGCGTGTCCATGTAGCGCGCGCGGATGAAGGCGATCGCCCACAGCTCGAAAAACACGACCACGCCTGCGATCGCGGTCGCGATCCAGAACGCGTTGGGCCAGGAGTCCGGCACGAGATAAGGCATGGTGTGGCCGAGCCCGCCGAGCGTCGTCATCAAGCCGCAGGTGAGGCCGCGCAGCCAGGGCGAACCGCGGCCGGTTAACGATCCGTCGTCGGACAGCGCTTCGGCAAAGCCCATGCTGATGCCGGCGCCGATCGAGGCGGCGAGGCCGACCAGAAAGGCCTGCCAGTTCTGGTGGGTGGCGAAGGCGGCCGCGAACAGCGGCGCCAGCGTCGAGACCGAGCCGTCCATCAGGCCGGCAAGGCCCGGCTGCACATATTGCAGCACGAACATGCGGCGGCTGGTGCGGTCTTCCTCCGCGCGCACGTCGGAGCTCAGGATCTGGTCCGTCAGCTTGGCGGCGGTGTTCTCGTGGCCTTTCTCGGCTTCGGCAAGATCGCCGAGCAGACGGCGCACGCCGACGTCCTCGGCCTGTTCGGCCGCCTTCACGTAAAAGCGCTCGGCCTGCAGCTCCATCGTCTCGACCTCCCTGCGGATGGTGTCGAGCGGCAGGTTCTTGGTGAGCCAGACCGGGCGGCGGCGCAGGAAGCCCTTGACGTCCTCGCGGCGGATCGGGGGCAAATGCGGGCCGAAGCGCTGCTCGTACATTTCCAGCAGCATGTGACGATGACCGCGCTCTTCCTCGGCCATCTGCTCGAAGATCTTGGCCGAGTCGGGATAACGCTCCCTCAGGTCCTCGGCGAAGCTCATATAGATGCGGCTGTCCTCCTCCTCGGAGGAGATCGCGACTGCGAGCACCTCGCGCTCGGTCAGATCGGCAAAATTCTTCACGACGGCCCTGCTGGTGATAGTTTAGAATTATTCTAAACTATATAGGGCGCCATGGTTCCCGGGTCAAATCACGCCGTTTTCGCCAGGAAGTGGAGCAGCAACCGACTCACCTCGGCCGGCTGCTCCTGCTGCACCCAATGACCGGCACCGTCGACCAGATGGCAGCCGAGCATCTTCGTGCACCCGCCGCCCTGCATCGCCTCGAACACACCGGGCCGCTGATAGGTGCCCCAATCCTGCTTGCCCGAGATGAAGCAGGAGGGCACGTCGATGCTGCGCCCCGCAAACAGCTGCATCTCGCTATTCAGAGCGCCTGACGTGCCGTAGCGGTACCATTGCAGCCCGCCCTGGAATCCGGTGCGGCCATACTCGGCGCTGTAATAGGCGAGGTCGCTGTCGGGCAGCCATTGGTTGGCGGCGATCGCGGCCGGCGAGGGCATCTCCTTCGCAACTGTCTCCGCCATCGTCTCGCCGGCGTCCATCACGTAGTAGGTCGGCAGCTTTGCGAGTTCATCCGCCGACCATGACTTCAGCGGATAAGGTTTGTTGTCGGTCCAGTCCGCGCTCTTGTGATGGTAGTAGGCGCGCAGGAAATCATGCACGCCCTGCGGCGCGTGTTGCATGTCGGCATTCGCGGATCGTGTCGCATAATACCACTGATAATGTTTGCGCGGACGCGGCAGCGCGGCGAGCTCGCGATGCACCGGGTCTTCCATCGGTGGTTTCGCCGGCGCATCGACAGTGTCGAACGGCAGCGGCGGTGCTCCGCCGAACGGCGCGCTCATCAGCGTCACCGAGCGAAACACGTCAGGCCGGATCAGCGCGCCCCAGGCCGCGACCGGGCTGCCGAAATCATGTCCGGCGAGATCGACCTGCTTGTAGCCGAACGCCGACACCAGGGCGAGCGCATCGCGCACCAGGTTGAGGAGCGAGAAGGGCGCGAGATCGTCGTCGTAATCGGCGCTCCATCCCGTGGTGCGGCCGTAGCCGCGCTGGTCCGGCGCAATCACGTGATAGCCGGCTGCGGCGAGGACGGGCATCACCTTGCGCCAGGAGAAGGCAAGCTCCGGGAAGCCGTGCAGCAGCAGGATGCAGGGCCGCCCCTTGGTCTCGAAGCCGGCCTCGAGCACGTGCATGCGCAAGCCGTTGATGCCGTCGACATACCGCGAGCGAATGCCAGCGGGCAGGGGGATGTCGGGGAGTGCAGTCATGTTTGTTTCCTCGTCATGACCGGGCCTGTCCCGGCCATCCACGTTCTTGTTGGTGATCGATTGTAAGAACGTGGATGCCCGGGACAAGCCCCGGCATGACGGAAGCAGGGCGCGCGCTACACCGCCGCGCAAACGAAGCCGCTGCCCTTGCGCCTGATCTTCCCCACCGACGGCGAGGGAAAATGCGCGGTGCAGCACAGCGTGTCGGTGTCGCAATAGCGTTCCAGGAAGCTGCGGCGCGTCGATGCGGCTTGCGCCTGATCGACGTCGAACTTCATCGACAGCTCCGGGTAGAGCGCCTGCAACGGCGAGTGGATGAGGTCACCGGAGAACACCGCATCGTCCTTGCCGCGTCCAAGCGTGAACGCAACATGACCCGGCGTGTGGCCCGGCGTCGGCAGGATGCGCACGTGATCGCCGATCTGATGATCGCCGCCGACGAGCTCGTGGCGTCCGGCCTCGACCACCGGCAGCACGCTGTCGGCAAAGGCCGGCACCTCCGCCTTCGCGTTCTGCTCGGACCAATAGTCGAACTCCCGCTTGGCGAAGACGTAACGTGCCTTCGGGAAGGTCGGTACCCAATGGCCATTCTCCAGCCGGGTGTTCCAGCCGATGTGATCGGCATGCAGATGCGTGCACATGACGAAGTCGATGTCGCCCGGCGACATGCCGGCGGCGGCGAGGCTGCGCATGTAGGCGTCGTCGGTCTTCATGTTCCAGCTCGGCCGTGTTCGCGGCTTGTCGTTGCCGATGCAGCTGTCGACCAGAATGGTGTGGTGCGGCGACTTGATCACGTAGGACTGAAAGCACAGGAGCAGCGCGTCCTGCTCATCCAGCGCCTTGGCCTCGCGCATCCATGCGCGGTTCTCGGCCAGCACCTCAGGCGTCAGCCCGGGGATGAACTCCAGCGCAGGGAAGAACGGCGTTTCCTGCTCGATGACGCGATGGATGGTGAGATCGCCGACCGAGAATGTAAGGCTCATGGGTACTCCCGCGATTTACGCTGCCGGCGGTACAGAGAGTTGCACGGAAGGCCGCTTCAGCATCTTCTGATGGAAGGCGTCGAGCTTGGGATAGGCCTTGCGCCAGCCGCAATCGGCAAAGCGGAAATCGGCATAGCCGAGCACGCAGACGAGACCGATCTGCGAAATGTCGAACGGGCCGTTCAAAACGTCCGGCATGTTCTCGAACCGCGCCATGCCGGTCCACGCCCGGTTCCAATGGTCGTCCGACCACGCCTGCCATTGCAGGCCCTGCGGCCGCACCATCTTCTCGTAGCGGCACAGCAGCATGGAATCGAGCATGCCGTTGATCAGCGAATGATTGGTCTTGGCCTTCCAGCGCCGCGGACCGTAATCCGGGATCAGGCTGCCGCCCGCCATCTCGTTGAGATATTCGACGATGACGTAGGAGTCCAAAATCACGTCGCCGTCATTGGTGATCAGCACCGGCAGCTTCTTCAGCGGCGTAATGCGCGAATAGTCCTCGTTGGCGGTGCCCGGCGCGACCGTCGCGGGCGTCAGCTCGATCTTGTCGATCAGCCCGAGCTCGATCGCGGCGATGCGCACCTTGCGGGCAAAGGGTGAGGCGGGGGAGAAGGTGAGCTTCATGGGACAATTCCCTGCGATCGATATTGTACGAACGGTATCTCCCTCGTCATGGCCAGGCTTGACCCGGCCATCCACGCGCTTCCGCGTGGTTAGATTGGGAGACGTTCATGCCCGGGACAAGCCCGGGCATGACGACGAGTGGTGTGGTGATCGCAGCTCACGCCGCCACGATCTCCTGGCGCTGCTCGCCGAGGCCTTCGATGCCGAGCGTGACGACGTCGCCGACATTGAGGAAGGTCGGCGGCTTCATGCCGAGGCCGACGCCGGGCGGGGTGCCCGTGGTGATGATGTCGCCCGGCAGGAGCGTCATGAACTGCGAGACATAGGAGATGCACTTGGCCATCGAGAAGATCATGGTCTTGGTCGAGCCGGTCTGGCGGCGCTGTCCGTTGACGTCGAGCCACATCGACAGGTTCTGCACGTCCTTGATCTCGTCCTTGGTGGCGAGCCACGGGCCGAGCGGGCCGAACGTGTCGTGCGACTTGCCCTTGGTCCACTGGCCCAGGCGCTCGGTCTGGAAGTTGCGCTCGGAGACGTCATTGCAGACGCAGTAGCCGGCGACGTAGTTCAGTGCGTCGGCTTCCGAGACATATTTGGCACGGGTGCCGATGATCGCGGCGATCTCGACCTCCCAGTCGAGCTTGGTCGAACCGCGCGGCTTCTCGACCGCATCGTTCGGGCCGGACAGCGAGGTGTTGGCCTTCATGAAGATGATCGGCTCGGTCGGGATCGCAGCGCCGGTTTCCTTGGCGTGGTCGCTGTAATTGAGACCGATGGCGACAAATTTCGAGATGCCGGTGACAGGCGCGCCGAAGCGGGGCTTGCCGGAGACGGCGGGAAGCGAGGCCGGGTCGAGGCCTGCCAGCTTCTTCAGGGTATCAGGCGAATAGGCGTCGCCGGTCAGGTCCTTCACATGCGCCGACAGGTCGCGCAATTGGCCGGATTTGTCGATCAGGCCGGGCTTTTCCGCACCCTTTTCGCCGTAACGAACAAGCTTCATTCTCGTTTCTCCCTGAGATGGACCAAGCGGTTAAATAGCTTCATGGAACAGGGCGGCGGGAAATTCAACCGCCGAAAGGGGATGCATTGCAGCCCTCTTGATTCGGCGGGCGAATGGGTCGGCTTACGGGTCTCGTGCCCGGCTCAGCGGCGCAACGTTGCACGTTGCAACCGCGTCCGGAGCACGCAGTTCACCCCAGCGCCACAAACCTGAACGCATCCTCGTCCCGCTTGATATGCCCCGCCGAAAAATGCCCGCCGATCACCAATGTCGGCGTGTCGGCAAACCGGCCGAACAGCTCGCGCCGCGTCGCGGCCGATTGGGCCTGATCGGAGTCCGCGGTCGAGGACCAGTCGAGATGGGCCATCTGGCACGGATGATGAGCGGCATCGCCAGTGAGCAGGCCCTGCTCGCCGTCGGACCGGATCAAAATGCTCATATGGCCGGGGCTGTGGCCCGGGGTCGGGATCATGCTGATTTCGTCGGACAGCCGATGGTCGCTCGGGATCAGATCGGCCCGGCCGGCATCGACGATCGGCTTGACGGAATCGCCAAACACCGCCTGCTTGTCCGGCTCGATGGAATGGTCGCGCCAGTGTTCGTATTCGGTCTTGCCGAACACGTACCGCGCGTTCGGGAAGGTCGGCACCCATTTGCCGCCCGACAGCTTCGTGTTCCAGCCGACATGATCGACATGAAGATGTGTGCACAGCACGGTGTCGATGCTGTCAGGCGCAAAGCCCGCCTCCGTCAAGGTCTCCAGGAACGGTGTGGTGCGGTTATTCCAGGTCGGGACGTTGCGGCCCTGCTTGTCGTTGCCGAGCCCGGTGTCGACCACGATGCGCTTGCCTGGTGTCTCCACCACCAGCGAATGAATCGACATTTTCAGCCGCCCCTCTTCGGTGGCGAAATGCGGGATCAGCCACGGGAGCTTGCGGATCTCCTCGTTGCTCGCCAGAGGCAGAATGAAGCGGGTCGAGCCGACCGTCTCCAATTCAACGAGTTTTGTAATCTTGACCTTGCCGACCGTCCACTGCATCCGGCGCATCCCCATATTCTTGCTTTGGTGTTCTTGCTTTGGCACGGAACATGCGCAGTTTCCGCATCAGGCGCAATGGATCATCTGGCGAGATGCGGCGTTATCGCGGGAACCCAGGGACAGCCAAAGGGCCAGTCATGCCAGAGCTTGCAATTTCCGCCGAAAAGGTCGCCTTCATCATCGAAAAGGCGCGCGAGTTCGACGTCAAGGAAGGAAATTCCGACCCGGATTCCGGTTCGAACGCCACCGATGACGATGCGGTCGACGTGCTCGAAGACGACGGCTCCGATCCGGTTCGCAACGAGCTCGGCAGCTTCATGATCGCCCTGAACGAAGACGAGCAGCTCGATCTCGTCGCACTGACCTGGCTCGGGCGCGGTGACGGCACGATCGACGATTGGGATGATTTGCGCGCCCGTGCCGTGGAGGCGCGGTCCGAATATCGCAGCCCGCGCCGCGAAACGGTGCACTATTTGCTCGGCGAGCCGATGCTGGGCGATCTGCTCGCGGACGGGCTCGACGAATTCGGCATCAACTGGACCGAAGAAGGCCTCACCGCCGATTCATCCGCTCCGAGCCAGCGGGACGAGGACGAGATCACGAAGCAGCGGTGATCAGTCCCGCTCGTTTCCCGTCGTCATGGCCGGGCTTGTCCCGGCCATCCACGTCTTGCTTCGTGGTGCAAAGAACGTGGATGCCCGGGCCTTCGCCTCGCCGAAGCGGCTTCGACCGCGCAGGCGGGACAAGCCCGGGCATGACGAAGTCTCGTGGATGGTTTGCGTCGTGATGAGGTTACAGCGTGCCCGGGAACGCACCGCCATCGAGCAGGATGTTCTGCCCGGTGATGAAGCCGGCCTTGGCGCCGCACAGGAAAGCGCAGGCATAGCCGAACTCGTCGGGCTGGCCGAAGCGCCCGGCCGGGTTCAACTTGGCGCGCTCGGCCAAAATCTGGTCCGGCGTGACGCCGCGCTTGTCGGCTTCGGCCTTCGCGGTGCCGGTCAGACGATCGGTCTCGAACGGGCCCGGCAGCAGGCCGTTGATGGTGACGTTGTTGATCACGGTCTTGCGCGACAGGCCGGCGATGAAGCCGGTGAGGCCGGCGCGCGCGCCGTTGGAGAGGCCGAGAATGTCGATCGGCGCCTTTACGGCGGCCGAGGTGATGTTGACGATGCGGCCGAACTTGCGCGCCATCATGCCGTCCACCGTCGATTTGATCAGCTCGATCGGGGTGAGCATGTTGGCGTCGATCGCCTTGATCCAGTCGTCGCGGGTCCAGTTGCGGAAATCGCCGGGCGGCGGGCCGCCGGCATTGTTGATCAGAATGTCCGGCTCGGGACACGCCTTCAGCACGGCCTCGCGGCCTGCGGGCGTCGTGATGTCGCCGACGATCTCGGTGACGGTCACGTCGGGACAGGCCTTGCGGATGTCGTCGGCCGTCTTCTTCAGGGCCTCGGCGCCGCGCGCGGTCAGCGTGACGTGAACGCCGGCCTCCGCCAGCGAGATGGCGCAGGCACGGCCGAGGCCTTTGCTGGATGCGCAGACGATGGCGCGGCGACCTTTGATCCCAAGATCCACTGTTTCACTCCGTAATGTCAGGCAGGTTTTTTGGACGGCGGCACTCTAGCCAAGTGTGGTGCCGCTGATAAGGGAGGGGCTCGTACCAAAATGCATGCGCCTCGGCGCTGCGATGCAAATGCGCCTGATCAGATGCGCCGTTCCTGCTTGAGGCGGTCGATCGCGGACACCGCCTCCGGGGGGAGTGTCTTGAAGCCCATCTGCCCGGCGGCCGAGAACAGCGGCCGCAGATGGGAGCCCGCAAGGAAAGGAGGCTGGCGGTTGGCCGGCACGATACGGTCGAACACCAGCACCAGCGTGGTGGCGACGAGGCCGACCCTGATGGCGCCGAGCGCGGCGCCGCCGAGCCGGTCGCCGATGCCGGCCTCGCCGACCGTGTCGTCCAGCAAGAACCGGCCGATATATCCGAACAGCATGCCGACGACCACGAAGATCCCGAAGAACCAGATCCAGTTCTGCAGCAGCGGCGAGTTCGGATTGGCTGTAAGCTGCGGCGCGATCAACGGCATCAGCGCGACCGCGATGGGCGCGGCAAGAAGGTAGGCGAGAATGGTCATGGCGCTGCGGAGCAGGCCGGTCCTGAAACCGAAGCCGATCGCGATCGCGAGCGCCGCGTAGACCGCGAGATCGAAACTGTTCATGCGCGAGAGCCTGCCATGGAACGAATGAACGCCGAACCGATCATTCCGGTTTCAGATCGCTAAAATCGTCTGTATTGGTGGGCTCCAAAGCTCGGGACCTCGCTTATGTCAGACCTATTCGACGTCAGTAAAGAAACCATCCTCGTCACCGGCGCAAGCCAGGGGCTGGGGCGGCAATTTGCCCGGGTCCTGGCCGCCAATGGCGCGGCCGTGGCGCTCGCGGCGCGGCAGACTGATAAGCTCAAGAGCCTGGAAGAGGAGATCCGCGGCACGGGCGGCCGCGCGGCCGCGGTCGCGCTCGACGTCACCGACACTGCCTCGATCGCGAAGGCCGTCGATGCCACGGAAGCCGTGCTCGGTCCGATCACGGTGCTGATCAATAATGCGGGCATCGCCATCGAAAAACTTGCGACCGAGCAGACCGAAGCCGATTGGGACGCCGTGATCGGTGCCAACCTCAAGGGCGCCTATTTCCTCGCGACCGAAGTTGCGCGGCGCATGATCGCGCGCAAGCAGGGAGGCAACATCGTCAACATCGCCTCCGTGCTCGGCACCGGCGTGCTGAAGGCGGTCTCGCCCTACGCGATCTCCAAGGCCGGCATCATCCAGGCGACCAGGGCGATGGCGCTGGAGCTCGCCGGGCAGAACATCCGCATCAACGCGCTCGCGCCCGGCTATATCGACACCGAGATGAACCACGCCTTCTGGTCCACGCCGGCAGGCGAGCGATTGGCAAAGCGCATCCCCCAGCGCCGCGTCGGCGCCGAGTCCGATCTCGACGGCGCGATCCTGCTGCTGGCCTCGAACGCGTCGCGGTACATGACGGGAAGTGTGGTGACGGTGGACGGCGGGTTCTTGTTGAATTAACCACCGCTGTCGTCCCGGATCTGCGCTTACGCTTGTCCGGGACGACGGCGGAGTATGAGGCACCAAGATCGCTAACTCGCCCGCATCTCCGCCCTGATCATATCCGCCGCCTTTTCCCCGATCATGATGGTCGGCGCGTTGGTGTTTCCGCCGATCAGCGTCGGCATGATCGAGGCGTCGACGACGCGCAATCCTTCCATGCCGTGCACCTTCAGCGCCGGATCGACCACGGCAAACGCATCCGTGCCCATCCTGCAGGTGCCGACGGGATGATAGACGGTGTCGACGCGCGCGCGCAGGATGGCGCGGATGTCGTCGTCCGTCCTGACATCAGACGTGAACATGTCTTTCTTCTGCAATGCGCGTAGCGCAGGCGTCTCCATCAGCCGTCTAGTGGTCTTGAAGCCGGCGACCATCGCCTCGAGATCCTCTGCTTCGCCCAAGAAGTTTGGATCGATCATGGGTGCAGCGAGCGGATCGGCGCTTTTCAGCCACACGCTGCCGCGGCTCTTCGGTCGCAACAGGCAGACATGGCATGAGAAACCCGCCTGCTTGTGCTTCTTGCGGCCGTGGTCGTCGAGCATGGCCATGACGAAGTGCAGCTGAACGTCTGATACTTCGAGGTCGGGGCTGGTCTTCAGGAAGCCGCCACATTCGGCGAAATTGGTGGTCATCAGGCCGCGTCGCTCGCGGCGGAATTGCTGGATGGCGCGCAGCAGGAACGGCAGCCGGCCGAGGGAAGAATGAACGAAGTGCGGATAGTCGGAGGCGTAGACGAACACGAAATCTGGATGGTCCTGCAGATTGCGCCCGACGCCCGGCAAATGATGCACGACGTCAATGCCGTGCGCGCAAAGCGCATCGCCATCGCCGACACCCGACAGCATCAGCAATTGCGGTGACTGGAAGGCGCCGGAGGCGAGGATCACCTCGCGGCGGGCGCGCAGCTGCCTTGTCTGCTTGCCCTGCACATATTCGATGCCGACCGCGCGGGTGCCTTCGAACAGGATTTTCGTGGCCTGCGCCCCCGTCTCGACGCGCAGATTGGCGCGCTTGTCGATGTGGGGATGCAGGTAGGCGCGCGCCGCGCTCCAGCGTTCGCCCTTGTGCTGGGTCACCTGGTAGCTGCCGAGCCCCTCGTGGTCATCTTCATTGAAGTCCTCGCGGATGCGGAACTGCGCCTCGCGCGCGGCCTGATGAAAGACGTCGTGGATCGGATTGTCCGAGCGCAGCTTGTTGACGTGCAGGGGGCCGCCCTTGCCATGATACGCGCCGTCAAAATCGGTGTTGTTCTCCGCACGCTTGAAATAGGGCAGCACATCGGCGTAGGACCAGCCGGCATTGCCGAGCGAGGCCCAGTGGTCGTAATCCCATTTGTGACCGCGGATGTAGACCATGGCGTTGATCGCCGAGGAGCCGCCGAGGCCCTTGCCGCGCGGTTGATAGCCGATACGGCCGTTCAATCCCTTCTGCGGCACGGTATCGAAGGCCCAGTTGGCCGCTCTGTAAGGTAAGGCGAGCCCGAATGGCGTGGTGATCCGCCAATTGTCGTTCCGTCCTCCGGCGTCCAGCAGCGCCACGGATGTCGCAGCATCCTCCGACAGCCGCCCCGCCACCGCGCAGCCGCCGGAGCCCGCGCCCACGACGACGAAATCGAATGTGTCAGTCACTGATGTTTCCCCTGCTTCTCGTCATTCCGGGGCGATGCGGAGCATCGAACCAGAATGACGAGGTTCCGGGTTCGCTTCGCGCCCCGGAACGACCACCCCTACGACATGAACCGCATCAGCTTCTCCAGCCGCGCGATCTTGCCGCCATAGGGCGGATAGAGATCGGCGAGGCGGTTGAATTTTGAGCGGTAGAACACCGGCTTCAGCTTGCTGAACGTTTTGAAGCCCCATTCGCCGTGATAAGCACCGGTGCCGGACGCGCCGACGCCGCCCATCGGCTGGTTGATTTGCGTGAAGTGAAACAGGCAGTCGTTGATTGTGACACCGCCGGAGATGGTGCGCGCCAGCACCTCGTCGCGCACGCTGCGGTCCTTGCCGAACCAGTACAGTGCCAGCGGCCGGTCGCGCTTGTTGACGAACGCGATGGCGTCCGCCGGTTCGCGATAGCCCAGCACCGGCAGCACGGGCCCGAAAATCTCCTCCCGCATCGCCGCCATGTCTCCGGTCGCACCCACGATCAACGTCGGCGGGAATTTGCGGTGCGCTTTCCAGTTGGGATCGTCGGCCTTCGCCGGTTGCAGGATCTTTGCGCCGTGCTGGGCGGCATCCGCGACGAGTCCCTCCAGCCGCGCGTAATGCCGGTCGGAGATCACGCAAGTGTAGTCCTTGTTGGCGGGATCGGTGCCGAACATGCGCCGCATCTGCGCGCGCACCTTCTCGGCGAAGGCCTGCAACGAGCGCTCTGGCACCAGCACGTAGTCCGGCGCGATGCAGGTCTGCCCGGCATTGAGCAGCTTGCCATAGGCGATGCGCTCGGCCGCCTCCTCCAGATCGGCCGAGGCGTCGACGATCGCCGGCGACTTGCCGCCGAGCTCGAGCGTGACGGGCGTGAGATTGCGCCCCGCGGCCTCCGCGACCAGCCGGCCGACCCGGGTCGAGCCGGTGAACACGAGGTGGTCGAACGGCAGCGTCGCAAAAGCCTTTGCGATCTCGTCCTCGATGCCGGTCACCAGCATTTCGGTGGCATCGAACCTTGCGGAGATCGCTTCCTTCAGCAGGCTCGCGAAGTGCGGCGCCAGCTCGCTCGGCTTGATGACGACACGGTTGCCGGCGGCGATCGCGCCAATCGCGGGCGCGAGCGTCAGCTGCAGCGGGTAATTCCACGGCGCGATGATGCCGATCACGCCGAGCGGCTGCGGCATCAGCCGGTTGCGCGCGGGCAGGAATTGCAGCGCGGTGGCGACACGCTGCGGCGCCATCCAGCTCTTGAGGTGCTTGGTGGCATGCCGGATCTCGGAGAACACCAGCATGGTCTCGGCGATGGTGGTCTCCACCGCCGAGCGATGGCCGAAATCGGCCGAGATCGCCTGCCGGAAGCGCTCCTCGTTGTCGACGACGACACTGCGCAGCCGCGTCAGCCGGTCGAGCCGCCCGGCGAGGTCGGGCGCCGGCTCGGCTCGCGACTGTGCGACCATGGCGTGGAAGGCGTCTTCGAGGTCGCGAAGCGGGGCGCTTGTCAGGGATTTGTCCATGGCGTTCTCCCTCGTTAGCGGCATTCGCCCTTGGTTTTGTTGCCGCAAGCTGGCCCTTTGTGGAACTTCTGGCAAGGACGCGCCAAACGGACCCGGATTTGGTCCGTCCGCCTGTCATAAAGTCGAAAAAAACGTACCCGCAGCCCTTTCCAAAGGCAGCCCGTGTTGATAGATACGCCCTGCACCCGACGGGCTTGGCCCGGGGTTGCCTTCCAAGGAAGCCTTTGGGACGGAAGAGCAAGCCACGCGAACAGCGCCGGCCTTATCTCACCGTCCCCGGCATTTTGGAAAGCAAAGCAACGGTTTAACGCGGGGTGGAGCAGCCCGGTAGCTCGTCAGGCTCATAACCTGAAGGTCATAGGTTCAAATCCTATCCCCGCAACCAAGTTCGGACTTTACCGGTTCCGAGACGAAAATGGCCCGCATTGAGCGGGCCATTTTTTGTTTGGGGTATGCTGCCCCGTCCTCAAAACTCTTTGATCGCCTTCCTGTCCGCCCCAACCAGCGTCGACGGCGCTTCCCCAAACACCAGCCCCTGCGGCTGAAACTTGATCTTTTTCCCGCCCTCGACGAACTCCGCAAAATTCCGCGGCGTCGCCGAGTGCACGCCGTTGGCCAGGAAATCGTCGATCACGTAGCAGGTGTCGGGCTTGCCGCCGGAGCCTTCGCTCAAGAACTTCTGGAAATTCTGGCTCGTCACCTTGGCCTTCTTGCGCGCCGACCAGTTGGTATAGCGGCGGTAGAGTTTTGGCGGGATCACCGGGCCCTTGTCGGTCGCGAGCACGCCGGTTTCGTTTGTCCTGGGTTCGCGCAGGTCGAAGTCGAACGCGCCAATCGTCCTGGCGAGGTGCTTCCAGACCGGCAGCTTCTTCGACCGCGCGGTCTTGGCGAGCGCGAGAAAGGCGCGGATCTCGTCCTCGTTCATCGAGGAGTAGAACGTCGGATAGGCAAAGCCCTGCACGACCAGCCAGTGGTTGATGTCGACCGTGTGGCCGCCGACGGTCACCTCGATGTCGCCGACCAGCCGCCCATAGGTGTCGAACACCTCGTTCGGGGCATTGACATGGGTGAACACCCGGCAGGCGATCGCCGGCTTGCCGCTGTTGCCAAGAAAATCATGCAGCGCCTTGCTCGCCGTCGCGCCGAGGAATTGCCGGTAAGAATGCGTGACCTCGTGATAGGCCTGCCGCTTGGCGTCGCTCAGCCCCTTCTTCTCGGCGGTCGAGAGCGGCGACGGCTGATAGTGCAGCTCCGGTGCGTCGATGCCCTGGAGGCGAACGGTGAGCTTGCCGTTCTTGATCGGCGCGGTCGCGGTCCGGCCCTTGACCTTGGCGCCCTCGAACACGTGGGTCGGCTGGAACGGCGACGCATCGTTCTTGCGGAAGCGTATCGCGTCCGGCGCGATGGTCACTACGACCTTGGTGGTGTCGGCATCCGACCGCCCTTCCGGCCAGAACTGCTTGACCTCGATGGTGCCTTCGACCTCCAGCAGTCCCACCGGCATCGGCCGCTCCTGTCAAACCAGCGCGCGCGTTCCGAGGGAAACGAGTCGCGCGCACTGAGTGGTAGCGGACCATCTTAGTGCGACAGGCCCATGACGCGAGACGGGACAGACGCGACAGGGGCTGTGGCTACGGCGCGTTCATTGCCTTTCCCGGGCGCACAACAAAAAGCGCGGGCCGGCAAAGTGCCGGCCCGCGCCCGATCAGAGGATGATGTCGCCGAAGCGCGACTTACTTTTCGGACAGCTGCTGCCGTGCGTCGACCGAGGCTGCGGCCGCCGCCATTCTCGAAGAGGGGTTTGTGCTCGCGCAGAAACACGGCATCGGGCTGTTCGTGCCGGTGCTGGCCTGCCACCTCGGCATCGCCTATCTCGAGCAGGGGCTGTTCGACCGGGCGCGCGGCATGCTGACCGAGGCGCGCGAGGAGGCCAAGGCGGTCGGCTATACCTCGGCGGTGCTGCGCAGTTCGATCTATCTGGCGCTCGCGACCTGCCGCCTCGGCGACGTCGAGGCCGCGCAGAACATGCTGCGCGAGGCGCGCAACACGGCGCGGCAGCAGGGGTTTTCAGGTCTCGAGGCCGAGGCCCTGTTCGGCGAAGCCATGGTGACGCCGGCTTTCAGCCCGGAGAACGAGGCAACCATTCTCGCGTCCTTGCGGGCAGCTATCGCGATCGCCTCCGAAAGCGGCGCGCTGCCGCTCCAGCACAAGGCCGAGGCGCTGCTGAACGACATGCTCGCGCGCGGCGACCAGCTCACCTGATCGCGCTCCCGGCGGGGCAGCCGATACCGGCCCACGCTTCAAATAAATCCCGCAGGCAACGCAAGGGTTTAGCTACTGTGCATGGGGTTGTTTTCGCCTATTTCGAAGGGCGCGCCAATGGTGCAGCGCAAAGGATGGCACGCCCTCGCTATCCGCGCCGATGACAAAGCCCCTTGCGCGCCCTCCAAGGTGGACTACCGTTGCCACTAGCCGCAGGGCCAGGTGACTTCTGATTTCAATTTTTTAGCATCCGATTTTTCGGCGCCGCGATGGCGCGACGCCCACCGAACGAGGCGGGGCCATGATCACACGGGACCAGTCAGCGCTGCTCGCGCCGGTCGAGCGCGATTTGCGGCTCGATCTCTTCCGCGGCATCGGATTGTGGATGATCTTCCTCGACCACATCCCGCACGACGTCGTGGCCTGGCTGACCCTGCGCAATTACGGCTTCAGCGACGCCGCCGAGTTCTTCGTCTTCATCTCCGGCTATCTGGTCGGCTGGATCTACGGGCCGATCGTCGCCGGTGGCTGGTTTCTCGCCGCGGTCAAGCGGCTGTGGCGGCGCGCGCTCGAGATGTACGTCGCCCACATCATGCTGTTCCTGCTGTTCACGGCGCAGATTGCCCGCACCGCGCGACGCTTCGACAATCCGATGTACGAGCACGAGTTCAACGTGTTCAATTTCCTGTCGCATCCGGACGAGCTGATCGGGCAGGCGATCCTGCTGAGATACAAGCCGGTCAATCTCGACGTGCTGCCGCTCTACATCACGCTGGTGTTCGCCTCGCCCTTCATCGTCTGGTGCCTGGTGCGCCGGCCGAACCTGACGCTCGCCGGCTCCGTCGTGCTCTATCTGCTGTCGCGCTGGTTCGACTGGAACATCGCCTCCTATCCGCCCGGCACGACCTGGTACTTCAACCCGTTCTGCTGGCAGCTGATGTTCGTGTTCGCCGCCTGGTGCGGTATCGGCCAGATCGAGAAGATCGCGAGATGGGTATGGTCGAAGGCCACGATGGGGCTGGCCGCGGCCTGGCTGGTCTTCGCTCTGCTGATCGTGATGACCTGGCACGTCCCTGCGCTCGAAGCCTTGATCCCAAAATGGATGATCAGGCTGATCTACCCGATCGACAAGACCGATCTCGACATGCTGCGCTTCACCCACTTCCTCGCGCTGGCGATCTGGGTCACCTATTTGGTCTCGCGCAAATGGCGAACGCTGCGCGCAGCCTGGCTGCGGCCCGTCATCCTGTGCGGCCAGCATTCGCTGCCGATCTTCTGCCTGGGCGTGTTCCTGTCGTTCTCGGCGCACTGGATCCTGACCCAGTACAATAAGGGCATTTGGGAGCAGGTCGCCGTCTCCATCGTCGGCATCGTCATCATGATCGGCGCGGCCTGGCTGCTCGATCGCGCCGAGCGCGTGCCGAATCTCTTCGTGAAGGTGACGGAGCTCGAGGAAGCCGACACCGCATTGGACAGCGCCCCGGCCGCGACCACCGCCGCGGCGCCCGCTGCGCATTGAACGTCGCCCGCCTGCATCCTCGTGGAGAAGTCCAACGGAGATATCAATGTCCCGACGTTTGTTGACGATCGCAGGCGCCCTCCTGCTCCTGGTCTGCAGTGCCGCGGCGCAAGCACCGTCGCCCGAGACGATGGCTGCCGCGCGCAAGCTCGTCGTCACCCTGAAGATCGCGGATCAGTATCGGGTGCTGTTGCCGCAGCTCCTGCTCGCGCTCCGGCCCGTGGTCGCGCAGGACAGGCCGGAGATCGAGCGCGATTACGACGCGATGACGGCGCCCGGCTCGGAGATCTACGCCCCGTTCGTGGCGTCGATGACCGACCAGATCGCCGCCCTCTATGCCCAAAGCTTCAGCGCCGATGAGCTGGGCCAGATCGAGGCGTTCTATGCCGGGCCGGCGGGACGAAAATTCCTGGAGAAGTCGGATGCGCTGGCCCAGGCGAGCGCGCAGATCAGCCAAGACGTCAGCCGGAAGGCCGCCGACGAATTAAAGCAGCGTCTGATCGAGGCGCTGCGCCAGAAGGGACACAAGCTGTAAGATCAATATCGCGCAGGCTTGAACGCTCGCCCGCTTGCCTCACTTCACCAGCGGACAGCCGCCGTCCTTCAGCGGCCGAAACGCCTGATCGGCCGGGACTTCGGCGAGCAGCTTGTAGTAGTCCCACGGTCCCTTCGATTCCTCGGGCTTCTTGACCTGGAACAGGTACATGCTGTGCACCATGCGGCCGTCCTCGCGGAGTGTGCCGTTATCGGTGAAGGCATCCTTCACCGGCAGCTCTCGCATCTTCGCCATCACCGTCTTGGTGTCCTTGGTGCCGGCGGCCTGCACCGCCTTGAGATAGTGCAGCGTCGCGCTGTAGGTCGCGGCCTGGTTCATGGTCGGCATGCGCTTGATACGCTCGATGAAGCGCTTGCCGAAAGCGCGGGTCTTGTCGTTGAGGTCCCAGTAATAAGCCTCGGTGATGATCAGGCCCTGTGCGAGCTTGAGCCCGAGGCTGTGCACGTCGGAGATGAACATCACGATCGCAGCCAGGTTCTGGCCGCCCGCGACGATGCCGAACTCGCCGGCCTGCTTGATCGCGTTGATGGTGTCGCCGCCGCCGTTGGCGAGCCCGATGATCTTGGCCTTGGAGGCCTGGGCCTGGAGCAGGAAGGACGAGAAGTCCGCCGTGTTGAGCGGATGCTTGACGCTGCCGAGCACTTTGCCGCCCGCCGCCTTCACCACCTCGCCGGTGTCGCGCTCGACCGAATGGCCGAACACGTAGTCGGCGGTGAGGAAGAACCAGCTGTCGCCGCCGTTCTTGACGATGGCGCTGCCGACCGTGTGCGCGTTGGCGTAGGTGTCGTAGGTCCAGTGCGCGGTATAGGGCGAGCAGGACTTGCCGGTGATGTCGGAGCTCGCCGCGTCCGTCACGATCATGATCTTCTCGTACTGCTTCGACAGCTCCATCACCGCAAGCGCAGTAGCCGAGGTCGGCAGGTCGATGATCATGTCGACGCCTTCGGTCTCCCACCACTTCCGCGCGATCGTGGAGGCAACGTCGGGCTTGTTGAGGACGTCGGCCGAGAGCATGTCGATCGGCTTGCCGAACATCTGCCCGCCGAAGTCCTCGATGGCCATTTTTGTGGCCTCGACATTCCCCTGGCCGCCGATATCGGAATAGACGGAGGAGAAGTCGGAGAGCACGCCGATCTTGAGCGGGGTCTGCTGGGCGAGCGATGGATTGACGAAAAACGCAGACAGCAGCCCGGCCGCAAAAGCGGCGCGCGCGATCCGATACATGGCATTCCCCCGATATTTATTGTTGGTGTACCAATCCAAACTTGCTCCGGCGAAGCGGCAATTCTTGCGTCATGACGTCGCCGTGCAGGCAATTTGACGCAGACGACAGCGCCGACTACGCTTTGCGCAAATTGCAAATCTTGGGGAGTGGAAATGTTGAGCGATACTGCAGCCACCATCGCGAAAGCGCGCGAGCATTCCATCGGCGATCTCCTGCGCCGATCGGCCGGCCGTGAGCCCAACAAGCTCGCGGTGAGCTGCGGCCATGTCAGTTGGACCTTTGCCGAGATGGACGCGATCTGCAACCGGCTCGGCCGCGGCCTGCTCGGCCTCGGCGTCAAGAAAGGCGACCGTCTCGCCGTGCTCTCGCGCAACTCGCACGCCTTCGCGGCGCTGCGCTTCGCACTCGCGCGCATCGGTGCGGTGCTGGTGCCGATCAACTTCATGCTCAATCCGGAGGAGATCAATTTCATCCTGAAGAGCTCCGGCGCCAAGCTGCTCGCGGCCGGTCCCGATTTCGTCGAACCGGCGAAGGCCGCAAGCGCCAGGGATTGTGCGGTCGAGAAGATGATCTGGCTGCCGGGCGAGGATCCGGCATCCGCGCCCGCGGGCCTCACCACCTTCGACGATCTCCTTTATCCCGACGGCTCGTTTCTGGACGCGTCCGTCGACAGCCGCGATCTCGCGCAGATCGTCTACACCAGCGGCACGGAATCCCTGCCCAAGGGCGCGATGCTGACCCATGAGGCCGTGATGTGGCAGTATGTCAGCTGCATCATCGACGGCGGCATGAGCGTGGAGGATAAGTTCCTGCACGCGCTGCCGCTCTATCATTGCGCCCAGCTCGACGTGTTCCTGGGGCCGCAAGTCTATCTCGGCGCTTCCGGCGTGATCACGGGCAAGCCGACCGCCCACAACATCCTCGCGCTGATCCAGGCCCACAAGATCACGTCCTTCTTCGCGCCGCCGACGATCTGGATCGCGATGCTGCGCTCGCCGAATTTCGACAGCACCGACCTGTCGACGCTCCAGAAGGGATATTACGGCGCCTCGATCATGCCGGTGGAAGTGCTGCTCGAGCTGCAGCGCCGCCTGCCCAACGTGAAGTTCTGGAATTTCTACGGCCAGACCGAGATCGCACCGCTCGCGACCGTGCTGCGTCCGGAGGATCAGCTCCGCAAGGCCGGCTCGGCCGGTAAGCCCGTGCTCAATGTCGAAACGCGCGTGGTCAATGCGGCGATGGAGGACGTCAAGGCGGGGGAGGTCGGGGAGATCGTGCACCGTTCGCCGCATCTGCTGTCCGGCTACTACAACGATCCTGTCAAGACGGCGGCGGCGTTCTCCGGCGGCTGGTTTCACTCCGGCGATCTCGCCACCGTCGATGAAGAGGGCCACATCAGTGTGGTCGATCGCGTCAAGGACATGATCAAGACCGGCGGCGAGAATGTCGCCAGCCGCGAGGTCGAGGAGATGGTCTATCGTATCTCCGCGGTTTCCGAGGTCGCCGTGGTCGGCCTGCCCGATCGGCGCTGGATCGAGGCGGTGACCGCGATCGTCGTGGTCAAGACCGGCGAGGCGCTCGACGAGGAGACCGTCATCAAGCATTGCGCCGGCCAGATGGCGCATTTCAAGGTGCCCAAGCGCGTCATCTTCGTGGATAGCCTGCCGAAGAACCCGAGCGGCAAGCTGCTCAAGCGCGAGCTGCGCCAGCGCTTCGTCGGCGGCGAGACGCTCGACAAGGCGATCCAGACGAATTTTGCGACGTAGCGACTTTTCGTCTCTCCCGCGCGCCGCAGGGATGTCCTCAATACTTCTTGACCGCCGCGCCGAATGCCAGCCACAGCGCCATTGACGCAAGCCCGAACCCGCCGAGCAGCAGGAAGGTCGGGCCGTAGCCGATCCATTGCGCGATCCAGCCGCCGAGCGCGGGACTAAGGCTTGCGCCGACGCCCTGCACGGTGATCACGGCGCCCTGGCCGAGATTGATGCGGCCGGAGCCGTTGAGCGAGCGGGCGACCATGCCGGGGACCGCGACGGTCTGAAGTCCGGTGCCGATGCCGTCGAGCACCTGCATCGGCACGACGCCCCACCATCCCGTCACGAAGAAGGCGAGCACGCCGCGGATCGGCAGGAACATGAAGGACACCAGGATCACCGGCCAGTAATTGCGCTTGCTCGCGGCCTTCATCGCGATCAGCGACGTCACGACCATTACGCCCTGCGCGATCACGACGGTGGTCGCGACGAAGCTCGGACCGTTGGCCTGCCCCTCGGCCACCGCCGCAAGCCCATAGAGCGGCACGATCGCGGCGTTGCCGAGGTGAAAAAGAGCGAGCGCCAGCGCCAGCACGAGCAGCGGCCTGTGTTTGAGCAGCATCGTCATCGCATCCGGCGGAGCCTTGGAATCATCCTCCTTGCTGCCGCGCGCGGCGCGGTCATCGATCGCCTTGGCGGGGATCATCAGCACGCAGGCGATCGCGATAGCACCGAACACGGCAGCCAGCACGAATACGGCGACATAGCCGAATCTGTAGCCGAGATAGCCCGACAGCGCCGCGCCGACCATGTTGCCGGCGTGATTGAACGCCTGGTTGCGGCCGTTGAGTGCATTGAAACCCTTTTGCTTGGCGATGCCGAGCGTGATGCCGGTCACCGCCGGCACGATCGCGGCGCTCGCCAGCGATTGCGCGACCTGCGAGAACGTCACCGCCCAGAAATTCTGCGAGATTAGGATGATCGCGGACGCCGCGACCACGCAGATGCCGGGAATGATGACCCACAGCCGCTTGTTGCGGCTGGCATCGATGAAGCCGCCGATCGGCGTCGTGACCAGCATGCCCGCGACATTGCCAACCGTCATCGCGGTGCCGATCAATCCACTCGCCCAGCCACGCTCCTGGAGAAAGACGCCGACGAACGGCCCGATGCCCGACTGCATGTCGGCCATGAAGAAGTTCAGTGCAAACAGGGGCCAGATTCGAGACGAGGAGGGGGACCGCGATGTCATCGATACCAAAACGTGGTCTCCAGCCGGGATTCGGCAGGTGGGACGTGATCCTTTCAGCCAATCGTTCTGGCGCGGACGAAAGTGTAACGGGCGCTGATCGGGTTGGTTCCTGGTCTCGCCCCCGCGATGGCCTTGCGGTCATGGCCAGGAAGTCTTTATTGAAATCGGATCGTCCCTCGTGGGAGTACGGCATGCCTCTCTGGACCTGCGAGACCTGCGGCGCGCAATTTTCGGCAAACGGAACGCCGCCGGCGTCCTGTCCGATCTGCGAGGATGAACGGCAGTATGTCGGCTGGAAGGGACAAATCTTCCTGACGCGCGAGACGTTGGCTGAACGCCACCGCGTCATCTGGCGCGACGATCTCGGCCTGACCGGCCTCTCGCTCGAGCCCAGCTTTGCCATCGGCCAGCGCGCATTGCTTGTGCCATCGGCCGCTGGTTGCGTGATGTGGGACTGCGTGCCGCTGGCGACGCCGGAGGCGATCGCACATGTGCACTCGCTCGGCGGGCTGAAGGCGATCGCGATCTCGCATCCGCACTATTATGGCGCGCTGGCCGACTGGAGCGAGGCGTTCGGCGGCGTGCCGGTCTATCTGCATGCCGATGACCGCCAATGGGTGACGCGGCCGCATCCGGCGATCGTGCACTGGAGCGGCGACAGCCATCGCATGTCCGACGATTTGCTGCTTCTGCGCACCGGCGGTCACTTCGCCGGCGCCACCATGCTGCATTGGTCGGGCGGCGCGGACGGCAAGGGCGCACTGCTGACCGGCGACATCGCACAGGTGACGATGGACCGCCGCTTCGTCAGCTTCATGTACTCCTATCCGAACTACATGCCGCTCAATGCAGCCGCAGTGCGGCGGATCGCGGCTGCGGTCGAACCGCTGGCTTTCGACCGCATCTACGGCGCTTGGTGGGGCCGCAACATCGCTGGCGGGGCCAAGGCCGCGTTCGCGGCGTCGGTCGCGCGATACATCGCGGCGATCGCCTAAGCTAGCGCGGCGGAATTCGTATTGCGCTCGCTTAATAAATGTACTATAAGTACAGTTATTAAATGCGGCGCAACGATGCGTATGCTGGTCCGGCACGATCGATGCATGATCGGTTCGGCGGGGTGCGTTGTGCGGCCGCGGGCGGGATCGAACGTATGGCCGGGCAAGTCGACTACGAGATTTTCGAAGCGGGCGGCGTTGCGCTTCAGTCCGGCACCGTCGTCCCGTCACTCAAGCTCGCCTACAAGACCTACGGCACCCTGAGCGCCGCCAGGGACAACGTCATCCTCTATCCGACCTCGTTCAGCGCGCAGCACATCGACACTGAATGGCTGATCGGGCCCGATGGCGTGCTCGATTCCACGCGCTATTTCATCATTGTCCCGAACCTGTTCGGCAACGGCCTGTCCTCCTCGCCGTCGAATACGGCCGCGCCGTTCCCGCACGTCACCTATCACGACGCCATCGCTGTCCAGCACAGGCTGCTCACCGAGCGCTTCGGCATCACAAAGCTCGCCCTCATCTATGGCTGGTCGATGGGCGGCATGCAGGCCTATCACTGGGCGGCGCTGCATCCCGACATGGTCGAGCGTGCCGCGGTCGTCTGCGGCAGCGCGCGCTGTGCGCCTTATAATCATGTCTTTCTCGAAAGCGTGAAGGCCGCGCTGACCGGTGATCCCGCCTTCCGCGACGGCCGCTTCATCGAGAAGCCCGTCGCGGGCTATCGCGCCATGGGCCGCGTCTATGCCGGTTGGGCGATGTCGCACGGTTTCTATCGCGACGAGCTCTGGCGCGAGGCGGGCTTCGCGTCGCTGGAGGACTACCTCGTCCGCGCCTGGGACGTGGTCTTTGCGCGGCGCGATGCCAACGATCTCCTGGCTCAGATCGCCATCTGGCAGGGCGGCGATGTCAGCCGCTGCGCGACCTTCGGCGGTGATTTCGATCGCGCTCTGGCGGCGATCAAGGCGCATATCCTGCTGATGCCGGGGGCGACCGACCGCTATTTCGACGTTCGCGACAACGAGGACGAGCTCGGCCGGCTGGTCAACGCAAAATCGGCGGTGCTGCATCCGATCCAGTCGCTGCACGGCCATCGTGCCGGCAATCCCGTCAATCATCCGCGCGACCAGGCCTTCATCAAGGCCGAGATCGCCGAACTTCTCGCCAAGTGAACTTCTCGCAAGTGAGGAAGGCATCGATCATGACTGACGCGACCGTTTCAGAGCACGGCCATCGCCTCAAGCCGCTGACACCCGCGATGCTGCGCGAATTGTCGGTCCGCTCCAATCTCAGGGGCGCCGTGCAAAGCCTCGGCCATTACGGCGTGGTCCTGCTCGCGGGCATGCTGGTCTGGATCGTCGCCTCACGCCATGGCGTGCTCTGGGCGCTGCCGCTGATGGCGGTGCAGGGCTATGTCGTCGCCTTCCTGTTCATGGCCGTGCACGAGACCGCGCACAAGACTGCGTTCAGGAGCCGCGGCCTCAATCTCGCGGTCGGCTATCTCTCGGGCTTCATCGTCGGACTGCCGTACGAATATTACTGCCTGTATCACTGGGACCATCACCGCTACACCCAGGATCTGGAGAAGGATCCCGAATTGATCGTCGGCGTGAAGCCGAGATCCGACACGCAGCTTGCGATCGCCTATAGCGGCCTGCTCCAGGTCGCCGGCCGGCTCCGGCTGATGCTGGGCCATGCCATCACCGGCAAGGTCACCGTGCCCTGGATTTCCGAGACCAGGCGCGCCACCATCGTGCGAGAGGCCCGCGCCTATGTCGCGCTCTATGTGCTGCTGCTCGGGCTGTCGCTGTGGTTTTCCTCGGCGCTGCTGCTCTGGGTCTGGATCGTGCCGCTGATCCTCGGGCAATTCTTCCTGCGGCCCTATCTCCTGGCCGAGCACACCGGCTGCGACCGCACCCGCAGTGCCTTCGAGAACACACGCACCACCTATACCGGCGCCGTCGTCAAATGGTTTGCCTGGAACATGCCCTACCATGTCGAGCACCACGCCTATCCCTCGATCCCGTTTCACGCGTTGCCGAAGCTGAACGGCATCGTCGATGGCGAGATCGTTCATCGCGGCCGCGGCTACATCAGGACGACACGTGAGACCTGGGCTTGGTTTCGGCGGAATTGGCAGGGGGTTTAGCCCAACGCAAGACTCCGGTCGCAGCGCGACCGGAGTCTTGTCGGGGAAGGCGATGTATCAGTAGATCCCGTAGGCGCAGACATTGACGACGCGGACGCGCAGACCGTGCCGGGTCCGAACGAGGCGCTCCTGGTAGCAGTTGTTGATGCCGGTGTTGACGTAGACGCCGCCAAAACCAAAGCCCGGACCCCAGTGGTGACCCCAGTGATGATGATGGAAGCCGCCTGCCGAGGCGGCGGTGGGGGCGAGCGCGGCAGCTCCGAACGCGGCGGCGGCGATCAGACCAAGTGCAAGCTTACGAAACATCTTCATTCTCCATTTGGCACGAAGCCGTTGTTGTGTCCCTGCATCTCGGTCGGGCCGAGGCGCCAATGCGTTCATGGCGCCGGCTGAGAATCGTGTTTCAGGATTGTTTCGTGGGCTGCTGCGCAATGCGCCGCCGCGAGGCTTTCCGCGCCGCCGTGCGATAACGCGCGGCCATCGCCTGTGTCATCTGCGCCATCTTCTCGCGCAGATCGGCGGGCTCCAGCACCTCGGCCTCAGGCCCGAACCGCAGCAATTCGGCCGCGGCATGCCACGACGTCTTGCCGGTCGGCACTCGGGCGATGCGCCAGCCGTCCGCGTCGGTGATCTCTTCGACCTGCGTGCGCGCCTTCACGTAAGGCTGGCTCAGCGCGTCGAGCAGTTTCACGCCGAGCGGCGACAGCCGCACGATTGCGATATTGGGATGCATCTCGGCTTCGAGACGTAGCGTGGCATCCCGCCAATAGGCGGCGAGATCGAAACCGGCGGGACGATCGAAGCGATCCTCCAGCACCGCGCAGTCGAGCACGCGCGCGATGCGATAGGTGCGCACGCTGCCGTCGACCTGGCCTGCGAGATACCAACTGCCGCCCTTCAGTACCAGGCCGAGCGGTGCGACGCGGCGCTGCTTCTCTGAACGCCAGCTCTGGTAGCGGATCTTGATCAGCGTCCCGCGCAGGGCCGCGCCGGCAACGGCGCGCAGATGCTTCGGCTCCTCCGTCTCGCCGAACCAGCCCGGCGCATCCAGATGAAATCGCTCCTGCATCCGCCCGGCGTCCTCGCGCAAATTGGCAGGCAGCGCCGCCATCAGCTTGTTCTGCGCGGCGAGCATCGCGGCATCCAGTCCGAGCGCCGCGGCAGGGCCGGGCAATGCCCCGAGGAACAGCGCTTCCGCCTCGCTCTGCGACAATCCATTCAGCCGCACGCGATAGCCGTCGAGCAGGCGATAGCCGCCCTCCGCGCCGCGATCGGCATAGACAGGGACGCCGGAGGCCGCGAGCGCGTCGATGTCGCGATAGATCGTGCGCACCGAGACTTCGCAGGCCTCCGCAAGCTCGGGCGCGGTGACCTGTCCCCTGGCCTGGAGGGTGGTGAGGATCGACAGCATTCGGCTGGCGCGCATGATCCCATAAAGCATACCTGACATAGGATGTCAGGTATGCTTTGCTAGAGATGCGCATCCGCCGAAGGGCCAGATGGAGACCTGCCATGACCGATCCGAACCGCATCACCCTCTATTACTCCCCGCAAAGCCGCGCCACCGGCACGCGGGTGCTGCTGGAGGAGCTGGGCGCGCCCTACGATCTCCATGTCCTCAACATGAAGGCTGGCGAGCAGCGCAAGCCCGACTATCTCGCGATCAACCCGCTCGGCAAGGTGCCGGCGATCCGTCATGGCGACGCGCTTGTGACCGAGCAGGTCGCCATCACCATCTATCTCGCCGATCTCTTCCCGAACGCGGGCCTGACGCCGGCGCTGAACGATCCGCTGCGCGGTCCTTACCTGCGCTGGATCGCCTATTACGGTGCCTCGTTCGAGCCGGCCCTGATCGACAAGTTCATGCAGCGCGAGCCGGCGCCGATCACGCAATCGCCCTATGCCGACTACGACACGATGCTCGGTGCGCTCGAGTCGCAGCTGTTGAAGGGGCCGTATCTGCTCGGCGAGCGCATGACCGCGGCGGACGTGCTGTGGGGCGTCGCGTTCAGCTGGACCATGATGTTCGGCATCGTGCCGAAAAACGACGTCTTCGTTCGCTATGCCGAGCGCATGACCTCGCGTCCCGCGTTCCAGCGGATCAATGCCGCCGATGCCGAGATGGCGGCGCAGCATGCCGCGGCTGCTGGTGGTTGAATGAACCAGGGTTGCAGATGACGAAGCCGACGCACACGACCAACTGCTTCAACACCTTTATCCGTGTTGCCGAAGACTGTCCCGCGCGTACTGGCGAGGCGCCGCCGTTGCGCGCGGGAAAGCCGACGGTGGCGTGCCTGCAATACGGGATGATTGCCAAGGCGCCTTACAAATACACGTCCGACGACGTGATCTTCGCGACGTCTGCGCCGGGACGCGAGCTCGATGGGAAGGCGGCGAAAGCGGAGAAGCGCGCGGCGCGTGAAGCGTTCTTCTCCCGGGGGGAGGCGTGCATGAGGGCGTCGAGCCTGGGCAAGCGCTTCGGCTGGGGCGTTCATGCCGACAGTGAAGGCCGGATCGCGATCTACGCCGTCGACAGCAAACAATATCAGGCGTTCGTCCGCGATCCCAAGCTCACGCAGGTGCGCGCGATGCGGTCGAAGCGGGCGTGATCAGAATTTTGGCGCCCGCTTCTCCGCAAACGCCCTGATGCCTTCCTTGATCTCGTCACCGCGCATGCTGTCGCGGTGGCGCTGGTCGGCGGCTTGCTCATCGAGTTCGCCGCGGGCGAAATCGTTGATCGCGCGCTTCATGCCGCGCATCGCCTGCGGTGCGTTGCCGGCGAGGACGCCCGCGAGCTTGTCGACCTCTTCATCCAGCAATTCCACCGGCACCATGGCGGTGAGATAGCCGATCCGCAGCATCTCCGGCGCGGTGATTTTCTGCGCGGTGAGGAACAGCTTCTTCGCGTTGTCGACGCCGAGCCGTGTCACGTAGCGCTTGATGCCGCTTCGGTAGTAATGCAGTCCGAGCCGCGCCGCCGGCATGAACATCTCGGCGGTGTCGACGCCGATGCGAAAATCGCAGGCCAGCGCGAGGTCGGTCGAGCCGCCATAGACGCCGCCGTTGAGCCGGCAGATCGTCGGCACACCCAGATCCTCCAGTTTGTTGACGACCACCTCGAACGCGGAGCCCGCACTCTGCTGCTCGCTCGCGCTGACCGCGCGCTCGGCGACCGAGTTAAGGTCATAGCCTGCCGAAAAGGCCCGGCCCGTGCCTGTCAGCACCAGCACCCGGATATCAGGATCGGCCTCGACCCGGTCGAACAGTTTTATCAGTTCGCCCAGATCCTCGGCCTGGAGCCGGTTGAGATGTTTGGGACGGTTGAGGCCGGATGGTGGCGCGTGCGCCGGTGATTTCGAGCACGGGGCCGGAAGGCGCGTCGGTGAGATCCGACATTCTTGTCTCCATTTACTTGTTTTCGAGCGTGCGCCGTTTGGCCTCGGCGTCGATGGTCTCCGCCAGATCCGGGTGCCGCGCCATCAGCACGCGGAAATCGACGAGGTCGAGCACCAGCAGCCGCGACACTTTCGTGGTCGAGACATTGGCGCCGCGCTTGTTGTTGCCGAGCAGCGCCATCTCGCCGAAGAAGGCGCCCTCGCCGAGCCGCACCTTCTTGCCGGGCAGGTCGACCTCGACCTCGCCGGCGGCAATGAAATACATGCAGTCGCCCTGCGCGCCCTTGCGGATGATCATGGTGCGTGCCGGCAGCTCCATGGTGCGCAGCATGTGGGTGACGTCGGCGATCGCCGCGGGCCCGAGCGCCGCGAAGAACGGCACCTTGCTGACGGATTCCCAGGTCTTGAGGAAATTGTCGCGCCGGGTCTCGGCGGCAAATCCGGTCGCCAAAATACCCGTCCACAGGCCGAACACGCCGAGGCCGGAGATCATCACCAGCGCCGCCACCATGCGTCCGAGCGGCGTCACGGGCACGACGTCGCCATAGCCCGTTGTCGTCAGCGTGGCGACAGCCCACCACAGCGCGGCGGGGATGCTGCCGAAAGTCTGGGGCTGCACGTCCCGCTCCAGGAAATATTCGGCGACGGAGGCAAGGAAGACCACCATCAGGAAGATCACGAGCACGCTGACCAGCGGTCCCGATTCCAGCACCAGCACCCGGCGCAGCTGCCGCAGGCCGGGAATGCCCGGCACCACTTTCAGCACCCAGAGCACGCTGAGCAGCCAGGCCGTTTTCGCCTCGACGCCGAGCAGCAGCGCGGCCGGTACGGCCAGCGCGCCGACGGCATCGACCAGCCCGGCGGACGAGGACATGTAGAGCGCAAGACGTCCCTGCTGCGCCATGTGGCGCAGCCGAACCACCCATTCGAACACGAAATAGACCAGGCAGGCCCACAGCAGGGCATCGACCCAGCCATGGACCGTCTGATAGGCCGGGCCAACCGTCAGCAGCACCATGCTGAGCACGCCAACGGTCACAGCCACGTAGGCCGCCGTGGTCATGTTGCGGCCGGCCGTGGCGGCCACGAACTGGGCCAAAGCGGGAATCAACGGCTTGGACATGCGGGAAGGCGGGCTCGGTCTTGGTTCTTGGACTTGGCTCTTGCGGTCCCGGCTGGGACGCCGTCGCCAAAGTGCCCGCCCGGGCAGGGGCCGTCAACGACGGCCCCTGAGGCGCCTGAATATCGTGGACCAGGGCGCGCGCGGTCCGGTGCCGGGGCCGGCCCAGGTCGCTACCTGAAATGTGGCGGCTCGTCGTAGCCGCGGCGACTGCTGAAAAAAAGCAGCATCATCAGGCCGATGCCGACGACGATGGAAAAACCCGCCCCCAGCGCAAGCGCCACATAGCCTTCCGTCGGGATCGGCTCTCCCTCGACCGCCATTGCCGAATAGGCGAAATAACCAGCCGCCGCCAGCATCCCCAGAAGGATCATGATGAGGAGCGTACGCATGCTGCGTTCTCCGGTTGTATCCCGGGGGAAAACGGTTGTGGGCGGGGACGGTTCCCGTATCGGGCCCGCTGCTTCGCGGGAGGTTCGGCAAGCTGTCGCCGCAAGGCCGTCGATAGGTCAGGCGTTCTGAGCGGTCTTCACCACCACGATATTGCTCTCGTCGTGCTGGGGAAGGGCCATATCCTGGGCGGCCTTGTCAGCCTCGACGGCATGGCGCTTGAGATAGTCGCGGCGCATGCCGATCTCGTCGCGGACGAACTCGTAGCCGAGCTTGAAAGTGTCGAGCCCGTCGGTGCTGATCGTGCCGTCCCTGAGGCCGATGACGGCGCCGCGCAATATTCCTTCCAGCTCGTCCTGGAGGCACTCGAGCTGATCCAGCGAATGCGCGTGCTCGATGCGCTCGCCGACGTCGAGGATGGCGGTTGAGAGCTCGCTGGCCTTCTCCGGCGCGATCCTTGTGATCTTGGTGTAGATGGCGGCGAAGATCGAGCCGATGACGCTGAGCGCGGCGGCGCCCAGATACATCAGGTCGCTGTACTTATCCATGAACGATTTGGTGTCGTCGTTGATGTAGTCGACCGCCCCCTGATGCGCGATCACGAAGGCGTCCTTCTCGACGGAGGCCGGCTCGATCCTGGTGGCAAAACCATTGTCGAGCCCGAGCGCGGACTTGTTCTCGTAGACGGTGCGCGCGAGCTCGCCCGCTGTCGACGGCGACATCTTCGATTGCGTCACCAGGAGCCATTCGAGGCCGATCGTGTCGAGGTCGTCGGCGGGAATTTCAGGCGATGCGGACAGCGTGCCCGCGGTGAGCGTCTCGCCGGAAATGCCGGGGATCTTGCGCGCCAGCGCCTTGGCCTCGTCGATCGCATTCAGCGTGAAGCCGCCGCGCCTGGCGACTTGCTCATAGGCCTTGTCGCGCACCGCCCTCGAGGCATGGACGATGGCGATCACCGCGCCGAAGCCGTTTCCCGGCGCAAACAGCTTGTCGAGCGTGGCGCCCTGCGGCGCCATCTGGATCCGCGCGGCGTCAGGACCATCGGGGATGTCGAGAATGCTGCGCACGAAGGCGAGCGAGGCCTCGCTTTCGGCCACGACCGCGACCTTCTTCTTCTTCAGCTCGGCAAGTGACTTGATCTTCTTGTTGCCGGGGCCGAGCAGCAGCACGAGATCGTGCTCGAGGATCGCGAGCGTGCGCGCCCGCGGCGGCACCTTGGCGTCGGTGCGCAGCACGGCGAGGTCGGCCTGCTTGCGGTCGAACTGGGCGAGCGCCCTGGCGTTGTCTGGATTGTTGACGACCTTGATCCGGAGACGCGAGGCGTTGTTCTTCAGCACGGTGGCGAGCTTGGCGGCGAACATCGCCTCGTCGCTGTTGGGGGCGCCGACGGCAAAGGTCAGCGTCTCCGAATTGTGTACCAGCGCGCGGCCGCCCCACACCGTGGCGAGCGACAGCAGCAGGGTCAGCACGACGTAGAGGAGGACCTGCTGTTGATTGGTCTTGATCACTTTGGGACGCCGCGGCGGCGGCTCGACCGGTGACGTGGTGGGGCCTTCAGTACTCGTGTCAGTACTCATGGCAGCACTCTGGCCTTATTCCTGCTGGGGGCTGGCCGGCTCGCGGATATGATCGCGGCGGGCGCCCTGCAATTCCTAAACGTCTGAAAAAAGAACGGTATTTCCCTGCCGACAATGATAGCGCGCCGAAACCGGAAAGCAAATTTCGAGCCGAAGGTAACGTTACTCGATCCGGCGCGGCGATTGGTCATCCTATCACCAGTTAGCCACAGTTGGCGATTTTCCGGTTCCCCCCGGCTGCATTCCGCCGCGGGAGATGTCATAAATCACACGTCCCGGCGATTTGACCGGTCCAAGAAGAAGTTGCGCTGAACGCTCCAATTTTTCTTGTCACGTCAATGAGGGCGTCAGCTTGTCGTTTCCACCCCTGTCATCGGCGATTCCGGTCGAGGCGCTCATTGGCTGGATGTTGTTGCTCACCTTCAAGCACATCATCGCCGATTTCGTTCTCCAGACCGCCTGGATGGCGCAGGGCAAGGATCAGAAGCACGGCTGGGCCCTCCCGCTTCTGGTGCATTGCCTGATCCACCTTGCGGTTGCGCTGCCGCTGATCCTGATCGTGGCGCCCAAATTCTGGTTCGTCGCGTTCATCGACTTCGTGATCCACATCACGATCGACCGCGCCAAGGGTATGGTCTCGGCCAATTTCGGCGTCGATCTCGCGCATCCCTGGTTCTGGACCCTGATCGGCGTCGACCAGGCGCTGCACCATCTGACCGGGTTCGGCCTCTCCATCTTCATGGCGGCGAACTGACTGATTGCGCACTGTCGTTCCGGGGCGCGCGAAGCGAGAACCCGGAACCTCGAGATTCCGGGTTCGGTCCTGCGGACCGCCCCGGAATGACGGCAAGCAGCAGGTCTGGCCCCTGATTCCCGGCCGGCGGGCAACCACCCCGGGTGACTACCGGGCAGCGTGGTTAACCTTTCGTTAGACAATTGCGCTGCATCTTCCCATGCGAGGGAGAACTGCAATGTTTTCAAGCCGCGATACCTTTGAAAGCGATTTCTGCCCGGTCCGCGACGAGCTCCTTGGCGAGATGTATCGCGCCAGCGAGAGCGGCCTGCCGAGGCTGGTTGAGAGTGTTTCCCCTGACGCACGCGCCAGGCTGGCGCTGTTCTGCTATCGCCGCAGCCATCTGCATTCGCTGGCGGTCGCGATCGCGGGCAGCTGCAGCGAGCGCGACCTGATCGAGAACGGCGGCCGTGTCGGCTCGACGCTCTACGCGCTGTCGCGCGCGGGCGCGGCCAAATCGTCGCCGTCGCTGTCGGGGGGCCGCAAGCCGATCACCTTGTCGACCAAGCCGCTCTCGGTGCTCGCGCCGCTCGATGACGAGATCGACGACGAGATCGGCGAAGCCGTTCCGGCCTAAACGGTCTCTATCACCGGCAGCCCGAATTTCCGCCGTGCCATCGCGCATTCGGCGTCGCCCGGCATGCATGTGCGACAGACCTCCGGCCGCACCTCATAAATGCCGCAGGCCGTCTGCTTTCCGATCTCTCCCCGCAACGCCGAACAGCGATCGCCTTCGCAGCGCATGCCGGATTGGCGCGCGTTGACGAGCGCTTCCGGGATTGCAGCGAGCTCCTCGTCGCTCTCGATCGAGAAGCGCGGCCAGTTCTCGGAATAGCCGCAGCAGGCGCCGCAGCTCTGGCAACAGCTCGACGGATCGAGGGGGGAGGTCTCTTCCATCGTGCTCACGTGTCCTTTGGCGGGCCCCAGACCAGGCTCTGGCGCCATCTTGCACGTAGCACGTCGCGCCGCTCCGGATATCTTTCGTCGAGATAGCTCGCATCCACCACGCGGTCGGTGCGGAAGCTGCGGAAGTCGCCGCGCAGCTCGCACCAGGCCGCGAGCAGGCGCACGGCTTCGAGATAGCCGACCGAGATCGGCCAGATCATGCGCTCGCTGGGGCGGCCCTGCTCGTCGCGATAGCGCAGCATGATCTTCTTGCCTTCGTGGATCTGGGTGCGCGTGCGCGCCATGTCCAGGCGGTCCGGCTCCCTGTTCCAGCTCGGCCGCGCCCGGCTCGCCGGCTCCAGCACGAAGGGACGCAGGCGCTCGGGCACGGTGTCGGCGATCTTGGCCATCAGGTCTTCAGCCGCGCGCGCCAACGCCGAATCGGCATGGCCCGCGACCCATTGCGCGCCCAGCACTGCGGCCTCGATCTCGTCCGGCGTCAGCATCAAGGGCGGCAGGTCGAAACCTTTCTCCAGGATGTAGCCCATGCCGGCCTCGCCGCGGATCGGAACGCGCTGGCCGATCAGGGTTGCGATGTCGCGGTAGATGGTGCGCTTCGAGGTTTCGAGCTCGGCCGCGATGGCGTCCGCCGTCAACGGCTTACGCGTGCGCCTCAGCACCTGGATGATCTGAAACAGCCGGTCGGCGCGTCTCATGACAGTTCTCTTACCGATGATTTTTTCAGAACGCGCCGCGCGGCTGCTGACAGGATGTTGGCAGCAGGGGAGTTCTATACCGGGACAACACATCGACTGAAGAGGATTTGTCCATGATCATTCCGACCCATTTCGGCCCGGCCGCTCCGCTGTGGCGCGCCCAGATGTGGCAAGCCCGGGCGTTCGGCCGCCTCGTTTCGTTCGATCTCATGGCTGTCGACCTCCGATTTGCATTCGCAAGCGTGGTGACACGTTCGCTGATCCAGGCAGCGGACGCGCTGGCCCGCCATGTGATGGGCCGCGCCTGGCGAGGGGCCCGTTTCGCAGAAGATATCACGGCTGCTGCCACCATGGTGGCAGCAGCCCGGCACTAGGTTCCGTCAATCTTTCGCTTCGTTCAGGAGAGCTTTCATGATCACGCTTTATGGCTTTGGCGCCGGCTTCGGCCTGCCGGAAATCAGCCCCTTTGTCACCAAGACGGAGGTGCAGCTCAAGATGGCGGGATTGCCCTACCGGAAGGAGCGCGCGATGCCGCCGGCCTCGCCGAAGGGGCAGCTGCCGTTCATCGACGACGGCGGCGAGGCGGTGGCCGATTCCACCTTCATCCGCGCCCATCTCGAGCGCCGCTATGGCTTCGACTTCGACGCCGGACTCTCGTTGCAGGAACGCGCGCAGGCCTGGGCGTTCGAGCGCATGATCGAGCATCATGTCTACTGGGCGCTGGTCGGAGCGCGCTGGGTCGATCCGGTCAATTTCGCCAAGGGACCTGCGCATTTCTTCGACGGCGCGCCGGAGCACAATCGCGAGAAGCTGCGCGAGGATGCCCAGTTCCGCGTCGCCGAGAACTATCTGCTCTCGGGGCTCGGCCGCCACGCGCCCGATGACGACGTCGATCTTGCGGTCCGCTCGCTGTTCGCGCTCTCGGTGCAGCTCGGCGACAAGTCGTATCTGATGGGCAGCAAGCCCTGCGGCGTCGATGCCACCGCCTTTGGTATGCTCGCGGGAATGCTGACTCCGTTCTTCGAGTCCGGGCTGCGGCAGCGGGCCGAGGGCTTCCCGAACCTCACCGCCTATGTCGATCGCATGATGGACAATTACTATCCGGAGTTCGCCTGGGCCCCGCTGCGGCAGGCGGCGTAGCGTTGTTTCGAGGGCGCAAAACAAAAGAGCCGGCCCGCCGGGCCGGCTCTCGTCGTCTCAAAACTGCTCCGCGCCTACTCCACCAGCGTGTACTTGCCGTTCTTCACCGTGAGCAGGATGCGTGAGCGCTCGTCGAGGCCGTAGCGGTCCTTTTCGGTGAAGTTGTAGACGCCCTGGCTCGCGGCCAGCTCCTTCTCCGACAGCAGCGCCTGGCGGATCGCTTCGCGGAATTCCGGCGTGCCGGGTTTTGCGGTTTTCAGCGCCGCCGGGATGATCCGCTTGAGGATCTCGAACGCATCGTAGGAATGGCCGGCGAACTGGCTGCGGCTGTTCGGGCCGTACTTGGCCTCATAGGCCGAGTTGAGCGCGAGGCCCGGCTTCTTGGTGGCGGCCTCGTCCGGCTGATCCTCCGGGTCCATGACGGGACCGGAAGCCATCAGCACGCCTTCGGCGGCTTTGCCGGCGATGCGGATGAAGTCCATGCTGGCGGCACCATGGGTCTGGTAGATTAGGCCCTGATAGCCGCGCTCGCGCAGTTCGGTCTGCGGCAGCGCGGCCGCGGTGCCGGACGCGCCGACCAGGATCGCATCGGGGTTGGCGGCGACGAGCTTCAGCACCTGTCCGGTCACCGAGGTGTCGGGACGGGCGAAGCGCTCCTCGTCGGCGATGGTGATGCCCATCGGCACGGCCTGCGCTTTCAGGTCGTTGAACCAGAGATCGCCATAGGAGTCGGAGTAGCCGATATAGCCGACGGTCTTCACGCCCTTGGCTTTCATGTGGTCGTAGAGCACCTTGCCCACGATCGGGATCGGCTGCGGCATCGCCACCGACCACTTCATGCGCTCCGGCGTGATCGGGAACGGCGCCAGGCCGAAATGCGGAATGCCGGCTTCGTTGGCAACGTTGGAGACCGCGATCGTCGGCGGCGTCAGTGCCGAGCCCATGATGATGTCGGCCTTGGATTCGGTGACGAAGCGGCGGGCGTTGGTGGTCGCCGTGGTGGGATCGCCGCCGTCGTCGAGCACGATCACCTTCAGCGGCACGCCGCCGATCTCCTTCGGCACGAACTCCAGCGCGTTGCGCTCGGGAATGCCGAGCGCGGCACCCGGGCCGGTCGTGGTGGTGGTGATGCCGATGGTGACTTCGCTGGTCTGGGCGAGCGCTGGCAGCGCCGGTAGGGCAAGCGACGCCGCAGCCACGGCGGCGGTCAGGTAAAAGCGTTTCATCTATTATTCCTCCCTTGACGTGTTTCTTTGAAAGCAGAATTCGGGGGGTAATTCAGCCCCCTCTTTCGGTGATGCGGCGATTTAGCTCCAGGCCTAACTCCCCGTGAACTTGGCCACCATTTCCGCCGGAAATGGTGCCGATTTCAGCTTGTCGGGGTTAACGGGATCGCGGCCGACCAGCACGCGGGTCTCGAACCCTTCGATCGCGAGCGACTCGCCCTTGTAGACGTTGTGCTTCACCTCGAAGCTCGAGCGCTTGATGCTCTCGATCTTGGTTTCGATGGTGATCCAGTCGCCATAGGTCGAGGGGATGTAGAACCTGGACCGCGTGTCGACCATGGGGATCCCCACCAGGCCGTATTTCCGGACCAGATCCTGCTTGGAGAAGCCGGCGACCTCGAACAGGGTCGACGTCGAATCGTCGAACATCGCGAAATAGCGCGGGTAGTAGACGATGTTGGCGGGGTCGCAGTCGCCCCACTGGATCTGCACCTCGCGCCGGTTCACGAACATACGATTCCCCTACTTCGGCGCCATGCGCAGCGAGCCGTCGAGGCGCACCACTTCGCCGTTCAGGTATGAATTCTCGACCATGTGCAGCGCCAGCGCCGCGAACTCATCGGCATGGCCGAGCCGGCGCGGGAAGGGGATCGCGGCAGCGAGCGAGTCCTGGGCTTCCTGCGGCAAATTGGCGAGCAGCGGCGTCAGGAACAGGCCGGGTGCGATCGTCAGCACGCGGACGCCGAACTGCGCCAGCTCGCGTGCGATCGGCAGCGTCATGCCGACGATGCCGCCCTTGGAGGCCGAATAGGCCGACTGGCCGATCTGGCCGTCATAGGCGGCGACGGAGGCGGTGTTGATGATGACGCCGCGCTCGCCGGTCGCTTGCGGCTCGAGCTTGGACATCTCGGCCGCGGCGAGGCGCAGCATGTTGAAGGTGCCGATCAAATTGACCTTGATCACCTTGTCGAAATCGGCAAGCGCCATCGGGCCGTCGCGGCCGACCACGCGCTTGGCAACGCCGATGCCGGCGCAATTGACCAGCACGCGCGCGGGGCCGTGCGCCTTGGTCGCCTGCGCGATCGCAGCTTCAGCGGAAGCCGCATCGGAGACGTCGCAGGTCACCGCGACGCCCTTGATCTCGGCGGCAACGGTTTCTGCAAGCTTGGCATTGAGGTCACAAACCGCGACCCTGGCGCCCTGCGCTGCAAGCTTGCGCGCGGTGGCCGCGCCCAGTCCCGATGCACCGCCGGTGACGATGGCTGCCTGATCCTTCAACAACATGGCGTTCTCCTGGTGCGATGGTTTCTTAGCCGACCGATATCACACGGTCCGATGGATTGGCAGCATAGAGCTCCTCGATCAATGCGCCCCGATGTTCCAGCACCGCGCGCTGGTTGATCGAGCCCTTGTCGGTGACCTCTCCCTTGTCGATCGAGAGCGGCGTATCCAGCAGGATCGCACGGGTGATCCGGGTCGAGGATCCCGTGGCCGAGGCCAGGAAGCCCGTCAGGCGCTCGCGGAAGGCCTCACGGACCAGCCGGTCGCGGGCGGTCACCGTGAGATCGTCGGCCGGCAGCGTCGGGTTGACCAGGCGGCAGCCGTCGAGGTCGAGCACAACCAGCGCGGAGATCTCATCGCGGTTGATGCCGGCGATGACGACGTCGCGCACCAGCGGTGCGCATGCCGCAACGAAGCGCGCGCGCAAGGGGCCGACGCTGACCCAGGTGCCGCTGCCAAGCTTGAAATCCTCGCCGATGCGGCCGTCGAAATCGAAGCCGGCATTGAAATCATCGGGATCGACGGGCTTGAGCGCATCGCCGAGCTTGTAGAAGCCTTCTTCGTCGAACGATTTCGCCGTGATGTCGGGCTGGCGCCAGTAGCCAGGCATGACGTTCGGCCCCTTGCAGCGCACTTCCAGCTTGCCGTTGTTCGGCACCAGCTTGGCGTCGTTGCCGGACACGGGAAGTCCGACGTGGCCGGAGCGGCTGGTGCGCGGATTGACCGACATGAAGAACGGCGCGGTCTCGGTCGCGCCTAAGCCGGTCAGCATCGGCACGCGATACCCCTTCTCCTTCACCGCGAGCTCGTCGAGGCTGTTCCAGACGAACGGCGACAGCGCGGCGCCGGAGAAGAACATCGCATGCAGCCGGTCGAAGAATTTTGCGCGCAGGCCCTGGTCGTCGCGCAGATAGGGCAGCAGGGACTCGTAGCCCTTGGGCACATTGAAATAGACCGTCGGCGAAATCTCCTGGAGATTGCGCACGGTTTCCTCGATGCCGCCGGGCACCGGCTTGCCGGCGTCCAGATACATCGAGCCGCCGTTGTAAAGCGTCAGCCCGATATTATGGTTGCCGCCAAAGGTGTGATTCCAGGGCAGCCAGTCGATGATGACGGGCGGTTCGTCCTTGAGGAAGGCGAGTGTCTCGCGCAGCATCACCTGATTGGCACAGATCATGCGCTGGGTGTTGATGACGGCCTTGGGATTGCCGGTCGAGCCCGAGGTCAGCAGGAATTTTGCGATCGTATCCGGGCCAATGTTGCCGTGCACCGCGTCGAGATCGCCGCGGATCGGCGCGGCCATGAGATCGGCGAGCAGGGTGACATCGCGCCCGGGCACGCTGCCATAGGATGCGGCGATCTCGGTGCCGAGCGAAACATTGGCGGCGAGCGCGTCGGCGAACTTGTCGGCGTCCTCGGCGAAGACGAGGCCCGGCGTCAGCAGCTTCATCAGGTAGGAGAGCTTGCCGTAATCCTTCGACACCAGCGAGTAGGCCGGCGATACCGGGCAGAACGGAATGCCGGCATAGAACGCGCCGAACGCGAGCAGCGCGTGGTCGATCGAATTGCCGGAGAGGATCACGACCGGCCGCTCCGCCGACAGGCCGCGCGCAATCAGCCCTGAGGCGATATGCCGGCTCGCGGTGAGCAGCTCGGCGTAGGTGATCTTGCGCCAACCGCGGCCGCCTTGGCGCTCCGCCATGAAGACGCGGTCCGGCGTCGTCGTCGCCCAGTGATGCAGGCGGTCGGTGATGCGGACGGGATAGTCGCCGAGCGGCTGCTTGGGCCGCAGATAGATCGTGCCGTCGTCGCGCCGCTCGATATCGACGACGGGATCGCCGAACGAGATGGGACGCAGCGGGGAAGTGCTTGCGCCGCGCTCCATGCTGGAAGAGGACGGCTGTGCGGTCATGACTTCGGCTTTACCTTGGCGGTCTTGTGTTCGAGGAACTCGCGGATCCTGCGCTTGGCCTCTTTGTCGCTCTGCGCCACCGTCGCCATCAGCGATTCCATCAGCAGGCCGGTTTGCGGATTGGCTTCCGCGATCATCGGCAGTGCCTGGAGCACGGCGAAGTTCGTCAGCGGAGCGTTGGCGGCGACCTTGGTCGCAAGCTCCAGCGCCTTGCCGAGCCCGTTGCCGGCTTCCGTCACATATTGCGCAAAGCCGTAGGAGGCGCCTTCGGTCGCGCTATAGACGCGCCCCGTCAACATCATGTCCATCATCCGGGCAACGCCGATCAGCCGTGGCAGCCGCACCGAGCCGCCGCCGCCAACGAAGATGCCGCGCTGCCCCTCCGGCAGCGCAAAATAGGTCGAAGGCTCGGCGACGCGGATATGCGCGGCGCAGGCGAGTTCCAGCCCGCCGCCGATCACAGCGCCCCGGAGCGCGGCGATCACGGGCACGCGGCTGTACTGGATACGGTCGAACACCCGGTGCCACATCTGCGAATGCAGCAAGCCGCCGGTGGCGTCATGGTCCTGGAGTTCCGAAAGATCGAGACCGCTGGAGAAATGATCGCCGATGCCGTGGATGACGACCGCACCGATGTCTTCGGGCAGCGATGCAAAGCACTCGCCGATTTCCAGGATGATGCCGTCGTTGAGCGCATTGCGCTTGGCCGGCCGGTTCAGGCCCACGGTCAGAACCCGGTCCGCCCGCTCGATCCTCAATAGCCCGGAGGCGCCCGCGTCCGCGGTCTCGGCGTTTCCCTGTGTCATTTGCGTCCTTGTCAGAATAGTTATGTTGTATAACGAATTCTGGGGGAGTCAACAAGGGAGGCTCCGCTGTTGTGCTTTGGAAGTCTCCTGCGAACGGAAAAATGTCAGGCGACTGGGCGCCGCATTGGACGCAACGGGTGGAAGCGCCTCAGGCGGCTTCGGTCATCATCTTCTTCGCGGCCTGAGCAAGCAGCCCCGATCGCGTGTAGCCGTGAGCCTCGGCGAACCTGTCGATCTGCTCCAGGACATCACCGGGCATGGTAACATTGACGCGTACGATCTTTGGCTGATCGTCCTTCACCGATACCAGAATGGCGACGCCCGAACGGTTCTCGGGATCCGACATGATCTCTTCGAGCGACGAAGGCTCCGGGATCGCTTCTCCGTCTTCCGCCATGCCTTCGAGGTGAAACGCCAGCGCTTCCTCGGCCATGTCGCGCGCTTCGTCCAGCGTGGTCCCTGCGGTCACGAGGCCCGGCAGATCGGGAAACGACACGCCGAAATCGCTGTCGGCGTCCTTGCGGATCAGACCAATGTAATGGCGCATGGCGCTCACCTCAGCTTCAGACCGGACTGCTGTTCAATGCTCTTCAGTGTCCCCAGCGGGACGTCCCGCTTTGGATGAGCGACCGTGACGCGGCCCTTTTTCGTCGGATGCTTGAACTGGATGTGGCTGCCTTTTTGAGCCACTTGCACCCAGCCATCCCTCTGAAGGGCCGAGATAATTTCTCGGCCATTCATCGTGTGTATTTATACACATCGGACAGATTTGTCAATCCGGGGCTCATATCACCTGATGCACGTCGATCACCACGCGATCCGCATGCCGCGCGGCCGAGCCGACGAAGATGTGCTCCATCAGCCAGCGGTACTTCTCGCGCCCCGTTTCGAACCGGGGCACGGTGCGGAAATAGATCAGCTTCGGATCGACCGGCTCACCGCGCTTGAGCTTTTGCAGAAGCTCGACCGGGCCGAAGCGCATGCCCTTGTTCTCGACGTAAACGATGGCGCCGTCGTCGGTCTCGAAGGCGTATTTCGCCTCGAGGTCGATCAGCTCGTTGGGGCGGATGGTCTGGAAGTCGGCGCCGAATGGGAGCACCTTGCCTGATATCGCGCCCCTCACCTCGCCGCCGAGGATCGGAATGATGCGGCGAACGCCGATGCCGGTCTCGCCGGCGGTGACGACGTCGCCGATTCTGGCGGTGATGGTGAAGACGTATTTGGTTTCGAGGGTGGGTGTCGTCATTGCTTCACCTCCTCAATGCGCCATCATCCGCGTCGGCAGCCATGTGGCCAGCAGCGGGAAGGCGATCAAAATCACCAGCCGCACGAGGTCCGTTGCCACGAACGGGATCACGCCCTTGAAGATGGTGGAGAACGACACGTCCTTCACCACGCTTTTGATGACGAAGACGTTCATGCCGACCGGCGGATGGATCAGGCCGAGCTCGACGGTCATGACGATGATGACGCCGAACCAGATCGGGTCGAAGCCGAGGTGCGTGATGACGGGGAAGATGATCGGAACGGTCAGGATGATCATCGCCATGGCGTCCATCAGGCAGCCGAGCACCAGATACATCACCATGATCAGCGCCAGCACGCCATAGGGACCAAGGCCGAGACCGGTGAGGAACTCGGTCACCTTCTGCGGCGTCTGCGTCACCGTGAGGAAATAGCCGAAGATCAGCGCGCCGATCAGCACGGTGAATACGGCGGCCGCGGTGCGAGTTGCCTGCAGCAGCGAGGCGAGAATCTTCTCGCGGTCGAGCCGGCCGGTGACGACGCCGATGATGAAGGCGCCGGCGGCGCCGACGCCGCCGGCCTCCGTCGGCGTGAAGCGCGGCAGGAACGGCAGGCCGTAGAGGCCGCCGATCACGAACACGAACAGCAAGACCGGCGCCCAGATGTCCTTCAGGCCGGCAAAACGCTCGCGCCACGGCAGCACCTTGCCCTTGGGCAGGAAGTCCGGCCGGAAATAGCCGATCAGGAAGATCGTGATCATGTACATGGTCATCGCCAGCAGGCCCGGAATGATGCCGGCGATGAAGAGTTTTCCGATGTCCTGCTCGGTGATGATGCCGTAGACCGCGAGCACGGTGGAGGGCGGCAGCATCGCACCCAGCGTGCCGCCCGCCGCGATTACGCCGGTGGCAAAGGACTGCGGATAGCCGAAGCGGCGCATCTCGGGATAGGCGACGGCGGAGAAGGTTGCGGCGGTCGCGACCGAGGAGCCGCAGATCGCGGCGAAGCCGCCGCAGGCGCCGACGGTGGCAATGCCGAGGCCGCCGCGCATGTGACCGACGAAGCCGTTGGCGGCCCGGAACAGTTCCTTGCTCATGCCGGAATTGCTGACGAAGGAGCCCATCAGCAAAAACATCGGGATCACGCCGAACGTGTAGTCGGTCACCGTGCGCATCGAGGTCTGGCCGACCAGCTTCAGCGCCGCCGTCCCGTTGACGAGATAGGCGAAGCCGGTGACGCCGACGAGGCCCATGGCCATGCCGACCGGCACGCGCAGCAGCATCAGGACAAACAGGGAAACGAAGCCGATTAAGGCGACGGCATCGGTGCTCATGATTACTCCGTCGCCTTCAGCTTGGGGTCGTGCATGTCTTCGGGATGGAAGATCAAACGGTAGGTGCGGATCGCGATCAGCAACACCGCCGAGACGTCGCCAATCCAGGCGACCGCGAAGAACGGCCAGGTCGGCATGTGCATGTCGAAGGTCTGGACGTTGTCGTTGTAGGTGCCGCGCACCTTGTCGAACAGCGTCCAGGTCTGCACGCTGACCACGAACAGCAGCACCAGCGTCGCAAACACGTCGATCCAGCGCTGATGGCGCGGCCCGACATTGCCCCAGACGAGGTCGACCGTGATGTGGGTGCCGCGATAGGAGGTCGCCGCGATGCCCCAGAAGATGAGAATGCCGAGCAGCATGCGGCCGATGTCGAAGCTGTCGGGGATTGAATAGTTCAGTGTGTTGCGCAGCAGCACCGACAGGAAGATGTCGAGCGCGACGATGCCGACGAAGCCGGCGGCGATCCATTCGATGGTGTCGATGACGCGGTCCATCCAGGAGCGCTTCACGGGTGTGTCCTGTGCGATGTCCATTCTTGCTCTCGACTCCAGCCGCGGTCCTTCGCCTCTCCCCGCCTGCGGGGAGAAGCCGACACGCGCCGAGCGATGCGAAGCATCGTCCGAAGCGTGGCGGGTGAGGGGGACTCTCCGCGAGTCCCTCTGTCACTGTTTTTGCGGAAGCGGCCCCTCACCCCAACCGTCTCCCCGTAAGAACGGGGCGAGGGAGAAGATAGAATGGGTGGCCGCACTTGGGCCTCACTCCGCCAGCGCGTTGTACTTCTTGAGCGACGCCTTCAAATCCGCGAGTGCGGCGTCCGGGTCGGCGCCGGCCTTCTTGGCGCCGTCGCTCCAGGTCTTGACCAGCGGATCGGCGGCCTTCTTCCAGGCGGCGGTCTGTTCCGGCGTCAGCTTGTAGACCTCGTGGCCGGATTCCGCCTTGACCTTGTCGATGCCGGCATCCTCGAACTTGCCCCAGTGCTCGCCGACCACGCCCGCCATCTCGACCGTGCAATTCTTGTCGATCGCAGCCTTCTGCTTGTCGGACATCGCATTGTACTTGTCCTTGTTGATCACGAACACGAAGGTCGTGGTGTAGAGCGGCGCTTCCATGTCGTATTTGGTCACCTTGTCGATGCCGAACAGCACCAGGGAACCCCAGGGGAAGGTGACGCCGTCGGCGACACCGCGCTCGATGATGTCGCGCACTTCAGGCGCGGACGACTGCACGTTGGTGCCGCCGAGCGAGGTGACGAAGTTCGCCATGGTGGCGTGCGCCGGGCGGATCTTCAGCCCCTTCACGTCCTCCGGCGCCACGATCTTCTTGGTCTTGGAATGGAAGGAGGAGGGGGAGTGGACGAAGGCGAGGCAGTATTTGACGTCCTTCATCTCCTTCTCGGCATATTTGCGATACCAGGCATCCAGGCCCATCGAGCCGCCCTTGGCGTCCGAGATCAGGAACGGCAATTCGCCGGCGCCGACGATCGGGAAACGGCCGGGCTGGTAGCCGGGATTGACGTAGGTGACGTCGGCGATGCCGTCGCGCGCCATGTCGTAATGATCGAACGCCTTGCCGAGCTGCTGGGCCGGAAACACCTTCCCCGTGATGGTGCCGCCGGAATCCTTGTTCACTGCGGCCACCCAGTCTTCCAGCGACTTTTGCAGCGGATGCGACGCCGGCACCCAGTGCGAGACCTTCAGGTCAAAAGTCTTGTCCTGCGCCAACGCAGGACTCACGCTTGCTGCCAGCAGCAAAGCCAAACAGACCTTCCTCATCACGCGTCTCTCCCTCTTTGTGACGGCGGGCTTCGATGGCCCCGTCTTTAATTAACATGTTATCTAATTGGCTGGCGCGTTCAAGCCGGAACTGGCGCGACATCTACGTCAGCCATGTTGCATGGATTTGTCGCGCTCCGGCGACGTGCACGCCCCTTTTGCCCAACGATTATATGATATAATTATCGCGCGCGGACGATCGCGACAAGCGAGCCGCGACCAAAGCCTACAGGATCGGGAGGAGCAAGTATTGCGGACAAAAGTCGCAATCATCGGGGCCGGGCCGGCCGGATTGTTGCTTGGGCAACTGCTGCACAAATACGGCATCGACAATGTGATTCTGGAGAGGCAGAGCCCGGATTACGTGCTCGGACGCATCCGCGCCGGTCTTCTGGAGGAGGGAACGGTCTCCCTGCTCGACCAGATCGGCGCCGGCGCACGGGCGCATGCCGAGGGCCTGGTGCATGAGGGCATCGAGCTCGCGTTTTCCGGCCGCCGTCACCGCATCGACATGAAGGGCGCGACCGGCAAGACCGTGATGATCTACGGCCAGACCGAGGTCACGCTCGACCTGATGAATGCGCGCAAGGCCGCCGGTCTGACCTCGGTCTACGAGGCCAGGGATGTGCAGCCGCATGGCTTCGACGGCAGTCACCCGCGCGTAACCTGGGTCAAGGACGGCATCACTCACGAGATCGATTGCGATTTCATCGCCGGTTGCGACGGCTTTCACGGCGTCAGCCGCGCCAGCGTTCCGCCCTCGGCGATCGAGGAGTTCGAGCGCATTTACCCGTTCGGCTGGCTCGGCATTCTCTCCGAGACGCCGCCGGTCAGCCACGAGCTGATCTACTCCAACCACGCCCGCGGCTTTGCGCTCTGCACCATGCGCTCCATGAAGCGCAGCCGGTATTACGTGCAATGCTCGCTCGACGACCATGTCGACCAGTGGCCCGACAATCGCTTCTGGGACGAGCTGAAGCGCCGGCTCGACCAGGAGGCGGCCGACAGCCTCGTCACGGGGCCGTCGATCGAGAAAAGCATCGCGCCGCTGCGCAGCTTCGTCGCCGAGCCGATGCGCTTTGGCAGGATGTTCCTGTGCGGCGATGCCGCCCACATCGTGCCGCCGACCGGTGCCAAGGGACTGAACCTCGCCGCGAGCGACGCGCATTATTTGTCGAGCGCATTCCGCGAGTTCTATGACGAGAAATCGAGCGCCGGCATCGACGCTTACTCGGAGAAGGCGCTGGCGCGGGTCTGGAAAGCGGTGCGCTTCTCCTGGTGGATGACCTCGATGCTGCACAAATTCCCCGACACCGGCTCCATCGGCGCGCGCATCCAGCTCGCCGAGCTCGACTACGTGACGCAGTCGCAGGCCGCGATGACGTCGCTGTCGGAGAATTACGTGGGGCTGCCGTTTTAGGGAGACGTGGCGGCGCCGCACACCCCGTCATTGCGAGCGAAGCGAAGCAATCCAGACACCTCCGCGGAAGGATTCTGGATTGCTTCGTCGCATCAGCGCAAATTGCTTCGCAATTTTGTCGCGAGCTCCTCGCAATGACGGTGGCGCCCGTTTCAAACACCCGCGCAAATCCCGTTTAAAACTTTGTAGGCGGTGAAACCGTCATCCACATCGCGTTCTATGGTCCCCAGCCAATGACGCGAGGCACGCATGACCACCAGCCCCATCCCCGACGGCTTCGAGCCGTTGTCCCGCAAGAGCCCGCTCACCGAACCTTGGGAGCCGATCTACGCGAAGAAGACCGAGAGGGCCGTCATCATTGGCCTTCGTCTGGCAAGGCCGCACACCAATGGCCGCGGCCTGATCCATGGCGGTCTGATCGCCGCACTTGCCGACAATGCCATGGGCTACAGCTGCGCGCAGGTGACGAACTGGACCACGTCGTTCGTGACGGTCTCGCTTTCGATCGATTTTGTCGGCTCCGCCGAGATCGGCCAATGGTGCTCGATCGAGAGCGACGTCATCAAGACCGGGAAGACGATCTGCTTTGCGCAGAGCCTGATCAAGGCCGACGATGCCGTGATCGCGCGCGCGAGCGGGACGTTCCGCGTGGTGCCGAAGAAGGGCTAACCGTCATTCCGGGGCTCGCGAAGCGAGAACTATGGTGCGCACTTGCGCACCAGAGAATCTCGAGATTCCGGGTTCGGTCCTTCGGACCGCCCCGGAATGACGGCTTCACCCAAACTTCCACGCCGCCGTTTCCACCACGAGATCGATGAACGCCCGCACCTTGGCCGAGAGCAGGCGCGAGGTCGGGTAGACGATGTGGATCGGCAGCGCCGGCTGCTCGTATTTCGCCAGCACGATTCTGAGCCGCCCGCGCTTCAGCCCTTCGGCGGCCTGATAGGCCAGCACACGCGTCACGCCGCCGCCGGCTTCGGCATACTGCAAGGCTGCGTCGGCGCTGTTGCTGATGAATCGCGGCGCCGGCGTCACCTCGACATCGCGGCCCTCGCGCAGAAAGCGCCATGCGGGCCAAGGGCCGAACTGGATGGTCTGGTGCGAGGGGAGCGCCTCCGGCGTCTTCGGCTCGCCATGCCGCTTGAGATAGCCGGGCGCGGCCACGACGATCCGCCGCATCTCGCCGACCTGGCGTGCCACCAGCGAGGAATCGGCGAGGTGGCCGATCCGCACCGCGGCGTCGACGGCGTCTTCGACGAGATTGACGAGGTTGTCCGACAGCCGCAATTCGCACGCGACCTCGGGGTAGCGCTTGAGGTAGGCGGTCATGACCGGCCCGACATGGAGCCGGCCGAAGCCGACCGGCGCCGATACCACCAGCCGTCCGCTCGGCCGGTTGCGCTCCTCACGTGCAGAGCCGTCGGCCTCCTCGACATCGGCGAGAATTCGCCGGGCGCGCTCCAGATAGCGCGTGCCGACATCGGTGAGCGTCACCTGCCGCGTGGTCCGCTGCAACAACCGCGCGCCGAGATGCTCCTCCAGCGCCGCGATCAGCCGCGTCACCGCCGAGGGCGACAGCCGCAGCTTTCGCGCCGCCGGCGCAAAGCCGCGCAGATCGGCGACGGTGATGAAGACGTGCATGGCTTCGAGACGGTCCATCGAATTATTGCATATATCGCAATGATGAAGTGTCAAGCGGGCTGATTGTTTTAGCTGCTGAGAGATCCATCTTTCATGGCGAAGACGCAGGAATGCGCCGGGATTCAGGAGATATTCCGATGACGGCAACCCACACTTTCGCCAGCGACGTGGCCTTCTCGCCCGCGGTAAAATCGATCCAGACCCGGAAGGGATCACGTGAAGGCTATGCGCATGCCGAGCAGCGGGGCTGGCGCACTGAGGTGGACGAAGACCTCGCGGCATTCCTCGCCGGCGCCGACAGCTTCTATTTCGCCACCGCCTCGGCGGATGGCCAGCCTTACATCCAGCACCGCGGCGGGCCGAAGGGCTTCTTGAAGGTGCTCGACAAGCAGACGCTGGCCTTCACGGACTATGCCGGCAACCGGCAATACATCACGCAGGGAAACCTCTCCGAAAATCCCAAGGCCTACATCTTCGTGATGGACTACGCCCATCGCCGTCGGGTGAAGATCTGGGGCGAGGCCCGCGTGGTCGAGGACGACGAGGCGCTGACGGCATCGCTGATGCCCAAGGGGTATCGCGCGCGGCCGGAGCAGGTGATCCTGTTCAAGATCACGGCATGGGATACCAACTGCCCGCAGCACATTCCGCAGAAGTTCGACGCAGGCGATGTCGCGGCCGCGCTGGCGGCGAGGGATCAGCGGATCGCGGAACTGGAGGCGGAGGTGGCGGCATTGAAGGAAAAAGCAAGCCTACCTTCGAGCGAAAGCTAGAGCGGCTTGCGCGGTGATCAGACCGGGGAGATCGTGGACGGATGTTCAAAGACATCGTGGATACTTTCTGGGCTTTCCGTCGAGAGGCCGGATGTCGATGGTTGCAATCGTCTGGGTTCCGAGACGACGTTGAAGACGCCATCCTGTGTGGTTGGTCGGAACGCGACGGCTTTGCCACGGACCTTCGCATCTTCGCTGAAATTGACTGGTAATCTTCAAAAGTATTCAGCGTTTCCCTCGATAGCGAAGGGCGTCCACCAACAGCGAAAACGCTGGCGAAGTTTGCCGTCGGCTGGGATAGTATAGGTGATAGCCGGAGAATGGCGGGCACCAGTCCGCCAAAATTCGGACAAGCTTGCCGCTCGACAGGTAGGGCTGAACCTGACCTTCGGTCAGGTAGGCCAGGCCGAGACCCTGTAGGGCGGCGTGCAGCAGGGCGCCAGAGCTGTTGAAGACGAGTTGCCCTTCGACGCGCACGTTGAGTTCGCGGCCGCTCTTTTCGAACTCCCAAGCATACAAGCTCCCGCCATGCGTGGGCAGGTGGAGGTTGATGCAGTTGTGCTGGGTCAGCTCCGGTGGCGTTCGCGGTCTCTTTCTGGACACGAAATAAGACGGCGAGCCCACAACGGCCATGCGCAGGTCCGGACCGACCCGGACTGCGATCATGTCCTTGGCCACTAGCTCGCCGGGCCGGATCCCGGCGTCGTACTGGGCCGCCACGATGTTCGTCAGGCCGACGTCGATCATCACCTCGAGTTTGATGTCAGGATACTGCGGTACGAGCTTAGCCATGGCGGGCATGAGGATCGCCTGCGCGGCATACTCCGTCGCGGTGATCCGGATCGTTCCGGCCGGTTTCTCGCGCAGTTCGCTCAACGCCCCGAGTTCGACGTCCATTTCGTCGAACTTGGGCCCGATCGTGAGCAGTAGCCGCTCGCCGGCCTGCGTCGGCGTGACGCTCCGGGTCGTGCGATTTAGCAACCTGACGCCCAGCCGCTCTTCCAGACTTTGGATGGTCTGGCTCAAGGTCGGCTGGGAAATCGCGAGCCGGGCCGCCGCCCGGGTGAAACTGCGTTCCCGCGCTACCGCCAGGAAGGCGAGAAGGTCGCTTGCGTCGGCGCGTTTCATTTATAGGGTATCCCAATAAATCCAATTGAGTTTTATCATCTAATCCCCGGGGCCCCAAGCGCTTACCTAGCGAGTTGACCGGCGGCCGCACGAGGGCCGCGAAGCGACGAAATCCCAGGAACGCGATGTCCGTTGTAACCATGCAAGAGACTATCGATCCTCGTCCGTTTGCGGCGTCGCTGTTGCGCCGCTTCCCGCTGTCGTGCCGGTGCCGCGCGCCCGCTTATCGTTCGTCAAAGTGTTTGGAGGGGTGTGGGTACCGGGTCTCGGCTCGGCGCTGGGCAGTGTGGGATTTGGGGCCGTGACCACGTTCGCAGCGTTGCTGTTTGCTAATCGCGGCTGGACGCAAGGCTGGTTCGCATACACCGCCTACGCCGTCGCATTCATCTTCGCGCGCGTTTTCTTCAGCCATGCAGCCGACAGGTTTGGCGGCGCCAAGGTCGCGCTGTTCTGCGTCCTGATCGAAACAACCGGCCAGGCGCTGATGTGGCTGGCCGCTTGTCCCGATCTGGCGCTGCTCGGGGCCGCTCTCACGGGATTCGGGTTTTCGCTGGTCTATCCCGGCTTCGGCGAAGCCGTCCGGCGGGTGCCGGCACAGAGCCGCGGCCTTGCGATGGGAGCATACACCGCCTTCATCGACCTGGCTCAGGGGCTCGCAAGCCCGGGGCTTGGGTTGGTCGCGAAAGGGGCCGGCTTGAACGTCGTGTTTCTCGTCAGCGCCATCACCGTGCTTTGCGCCGCGCTCGTCGCGTCATGGCTCATAGCATGCCCAGGGACCATCGGAGGACAAGCGCAATGAAATTGCTCGCAGCAACCGTACTTTCATTATTGATCGCCGCCGGCACGGCCAGCGGTCAACAGGCAACCATCGAAGGATTGAAAGCCATGCCCACAACCGAAGACCTTCGTGCCGTCGCGCCCGCCCTCGAAAATTATGCGAAGGGCGTCGTGCTCAGCGACCTCTGGAAGCGCCCAGGAATGTCGCCGCGCGACCGAAGCATCGTTACAGTCGCCGCGCTGATCGCACGCGATCAGACGGTCGAACTGCCGTTCTATCTCAATCGCGCGCTCGACCATGGCGTGAAGCCCGCCGAGATCTCGGAGATCATCACGCATCTTGCGTTCTATACCGGCTGGGCCAATGCCATCGACGCCGTTTCAGCGGCGAAGGACGTGTTCAAGAGCCGCAACATTGGAGCCGATCAGCTCCCTCCGGCTTCCGGTCCTCAGCTACCGCTCGACGAGGCGGCGGAGGCCCAGCGGGCCACGCGCGTCGCGCAGCAATTCGGACAGATCACCCCCAGTCTGGTCCAGTACACAACGGATGTCCTGTTTAGAGATCTCTGGCTGAGGCCGGGACTAGCGCCGCGGGACCGCAGCCTGGTCACCGTCAGCGCCCTGGTTGCGATCGGCCAGGTCCCGCAGATCACCTACCATTTGAACCGGGCGATGGATAACGGGTTGACCAAGGAGGAGACCGGAGAGGTGGTCGGACATCTCGCTTTCTACGCAGGTTGGCCCAACGCGTTCTCGGCCGCGCCGGTCATCAAGGACGTCATCGAGAAGAGGCCCCGGTAGCAATGTCGTACTCGCGCCGACAAGCGATCATCGCCACCGTAGGCCTTGCTGCGCTCGCCGCGACGAGCGCCAACGCAGACAGCGCGAACGCGCAAAGGAGTTCGCATATGGATATGGACATTAAACGAAACGGCTCTCGGCCCTCCGCCAAAGGCTCTCCGGACTGGTTCACCGGATCGGTCCGCGTGGATCCGCTGTTTCAGGCGCCGGACCCGGCGCGGGTGGGCGGTGGCCAAGTCACCTTCGAACCCGGGGCACGCACGGCGTGGCACACGCATCCGCTCGGCCAGACGCTGATCATCACGGCCGGTCTGGGATGGGTGCAGCGCGATGGCGGGCCCGTCGAAGAAGTCCGTCCGGGCGACGTGGTTTGGTTTCCGCCCGGCTTGAGACATTGGCACGGTGCGTCGCCGACGACGGCGATGACACACATCGCCATTCAGGAATCGCTCAACGGCAAGAACGTCGACTGGTTGGAAAAGGTAAGCGACGAACAATACCGCCGAACTTGATTTCGGCTGAGAAGCCGCGCCCGCTCCCCGACCATCAAGTTCGTGCCGCGCGACGCGAACTCCCAGCCTCAAAGTGAACTAACGGAAACGAGATGAAGCTCGGCAATCGCGCCAGTTAGGAGAAAATGGTGATCGCAAAGCAGCTTTTTGTTCTCGGCGCATCCATGCTGGCTACGGCGCTCACCGGCGGCGCCGGCGCCCAGCAGGCGGACGAACAGTACGTCCAAGTGGCGGAGATCGAGGTCTATCCCGTCCAATTGGATGCCTACAGGGCCGCAGTGCAGGAGCAGATCGACGCGGCAATTCGCAAGGAGCCGGGCGTCCTGGTGCTGTACGCCGTTTCCGAAAAAGGCGACCCCACCCACGTCAAGGTCTTCGAGGTCTACCGGGACAGGAGCGCCTACGAAGCTCACCTCGGATCGGATCATTTCAAGAAATACAAGACGACAGTGGAGAAGATGGTGAAGTCGCTCAAGCTAATCCAGCTCACCCCGATCATGCTCGGCGCCCAATCGAAGTGACAGGAGGGAATCTATCATGAAGAATTCATTCGCGGTGGCTGCGGCGCTGGCAGCGGGGATCGGTATCGGTAGCTTCGGCGTTCACGCTCTTCATGCGCAGTCGCAGCCGCCCGTTTATATGATCGAAGATAACACGGTGATCGATCCCGCCGGGTTCGCAAAGGAATTCGCTCCTCTGGCGCGTGAGAGCCTTCAGACGTACGGAGGACGCTATCTCGGGGGCGGAAGCGGGGTCTCAATCGACGGAGATCCGCCGAAGGGACGTGTCGTTCTCGTCCGATGGGAGTCGGTCGGACAAATGATGAAGTGGCGACATTCGCCGGAATACAAGGCCGCCCGTACCGTCGGCGAAAGGTATGGCCATTTTCGTATCTTCGCAGTCGATGGCGCGCCGCAGTAACCGCAAGAGGGGCAACTTCAAGCGGACTTTCCGCATCTCATCGGTACTGCGCGATGAACGATGCCGCTTGGCCCTGCGCGCACTCTCCCCAGCTTGACAGGGCCCTACCAGCTTACAACACACTTGCGCCTTCGTGCTGGAAGCCGAGATAGCTCGCCGCCACCCGCTCGTTCGCGGCGATGTCGCTAGCCTTGCCGCTGAGCACGAACTCGCCGAGCTCCATCACATAGGCCTGATCCGCGATCTTCAGCGCGGCCTGCGCGTTCTGCTCGACCAGCAGCACAGAGACGCCGGCGGCGCGCAGTTCGGCGACGATGCGGAAGATGTCGGCGACGATGATGGGGGCGAGGCCGAGGCTCGGCTCATCCAGCATCAGGAGCTTGGGCTCGCCCATCAGCGCGCGGCCCATCGCGAGCATCTGCTGCTCGCCGCCGGACAGCGTGCCGGCGAGCTGCTTGCGGCGCTCCTTCAGCCGCGGAAACAGCGTGTAGACGCGCTCCATCGAGGCCTTCGCCCTGCTTCGCTCGATGCGGAAGGCGCCGAGCTCGAGATTGTCCTCGACATTCATGGTCACGAACAATTCGCGGTGCTCGGGGACGAGGCCAAGCCCCATCGCGACGCGATCCTCGATGTCGAGCCGGGCGAGGTCCTGGCCGGCGAAGGCGACGCGGCCCTTCAGGGGCAGGATGCCCATGATAGCGGAGAGCAGCGTGGTCTTGCCGGCGCCGTTGGCGCCGACGATGGTGACGATCTGGTTCTGGCCGACCTCGAGCGAGACCGCGCGCACGGCCTCGACCTTGCCATAGGCGACATGCGCGTCGGTGACGGACAACAGCGCGCTCATGCCGCCACTCCGAGATAGGCCTTGATCACTTCGGGGTTGGTCTTGATCGTGGCGGGCGTGCCCTCCGCGATCTTGGTGCCGAAATCGAGCACCACGATGCGGTCGGCGAGGTTCATCACGAAGCCCATGTCGTGCTCGACCAGCAGCACGCTCATGCCGCCGTCGCGCAGCTCGCGCAGCAGCGTTGCGAGGCGCTGCTTCTCCATGTGGCGCAGGCCCGCGGCCGGCTCGTCGAGCAGCAGCAGCATTGGATCGACGCACAGCGCACGCGCGATCTCGACGATGCGCTGCTGGCCGAGCGAGAGGCTGCCGGCAAGCTGGTGCATCTGCTCGGCGAGGCCGACGCGCTCGATCTGGCGGGCGGCTTCCGCGAGCAGTTTTGCCTCATCGGTGCGGTCGAGCCGCAGCATCGAGGAGATCGGGCCGGAATGGCCGCGCAGATGCGCGCCGATCGCGACGTTCTCCAGCACGGTCATGTCGGGGACCAGCTTGACGTGCTGGAAGGTGCGGGAGATGCCGAGCTTGACGATCTCCTGCGGCGGCGCGTTGTCGAGCTTGTTGCCGAGCACCGAGATCGAGCCCGATGTGGCCGACAGCACCCCGGTGATCAAATTGAACGTGGTGCTCTTGCCGGCGCCGTTCGGCCCGATCAGCGCGACGATCTCGCGCGCCTGGACGTCGAAGGAGACGTTGTTGACGGCGATCACGCCGCCGAACTGTTTTCGCGCCTTCTCGACCTGGAGCAGGACGCTGGTCTCCCCGGGAGCGCGGGTCCGCTGTTCCAGTTTCAGCGAGGTGTCCGGCTTCTTGCCGCGGGTGCGCTCGGGCAGGAACGACATCAGCCACGGCCAGAGGCCGCCGGGCGCGAGTTGCAGCAGCGCCACCAGCATGATGCCGAACACGATGGTCTCGACCTGGCCGGAGCCGGGCAGGATCAGCGGCAAATAGCTCTGCAGCACCTCTTTCAGCACCACGACGATGGCCGCCCCGAGCACGCCGCCCCAGACATAGCCGGCGCCGCCGACCACCGCGATGAAGAGATATTCGATGCCGGCCTGCGCGCCGAACGGCGTCGGGTTCACCGCGCGCTGAAGATGGGCGTAGAGCCAGCCGGACAGGCCGGCGAGCACCGCGGCATGGATGAACACCAGCAGCTTTGCCCGCGGCGTGTGCACGCCGAACGCCTCGGCCGCGACGTGTCCGCGGCGCAGCGCACGGATGGCGCGGCCGGTGCGGGAGTCCAGCAGGTTCATCGTCAGCACGGCCGAGACGATCACGGCGACCCAGATCGCGTAATAGATCGAGCCGGGCGAGAGCATCTTGAACGTCCCGATTGACAGCGGCGGAATCGCCGAGATGCCGTCGTTGCGCCCCAGAAATTCGAGCTTGCTGAACAGGTAGAACAGGCCGAGGCCCCAGGCGAGCGTGCCGAGCGGCAAATAGTGGCCGGAGAGGCGGACCGTGACGAGGCCGAGCAGCACCGCCAGCGATCCGCTGACCAGGAGCGACAGCGGCAGCGTCAGCCAGGGCGACATTCCGTAGGCCGTCGACAGCACCGCACTGGTGTAGGCGCCGAAGCCGACGAAAGCGGCCTGGCCGAACGAGGTCAGGCCGCCGACGCCGGTCAGCAGCACGAGGCCCATCGCGACCAGGGCGGCAAGGCCGATATTGTCGAGCAGCACGATCCAGAACGGCGGCATGCCGGGGACAAACGGGATCGCCGCCATCGCAGATGCGAAGATGAGGATGGGGAGACGGCTCTGCATCTTGGCGTCAGTCCTTCTCTTCCTCGACCGCGGGCGCGGCGAGCGAGCGCAACAGCAGCACCGGGATCAACAGCATGAAAACGATCACCTCCTTGTAGTTGGAGGCGTAAAACGACGAGAACGCCTCGACGATGCCGACGACCAGCGCTGCGACTGCGGTAAGGGGGTAGCTGACGAGACCGCCGATGATCGCGGCGACGAAGCCTTTCAGGCCGATCAGGAAGCCGGAGTCGTAATAGAGCGTCGTGATCGGCACGATCATGATGCCCGACAGCGCGCCGATCACGGACGCCAGCAGGAATGCGATCTGCCCCGACAGCGTGGTGCGGATGCCCGCAAGCCGCGCCCCGAGCCGGTTCACGGCGGTCGCGCGCAGCGCCTTGCCGTAGAGCGTCAGCCCGAAGAACAGCCAGAGCCCGACGATGAAGGCGATGGTGATGCCGTAGACGGCGATGCTCTGCCCGGTGAAGCGCAGTGCGCCGGCGGTGAAAGATCCGGACAGCACGGCGGGTCCGCGCTGGCCTTCGGCGCCGAAGAACAGCAGGCCCAATCCCTGAAGTGCGAGATGGACGCCCACCGATGCGATCAGCAGCACCAGCACGGAGGTGTGCGCCAGCGGCTGGAAGGCGATACGGTAGAGATACAGGCCGATCATCGCGACGATCACCAGCGACAGCGCGATGCAGACCGCGACCGGCGGCTTCTGGCTGGCGAAGTAAACGGTCAGCGCCAGCACGATGGCCGGCAGCACGATGTTGGTGATGACGCTGCGCAGGATCAGCCGGCCGTGCAGCGCCTTGCGCGCGACGAACAGGTCGAAGGCGAAGGCGCCGAGGCCCAAAGCGAGCGCGAGCTTTGCCGTGCCCGGCATCTGGCCCGCGGCCAGCGAGGCATAGGTCAGCGCCCCATAGGTGACGAATTCGCCCTGGGGGATGAGGATCACGCGGGTGACGGCGAACACCAGCACCAGCGCCAGGCCGAGCAGCGCGTAGATAGCGCCATTGGTGATGCCGTCCTGCAGCAGGAACAGCATGATGGTGGTATTCAAGACCGGACGCTCCCCCTAAAGATCAAGGACCGGTTTCCGCGATTGCGGTGGACGGCCCGCTCACAGCCATTGAAAAGGACTGACGATATTTGATATGGTCCATAACAATTATCAAATATAACATCAAGGGTGGGAACGACCCGACCCGAATTTAGCGGGATTACGAGCACGAGGCGATGACCGTTTCCAGAACCGCTGAAAAGTCTTCCGAAAAGCCCGGCGGCGCGGCCAAGGTCCGCAAGGACGCGGCCGAGGCGCAAGGCCAGAATCACGCTGAAGCCCTCCAGCTTGGTGAGCTCTCCGAACAGCTCGGCTATGTCCTGAAGCGGGCACAGCTCAAGGTGTTCGAGAACTTCCTGCGCTGCATGGCCTCGCTCCAGCTCACGCCCGCGCAGTTCTCCGTGCTGCTGCTGGTCGAGAAGAATCCGGGCCGTAACCAGACCGAGATCGCCTCCACCCTCGGCATCCTGCGCCCGAACTTCGTGGCCATGCTCGACAATCTGGAGAGCCGCGATCTCTGCGCGCGGATCCGCTCCACCAACGATCGTCGCTCGCACATCCTGGTGCTGACCGACAAGGGCAAGGCTGTGCTGACGCGCGCCAAGAAGCTCGTCGCCACCAAGCACGAGTCGCGGCTGAACGAGCTGCTCGGGCAAGCCAACCGCGAAGCCCTGCTCGCCATGCTCGCGAAGATCGCGAACGAGTTCTGAGGGCTGTGCTCTGGCCCGGCTGTCATCGTCCGGCTTGACCGGACGATCCAGTATTCCAGAGGCCGCGGTAGGATACGGATGGGCCGCGGCGTACTGGATTCCCCGCCTTCGCGGGGAATGACACCGTCATTGGAGCAGGGGCCTCAATCCACCAAAATCACGCGAATGTCGTTGACGTTGGTCAGCGTCGGGCCTGGCATCAGCAGATCTCCGGTCGTCTCGAAGAACGTGGTCGCGTCGTTGTTGTCCAGATAGGCCTGCGGCTGGAGCCCCTGTGCCTTCATCTTCGCGAAGGTGGCGGCGTCGATCAGCGCGCCGGCGGGGTCGGTGGGATGGCCGGCGCCGCCGTCGGCGCCGTCGGTGTCGCCGGCAAGCGCGGAGATATCGGGCGTGTCCTTGAGCAGTGCGGCGAGCGCCAGCGCGTATTCCTGGTTGGGGCCGCCGCGCCCATGGCCGCGGACGGTGACCGTGAGCTCGCCGCCGGAGAGGATCGCAACGCGCTTGCCCTGCGCGCGGGCCTCGAGCGCGAGCCTTGCGTGGTCGGCGGCGACCTCGCGCGCTTCGCCTTCGAGATCGGCGCCGAGATCGATCGTCTCGTAGCCGGCGTCCTTGGCGAGCTTCACCGCGGCATCGAGCGACTGCTTGGGGCGAGCGATCAATTCGAATGACGCGCGCGCAAAGGCGGCATCGCCTGGCTTGCAGCTTTCGCTATTGGGATCGTCGAGCGCGCGGCGGACGGCATCGTCGACGGCGAGCCTGTACTTCGCGACGATCGCGCGCGCATCGGCCAGCGTGGTCGGGTCCGGCACGGTGGGACCGGACGCGATCGCGGACGGATCGTCATGCGGCACGTCGGAGATCGCGAGGGTGACGATCTCGGCGGCATTCTTGCCGGCGCGCGCGAGACGGCCGCCCTTGATGCGCGAGAGATGCTTGCGCACGACATTCATCTCGCCGATCGGCGCGCCGGAACGCAGCAGCGCCTTGTTGACCGCCTGCTTCTGCGCAAAGCTGATGCCGTCCACCGGCGCGATCCAGTTCGCCGAGCCGCCGCCGGTCAGCAGCACCAGAAGCAGATCGTCCGGCCCGGCCTCGCCGGCGAGCGCGAGCGTGTCGGCGGCGCCCTTGAGGCCGGCCTCGTCAGGCACGGGGTGGCCGGCCTCGACCACGCGGATCCGGCGCGTCGGCACGCCATAGCCGTGGCGCGTGGTGGCGATGCCGACGAGGCGCTCCGGCGCAAGCTTGAGCGTGTCGAGATAATGCCGCTCGGCCGCGGCGGCCATTGCGCCCGCGCCCTTGCCGGCGGCAAGGCAGATCACGCGTCCCTTCGGTGCGGGCCGCAAGTGCGGCGCCAGAATTGTACTCGGATGCGCGGCGGCAACGGCGGCGTCGTAGAGCGCGCGGAGCAGCGGACGTCGGTCGGTCATGACGAAAAGCCTTCGGCGGACTAGAACAATGGCGACGAAATCGCCGTCCATCTGCCTACCGCATCGGGCGCGAAAGCGTAAGCGGGCTTTGCCATCATTCGATTGTGCAATCGCGTGATCATAATCGGCGCAGCAAAACCCCCTGCGATCATCTCGCAGGGGGCTCTCATCGTCATCTGGCCGAGCCGGCTAGCCGCCCGCGTCGGCGCTGATCACGTCGCCGAACAGTTCCCACTTCTCGCCCTTGAACTTCTCGAGTTGGAGCTGGCTGATCGGCGCGAAATCGGTCGGCGAGGTGTTGATCTTCACGCCCGGCAACAGCGCCTCGGTGCGGAAGTCCTTTAGACTCGCCGCCTGCTTCATGAGGTTCTCGCGCGTGAGATCGTCGCCGCACTGCTTCAAGACCTGAACCAGCGTCTGGGCTACGGCATAGCCGACGATGGTGCCCTTATCGAGCTTGTCGCCTTCGGGGAAGTATTTGGTCATGAACGCCAAAAAGTCCTTCATGCCGGGATCGTTGGTCCACGCGGGATCCGACACGTCCTTGAGATAGTCGGCCGAGATGATGTCCTGGCCGTTCTCGAAGCCGGCGGGCTTCATCACGCTGCCGACGGAGGCCGAGACGTTGTTGAGGAAGTGCAGCGGCTTCCAGCCGATCTCTGAGTTCTTCTTGATCGCCTGCGCCGCGAATTTCGGCGTCGTGATGTTCATGAAGACGTCGGCGCCGGTCGACTTCAGCTTGACGATGTGATTGTCGATGGTCGGCTCCGAGGTCTCGTAGCTCTCCTCGATCACGATCATCGAGGCAGCCTTCGCTCCCAGACCGTCCTTCAGGCCCTTCAGATAGTCCTTGCCGTAATCGTCGTTCTGGTAGAGCACGGCGATCTTGGCGTCCGGCTTGTTCTTGAGCAGCCACTTCGCATAGATCTGCGTCTCGCTCTGGTAGTTGGGCTGCCAGCCCATGGTCCAGGGGAAGTTCTGCGGATCGTTCCACTTGGTGGCGCCCGTGGCGACGAACAGCTGCGGCACCTTCTTCGAGTTCATGTATTTGTGGATTGCCGAGTTCGGCGGCGTGCCGAGCGAGTTGAAGATGAACAGCACCTCGTCGCTCTCGACCAGCTTGCGCGCCTGCTCCACCGTCTTCGGCGGCGAATAGGCGTCGTCGTACGAGATGAAATTGATCTTGCGGCCATTGATGCCGCCTTCGTCGTTGATCTTCTTGAAATAGGCGGCTTCGGTCCGCCCGATGATGCCGTAGGCGGACGCCGGTCCGCTATAGGGCATGATGTTGCCGATCTTGATCTCGGTGTCGGTCGCGCCGGTGTCGTATTTCTTCTGGGCCGATGCAGTAGAGGCCGAGGACGCAATGAGCGCAAGTGCCAGTGACGCGGCCGCAATTTTGCCGGTGACAGCGGGCATTCCTATCTCCCTATTTTCTTGGTGTGTGCATCCCTTTTCTTGTCTTGATTGTTTTTGGCGACGCAGCGTCAATTCAATACGATTTGGCAGACAGCTTCAAGACAAAGCCCCTGCGACCTGGTCGCAGGGGCTGCTTCTTTAATAGTCATTGACCGGCGGTGGGCGAGTTTACCCGCCGACGTCACCGCTGATCACTTCGCCGAACAGCTCCCAGGTCTCGCCCTTGAACCGCTCCAGTTGCACCTGCGAGATGGGGGCGAAGTCCGTGGGGCTGGTGTTAACCTTGACTCCCGGAAGTAGTCCGGCCGGTTCGAAATCTCTCAGGCTGGCGGCCTGCTTCATGACGTTCTCGCGGGTCAGATTATCACCGCAAGCCTTCAATACGTGCACGAGCCCTTGCGAGACGATATAGCCGTACATGACCGAGGCGTCGGCCCGGTTTGCCTCCGGATAGTATTTGTCGAGGAATTCGTTCCAGGCCTTCATGCTGGGGTCGTTCTTCCATTGCGGGTCGGTCGGGTCTTTGAAGTATTGCGACGAGATGATGCCCTGCGCAGCCTCGAAGCCGGCCGGTTTGATCACGCTGCCGATCGATGCCGACACGTTGTTGAGGAAGTGGATCGGCTTCCAGCCGATCTCCGCATTCTTCTTGATCGCCTGCGCGGCGAATTTCGGCGTGCTGATGTTGAAGAAGACGTCAGCCCCGATCGATTTGAGTTTGACAATGTGAGAGTCGACGGTCGGCTCCGAGACCTCATAGCTTTCCTCGACTACAATCATCGAGGCGGCCTTGGCGCCGAGCCCGTCCTTGAATCCCTTCAGATAGTCCTTGCCGTAGTCGTCATTCTGATACAGCACGGCAATCTTGGCGTCGGGATGGTTCTTCAGGATGTATTTGGCGTAGATGATGGATTCGCTCTGGTAGTTGGGCTGCCAGCCCATGGTCCAGGGGAAGTTCTGCGGATCGTTCCATTTCGTGGCCCCGGTGGCGACGAACAACTGCGGCACCTTCTTGGAGTTCATGTACTTCTGGATCGCTGAGTTCGGCGGCGTGCCGAGCGAGTTGAAGATCAGCAGCACTTCGTCGCTTTCGACAAGCTTGCGCGCCTGCTCCACCGTCTTCGGCGGCGAGTAGGCATCGTCGTAGCTGATGAAGTTGATCTTGCGGCCGTTGATCCCGCCCTCCGCATTGATCTTCCTGAAGTAGGCTTCCTGGGTCTTGCCAATCACGCCATAGGCCGAAGCGGGGCCGCTATAGGGCATGATGTTGCCGATCTTGATTTCGGTGTCGGACGCGCCGGTGTCGTATTTCTTTTGCGCTGACGCTGCGGTGGAAAAGGCAGCAGCCACTGCGAGGGCGGCCGCAAGGGCCCCCAGCCGCACATGCATTGCAGGCATCTTGTTCTCCCTTGGTCGGTTTCAATGTGTCTTTTATTTTGATCGGGAGCGCTCGTTTGCGTCGCTCCTGCGCACATTGAATACCCTTCCTGTCGGGCCAGCAAGAAAAACGCCTCGGCAACTGTCGCAGCGCGCGCAATTTGATCGATGCGGCGCGGAATATTCCGAGTAGTGAAACTCGTAGCTTGCGTTAACGAATTGATCCTGAATTGCGCTACTCTTCTAGGGCGACTTCAAGTTGCGCCATTCTCGAAGAGCTCAATGTCCCGGCTCGCTCGAGATGATGTCGCCGAACAGCTCCCATTTCTTGCCCTTGAACCGCATCATCTGGAGCTGCTCGATCGGCGCGAAATTGTCCGGCGCGGTGTTGATCTTGATGCCGGGCAAGAGCGTATCGGGCTCGAAATCCTTCAAGGAAGCGGCCTGCTTCATGACGTTCTCATGGGTGAGCTCGTCGCCGCACATCTGCAGCACCTTCACCATGGTCTGCGCCGCGGCATAGCCGAACACTACGCCGGCATCGAGCTTGTTGGCCTGGGGATCGTATTGCGCGAGGAAATTGTAGAACTTCTTCATGCCGTCATCGGCGTTCCATTGCGGGTCGGAGCCGTCCTTGGTGTAGCTCGCCGACAGGATGCCTTGCGATATCTCGAGGCCCGCCGGCTCGAGCACGCCGCCGACCGACGCGGAGACGTTGGAGATGATGTGGACCGGATGCCAGTTGATCTCGGCCGCCTTCTTGATCGCCTGCGCGGCGAATTTCGGCGTGGTGATGCTGATGAAGACATCGGCGCCCGAGGCCTTCAGCTTCACGACGTGCTCGTCGATCGCCGGCTCCGAGGTGTCGTAACTGTCCGCGAGCACGATCATCGACGCCTTCGCGCCGAAACCCTCCTTCAATCCCTTCAGATAGTCCTTGCCGAAATCGTCGTTCTGGTAGAGCACGCCGATCTTCGCGTCCGGCTTCTCCTTCATCAGGTACTTGGCGTAGATGCGCGCCTCGCTGGCGTAGCTCGGCTGCCAGCCCATGGTCCACGGGTACTGCTTCGGATCGTTCCACTTGGAGGCGCCGCTCGCCACGAACAGCTGCGGCACCTTCTTCTCGTTCATGTATTTGCGGATCGCGCCGTTGGTGGAGGTGCCGAGCGAGCCGAAGATCAGCAGCACGTTATCGCTCTCGACCAGCTTGCGCGCCTGCTCCACCGTCTTCGGCGGCGAATAGGCGTCGTCGTAGGAGATGAACCTGAGCTTGCGGCCGTTGATGCCGCCCTCGGCATTGATCTTGTTGAAATAGGCTTGCTCGGTCTTGCCGATCGCGGCATAGGCGGAGGCCGGCCCGCTATAGGGCATGATATTGCCGATCTTGATCTCGGTATCGGAAGCGCCGCTGTCGTATTTCTTTTGCGCCACCACCGGGCCAGTCATCGCAGTGCACAACGAAAGTGCGGCCCAGATGGCCGCAACCTGAAATCGAACGGCAGTCATTGTTCTCCTACCCCGGGGCTGGATCGGCGCCGCATTGAACAAGATTGACGGCGGACGTCAACAAAAAGCCCCCGCGATCGTTCGCGGGGGCTGCGTGGGTTTGGACTATTGCGTCAGCGTGTCAGTCGGTGGGGACGTCGCCGCTGATGATCTCGCCGAACAGTTCCCACTTCTCGCCCTTGAAGCGCTGCATCTGGAGCTGCGAAATCGGAGCGAAGTCGGTGGCGCTGGTGTTGATCTTGACGCCGGGAAGCAGGGTGTCCGGCGCGAAATCCTTCAGCGACGCCGCCTGCTTCATGATGTTGGCCCGGGTCAAATCGTCGCCGCACATCTCCAGGACCTTGGCCAGCGTCGATGCCGCGCCGTAACCGTAGACGATGCTGGTGTCGGTCTTGTCTGCGCCGGGCATGTACTTGTCGAGGAACTCGGACCACTTCTTCATGCCGGGATCGTTATTCCACTGCGGGTCGGTGCCGTCCTTGGCGTAGGCCGCCGACAGCACGCCCTGGGCGTTATCGAGGCCGGCCGGCTTCATCACGCTGCCGACCGAGATCGAGACGTTGGTCAGGATCTGGAGCGGCTTCCAGGTGAGCTCGGCCGTCTTTTTAATGGTCTGGGCGGCGAATTTGGGCGTCGCGTAGATCAGCAGCACGTCAGGATTGGCCGCCTTGATCTTGACGATGTGGCCGTCGATCGAAGGCTCGGACACCTCATAGCTCTCCTCCATGATGATCATGGAGGAAGCCTTGGCGCCGAAGCCGTCCTTGGTGCCCTTAAGGTAGTCCTTACCGAAATCGTCGTTCTGATAGAGGATCGCGACCTTGGCGTCGGGCTTCTCCTTCAAGAGCCATTTCGCATAGATCTGCGCTTCGCTCTGGTAGGAGGGCTGCCAGCCCATGGTCCAGGGGAAGTTCTTCGGGTCGTTCCACTTGGTGGCGCCGGTGGCGACGAACAGCTGCGGAATCTTCTTGGCGTTCAGGTATTTCTGGATCGCGCTGTTCGAAGGCGTGCCGAGCGGGTTGAATACGGCCAGCACTTCGTCGCTCTCGACCAGCTTGCGGACCTGCTCCACGGCCTTCGGCGGCGAATAGCCGTCGTCGTAGGTGACGAAGTTGATCTTGCGGCCGTTGATGCCGCCTTTGTCGTTGATCATCTTGAAATAGGCTTCTTCGGTCTTGCCGATGATGCCATAGGCCGACGCCGGACCGCTGTACGGCATGATGTTGCCGATCTTGATCTCGGTATCGGACGCGCCGGTGTCGTATTTTTTCTGGGCAAGTGCTGCGCCGGAGGTGAAGGTAATGACCGCCGTTGCCGTGACCAGCGCAGCGGTTCGCAGTGTTCTTTCAAAAAGCAATTCGGGTCTCCTTGGTTTAATTAACGAGTCGTCAGTTCTTTTTGAGCCGGCCGACGAGTTGCTGGCCAACGATCGCGACCTGCCTGGCGCCATGCGGCACGAGGTAGATGACGAGGAACAGCAGGACGCCGAACACAGCGCCGGAGAGGCCCTTGGAGATGCCCTCCGCGATGTTCGGCACGAAGATGATGAAGGCGGCGCCGACGATCGAGCCCGGCAGCCAGCCCACGCCGCCGACGACCATGCCGAGGAACAGCGAGATCGCCAGCGTGATGGTGTAGCTGTCAGGCGCGACGAACTGCACCGCGATCGCGCCGAGCGAGCCGGCGATGCCGGTGATCGCAGCCGACACGCCGAAGGCCAGCGTCTTGTACAGCGCGACGTCGACGCCCATGGCGGAGGCGGCGATCTCGTTGTCGCGGATCGCCATGAAGGCGCGGCCCGAGCGGGAGCGCAGCAGGTTCACCGCGAAGATGTAGATCGCGATCACGACCACGAGCGTGAAGTAGTACAGCCACATGTCCTGCGACATCTTCAGTCCGAACGGCGCATCGGGCTTGGTGACGACGAGGCCCTGCACGCCGCCGGTCCAATGCTCGAGGAAGTTCAGCTTCAGAAGCTGCGGCATGGCGGTGGCGAGCGCGAAGGTCGCAAGCGCCAGGTAGACGCCGGAGAGCCGCAGCGCCGGCTGCCCGAACAGGAAGCCGAAGCCGAAGCAGACCACGCCGGCGATCGGCAAGGTCAGGGCGTAATTGACGTTGAAATGCTCCATCAGCACCGCGGTCGTATAGGCGCCGACGGCGTAGAACGCGCTCTGGCCGAGCGAGAACTGGCCGGAGCCGCCGGTCAGGATGTTCAGCGCCAGCACCGCAAGCCCGTAGATCAGGAGCATCGTCATCTGGAAGATGATGAAGTTCTTGACGAAGACGGGCGCGATGAGCAGGGCGGCGAGCACCACCAGCGAGGTGCCGGTGCCCAGCGTCATGGCCCGCTTCGGAACGGCCTCGACCGCCTGGTGGCCTTCAACGACTTCTTCTGCAGCGCTCATGATCAAACTCGCTTGACGATGTGCCGGCCGAACAGGCCAGCCGGTTTGACGACCAGGACGGAGATGATCAGCGCGAGCGCGATCGGGAGCTTCAGCTCGTTGCCGACGCCGGGGATGTAGGTGCCTGCGAGGTTCTCGAAGACGCCGACCAGGAAGCCGCCGACCACGGCGCCGAACGGGCTGGTCAGTCCGCCGAGCACCGCGGCGGCGAAGCCGTAGATCAGCACGCCGCCCATCATGTTGGGCTCGAGGAACACGACCGGGGCGATCAGCATGCCGGCGATCGCGCCGATCGCGGTCGCCATGCCCCAGCCGAGCGCGATCATCCAGGACGTGTTGATGCCGACGAGGCGAGCCGATTCAGGCACGGAGGCGGCCGCGCGCATGGCAAGGCCGATCCGCGTGTACTGGAAGAAGAAGTAGAGGCCGAGCAGCAGCAGCACGGTGACGCCGATCATGCCGGCCTGGTGGGTCGAGATCAGCTGACTGCCCAGGAACGGCGAGGAGCCGAACGGGGTCGGATACTGCTTGATGGTGAAGTCCCAGATCAGGCCGGCCGAGGAGTTGATGATCGCGAACAGCGCGATGAAGCCGGCGACGTTGGTGAGAACCGGTGCCTTTACCAGCGGCTTGAACAGGATGCGCTCGATCGCGATGCCGGCGACGAAGGAGAGCGCCAGCGTGATCACGAAAGCGGCCCAGTACGGCACGCCCCACTGCATCAACTGCCAGGAGATGAAGGTCGAGAACATCGCCATCTCGCCCTGCGCGAAGTTGAGATGGTCGATCGCCTGGTAGATCATGACCACGGCCAGCGCCATACAGGCATAGATCGCGCCGGTGGCGATGCCGGCCAGCACTTGGTTGGTGAATAGCTCCATCGTGCCGGCTCCTCAGTAACCCAGATAGGATTTGCGGATTTCTTCGTTGTTCGCGATGTCCTTGGCATTGCCCGACATCACGATGCGTCCGGTCTCGATCACATAGGCCTGGTCGGCGAGCTCGAGCGCGAGCTGGGCGTTCTGCTCGACCACCAGGATCGACACCTTGTCCTCGCGGTTGATCTTGCCGAGGATGCCGAACAGGTCGCGCACCACCAGCGGCGCGAGGCCGAAGGACGGCTCGTCCAGCAGCATCAGCCGCGGCCGCAGCATCAGCGCGCGGGCGACCGCGAGCATCTGCTGCTCGCCGCCGGAGAGCGTGCCGGCCTGCTGGGTGTGGCGCTGCTTCAGTACCGGGAAATGCGCGTACATGCGCTCGATGTCGGAGATGATGCCAGCGCTGTCCTTGCGGGTGATGGCCCCGAGCTGGAGGTTCTCCTCCACCGTCATGGTGGTGAAGGTGCCGCGCCCTTGCGGCACATGGGCGATCCCGAACCGCACGATGCTCTCGGTGGAGCGGTTGCTCAGCGGCTTGCCTTCGAACTCGATCGCACCGGTGGAGCGCACCATGTTGCAGATCGCGCGCAAGGTGGTGGTCTTGCCGGCACCGTTGGCCCCGAGCAGCGTCGTCAGCGACCCCTCATTGAGCGAGAAGGAGAGGCCGTGGAGCGCCTGGACCTGGCCGTAATAGGCGCGCAGGTCCTTGACGTTGAGCAGCGTCGTCATTGGTCCTTGCTCCCGAGATAGGCCTTGATGACTTCGGGATCGGCCTGCACCTGGGCCGGCGTGCCTTCGGCGAGCTTCTTGCCGAAATTCAGCGCGACGACGTGGTCGGCGATCGACATCACGAGGCCCATGTGGTGCTCGACCAGCAGCACGGTCATGTGGCGCTCGTCACGGATTTTGCGGATGAGGTCGCCGAGCAAATGGACTTCCTCGTGGTTGAGGCCGCCGGCCGGCTCGTCGAGCAGCAGGATCTTCGGATCGGCCGCGAGCGCGCGCGCCAGCTCGACGCGCTTCTGGGTGCCGAAGGGAAGCCCTGAGACGACGGTGTGGGCGACATCCTCGAGCTTGAGGTAGGCGAGAATCTCGTGGACCTTCCTGTTGACGTCGCTCTCGCTGCGCCGGACCCATGCGAGTCGCAGGGAGTCGCTGATGATGTCGCTGGAGGTCTTCGAATGGGCGCCGACGCGGACGTTGTCCATCACCGACAGGTTGGGAAACAGCGCCACGTTCTGGAAGGTGCGGCCGATTCCGATCTCGGCGATCCGGTGCGGCGGCCGCTTCAGGATGCTCGTGCCTTCCATCAGGATGTCGCCTGACGACGGTTGGTAAAGCCGCGAGAGACAGTTGAAGAGTGTGGTCTTGCCGGCGCCGTTGGGGCCGATCAATCCGAGGATCTGGCCCTTGTGCATGTCGAAGGACACGCCGTTGAGCGCAATGATGCCGCCGAACACGACGCTGACGTCGCGAACCGCGAGCAGGGGCGATGTCCCCTGCGCGAGCTGTGCCTGCGTCATGTCGTCTCGCCCACGCGATTCAGTGGGCGAGGGGGCGATGCGAACCGCTCCCGGTGATGACGAACGCTATCTGAACCCCTCGGCCACACGCGCAACTTTTCCTCCTGATTTCAGCTTTTTGCTGACTTCTTTTTTGGATTGCGGCATCAGTCCACCGAGTGCCGCTTCGATGTTCCTTACCATCGCAAGCAGACGCGGTCCAATGTCGTTGATCAAACGCTCTTCCGTGAAGCGGAATGCGGGCGCGCCGCAATTGAATGCGTAAGGTCCGGTTCCGTCGTTGAGCTTGAGCGCGACGCCGGCGGCGCCGATGTCGTCGTGCCAGTCGCCGACCGAAATCGCGAAGCCGTATTTCGCGACGGTCTCGCCGGAACGCTCCAGTCCGTCGCGCATCTTGGGCCAGCGGCTGCCGTAATGTTCGCGCAGGATGCGGGTTACTTCGGCGCGGTTGTCGTCGTCGAGCGCCCAGAAATAGGCGCGGCCCATCGCGCTGGTTGCAATCGGCACGCGGGAGCCGACGTCAAGTTGAACGCCGACCGTCTCGCTGCCGCGACTTTGCCCGAAATAGATCATGCTGTGACGGTCGCGGCCGCCGATGGCGACCGCGCCGCCGGTCGCGCGCATCACTTCCTCGCGAAACGGCTCGGACAAATGCCGAACGCCGAGATTGGACAGCGCCGCGTAACCGAGCGCCATCGCCGCCGGGGCGAGCTGATATTTCTCGAAGCGGGGAACCGGCGTCAGATAGCCGAGCCTCGTCAACGTGTAGGTCAGCCGCGAAACGGTCGGCTTCGGCAGATTGGTGCGGGCCGCGATTTCCTGATTGCCGAGAAGGCCGTCATTAGGTTCGAATGCGCGCAACACGTCCAGCCCGCGGGAAAGCGCGACGACGAAATTCCGGTCGGTCGCAGTCTTCTTTCCTGTACGCTTCATCCCTGATCTGCTTCTTGCGCGGAGTCGTTGACAACGTCCGTGCTTCAAAATAACCCTGCCGTCAAGATGCGGAATTAAATTCCGCACTGCGAAATAGCAAAAGTAAAGCCCCACCAAGGAGGGAAGCCGTGAGCGAAGTGGTCAAGCTAGAGCGTCATGACGAAGTCGGGATCGTCACGGTGAACAGCCCTCCGGTCAATGCGCTGAGTGCCGCAGTGCGCGGTGGTATACTGGAATGCATCAAGGCCGCGATCGCCGATCCCGCGATCAAGGGCATCGTGCTGACCTGCGCCGGCCGCACCTTCATTGCCGGTGCCGACATCACCGAATTCGGCAAGCCGCCGAAGCCGCCGGGACTGAACGAGGTTCTGGCCGAGATGGAAAACTCGCCGAAGCCGATCGTGGCCGCGATCCACGGCACCGCGCTCGGCGGCGGTCTCGAGGTCGCGCTCGCGTGTCATTTCCGCGTGGCGGTCAAAGAGGCCAAGCTCGGCCTGCCCGAGGTGAAGCTCGGCCTGCTGCCGGGCGCCGGCGGCACCCAGCGCCTGCCGCGCGCGGTCGGTCCGGAGCTTGCCGTCAAGATGATCGTCGGCGGTGACCCGATCGGTGCTGCCGAGGCGCTCAAGAACGGCCTGATCGAGGAGATCGTCGAAGGCCCGGCCTCCGGCGGCGAAGCTTTCGTCCGCAAGCTGCTCGCCGAGAAGCGTCCGCTGCGCCGGCTGCGGGACGACGATTCCAAGATCGCGGCCGCCAAGGCCGACCGCTCGATCTTCACCAACGCGGTCGCGGCGATGACCAAGAAGTCGCGCGGCCTGGAAGCGCCGTTCGCCGCGGCCGATGCCGTCGGCTATGCCATTGACCTGCCGTTCGACGAAGGCCTGAAGAAGGAGCGCGAGGGCTTCCTCAAGCTCGTCGCCAGCGACCAGTCCAAGGCGCAGCGCTATGCCTTCTTCGCCGAGCGCGAGGCCGCCAAGATCGCCGGGGTGCCCGAGGGCACCAAGGCGCGTCCCGTTAACCGTGTTGCCATTCTCGGCGCCGGCACCATGGGCGGCGGCATCGCGATGTCGTTCGCCAATGCCGGCATTCCCGTCACTCTGATCGAGACCGGCGAAGAACAGCTCAAGCGCGGCATGGGCATCATGCAGAAGAACTGGGAGGCGACCGCCGCGCGCGGCGGCATCCCGGCGGACGCGCCCGCCAAGCGCATGGCGCTGATCAACGGTGTCGTCGGCATCGAGAACGTCGGCGACGCCGACCTCGTCATCGAAGCCGTGTTCGAGACCATGGCGGTGAAGAAAGAGGTGTTCGGCAAGCTCGACCAGTACGTCAAGCCGGGCGCGGTGCTGGCCTCCAACACGTCCTATCTCAACATCGACGAGATCGCGAAGTCCACCAAGCGGCCGCAGGACGTTTTGGGCATGCACTTCTTCTCGCCGGCCAACGTCATGAAGCTGTGCGAGATCGTGCGCGCCGACAAGACCGCGCCGGATGCGCTGGTGACTGCGGTGAATATCGCGCGCAAGATCGCGAAGGTGCCGGCCGTGGTCGGCGTCTGCGACGGCTTTGTCGGCAACCGCATGCTGGCCCAGCGCGGCAAGCAGTCCGAGAAGCTGCTGTTCGAAGGCGCGCTACCGCAGCAGGTCGATGCCGTCGTGACCAAGTTCGGCATGCCGATGGGTCCGTTCGCGATGGGCGACCTCGCCGGCCTCGACATCGGCTGGCGCTCGCGCAAGGACCGCGGCATCAAGTCGGAGATCGCGGACGCGCTCTGCGAGGCCGGCCGCTTCGGCCAGAAGACCGGCAAGGGCTATTACAAGTACGAGGCGGGCTCGCGCTCGCCGCTGCCCGATCCGGAGGTCGAGAAGCTGATCGACGAAACGTTGCTGCGTCTTGGCCGCAAGAAGCGAATCGTCAGCGACGAGGAGATCCTCGAGCGCATGATGTATCCGATGATCAACGAGGGCGCGAAGATCCTGGAAGAGGGCATCGCGGCGCGCCCGTCCGACATCGACGTGGTCTGGCTCTACGGCTACGGCTGGCCGATCTATCGCGGCGGCCCGATGTTCTGGGCCGACAGCGTCGGCCTCAAGCACATCGCCGATCGCCTGTCCTTCTACGCCAAGGAGACCAACGACCCCAGCCTCGAGCCCGCGCCGCTGCTGAAGAAGCTCGCGGCCGAAGGCAAGACGTTTGCCTCGCTGGCGGCGGCGTCGAAGGCGGCGTGATGGCCGCTGCCTATCCTCTCGTCATTCCGGGATGGCCCGAAGGGCCAGACCCGGAATCCATTTTTCCTTTGAACGCGCGGCCTGATGGATTCCGGGCTCGCGACTTCGTCGCGCCCCGGAATGACGACTGAATATGATGCAAAGAATGACCCATCCTGGCGAACAGTTTTATCCCGAAGGCGTGCGCTGGGACGACACCATCGTCCAGGGCCCGCTGCCTGAGCTGCTGTCGAAAGCTGCCGCCGAGTACGGCCCGCGCACTGCGATCGAGTTCCGCGATCGTCCCATCACCTATACCGAGCTCGCTGCGATGGCCGAGCGCGCGGCGGCCGCCTTCCTGCGTGCCGGCTGCGGCAAGAGCAGTTCGGTCGCGCTGTTCCTCGGCAACACGCCGGACCATCCGATCAATTTCTTCGGCGCGCTCAAGGCAGGCAGCCGCGTTGCGCATCTCTCGCCGCTCGACGGCGAGATCGCGCTGGCGCACAAGGTCTCCGACTCCGGCTCCCGCCTGCTCGTCACCTCGAACCTGCAGGCGCTGCTGCCGACTGCGCTCAAATTTCTGGAGAAGGGGCTGATCGATCGCCTCGTCGTCTGCGAGGACGACAATTGGGGCAGGGTCGGCACGCCACAGGCGGCGATCCCCGATGATCCCCGCATCGTCACCTTCAAGGCCTTCGTCGAGGGCGCGACGGCACCGGCAGAATGGCCGAAAGTCACGGCGGATGACGTCGCGCTGCTGCAATATACCGGCGGCACCACCGGCCTTCCCAAGGGCGCGATGCTGACGCATGGCAATCTCACCTCGGCGGTGTCGATCTACGATGTCTGGGGCAAACCGTCACGCGCGACCCGCGGCGATGTCGTCGAGCGCGTGATCTGCGTGCTGCCGCTGTTCCATATCTACGCGCTGACTGTCGTGCTGCTGTCCGCGCTCAGCCGCGGCCATCTGATCTCGCTGCATCAGCGTTTCGATGTCGAAGCGGTCATGCGCGACATCGAGGTCAAGCGCGCGACCTACTTCCCGGGCGTGCCGACCATGTGGATCGCGCTCGCCGCGCTGCCCGATCTCGACAGGCGCGATTTTTCCTCGCTGGCCACCATCGGTTCCGGCGGCGCGCCGCTGCCGGTGGAAGTCGCGAACTTCTTCGAACGCAAGATCGGCAAGAAGCTGAAGAGCGGCTGGGGCATGACCGAGACATGCTCGCCCGGCACCGGCCATCCGCCCACGGGACCCGACAAGCCCGGCTCGATCGGACTGATGCTGCCCGGTATCGAGCTCGACGTCGTCGCGCTGGACGATCCGAGGCGCGTGCTGCCGCCGGGCGAAGTCGGCGAGATCCGCATCAAGGGCCCGAACGTCACCAAAGGCTACTGGAACAAGCCGGAGGGCTCCGCGGAAGCCTTCGTCGGCGGTCGCTTCGTCACCGGCGACATCGGCTACATGGACGCCGACGGCTATTTCTTCCTGGTCGACCGCAAGAAGGACATGATCATCTCCGGCGGATTCAACGTCTATCCGCAGATGATCGAGCAGGCGATCTACACCATCCCGGGCGTGCACGAGGTGATTGTGCTCGGCATTCCCGACCCGTATCGCGGCGAGGCCGCAAAGGCCTTCATCAAGCTGAGGCCGGATGCCAACCCATTCTCGCTCGACGAGCTGCGCGCGCGGCTTGCCGGCAAGCTCGGCAGGCACGAATTGCCGGCCGATGTCGCGTTCGTCGACGATCTGCCGCGCACGCCGGTCGGAAAGCTGTCCCGCCACGAATTGCGCCAGCAGCAGAAGCAATCGTCGTCACCAGTCCAACAGCACGCTACAAACTAGCAATAACGCTCACAGGAGGATCCGATGGATCTCGCATTCACGAAGGAAGAGCAGGCGTTTCGCGAGGAAGTGCGATCATTCTTCCGCGACAACGTGCCGCCGGATACGCGGCGCAAGCTGGTCGAGGGCCGCCATCTGTCGAAGGACGAGATGGTGACCTGGTGGCGCATCCTCAACAAGAAGGGCTGGGGCGTCAGCCATTGGCCCAAGCAGTATGGCGGCACGGGGTGGACCTCCGTGCAGCACTACATCTTCAACGAGGAGCTGCAGTCCTATCCGGCGCCGCAGCCGCTCGCCTTCGGCGTCAGCATGGTCGGCCCCGTCATCTACACCTTCGGCAACGAGGCGCAGAAGAAGCAGTATCTGCCGCGCATCGCCAATGTCGACGACTGGTGGTGCCAGGGCTTTTCGGAGCCCGGCTCCGGCTCCGACCTCGCTTCGCTCAAGACGAAAGCCGAGCGCAGGGGCGACAAGTGGATCATCAACGGCCAGAAGACCTGGACCACGCTGGCCCAGCACGCCGACATGATCTTCTGCCTCTGCCGCACCGATCCCGCCGCCAAGAAGCAGATGGGCATCTCCTTCATCGTGTTCTCGATGAAGTCGAAGGGCGTCACGGTGCGCCCGATCCAGACCATCGACGGCGGCGCCGAGGTCAACGAGGTGTTCTTCGACGACGTCGAGGTGCCCATCGAGAATCTGATCGGCGAGGAGAACAAGGGCTGGGATTACGCAAAATTCCTGCTCGGCAATGAGCGCACCGGCATCGCCCGCGTCGGCGTCTCCAAGGAGCGGCTGCGCCGCATCCGCGATCTCGCCGGCAAGGTCGAGTCCGCTGGCCGCCCGATCATCCAGGACGCCGCGTTCCGCGAGAAGCTGGCGGCCTGCGAGATCGAACTGAAGGCGCTCGAGCTCACGCAGCTCCGCGTCGTCGCCGACGAAGGCAAGCACGGCAAGGGCAAGCCCAATCCGGCGTCCTCGGTGCTGAAGATCAAGGGCTCCGAGATCCAGCAGACCACCACCGAGCTGTTGATGGAAGTGATCGGCCCGTTCGCCGCGCCTTACGATGTGCACGGCGATGACGGCTCGAACGAAGCCATGGACTGGACCGCCCAGATCGCGCCGAGCTACTTCAACAACCGCAAGGTCTCGATCTACGGCGGCTCCAACGAGATCCAGCGCAACATCATCGCCAAGGCGGTGCTGGGACTGTGAGTCAGGAATGACGGTGTCGTCCCCCGCGGAGGCGGGGGACCCAGTACGCCGCGGCGGTCGTGAGTACGACGGACGGCTGCGTTTACTGGATCCCCGCTTTCGCGGGGATGACGTTTGAGGGTGAGGCGATGGCGGGGCAATGCCCGCCAATTGGAGAGACAGATGGATTTTGACCTGAACGAGGAGCAGCGGCTTCTCAAGGACAGCATCGACGGCCTGCTGACCGATTCCTACGATTTCGAAAGCCGCAAGAAGTACATGGCGGAGAAGGGCGGCTGGAGCAAAGCGGTCTGGCTCAAGCTCGCCGAGCAGGGCCTGCTCGGCCTGCCCTTCAGCGAGGCCGATGGCGGCTTCGGCGGCGGCGGCGTCGAGACCATGATCGTGATGGAGGCGCTCGGCAAGGCGCTGGTGCTCGAGCCGTATCTGCCAACGGTGGTGATCGGCGGCGGCTTCCTGCGCCATGCCGCAACCGATGCGCAGAAGGCGGCGCACGTGCCCGGCATCATCGACGGCAGCAAGACGCTGGCGTTTGCCCAGCTCGAGAAGAACTCGCGCTACGATCTGTTCGACGTCACCACGACGGCCAAGAAAAAGGGCGACGGCTGGGTCATTGACGGCGAAAAGTTCGTCGTGCTCAACGGCGAGAACGCCGACACGCTTGTCGTCACCGCACGCACCAAGGGCGAGCGCCGCGACAAGACCGGCATCGGCGTCTTCCTGGTGCCGGCAAATGCCAAGGGCATCACCAAGAAGTCGTACCCGACCCAGGACGGCCTGCACGCCGCCGACATCACCTTCACCGGTGTCGAAATCGGCGCCGATGCCGTGCTCGGCAATCCCGACGACGCGCTCGCGCTGATCGAGCGCGTGGTGGATGAGGCCCGCATCGCGCTCTGCGCCGAGGCGGTCGGTCTGATGGACGAGTCGCTCAAGACCACCGTCGAGTACATCAAGACGCGCAAGCAATTCGGCGTGCCGATCGGCTCGTTCCAGTCGCTCCAGCATCGCGCCTCCGATATGTTCGTCGCGGCCGAGCAGGCGCGCTCGATGTCGATGTTTGCGACCATGGCGGGTGATTTCGAGGATGCCAAGGAGCGCACCAACGCGATCGCCGCGGCCAAGGTGCAGATCGGCAAGTCGCTGAAGTTCGTGGGACAGCAGGCGATCCAGCTCCACGGCGGTATCGGCATGACCATGGAGGCAAAGATCGGCCACTACTTCAAGCGCCTCACCATGATCGAGAACAGCTTCGGCGACACCGACTACCACCAGCGCCGCGTCGCGGACGGTGGAGGTTTGATCTGAGTCACGCGACGACTGTCATCCCCCGCGAAAGCGGGGGATCCAGTACGCCGCGGCCGCTCGATTCCAGCCGCGCCGTCTCTGGAATACTGGATCGCCCGGTCGAGCCGGGCGATGACTCCGAACAAGTGGCCTCAGCTGAGCCCATCAACAATGAAAAACACCCCGTTCGATCTCACCGGAAAAGTCGCAATCGTCACCGGCTCCAGCCGCGGCATCGGCCGCTCCTCCGCCGAGCTTCTGGCAAAGCTCGGTGCCAGGGTCGTGGTCTCCTCACGCAAAGCTGACGCCTGCAAGGACGTCGCCGACGGCATTATCGCGGCCGGTGGAGACGCCACCGTCATTCCCTGCAACATCGCGCGCAAGGCTGAGGTCGAGGCGCTGATCTCGGGCACCATCAAGCATTACGGCAAGATCGACATCCTCGTCTGCAACGCCGCGGTGAATCCGTATTACGGCCCACTGCTCGACATCACCGATGAGGCCTTCGACAAGATCATGGGCTCGAACGTCAAGAGCAACATCTGGCTCTCCGCGCTCGCGATCCCGCAGATGGCGGATCGTGGCAACGGCTCCGTCGTCATCATCTCCTCGATCGGGGGCCTGCGCGGCTCCACCGTGATCGGTGCCTACGGCATCTCCAAGGCCGCCGACTTCGCGCTGTGCCGCTCGCTCGCCGGCGAATGGGGCCCGAAAGGCGTCCGCGTCAACTGCATCGCACCCGGCCTCGTCAAGACCGATTTCGCCCGCGCGCTGTGGGAAGACGAAGCCAACCTCAAGCGCCGCACCGCCACCACACCGCTGCGCCGCATCGGCGAACCCGACGAAATCGCCGGCGCCGTGGCGTATCTGGCCTCGGACGCCTCGAGCTTCATGACGGGGCAGACCATCGTCATCGATGGCGGCGTGACCACGGCGGCGGTGTAGCCTCGCATCCTAAGGGCGACGTACGCCCTCGCGCTCGGCCAAGGCTCTTTCAATGGCGCGCACGACGATCAGGGCCGATCGTTCGTCGAGATGCACGCCGTCGGCCCAGCGCAATTCGCTACGCGGTGGATCGATCGGCAGCCACAGCGCCTGGTCGGGAAAAGCGGCGTGGACAATCGCCTTGCTCATCGCGACGAAGCGGGCGTCCTCGATCTCGGCCTCGAACGGAATCTCGACCAGGAGCGCCCGCGACCCGCCCCGCTCGAGGTCGTCGATCAGCTCTCTGACGCGGGCCACATTGGCGCGCGCCGGCGTCGTCGGGTCACCTTCGTTCATCTGTCGCAGCGCAAGCTCGAGATAGACCTTGTTGTCGAACGTGCTCGGCGGCTGGCCGAGCAGGCGATCGCGTTCGGCCCGCGCCCGGGCTGGATCGGGCGGCGCATGATTCCACGTCTCATATGCCGCAACCGCCGTGCGCACGGGGCGTAGGAACGACGCTTCCGCGCGCGCACCGCCCGAGTATCGTGCGATCAGCTCGGCGTCGGCGTCGCGCGAGAGGATGTTGGTCTCGATCAGGATGATCTTCGGCAAGCTTGGCTGCCTGGCCAGGATCTCCAGGGCAGTGACCGGCGAACCTCCGGCCAGCGCGAGATTGCGGAGGCGGGGCAACGAGAAATATTCCTCCTTGAGACGCCAGGCGACCGAGCTGCCCACCAGCACGATCTCAGGCACGGGCTCCCTCAGATAGCGGTTGAGGGTGACGAGGCTGCCGTCGCGGGTCGAGACGGACGGCTGCTGGAGCGCCGAGCCGAACCGCGCCGTGGCAAGCCCGCAGGCCAACAGCAGCGCCGCCGCGACACCCGCGCATCTGATCAGCCATGGAAGCCCGGACATCTGTGCCACCATCAGAACTGGAAATAGATGAAAGCGGCGTCCGGCCCCGCCTCGAGATAGGCCAGCGCCGCAAGCGCGCCGTAGAGATACGGCTCCCATCGCCGCAGCCTGCCGCCGACGAGCGCGCCGAGGCCGAGATGCTGGATGAGGACGGGGAGCGCGTAGAGCAGTGCCATGTTGCGGAACAGCTTCGTCGGATTGGGATTGTCCGTCGGCGCGAACATGCCCGCGAGGTAGCCGAGCGCGTGATCGAAGTTCGGCAGCTTGAAGAAGATCCACAGCATCGTCACGCAGAAGAACACGACGCCCATGCGGGCAATCCGCACGACGGGGCCGGCTTCGCCCAGCACCGTCAGAAACGGCCGCTCGACGACCAGCAGCAGGCCGTGCAGCATGCCCCACAATGCGTAGCCCAGGCTCGCGCCATGCCACAGGCCTCCGAGCGTCATCACGATCATCAAATTGAGGCAGGTTCTGGCCGGTCCCTTCCGATTTCCCCCGAGCGGGATGTAGAGATACGTCCTGAGCCAGGTGGACAGCGAGATGTGCCAGCGCGTCCAGAACTCGGAAAACGAGGCCGAGATGTAGGGCAGGTCGAAGTTGACGGGCAGGCGGTAGCCGAACAGCAGCCCGAGGCCGAGCGCAATCGCCGAATAGCCAAAGAAGTCGGCATAGATCTGGTAGCTGTACAGGAACACGAGCAGCCAGCGGTCCTGCGTGGCCACCGTCTCATAGAGCGGATAGTCCATGTAGGACGTCATCTCGTTGAGATTGTTTGCGACGTAGAGCTTGAAGAAGAAGCCGGTCAGGATCCATTTGGCCGCCTCGACGAAATCGACGTCGGAGATCCGCTTGGGGACGATTTGCGGCATGAACTGGCCCGCGCGCGTGATCGGCCCGGACACGAGCTGCGGGAAGAAGATGATGTAGAGGAAGACATCCCGCAGCGGCGGCGGCCGCTTCTCGCGCGTGAGGTCGACCAGGAGGCTGATGTTGTGGAACACGAAGAACGAGATGCCGATCGGCAGCGGAAACCGCAGCAGGAAATCCAGCGGCGCGAAGCCGGTCGGATGAGCCGTGGCCGCATCGACGAACAGAAATTTGTATTTGAAGAACGCAAGCAGAGCGAGATTGAAGACGATTCCGGCCGGCATCCAGATCGCGCGGTTGTCGAAGGCCAGCACCAGGCAGAGATAGGTTCCGAGTACGGCGAGGAGCAGCAGCGGCAGCAGGTCCGGCTGGCCCGAGCCATAGAACACCAGGCTTGCAAGCACGAGCAGCTGGACCTGGAAGCGGCGCAAGGGCGGCAGATAATAGGCGCCGAACACGACCGCGACGAAGAGGCCAAACTGAAAGGAAGTGAATGTCATGCCGGCCCGATTTAACCCGGCCCGGCATGTACCATCTTCGCTCCCGCTGTCCTAGTCTCCGGCTGAGCAGCCTGTGCACTGTCGACTGCCTCGACGGGGAAGGCGGCCTTGACCTTCCGCCTCCAATCCGCTCCTTTTGGCGCAACACGATGATCCCCTCGGGGAACGCCGAAAAAAGCCACCAAGACAAACGCCAGGGTAGCGACCATGTCTTTCGTCCTTGCCATCGATCAGGGCACCACCTCCTCGCGCGCCATCGTGTTTCGCGGCGACATTTCCATTGCGGCGAAGGCGCAAGCCGAGTTTCCGCAGCATTTTCCGGCCTCGGGCTGGGTCGAGCACGAGCCGGAGGACATCTGGACCTCGACCGTGACGGTGTGCCGCGATGCGATCGCGCAGGCCGGCATCACCGCGAAGGACATCGCCGCGATCGGCATCACCAACCAGCGCGAGACCACCGTGGTGTGGGACCGCGCCACCGGGCAGGCCGTGCACCGTGCCATCGTCTGGCAGGACCGCCGTACCGCCGACATCTGCGCCAAACTGAAAGCCGACGGCCGCGAGCCGGTGATCTCGCAGAAGACCGGCCTGATCATCGATCCTTATTTTTCCGGCACCAAGGTCGCCTGGATCCTCGACCACGTGCCCGGCGCGCGGGCGCGGGCCGCGCGCGGCGAGCTGATGTTCGGCACCGTCGATTGCTATCTCTTGTGGCGCCTCACCGGCGGCAAGGTGCACGCCACCGACGCCACCAACGCCTCGCGCACGCTGCTGTTCAACATCCACACCGGACAGTGGGACGACGAACTGCTCGAGATCATCGGCGTGCCGCGCTCGATGCTGCCCGAGGTGAAGGACTCCTCCGCCCATTTCGGCGAGAGCGTGCCCGATCTGTTCGGCGGCGCGATCGCAATCGCCGGCATCGCCGGCGACCAGCAGGCCGCCACCATTGGCCAGGCCTGCTTCCGCCCGGGCATGATGAAGTCGACCTACGGCACCGGCTGCTTTGCGCTGCTCAACACCGGCACCACGCCTGTCGTGTCGAAGAACAAGCTGCTCACCACCATCGCCTATCAGCTCGGTGGAAAACGCACCTACGCGCTCGAAGGCTCGATCTTCGTTGCGGGCTCAGCAGTGCAGTGGCTGCGCGACGGCCTCGGCATCATCAAGCACGCCGCCGAGACCGGTCCTCTTGCCGATCAGTCCGACTCCATGCAGAGCGTCTATCTCGTCCCGGCCTTCGTCGGCATGGGCGCGCCCTACTGGAATCCGCGCGTGCGCGGCGCGCTGTTCGGCCTCACCCGCAACACCGGTCCCGCCGAACTCGCCCATGCCGCGCTGGAGAGCGTCTGCTACCAGACGTTTGATCTGTGGGCCGCGATGCGCGCGGATTGGCCGAGCTCGGAAACCGCCAGCGTCGTCCTCCGCGTCGACGGCGGCATGACCGCATCGGACTGGACCATGCAGCGCCTCGCCGATCTCCTCGACGCCCCCGTCTATCGCCCCGTGATCCAGGAGACCACGGCACTCGGCGCCGCCTACCTCGCCGGCCTCCAGGCCGGCGTCTATCCCGAGCCGACAAAATTCGCCGACAACTGGCGCCTCGAGCACCGCTTCAAGCCGAACATGAGCCAGGCGACAAGAGAGCGCAAGCTTGCCGGCTGGGCGCGGGCGGTAAAGGGCGTGCTGGCGAGCGACGAGGGGGAGGGGTAGCGGCTTCGTCACCTCTCCCCGCTTGCGGGGAGAGGTCGGAACGCATCGCTAGATGCGTTCCGGGTGAGGGGTACAGCTCTCGCCGCCATCTCATCTGTGGAGAGACGCCCCTCACCCCAACCCTCTCCCCGTAAGAACGGGGCGAGGGGGTGCAGTCCCGCTTCAGTCGCTAGTTTGCCCTACAGGAATTCCCATGATCCTCCCCGACGGATACTCCGACGTCCCCCACGGGAAGATCGCCGCCGTCGTCACCCATCTGGAGATGACCGCGCGTCCGCCGCGCCGTGACGATCCCCCGGGCGCATGGACGCTGCGCAAGGTCGATGCGCCCGCGCTCGACTGGTATCGCGACCTCCACCGCCGCGTCGGCGAGGAGTGGTTGTGGTTTTCGCGGGCGCGTATGAACGATGCCGAGCTCGCTGCAGTCATCCACGCACCTGGGATAGAAGTCTACGCGCTGGCCGTGGATGGACGCGATGAAGGCCTGCTCGAATTGGACTTCCGCGAAGCCGGCCAGTGCGAGCTGGTTTATTTCGGCGTCACGGCCGGGTTGATCGGGACGGGTGCCGCCCGCTTCCTGATGAACCGCGCGCTGGAGACTGTGTGGTCACGCGATCTCCACCGTGTCTGGGTGCACACCTGCACCTTCGATCATCCGTCGGCTGTCGCGTTCTACCAACGCTCCGGCTTCCGCCCGTTCCGCCGCCAGATCGAGATCGCCGACGATCCTCGCCTCGACGGAACGGCGCCGCGAGATGCGGCGAAGCATGTGCCGATCATCGAATAGCGCGCTACTGCCTCCCCCCGTCATTGCGAGGAGCTCTTGCGACGAAGCAATCCAGCTCACTTCCGCGGAAAGATCCTGGATTGCTTCGCTTCGCTCGCAATGACGGAGTGTGGCGCTGTCGTCGCGGCAGATCAATGCGCGACGGCATCGTCGCCGGATGGACCGCTTTGTCCGCCGAGGCTCGAAGGGCGAAGGCGGAAGCGCAATCCGGGACAGCGTTTCCGCATTCCGCTCCGCTCTATGCGGGCTACCCCTCAAAACACCTCCTGCTTCGCCCTTGCGAGCGAAAACCCCCGCTGCATGGCGTTGAAGCAGGTCAACCCCGTCTGCTCCGACCGACATGTGAACCCCGCCCGCTGCCACACCTCGCCATAGGCGAGCACCGGCAGCGACGGGTCCATGATGGTGTCGCCGGCGCAGATGCGGCCCGCAGCTCCCTTCGCGCTCATCTCGAAGGCGTTGCCCCATTCGAGCTCGCAGTCGGCGGGCCGGCGCGGGCGGGTCTCCATGTTCATGATGTCGCAGCGGAGCACGCCTTGTCCATTATCCGCAAAGAATTGGCAGGCGATGTTCTTCGACGGCGTCTGGAAGCCGATCGGGCGGTCCTGCGCGTCGGCGCCGTGGCCGGGCAGGGCAAGCAGGATCAACGTCAGGATGAGTCCGCGATACCTGGTCATGCAACGCTCGTTAGCTGTTGAAATTCACCGCATTGGTGTTGGCGCCGCAGAGCAGCACCGCGACGCGTTCGCCCGGTGAGGGACGATAGCGGCCGGAGAGCAAGGCGGCAAATGCGGTCGCGCCACCAGGCTCGGCCACAACGCGCAAGCTCGACCACAGCGCCGCCTGCGCCTGCCGGATTGCATCGTCAGTAACCAGGACGACCCGCTCGACATGGGCCCGCGCGATCGGAAACATCAATTGTCCGACGCGCCGCGGGGCGAGACTGTCGGCGGCGATCCCGCCCGCTGGCGCATCGACCGGCGCGCCCGCCGCGAAGGCGGCATGCAGCGTCGGCGACTGCTCCGGCTCGACCGCCACGATGCGTGTCCTGCCGGCGCTCCACGCTGCCATACCACCGATCAGGCCGCCGCCGCCGACCGCCACCAGCACCGTGTCGATGCCCGCTGCATCCTGCTCCAGCTCCATTCCGACGCTGCCTTGACCGAGCAAGGTCTCGGCCTGGTCGTAGGCATGCACCGCCATCGCGCCGGTCTGCGCGACATGGCTTTCGCTCGCGGCGAGCGCGTCGGCATAGCGGGCGCCGGCGACCACGAGCTGCGCGCCGTAGCTCTTGATGCGTTCGGCCTTCGCCGGCGAGGTGATGTCGGGCACGAAGATCGTGGCCGGGATGCCGAGCCGTTGCGCGGCATAGGCGACCGCCGCGCCGTGATTGCCGCCGGACGCCGCGACGATTCCGGCCTTCGGCACCTGCCGCAACAGCAGGTTGGCAAAGGCGCCGCGCGCCTTGAACGAGCCGGAATGCTGCAGCAGCTCAAGCTTGAAAGTGACCGGCGCGGACGGCAGGCCAAAATCGGCGAGATCAGCCTCGACGAGCGGCGTGCGCCTGATGTGCGGGCGGATGACGGCCTCGGTCGCCGCGATCCGCTCCCGATTGATGTCCATTGTTGCTGTCATGATGCCGTCCTTGATAGCGCATCCGGCAGAGGCTGTCGCGGCGCCGTTGCATCCGGCGCAATGCTCCACTTCCATGATTTTTCTTGCGCCACTGTGGCCTTGCCGTGGAAACTGATCGGCCCTGCCGGAAAAAATGACAAGAGCGCAAAACCATGTTCCTGATCGGCCAATACGACTCCCCCTTCGTCCGCCGCGTCGCGATCGCGCTGCGGCTTTACGGTCTCGCCTTCGAGCACAGGCCCTGGTCGACCTTCGGCGATGCCGACAAGATCGCGCCCTATAATCCGCTGCGCCGCGTGCCGACCCTGGTGCTCGACGACGACGAGGCGCTGATCGAGAGCACGATCATCCTGGATTATCTCGACGAGCTCGTCGGACCCGAGAAGGCCATGCTGCCGCGCAGCGGCGCCGAGCGACGCAGGCATTTGCGCATCTGCGCGCTCGCCTCAGGACTCGGCGACAAGGCGGTCAGCCTGCTCTACGAGCGCGTGCTGCGGAAGGAGCAGCTTGCGCTGTGGGTCCAGCGCTGCGAGGCGCAGATCGCGGACGTGCTGAAAGCGCTGGAGGCCGAGCGCGCCAAGGTGACGACGCCATACTGGCTGGGCGATCGCATCGGCCACGCCGATATTGCGGTGGCCTGCGTCGTGCGCTTCACCCGCGAGGCGCACCCGCTTCTGTTCGACGCCGCGCGTTATCCGGCGCTGTCCGCGCATGCCGAGCGTTGCGAAGCATTGGCGCCGTTCCAGGAGATCGTGCAGCCGCTGGCGCCGCCGAAGGGGTGAGGCCTGTTACCCTGCCCTCCAGGGGAGGATGGCGACCGCGGGTGTGGCATCCATCGGCATGGCAGGCGATGATGGAATATTACAGGTGTTTTGCCCGACGGAGCAAGCCCGTTTCGGCATTGCCGAAATTACTCAGGCTTTTCAACCCCATCGCTACTGTGCATGGGGTTGTTTTCGCATTTTTGTTTTGGAGGCGGGTCTAGCCCGCCCCCGCGCGCTTCTTCTGCCAGACCAGATGCACCGCGCAAGTGCAGCCCGGGGGATGCGAGGCGAGATCCTCTAGGGTCTCGTCGTTCGCGGCCGTCGCGGCAAAAGCCTTGTCGGCGTTCTGCTGCGCCGGAATGTAGTTCAGCACCGGCGCGAGCCAGCGCTCGGTCTCCGCGACACTCATGCCCTTGCGCGCGGCGTAGTCCTCGACCTGGTCGCGCTCGATCTTGCCGACGCCGAAATAATAGCTCTCGGGGTTGGCGAAATAGAGCCCTGATACGGACGAGCCCGGCCACATCGCAAAGCTCTCGGTCAGCTTCACGCCCGCCGAGTTCTCCGCATCGAGCAGCTCGAACAGCGTCGCCTTCTCGGTGTGATCGGGCTGCGCGGGATAACCGGGCGCGGGACGGATGCCCTGGTACTTTTCCAGGATCAGCTCGTCGGTCGACAGCGTCTCGTCCGGCGCATAGGCCCAGAACTCGCGGCGCACGCGGGCATGCATGCGCTCGGCAAAGGCTTCGGCGAGGCGGTCGGCCAGCGCCTTGCACAGGATCGAGGAGTAGTCGTCATTCGCGCTTCTGAAGCGGTCGGCGACCGCGTCCTCGCCGATGCCTGCGGTGACGACGAAGCCGCCGATGTAATCAGGTACGCCGGCGGGCGCGATGAAGTCGGAGAGCGCCGCGTTGAAGCGGCCCTCGCGCTTCTCGAGCTGCTGGCGCAGCGTGTGCAGCGTCGCGATGCTCTTGGTCCGGCTCTCGTCGGCATAGAGCACGATGTCGTCGCCTTGGGCGTTGGCCGGCCAGAAGCCGACCGTGGCGCGCGCCCGGAACCATTTCTCCTTGACGATCAGGTCGAGCATCTTGCGCGCGTCGTCATAGAGCGAGCGCGCGACCTCGCCGACCTTGGCATCGTTGAGAATCGCGGGGAAGCGGCCGGCGAGCTCCCAGGTCTGGAAGAACGGCGTCCAGTCGATATAGGGCACCAGCTCGGCGAGATCGTAGTCGTCAAAGCTGCGGGTGCCGAGGAAGGTCGGCTTCACCGGCTTGTTGGCGGCAAAGTCGACCGGCACGCGGTTCTTGCGGGCGACATCCAGCTTCAGCCGCTTCTTGTCGGCCTGCGCGCGGAAATGCGCATCCGAGATCTTGGCGTATTCGGCGCGAACTTCGGCGGCGTAGGCCTCGCGCTTCTCCGGCGAGAGCAGCGAGGAGGCGACGCCGACGGCGCGGCTGGCGTCGTTGACATGCACCACCGGCCCGGCGCGATAGCTCGGGTCGATCTTGACGGCGGTATGCACGCGGCTCGTGGTGGCGCCGCCGATCAGCAGCGGCAGCTTCAACCCTTCGCGCTGCAATTCACCGGCGAAGAACGCCATCTCGTCGAGCGAGGGCGTGATCAGGCCGGATAGCCCGACGATGTCGGCCTTCTCCGCCTTCACGGTCTCGACGATCTTCGCCGCCGGCACCATCACGCCGAGGTCGATGACCTCGAAATTGTTGCACTGGAGCACGATGCCGACGATGTTCTTGCCGATGTCGTGGACGTCGCCCTTCACGGTCGCGAGCACGATCTTGCCGGCAGACGAGGACCCTTCGGTGCCGATGCCGTTGGCGAGGTTACGCGCCTTCTCCTCCTCCATGAACGGCATCAGCCAGGCCACCGCCTGCTTCATGACTCGGGCGGATTTCACCACCTGCGGCAAAAACATCTTGCCGTCGCCGAAGAGGTCGCCGACCACGTTCATGCCGGCCATCAGCGGGCCCTCGATCACGTCGAGCGGACGCTTCGAAGCTTTGCGGGCTTCCTCGGTATCGGTTTCGATGAACTCAGTAATGCCATGCACCAGCGAATGCGACAGCCGCTTCTCCACCGGCCATTCGCGCCAGGCGAGATCGGCTTCCCTGGTCTGGGTCTTGTTGCCGCGGAATTTTTCCGCCAGCGCCAGCAGGCGCTCGGAGGCGCCGGGGTCGCGATTGAGGATGACGTCCTCGCAGGTCTGGCGCAACTCGGGGTCGATGTCGTCATAGACGATCATCTGGCCGGCATTGACGATGCCCATGTCCATGCCCGCCTTGATGGCATGATACAGGAACACCGAGTGCATGGCCTCGCGCACCGGCTCGTTGCCGCGGAATGAGAACGACAGATTGGAGACGCCGCCGGAAATATGCGCGCCGGGCAGGTTCTGGCGGATCCAGCGCGTCGCCTCGATGAAGTCGACGCCGTAATTGTTGTGCTCCTCGATGCCGGTCGCGATCGCGAAGATGTTCGGATCGAAGATGATGTCTTCCGGCGGGAAGCCGACGCGATTGACCAGGATATCGTAGGCGCGCTTGCAGATTTCGGTCTTGCGCGCGAACGTGTCGGCCTGACCGGCTTCGTCGAACGCCATCACCACCACGGCCGCGCCGTGGCGCCGCGCGATGTTCGCTTCGTAGATGAATTTCTCCTCGCCTTCCTTCATCGAGATCGAGTTGACGACCGGTTTGCCCTGTACGCATTTCAGGCCGGCCTCGATCACCGAGAATTTCGAAGAGTCGACCATGACCGGGACGCGGGCGATGTCGGGCTCGGCGGCGACGAGGTTGAGGAAGGTCACCATCGCGGCTTCGGAATCCAGCAGGCCTTCGTCCATGTTGACGTCGATGATCTGCGCGCCGTTCTCGACCTGGTCGCGGGCGACCTGCAGCGCCGCCGTGTAGTCGCCGGCGGTGATCAGCTTGCGGAAGCGCGCGGAGCCGGTGACGTTGGTGCGCTCGCCGACGTTCACGAACGGAATCGCGTCGGTCAGGATGAAGGGCTCGAGGCCGGAGAGTTTCAAGCGCGGTTCGATCTCGGGCACGATGCGCGGCTTATGCGGGGCTACCGCGGCGGCGATCGCCGCGATGTGGTCCGGCGTGGTGCCGCAGCAGCCGCCGACGATGTTGACGAGGCCGTCGCGCGCGAACTCGCCGACCAGGCGCGCCATGTAGTCCGGAGTCTCGTCGTATTGGCCGAACTCGTTGGGCAGGCCGGCATTGGGATAGGCGCACACCAGCGTATCGGCGACGCGGCCGATATCGGCGATATGTGCACGCAGATCTTCGGCGCCGAGCGCGCAGTTGAAGCCGATCGTGACGGGTTTTGCATGCCGCACCGAATTCCAGAACGCTTCCGGCATCTGGCCGGACAGGAGGCGGCCGGACTTGTCGGTGATGGTGCCCGAGACCATCACGGGCACGTCGATGCCGCGCGCTTCGGTGATCTCGGCGATCGCATAGAGCGCCGCCTTGGCGTTCAGCGTGTCGAAAATGGTCTCGACCAGCAGCAGGTCGACGCCGCCGTCGAGCATGCCGTTGATCTGCTCGCCATAGGATTTGCGCAGATCGTCGAAGGTGACGGCGCGGTAGCCCGGATTGGACACGTCGGGCGAGATCGAGGCGGTACGGTTGGTCGGACCGATGGCGCCGGCGACGAAGCGCGGCTTGCCGTCCTCGGCGGCGACGCGCCGTGCGGCATTGCCGGCGAGGCGGGCGCCTTCGCGCGCCATCTCGTAGACGATGTCGGCGAGATCGTAATCGGCCTGCGCGATCGAGGTGGTCGAGAACGTGTTGGTCGCGACGATATCGGCGCCGGCGCGCAAATAGGCAGCGTGGATGTCCTCGATCGCCTGCGGCTGGGTCAGGATCAGCAGGTCGTTGTTGCCGCGCAGGTCGCGATGGAAGTTCTTGAAGCGCTCGCCGCGGAAGGCGGCTTCGTCGAACTGAAGGTTCTGGATCATCGTGCCCATGGCGCCGTCGAGCACGAGGATGCGCTCGCGCGCGGCATTGAGCAGGGCAGTTCGCTTGGGAGAGATGGATACGGTCATGCTGTCTTATGCCGCCTTCTGCGCGCTCTTGGCGCGGATGCCGAGCAAATGGCTGATCGCGAATACGAGGTCGGCGCGGTTCATGGTGTAGAAGTGGAAGGTGTCGACGCCGTGTTTGGCGAGCTTCTGCACCTGGCCCGCGGCGACGGTCGCGGCTACCAGCTTGCGGGTCTCGGCGTCGTCGTCGAGGCCGTCGAATTTCGCGGCGAACCAGTCCGGTACGGTAGTGCCGGCGCGGGTGACGAAATTGCGCGCCTGCTTGAAATTGTGCATGGGCATGATGCCCGGCACGATCGGAATGTTGATCCCCCGCGCACGGACACGGTCGAGAAAACGGAAGTAGAGGTCGTTATCGAAGAACACCTGGGTGATAGCGCGCGCAGCACCAGCGTCGACCTTGGCCTTCAGCATGTCGATATCGGCGTCGAAGTCGCGCGCTTCGGGGTGCTTCTCGGGATAGGCGGAGACCGACACTTCGATATCAGCGTGGCGCTTCTTGATGCCGGCGACGAGATCGGCAGAACTCTGGTAGCCGTCGGGATGGCTGGAATAGGCCGTGCCGATGCCGCCGGGTGGATCGCCGCGCAAGGCAACGATGTGGCGGACGCCGACCTCGTGATAGCGGTCGACGATCTCGTCGATCTCGCCGCGCGAGGCGCCGACGCAGGTCAGATGCGCGGCCGGCAGCAGCGCCGTCTCCTTCAGGATGCGCGAGATGGTGGAATGGGTGCGCTCGCGGGTCGAGCCGCCGGCGCCGTAGGTGACCGAGACGAATTTCGGGTCGAGCGGGGCTAGCCGGTTGATGGTCTCCCAGAGATTGCGCTCCATATCTTCCGTCTTGGGCGGAAAGAACTCGAAGGAGATCGCAGGCCGCTTCAGGTGCCCGTCTTGCCCGCCAGCCTGGGCAGGAATTGTCGGATCAGTCATGGCACCACTCACTCCAGGATTTTGGCGGCCGGCGTCGGTCTAGATTGGAAGTGGCTAAGATAAGCCAAAGCGGCGGCACTCGACAGCCCATCGGAGGTGGGAAATTGCCCAATTTTGCCGTCGAAAGGCAAATTATTGTGCAATAAGCCTTGGAAGTGGGAAGCGCAATTTCTACAAAAATAACAATAAATCAATAATTTGCGGGGAGTTGTCGCTGACAGATGATTAAAACTATGGTGGGCAGTATAAAGATCCTGCTGCTGAGGATAAATCCATCCCACCGAGCCGAGTTCGGTCCGCCGCCCGAACTCGCGGCCCGCACACGCCAGACCTGCGCCGTCTGCCCATTGTCGTCGCGCCCACCTCCACTAACTTAGCGCGCCATGATCCCGCTCTCCGTCCTCGACCTCTCCGTCGTCACCACAGGCACGAAACCCGCCGCAGCGCTGCGCAACAGCATCGATCTGGCGCGCCATGTCGACGGGCTCGGCTATGTCCGCTACTGGCTCGCCGAGCATCACAACCTCGCCTCGGTGGCGAGCCCTGCGCCCGACGTAATGATCGGGCAGATCGCGGCGGTGACGAAGCACATCCGCGTCGGCTCCGGTGGCGTGATGCTGCCCAACCACGCGCCCCTGGTCGTAGCCGAGCGCTTCAAGATGCTGGAGGCGCTGTTTCCCGGCCGTATCGATCTTGGTCTCGGCCGCGCGCCCGGCACGGATGGCGCCACGGCCTACGCGCTACGCAGCCGGCTCGATCGGCGCGAGGGCGACGATTTCCTGGAGCGGCTGCATGAATTGATCCTGTGGGAAACCCGCGAATTTCCCTCAGGCCATCCCTACCACAACGTCGTCGCGATGCCCGACGATTCGCCGTTGCCGCCGATCTGGCTGCTCGGCTCCAGCGATTATTCGTCGGAACTGGCCGCGCAAGTCGGCATGGGCTTCGCCTTCGCGCATCATTTTGCGTCCCATGACGCTATCGATGCGATGGTGCACTATCGCAGTCGCTTCCAGCCCTCGGCGTGGAGCGCGAATCCCCGCGCGATCCTCGCGGTTGCCGTCATCGCTGCCGATACCGACGAGGAGGCGGAAAAGCTCGCCACGTCGTTCGACCTCAACCGCCTGCGCCGCGATCGTGGTCAGTATCTGCCGCTGCCGAGCGTCGAAGAGGCGACGGCCTATCCCTATACGGATTCCGAGCGCATCTCGATCGCGCGCAACCGTTCGCGCCTGTTCGTCGGTAGCCCTGCGACCGTCCAGAAAAAGCTTCAGCCATTGATCGATGCGAGCAAGCCGGACGAACTGATGGTAATCACGGCCGTGTACGATCACGAGGCGCGCAAGAAGTCGTATTCGCTTCTGGCCGATGCATTCGGGCTGAAAGCGACCGCGTAAACACGATCGTGCTCCGGATATCGTGGCCTCTGGGTCCCGGCTCGCGCTTCGCGCGTCCGGGACACGAGACTAGTCCTGCTGGGTCTCGCTGAACGTCGCCCGGAAGGGATGTCCCGGATACACGCCGACGATGCGGAATTCGCGAGAGAAGAATTTCAGCTCCTCGATCGCGAACGCCAGGCCCTTGTCATCGGGATGGCCATCGACGTCGGCATAAAACTGCGTGGCGAAGAAATTGCCGTCGACCATGTAGCTCTCGAGCTTGGTCATGTTGACGCCGTTGGTGGCAAAGCCGCCGAGCGCCTTGTAGAGCGCGGCCGGCAAGTTGCGCACTCGAAATACAAAAGTGGTGACCAACGGGCCGGAGCCCTGCGCAGCCCATTTCGGCTCGCGCGCCAGCACCACGAAGCGCGTGGTGTTATGGGCCTCGTCCTCGATGTCCTCGGCCAAAATGTCGAGGCCGTAGATTTTTGCGGCCAGGCGCGAGGCGATCGCAGCGACGGTCTTGTCGTTGCGCTCGGAGATATCGCGGGCGCTGCCGGCGGTGTCGGCATGCACGATCGGCTTGATGCCGAGCTTGCGGATGATGCGCCGGCACTGGCCGAGCGCGTGCACATGGCTCTCGACGCTCTTGATGTCTTCGAGCCTGGTCCCCTTCACCGCCATCAGTTGATGCCGGACCGGCAGAAACCATTCGCCGACGATGAACAGGCCGGAAGCCGGCAGCAGATGATGGATGTCGGCGACGCGGCCTGCGACCGAATTCTCGATCGGGATCATGCCAAGGTCGGCCTCGCCCGACGAGATCGCCGACAGCGCGTCCTCGAAGGTTGCGCACGGCAGCGGCTCGGCGTCGGGATAGGCCTCGACGATGGCGATGTGGGAATTGGCCCCGGGTTCGCCCTGGAATGCGATCTTCATCTTGCTCATGCTCGGCCTTGTAGCAGCGGCTCAGGATTTGGAAAGGATGCTGCGCGCGGTCTCGAGGTCCGCCGGCGTGTCGACCCCGCGGGGCACGGTATCGACGATGGTGAAGTCGATCCGCATCCCGGCCTCCAGCGCCCGGAGCTGCTCGAGCTTCTCCTGCAATTCCAGCGGCGAGGGCGGAAGCCGGACGTAGCGCTCCAGTGCGGCGCGGCGATAGGCGTAGAGGCCGATATGGTGGTAACGCGGTCCGTCGCCGGTCGGGGCGGTCGCGCGGGTGAAATAAAGTGCGCGCATCCGCCTTCCGCCGAGTGAGGTCCCGATCGCCTTCACGACGCTCGGCGCCAGGTCCTCCTCCTCGGTATGGATCTGCGAGGCCAGCGTCGCGATGTCCACGGCCGGATCCTGCAGCGGCGGCAGCACCTCGCGGATGTTGTCGATCGTGATGGTCGGGAAATCGCCCTGCAGATTGACCACGATCTCGGCCTTGCCGTCCGGATCGAGCTTCTGCATGGCCTCGTGGATACGATCCGAGCCCGAGGGGTGCTCGGCGCGGGTCATCACGGCCTCGCCGCCATGGGCGGTCACGACCGAGGCGATCTCGGCCGTGTCGGTTGCCACGGCGACCCGGCCGATCCCGGCGGCTTCGGCGCGGCGCAACACGTGCACGATCATCGGCAGCCCCGCGATGTCGGCGAGCGGCTTGCCGGGCAGGCGGGTGGCGGCCATGCGGGCCGGGATCAGCACCAGGATGCGGGGATCGGTCATCGGGTCAAAGGCCTGGAAACGGTACGTTTTCCGCGTCGAGAAATGGGGTAGGGACGGGCTGAAAGCCGGGTCGCTTATACGGGTTGCCAGACCCCGGGCAAACCGATATCTCAATGGCAAAACTCGGGGAAACAATAAGGAACGTTTGATTCTCCCGAGGCTCGTCCTGGCGGCCGCGCGGCCGCTGTTTCCTTCTTGCGGTGTGGGGCCTGGCCGGAAATGGACTCTTTCGAACTCAACAAGATTCTCGGTGCCGTGCTCGGCACCTGTCTCATCCTGCTGGTGACGAGCTTCACCGCCCAAGCGCTGTTCTCGCCCAAGATGCCGGAAAAGCCGGGCTTCGAGATCGCAGTCAAGGAAGACGCCGGCCACGGCAAGGAAGGCGGCGCGGCTGCCGCGTCTGCCGAGCCGATCGAAAAGCTGCTCCAGACCGCCTCGGTCGAGAAGGGCGCTGCCGCCGCCAAGAAGTGCGGCGCCTGCCACACCTTCGAGAAGGGCGGTCCGAATCGTGTCGGTCCGAACCTCTACGGCGTCGTCGGCGAGAAGCGCGGCGAGGGCCGTGGCGGCTTCAACTTCTCGGCCGCCATGAAGGCCAAGGGCGGCACCTGGACGTTCGACGACCTCAACAAGTTTATCGCCAGCCCGAAGGGCTTCATCCCTGGCACCGCGATGGGCTTCGCCGGCATTCCCAAGGATTCCGAGCGCGCCGACGTCATTGCGTATCTGAATTCACTGTCCGAGCATCCGCAGCCGCTGCCGACGGCCTCAAAGTAAAGCCTTCGAAACTCATCTTGGACTATGCGGCCAGGCTGAAAAGCCTGGCCGTTTCCATATCCGGGCCTCGCGGCGACGTTATCGAGGCGTTTGGCCGCATCGGATGGAACGGCCAGGCTTCCAAGATGAGGAAAAAGCAACATATTCCGTCGAAACCTCGCCTATATTGGGAACTTAAAGGAGTAGCCTCCTTCAAGACAGGACTATTGATTTGGCCATCACCCGACGCGATCTCCTGCTCACCGGTACTGCTGCGGCAGCGCTCCCCGCCCTTGGTTCCGTAGGCGTTGCCGTCATCGGCACGGCGCGCGCGCAATCCGCCAGTGACCTGCCTTGGCGGCACGCGCTGTCGCTGTTCGGAAAGGTGAAGTACCCCGCCGACTTCACGCGCTTCGATTACGTCAATCCGGAAGCGCCCAAAGGCGGCGTCGCGCGCCAGATCGCCGTCGGTACATTCGACAATTTCAACATCGTCGTCTCCGGCGTGAAGGGGCAGGTCGCCGGGGCCGTCGCGTTCATCTACGAATCGCTACTGACGCCCTCGCTTGACGAGGTCTCGACCGAATACGGCGCGCTGGCCGAGGCTGTCAGCCACCCCGAGGATTTCTCCTTCGTCACCTATCGTTTGCGGCCGCAGGCCAGATGGCATGACGGCAAGCCCGTCACTGTGGATGACGTGATCTTCTCGCTCGATTCCTTCAAGAAGCACCATCCGATGTATTCGGCCTATTACAGCCACGTGGTGAAGGCCGAGAAGGTCGGCGAGCGCGAGGTGAAGTTCACATTCGACGCGCCCGGCAACCGCGAGCTGCCGCAGATCGTCGGGCAGCTCACGGTCCTGCCGAAGCATTGGTGGGAGGGGACCGATGCCCAGGGCCGCAAGCGCGATGTCTCCGCCACCACGCTCGAGGTGCCGCTCGGGTCCGGCCCCTACAGGGTCAAGGAATTCGTTGCGGGGCGATCGATCGCGCTGGAGCGCGTCAAGGACTATTGGGGGCGTGACTTCGCCGCCAATGTCGGCCGCAATAATTTCGACGAGCTGCGCTACGAATATTTCCGCGACGCCACGGTAGCGATCGAGGCCTTCAAGGCCGATCAGGTCGATTGGCGTACCGAGAACAGCGCGAAGAATTGGGCGACGGCCTACGACTTCCCGGCCGTGACCGAAAAGCGCGTGATCCTCGAGGAGTTCGCCAATCGCAGCTCGGGCGTGATGCAGGCGTTCGTGCCGAACCTGCGCCGCGCCAAGTTCAGCGATCCCCGCGTGCGTCGTGCGCTCAACTACGCGTTCGACTTCGAGGAGATGAACAAGCAAATCTTCTACGGCCAGTACAAGCGCGTCAGCAGCTATTTCGACGGCATCGACGAGCTGATGGCGACCGGATTGCCGCAGGGCAAGGAGCTCGAGATCCTCGAGACCGTCCGCGCCGAAGTCCCGCCCGAAGTGTTCACGGCGGCCTACACCAATCCGGTCGGCGGCAGTCCGGAAGCGGTGCGCGACAATCTGCGCGAGGCGCTGCGCCTGTTCAAGGAGGCCGGCTACGAGGTGCGCGACCGCAAGCTGGTCGACGTCAAGACCGGCGCTCAGTTCTCCCTGGAGTTGCTGAACTCGGATCCGAGCTTCGAGCGGATCACGCTGTTCTACAAGCCGTCGCTGGAGCGGCTCGGCATTGCCGTCAGCGTGCGGACGGTCGATCCGACCCAATACGAGAACAGGACGCGCGAGTGGGATTTCGACGTCGTCACCAACTCCTGGGGCGAGTCGCAGTCGCCCGGCAACGAGCAGCGCGAGTTCTGGTCGTCCAAGACGGCCGACATCCCCGGCTCACGCAATATTGCCGGCATCAAGAATCCGGCGATCGACAAGCTGATCGAGCGGGTGATCTACGCCAGAGATCGCGACGATCTCGTCGCCGCAACCAAGGCGCTCGACCGCGTGCTGCTGTGGAATCACTACGTTGTGCCGCAGTGGACCTATACGAAGGTGCGCACCGCGCGCTGGGATCGCTTCGGCCGTCCGACGGAATTGCCGAAATACGGTCAGTCCGGTTTTCCGTTCATCTGGTGGTACGACGCGGATAAGGCGGCGCGGATCACAAAGAAATCGTGAAGGACATCCCTCGCATGACGCAGATGTCACGCCGCGATGTGCTGGCCTTGGGTGTCGGCGGCGCCTTTGGAATGTCCTTCGTTGCGTCGCCGCGCGGCGCGCGGGCATCTGAGGCGGGGACCGAGGCGCACGGCATCTCGGCCTTCGGCGATCTCAAATATCCCGCCGACTTCCGCCATTTCGACTATGTCAATCTGGATGCGCCGAAGGGCGGCATGTTCTCGCTCATCCCGTCGGTGCGCGCCTACAACCAGTCATACCAGACCTTCAACTCGCTCAACGCGTTCATCCTGAAGGGTGACGGCGCCCAAGGCATGGACATGACGTTCTCGCCGCTGATGGTTCGGGCAAGCGACGAGCCGGACGCGATGTACGGGCTTGCCGCCAGATCCGTGCGGATATCGCCGGACAGGCTGGTTTATCGCTTCACCATGCGGCCCGAGGCGAGATTCCACGACGGCACCAGGCTCACCGCCCATGACGCGGCATTTTCGCTGACGGCGCTGAAGACCAGGGGGCATCCGCTGATCATCGTGCAGCTGCGCGATATGGTCAGCGCTGAAGCGATCGACGATGCGACGCTCGTTGTCACCTTTGCCAAGGGGCGGGCACGCGACGTGCCGCTCTATGCCGCGAGCCTGCCGATCTTCTCCAAGGCTTTCTATGCATCCCGCCCGTTCGACGAAACGTCTCTGGAGATTCCGCTGGGCTCAGGTCCGTACAAGGTCGGCAAGTTCGAGGTCAATCGCTACATCGAGTTCGAGCGGGTCAAGGACTGGTGGGCCGCCGATCTGCCGCCCTGCCGCGGCAGCTACAATTTCGACATCGTGCGTTATGAATTCTACCGCGACCGCGATGTCGCCTTCGAGGGCTTCACCGGCAAGAACTATCTCTACCGGGAGGAGTTCACCTCACGCATCTGGGCGACGCGCTATGACTTTGCGGCCGTCAAGGACGGCCGCGTCAAGCTCGAAACCGTGCCTGACGACACGCCGTCCGGCGCGCAGGGCTGGTTCATCAACACGCGGCGCGAAAAATTCAAGGACCCTCGCGTGCGCGAGGCCTTGATCGATGCCTTCGATTTCGAATGGACCAACAAGACCATCATGTACGGCGCCTATGCCCGTACGGTGTCGCCTTTCCAGAACTCCGATCTGATGGCGAGCAACGGGCCGCCTTCGCCGGAAGAGCTGAAGCTGTTGGACCCGTTTCGCGGCCAGGTTCCCGACGAGGTTTTCACCGCACCGTTTTCGCCTCCGGTCTCGGACGGCTCCGGGCAGGACCGCAGCCTGTTGCGCAAGGCGCAGCAACTGCTGAACGAGGCCGGCGTGCCGATCAAGGACGGCAAGCGGGTGCTGCCGAACGGTGACGTCTTCAGGATCGAGTTCCTGTTGGACGAGCCCTCGTTCCAGCCGCACCACGCGCCCTACATCAAGAACCTGGCGACGCTCGGCATCGAGGCGAGCGTGCGCCTGGTCGACGCCGTGCAATACAGGGCGCGTCAGGAAGATTTCGATTTCGACATGACCATCCAGCGTTTCAGCATGTCGGCGACGCCGGGCGATGCGATGCGCGCGTTCTTCTCTTCGCAGGTCGCCGCGACCAAGGGCTCGTATAATCTCGCCGGCATCGCCAGCCCGGCCATCGACGCCATGATCGAGAAGATCATGGCGGCCGACAGCCGCGAGGAATTGACCGTCGCCTGCCGTGCCTTCGATCGCCTGTTCCGCGCCGGCCGCTATTGGGTACCGCAATGGTACAACAAGACGCATCGGCTCGCTTATTGGGATCAGTTCGGCCGCCCCCAGAAGCTGCCACGTTACGCCAATGGCGTCGGCGCCCCCGAGATCTGGTGGCATGACGGCGCCAAGGCGGCCAAGCTCGAGCGGGCGAAATAATCATGAGCGCCTATATCGCCCGCCGCATCCTGCTAATGATCCCGACGCTGCTCGGGATCCTCTTCGTCTCCTTCGTCGTCGTGCAATTCGCGCCGGGCGGTCCGGTCGAGCGCGTGATCGCGCAGCTTTCGGGCGCCGACACCGGCGGCAGCTCGCGTATCTCGGGCGGCAGCGACTTTGCGCAGCGCGCCCCGGGGCAGGTTGGTGCCGGCGGTGAGATCAATTCGAAATATCGTGGTGCTCAGGGGCTCGATCCTGATTTCATCAAGAAGCTGGAGGTGCAGTTCGGCTTCGATAAGCCCGCACCGGAACGCTTCGCGCTGATGGTCTGGAATTTCGCCCGCTTCGATTTCGGCAAGAGCTATTTTCGCGATGTCAGCGTGCTCCAGCTGGTCAAGGAAAAGCTGCCGGTCTCGATCTCGCTCGGCATCTGGCTGACGCTCCTGACCTACCTGATCTCGATCCCGCTCGGCATCCGCAAGGCGGTTAGGGACGGAACGCGCTTCGACACCTGGACGTCGAGCGTGCTCGTGCTCGGCTATGCCATTCCCGGCTTCCTGTTCGCGATCCTCCTGATCATCCTGTTCGCCGGTGGCTCGTTCTTCAACTGGTTTCCGCTGCGCGGGCTGACGTCAGACGGCTGGTCGCAATTTCCATGGTACTGGAAGATCATCGATTACTTCTGGCATTTGACGCTGCCGTTGATCGCCATGGGGCTCGGCGCGTTCACCACCATGACGTTCCTGACCAAGAACTCGTTCCTGGACGAGATCCGCAAGCAATATGTCATGACCGCGCGCGCGAAGGGCTGCGGCGAGAATCGGGTGCTTTATGGCCACGTCTTCCGCAACGCGATGCTGATCGTCATCGCGGGCTTTCCCAGCACCTTCATTCACGCCTTCTTCTCGGGTTCGCTTCTGATCGAGACCATCTTCTCGCTGGACGGGCTGGGACTGCTCAGCTTCGAGAGCGTCCTCAACCGTGATTACCCCGTGGTGTTCGGCACGCTCTTCATCTTTTCGCTCGTCGGCCTCGTGATCAACCTCATCTCCGACTTGACCTACATGTGGATCGATCCGCGGATCGATTTCGAGGCGCGGGAGGTCTGATGACGCTGGCCGCCCCCACCACGCCGATCGAAACCACTGCGAAGTCGCCGCTCGGCGATGCCGTGCCGATGACACGCAAGCCGTTCGTGCCATCGCCGCTCAACAGGCGGCGCTGGCAAAATTTCAAGGCGAACCGGCGCGGCTACTGGTCGTTCTGGATCTTCATGATCCTGTTCGTGGTGTCGCTGTTCGCCGAGCTGATCGCCAACGACCGGCCGTTCCTGATCAAATATGACGGCCACCTCTATTGGCCGTCCGTCGTCACCTATTCGGAGACGACCTTCGGTGGCGATTTCGAGACCGCCGCCGACTATCGCGATCCCTATTTGCAGAAGCTGATCAGGGAGAAGGGCGGCAGCATCGTCTGGCCGCTGATCCGCTACTCCTACGACACCCACAATCTCGACCTGCCGACGCCGGCGCCGTCACCGCCGACCTGGATGCTGACGGAGGCGCAGTGCAAGCCTGTGGTCGAGCGGAAAGGTCTGAAGAGCTGCCGCGATCTCGAATACAACTGGCTCGGCACCGACGATCAGGGCCGCGACGTGGTGGCACGGCTGATCTACGGCTTCCGCATCTCCGTGCTGTTCGGCCTCTGCCTGACCATCATCTCCTCCGTGATCGGCATCGCGGCCGGCGCGGTGCAGGGCTATTTCGGCGGCTGGATCGACCTGTTGTTCCAGCGGTTCATCGAGATATGGACTGCGATCCCGTCGCTCTATCTGTTGCTCATCCTGTCCTCGGTGCTGGTACCCGGCTTCTTCGTGCTGCTCGGCATCCTGCTCCTGTTTTCCTGGGTGTCGCTGGTCGGGCTCGTGCGCGCGGAATTCTTGCGCGGGCGCAACTTCGAGTACATCCAGGCGGCGCGGGCGCTCGGCGTGTCGAACGCCGTGATCATGTTCAGGCATTTGCTGCCGAACGCGATGGTGGCGACCATGACGTTCCTGCCGTTCATCGTGTCGAGCTCGGTCATGACGCTGACGGCCCTCGACTTTCTCGGCTTCGGGCTGCCGCCCGGCTCGCCGTCGCTCGGCGAGCTGCTGTCGCAGGGCAAGTCCAACGTGCAGGCGCCCTGGCTCGGCTTTTCCGGCTTCTTCTCGGTCGCGATCATGCTGTCACTTCTGATCTTCATTGGCGAAGCCGTGCGCGACGCCTTCGATCCGCGCAAGACGTTCAGGTGAGGGCGTGATGGACGCGATCAACCAGCCTCTGCTCAGCGTGCGCGATCTCTCGGTCGCCTTCCATCAGGGCGGCGCCACCACGCTTGCGGTCGACCAGGTCTCGTTCCAGATCAAGCGAGGCGAGTGCGTCGCGCTGGTCGGCGAATCCGGCTCAGGCAAGTCGGTCAGCGCGCTTTCGATCCTGAAGCTTCTGCCCTATCCGAACGCCTCGCATCCCTCGGGCAGCATCCGCTTCAAGGGGCAGGAGCTGATCGACCGCTCCGAGCAAGAGATGCGGGAGATCCGCGGCAGCGACATCTCCATCATCTTCCAGGAGCCGATGACCTCGCTCAATCCGCTGCACACGATCGAGGCGCAGATCGGCGAGATCATCCAGCTGCACAATCCGACCAGCAATGCCGAGGCCCGCAGGCGGACGCTGGAGCTGCTGACGCAGGTCGGCATTCCCGCGCCCGAAACGCGGCTGAAGAGCTATCCGCACCAGCTCTCCGGCGGCCAGCGCCAGCGCGTGATGATCGCGATGGCGCTCGCCAACGAGCCGGACCTGTTGATCGCGGACGAGCCGACCACGGCGCTCGACGTCACCGTGCAGGCGCAGATCCTGGCGCTGCTTGCCGAGATCCGATCGCGACTCGGCATGAGCCTGCTCTTCATCACCCACGATCTCGGCATCGTGCGACGCATCGCCGATACCGTCTGCGTCATGAAGGGCGGCGTCATCGTCGAGCAGGGGCCGGTCGAGCAGGTCTTCACCAGTCCGAAGCATCCCTATACGCGCGATCTGCTCGCCGCGGAGCCGAAGCCCGATCCGGCGCCGCCGCAGCCGGATGCGCCGGTGGTGATGTCGGCCAATGATCTCAAGGTGTGGTTTCCGATCAAGCGCGGCCTGATGCGCAAGACGGTCGGCCACGTCAAGGCGGTCGATGGCGTCAGCGTCGCCGTGCGCAAGGGCGAGACGCTCGGCGTCGTCGGCGAATCCGGCTCGGGCAAGACGACGCTGGGACTCGCGCTGATGCGATTGATCTCCTCGAATGGACGCATCGTGTTCCTGGGCAACGACATTCAGGGCCTTCGTTTCAAGGAGATGCGGCCCTTCCGGCGCGACATGCAGATCGTGTTCCAGGATCCGTTCGGCTCGCTCAGCCCGCGGATGTCGGTGGCCGACATCATCGCCGAAGGCCTCTCGGTGCATCAACCAAAACTGTCGCGCGAGGAGCGCGAGGAGCGCGTCGTCAAGGCGCTCGAGGATGTCGGCCTGAAGCCGGACACCCGTCATCGCTATCCGCACGAATTCTCCGGCGGTCAGCGCCAGCGCATCAGCATCGCGCGCGCGGTGGTGCTGGAGCCGGATTTCGTCGTGCTGGACGAGCCGACCAGCGCGCTCGACATGCTGATTCAGGCGCAGATGGTCGATCTGCTGCGCGATTTGCAGCGCCGGCGCGACTTGACCTACATGTTCATCTCGCACGATTTGCGCGTCGTCGCCTCACTTGCGAGCCATCTGATCGTGATGCGCGGCGGCAAGGTCGTCGAGGAAGGCCAGGCTGCCGAGCTGTTCAAGAGCCCGAAGACGGACTACACGCGCGCGCTGTTCGCGGCGGCGTTCCGGCTGGAGACGGCGGGAAATGGGGCGGTAGCGACCTAACGTGCTCAGAGCCGCTTGATCGCGACGACCTCGCTGCCGGCCTGCCTGATTCTCGCGAGCGCAGGCTCGATCGGCTCGACCACCGTCGCCATGTGATGCGCGTTGGCGTGAACCATGGTGCCGCTGTCGCGGACGATGGCGACATGGCCCTTCCAGAAGATCAGATCGCCGCGCAGCAAGCTGCCTCGATCATGTGACTGGAGTGCGCGGCCGAGGCCGGCCTGCTGCATGTCGCTGTCGCGCGGGCAGCCGATGCCTGCTGAGGTCAGCGCGACCTGGACGAGGCCGGAGCAATCGATGCCAAAACTGCTCTTGCCGCCCCAGAGATAGGGCGTGCCGACGAAGCGTTCTGCGACCGCGACGAAGTCCGGCTCACGATGATCGAGCGGGACGAGATGCGCCTTCGGCAGGAACGTTCCTTCGGGCGTCACGGCGAAGTTGCCGTCCTCGCGCGCTATCGTGATCTTCGATCCCAGCACCAGCGTGTCGGCCGGCGGCAGCTTGATCGAGGGGCCGGGGAAAGCGAACGTCCGCAGCGCGCTGACGACGTGGGTCGGCGGCGCCGATGGCTTCGCGAGCGCCGCATCCGGCAGCCAGCCGACATAGCCGTCAGCGGCAAGCTGGCCCCAGGCCCAGCCCTCGCCGTTGCGATCGTAGACCGTGACGCGCTCGCCGCGTAGCGCCTGCGTCATCAGCATCGCGGCCGGTGACGGCTGTTCGCGCATGGGCGCGACCGGATCGGCCACCTCGAAATCCTCGCCGGTGACGAAGCGTTCCGCCTCAATCTTGCCTTCGAGATATTTCGCGGCGATGTCGCCCCGCGCCGGCGTCAGCCTTGGATCGTGTCTGGGGTCATGCATAGCGTTCGCTCAAGAGTGCGTAGATGGCGCGCGCGGCCTGGCACTCGCCGCCTTCGGGCCGCGCCGGCTTTGCCAACGGCGTCCAGCCATAGATGTCGACATGCAGCCAGCTCCTGGCCTGCTCGACGAAGCGTTGCAGGAACAGCGCGCAGGTGATCGAGCCGGCAAACCCGCCGGACGGTGCGTTGGTGATGGTGGCCGTCTTGGAATCCAGCCACGCATCATAAGGCGGCCAAAGCGGCATGCGCCACAACGGATCGTTCTCCAGCGCCGCGCAGCGCGCGACGTCGGCGGCAAGCGTCTCATCATTGGTGTAAAAGGGCGGTAAATCCGGCCCCAGCGCGACCCGCGCGGCACCGGTCAGCGTACCCAAATCGATCAGCAGATCCGGTTTCTCCTCGTCGGCGAGCGCCAGCGCGTCGGCGAGCACCAGCCGCCCTTCAGCGTCGGTATTGCCGATTTCCACCGTGATGCCCTTGCGCGACGTAAAAATGTCGAGCGGGCGGAAGGCATTGCCCGCGACTGCGTTTTCCACGGCGGGAATCAGCACGCGCAACCGCAGCTTCAGCTTCGCGTCCATGACCATGCGCGCGAGCGCCAGCACGTTGGCGGCGCCGCCCATGTCCTTCTTCATGATCAGCATGCCGCTCGATGGCTTGAGGTCGAGCCCGCCGGTGTCGAAGCAGACGCCCTTGCCGACCAGCGTCACCTTGGGATGAGCCGGATCGCCCCAGCCGATGTCGATCAGCCGCGGGGCGCGGCTAGATGCCATGCCGACGGCGTGAATCAGCGGAAAATTCGACTTCAGCTCTTCACCGGTGGTGCAGGCAAAGCTTGCGCCGAATTCGGCGGCGAGCGCCTGCGCGGCCGCGGCGAGCTCCGCCGGACCCATGTCGTTGGACGGCGTGTTGATGAGATCGCGCGCCAGCATCGCAGCATCCGCCATGCGATTGATCTCGGCCGCATCGATGCCATCAGGTGGCACCAGCCGGACGTCGGGACGGTCGGCCTTGCGGTAGCGGGCGAAGCGATAGCACCCCAGTGCAAAAGCGAGCGCCGCCAGCCGTACATCGTGCGGTGCATTGGCAAAGCGATAGATGCCCGGCGGCAGCAGGCCGGGCAGGGCGCCCGGCCGGAACAGGTCGCGCGATCTTGCTCCATCGTCCTCGAGGCCGAACAGCACGCGCGCGATCGTGCCATCGGGCGCGGGCAGTGCGAGATAGCCGCCCGGCTTGCCGGCAAAGGCGTTCGCGGTGGCGAACTGGCGCTGCGCCGGCGGCAGCGTCTCGGCGACCTGATCCCAGCTCGACTTGGTGACGAAGGTGATCGGGATGGCAGTGGACGATGTCTCGAAGATTGAAGGCATTGGCGGGTCCGGAACGTCGGCTCAAACAGGTCATACGAATGGACGAGACTTCGCAGAGTTTCGCCGCCGCCGCAATCGGCTTTGCTGTCACCGTTCAGCGAGCCGCTACTCGCAACAAGGGGGCCATGCTAGGTTCCGGCAACGGCCGCCAGGGGACAGAGATCTTCGGCGGCCAAAGACGAAGCCTGCCGGGAGGAAGCTACAATGGAATTTCTGTGGAGCGTGGTCACATTCATCGGTGAGGCCGTCGCGGCGATTTTTGGCTATGTCGAGCATCATCATTGGATCTTCGGATTCCTTGCCGGCGGCTACGTCTTCTATCTTCACGACCGCTCCATCCATGCGCGGTTTGATGCTCTCGACAGGCGCGTCGACGAAATCCGCAAGCGGCTTGCCATCGAATATTGATTGGATGGGCGAAACTATCGCCGGGCCGATCTCGTATCCATCACGAGACCTGTTGTTCGCGGGAGCGTAGTCGCCGGGGCTTTACTAGCGCTTCGGTTGTGGCATTATCGGCGAGTATTGTAGATTGTTGCGTTCGTGTCATGCTCGTATCGAGCGTAGGCGCGTGCCCGGGTCATTCCTTGCCCGGGCCGATACGAGCCGGACTCGCTCGTGAAAGGCATTTCTCTCATCGTTTGGGCGGCGCAGCATTCGCAAATAAGCGGCGCAAAATGGATAGATCGTTCGTTATTGCGCAGATTTCCGACCTGCATCTGGACGGGTCAGGCCGGCTGCTGGCGACAATCGAGGCGCTCAGCGCGGCAATCCGCAAGGGGATGGCGGACTACGCCGATATCCCCGACCGCATCCTGCTGATCACGGGCGATCTCGTGGACGACCCGACGCCGCGCGCGCTCGACGAAGCGCTCGCCGTCATCGCATCGTTCCGGCGGACCGGATTGTTCACCGACATCCAGGCGGTTGCCGGCAATCACGACGTCAAGCGGCCGGGCCAGCGTGCGGGCCGGTACGACGCCTATGACTATCTGCATCTGCCGCGGACCTCGAAGAGCAATTACTACCGCCACGCCGGCCTCGATCTGGTGCTGCTGGATTCCAACCGAGCGAGTCTCACGACGCTGGCGAGCGGCAATGTCGACGAGGCCGCTTACAACGCGCTTGTCGCGGATTCCGCCCGGCTGAGCGTCGAGCTCGCCGGCAGCATGGGAACTGTGGGGCGCGCCGATTATGCCGAGCCGTCGGAAAACCTGGTGCGCGTGCTGGCGCTGCATCACCATCCGCTGCCGCAGGCGACCGGCGAGGGAAAGCGGTTTCTCGGCGTGCCCGACGAACCGCTGATGTATCTCGCAGCGCCCGCGACCTTTCTCGAAGCGGCGACGTCGCTCAACGTCAGTCTGGTTCTGCACGGACACCGGCATGTCGAGGGCCTCACCCGCTATTCGATTCCGGATCCGCGCGCGACGCGGAGCGAGAACGGCGAGCCCTTCTGGCGCACCATCTACGTACTCTCCTGTCCGTCCTCGACCGGACAGGCCGGCGACGATGCCGGCTTCAACATCATTCATTTTGGCCCATCGTTGCACGGGACGGCGCATCGGTTCGCGATCGCGCGCTATTCGCGGCCACGTAACGGCGGCGCCTTCACGCCGCTCGACTCGAACCTGCCGGACGGCGTCATCAGGCTGCCGGCAGGACGGGATTTTTCCCGCGATCCGGCCGTCCAGTCGACTATCGAGATCGCCTCATGTGCGACGCTGAAGCGTGATCAGGTCGCAGCACTGGCCCGCCGGCTCCTGACGCGTAGCGCCTTTTATGCCGGCGGCGATGCGGACTGGTCGGGCGCGCTCCACGCCTATCTCGTCACCTCACACGCCTGGGCCGATATCGCGGGCAAGTTCGCAAGGTCGGAGCACAGGCACGATGTTGAGGCGATGACTGCGGTGACCTTGCTGCTGTGCCGGTTGATCGAGCATTCCGCCGGCGTGCTCGGCATCGATCGTGTTCAGCTGGACGAGCTCCTCGCGCAACGTCTGGTCGACCACGACGATCTTCGGCGCGAGTGGCCCGGAGTGTCGCGTACGTGCGTCGATGTTGCTGCGCACGCGCGGCGGCGACTGCAATTGCTGCGGGACCTGAATGAGCAGGTGAAGGTGCTCGGCCCCGATCTCGACCTTGGCGGCGAGACGCCGCCGCGAGCGCCGCCGTGAAGGCTGCCGGCATTAACCGGCCGTTAGGGTTAACGGTCTATTGCTGGCGCGTTCGGCTCGATCAATCGGCTCGTGAGTCAAAGCGTCATGCGTCAACGGTTCAGTCTTGCCCGGCTTCTCGCGTCCACCTCGCTGGTCGCGGCGGTGGCCATGGGCCTCGGCGGCTGCACGGCCATGTCGAAACTCTCCGAAGTCACGGGCTCGGTCGGGCCGCGTGCGGAAGCCGCCCCCGCCGATCCCGCGCGCGCCGCCGAAGCTTATGGCGAGCGCTATCGTGCCAATCCCAAGGACGCCGACGCCGCGCTCGGCTATGGCCAGGCCTTGCGGGCCAACGGCCAGCGCGCGCAGGCCGCCGCCGTGCTCGAGCAGGCGACGATCGCCAATCCCGGCAACAAGGCGCTGCTCGCCCAGTATGGCCGCGCGCTCGCCGACAACGGAAATTTCCAGCAGGCCTTCGACGTGCTGTCGAAGGCGCATTCGCCCGACAATCCGGACTGGCGCCTGCTCTCGGTGCAGGGCACCGCGCTCGATCAGATGGGCCGCCACGAAGAGGCCCGCGCCTATTACGCGAGCGCACTGAAGATCGCGCCGGGCGATCCTGGCGTGCTCTCCAATCTCGGTTTGTCCTACATGCTGTCGAAGGACCTGCCCAAGGCCGAAGAGGCGCTTCGGCAGGCCTACGCCTCGCCGCGCGCGAGCACCCGGGTGCGGCAAAATCTCGGCATGGTCGTCGGCCTCCAGGGCCGCTTCGCCGAAGCCGAGACCATCGTGAAGGCGGACCTGCCGCCGGACCAGGCCGCCGCCAATGTCGCTTATCTCAAGGACATGCTGAGCCGCAGCGACGCAGCGCGCGGCGCACCGAAGCGGACGCCGGTCGCCTCGCTCAGCCGGTCCGATTGATCAAACCCGATCTTCGAAATCTTCAAGCCGCTTGAGGTCCCGGCCCTGCATCAGTGTAGCTCGGTGATCTTGATGCCGGTCGGCCCGAGAATGACGACGAACAGCACGGGCAGGAAGAACAGGATCATCGGCACCGTCAGCTTCGGCGGCAACGCGGCGGCCTTCTTCTCGGCCTCGTTCATGCGCATGTCGCGGTTTTCCTGCGCCATCACGCGCAAGGAATGGCCGAGCGGGGTGCCGTAGCGCTCCGCCTGCTGAAGCGCGAGACACACCGACTTGACGCCCTCGAGCCCGGTACGCCGCGCCAGATTCTCGTAGGCGACCTTGCGATCCTGCAAATAGGACAACTCGGCCGTGGTCAAGGTGAACTCCTCCGACAGCGCGATCGACTGGCCCACGATTTCGGTCGCGACCTTGCGGAACGCCATTTCGACCGACATGCCGGATTCGATGCAGATCAGCAGCAGGTCGAGCGCATCGGGAAAGGCGCGCTTGATCGAGAGCTGGCGCTTCGAGATCGCGTTCTTGAGGAACAGCATCGGCGCCTGGAGGCCGAGATAGGCGGCGCCAATGCAGATGCCGATCTTGATCGGCATCGACTGCTCCATGCGAGCGATCAGGAAGACATAGATGAGCGAGCCGACGAAGAGCACGATCGGGGCCACCATGCGGGCGAACAGGAAGGTGATGTAGGGCGCCTGGCCGCGATAGCCCGCCATGATGAGCTTGTCCCGCGCCGCTTCCTGCGCGAGCCATTTCGTGAGATTGAAGTCCTCGACGACCCTGGAGACGACCTGCTTCGGCGTCTGGCGCAGCGAGACCTTCTCGCTCTTGTTGAGGCGTTCGCGCTCACGCTGGCGGATACGCTCGCGCTCGCTCGCCACCGCCTTCATGCGCTTGGAGAGGCCTTCGCCGGCGAAAAGCGGCATCACCAGCGTATAGACCGTGGCGCTGGCGGCGATGGCCGCCAGCAGCATGGTCATGAAGCGGACGTCATGCAGTTTCGAAACGAGGAACTCGACCATACGTCACCGTCAGAAATCGAAATTGATCATCTTCTTCATCACCATGATGCCCATCGACATCCAGACGACGCAGCCGACCAGCATCAGTTGGCCGGTCGGATGGGTCCACAGAATCGAGATGTAGTGCGGCGTCGTGAGATAGACGAGGAACATCACGATCGGCGGCAGCGAGCCGATGATGCCGGCCGAGGCCTTGGCCTCCATCGACATCGCCTGGATCTTTTCCTTCATCTTCTTGCGGTCGCGCAGCACCTTGGAGAGGTTGCCGAGCGCCTCGGAGAGGTTGCCGCCGGATTTTTGCTGGATCGAGATGACGATGCCGAAGAAGTTGGCTTCCGGCAGCGGCATGCGGTCGTAGAGGCGCGAGCAGGCCTCGCCGAGCGGCATGCCGATTGCCTGCGTCTCGATAATGGCCAGGAACTCGCTGCGCAGCGGCTCGGGCGCGTCGGCGGCGACGACCTTGATCGATTCGAACAGCGGAAGACCCGCCTTGATGCCGCGGACGATCACGTCGACCGCATCGGGCAGCGCCGCGAGGAATTTGCTTTCGCGGCGCTTCTTCAGGAAGCCCAGCGCCCAGCGTGGCAGGCCGAAACCGCCGGCAAAGGCAAGACCGGCGGCGCCAAGCAGGCCGCCACCGGTGAACATGGCGCCTGCGAAGAACACGCCCGCCACGACGGCGGATGCGATCCAGAATTTCTGCGGCGTCCAATCGAGGCCCGCCTGCGAAAGGCGGACGCTGAGCGGTACGCTCTTCTCCTGCTGGCGCCGGGCCTCGAGATCCTTGAGCGAGGTCTCGACCTGTTCGCGGCGCGAACGCTGGCTCTTCTCGGCCTGCTTGGCCGCGGGCGCTTCGGCGCGCGAGATCGAGGCGCGGCGGCCTTCCGCCTTTCGCTCTCCGGACAGGAGTGGGTAGAGGAACACCCAGGCGATGCCGCCGACGGCGGCGGTGGCGAGGAAGGCGAGGGCGAGGATCTGCATGTTCATGGCTGCGCCGATCTGCTCATGTCGTCGGCGCGACTTCCGCCGCATCGAGCGCGGCGGCAAGGCGCTTCTCCTCGCCGTAGTAGCGCGCGCGTTCCCAGAACTTGGGGCGGCCGATACCGGTCGAGCGGTGCCGGCCGATGATCTTGCCGTTGGCGTCCTCGCCGATCATGTCGTAGAGGAAGACGTCCTGGGTGATGATGGTGTCGCCTTCCATGCCCATCACCTCGGTGATGTGGGTGATGCGGCGCGAGCCGTCGCGCAGGCGCGCGGCCTGAACGATGACGTCGATCGAGGCGCAGATCATCTCGCGAATTGTTCGCGACGGAAGGGAAAAGCCGCCCATCGTGATCATGGATTCGCAGCGCGACAGGGCTTCGCGCGGATTGTTGGCGTGCAGCGTGCCCATCGAGCCGTCGTGGCCGGTGTTCATGGCCTGGAGCAGGTCGAACGCCTCGGGTCCGCGGACTTCGCCGACGATGATGCGTTCGGGGCGCATACGCAGGCAGTTGCGCACCAGCTCGCGCATGGTGACCTGGCCCTCGCCCTCGATGTTGGGCGGACGGGTTTCCAGCCGCACCACATGCGGCTGCTGGAGCTGGAGCTCGGCGGCGTCTTCGCAGGTGATGACGCGCTCGTCGTGCTCGATATAGTTGGTCAGGCAGTTGAGCAGCGTGGTCTTGCCCGAGCCGGTACCGCCGGAGATCAGCACGTTGCATCGGACGCGACCGATGATCTGGAGGATTTCCGCACCCTCCGGCGAAATCGCGCCGAACTTGACGAGCTGATCCAGCGTCAGCTTGTCCTTCTTGAACTTGCGGATGGTGAGCGTGGGCCCGTCGATCGACAGCGGCGGGACGATGGCGTTGACGCGGGAGCCGTCGGCGAGGCGCGCGTCGCAGATCGGCGAGGATTCGTCGACGCGCCGGCCCACCTGGCTGACGATGCGTTGGCAGATGTTGAGCAGCTGCTGGTTGTCGCGGAAGCGAATGCCGGTGCGCTGGATCTTGCCGGCGACTTCGATGTAGACGGTGTCGGCGCCGTTGACCATGATGTCGGCGATGTCGTCGCGCGACAACAGCGGCTCGAGCGGGCCGTAGCCGAGCACGTCGTTGCAGATGTCGTCGAGCAGCTCTTCCTGCTCGGCGATCGACATCACGATGTTCTTGATCGCGATGATCTCGTTGACGATGTCGCGGATTTCCTCGCGCGCGGACTCGGAGTCCAGCTTGGCGAGCTGGGCGAGGTCGATGGCCTCGATCAGCGCGCCGAAGATCGTCGCCTTGACCTCGTAGTAGTTGTCCGAGCGGCGGGATTCCATGGCCGGTGCTGGCTTGGCGGGGGCGAGCGGCGGCGAGGCGACAGCCGGCGGGAGCGGCGCGCGCGACGCCGCGACCGCCGGAGCCTGGGCAGGCTCTGGCGACACGGCGCCGGGCTTGGGAGCCCGAGTATCGGTGTCAGTTCCGCTACGCTTACCGAACACTTAACAACTCCATGCGGCTGCTTATTTTCCCCGCAACTTGTCAATCAGGGGTGAAAGCAAAGACGATTTCTGCTTCTTCGTCTCGCTGCGGCCGGTCAGGCGCTGGGCGATCTGAAGAAACATCTCGATCGACTTGTGGTTGGCGGAGATCTCCGCGATCATCTGGCCGTTGTTGGCCGCCGAGCCGAAGATCTGCGGCTCGAACGGGATCGAGACGACCGGCTGGCTCTCGATCGCCTTGGCGAACTCGGCGGCGGCGATTTCGGGTCGTTTCGGGACGCCGACCTGGTTCAGGCAGTACAGCGGAGGCCGGTCGTTCGGCCGCGAAGCCTTCAACAGGTCGAACAGGTTCTTGGTGTTGCGCAGATTGGCGAGATCGGGCGCCGCGACGATCAGGATGTCGTCCGCCCCGATCAGGGCGCGCTTGGTCCAGCCCGACCATTGGTGGGGGATGTCGAGCACGATGCAGGGCATGGTCGAACGCAGCGTGTCGAACACGGAATCGAAGGCGTCGGCGCCGAAATCATAGACCCGGTCGAGCGTCGCCGGCGCCGCCAGCAGGCTGAGATGGTCGGTGCATTTCGACAGCAGGCGGTCGATGAAGGCGGTGTCGACGCGATCGGGCGAGAACACGGCGTCCGCGATGCCCTGCGGCGGATCCTGGTTGTAGTCGAGCCCGGCGGTGCCGAAGGCGAGGTCGAGATCGGCGACCACCGCGTCCATCGCGAGGTCGCGCGCGATCGCCCAGGCGACGTTATGGGAGATCGTGGAGGCGCCGACGCCGCCCTTGGCGCCGACCACGGCGATGATGCGGCCGACCGCCTTGGCTTCCGGCGCCGAGAACAGGTTGCAGATCGAGCGCACGACGTCGATCGCGCCGACCGGCGCGAGCACGTAGTCGCTGACGCCGCGGCGCACCAGCTCGCGGTAGAGCATGACGTCGTTGATGCGGCCGATCACGACCACGCGGGTGCCGGCGTCGCAGACCGTGGCGAGATGGTCGAGCCCGCTCAGAAGGTCGTTGCGGCCGTCGCTCTCGAGCACGATCACGTTCGGCGTCGGCGCCGAGCGGTAGGCTTCGATCGCGGCAGCCATGCCGCCCATCTGGATCTTGAGGTGAGCCTTGCCGAGACGGCGATCCTCGCCGGCCGACTGCACGGCGGCAGCGGTTTCCACGGTCTCGCAGAAGGCCTGAACCGACACGCGCGGCGCCGGCGCAATATGCTCATCGAACGGCGGGGGTGAGGCGTCCGGCTGCTCTTCTTGGGTCTGGCGAGCGTAGCTGATCATTTGCCGGTTTCGCTGAGTTTGGCCTTGTCGGATTCAGGATAGGCGGTCGCCGTCGTCGTTCCCTTGCGATACTTCTCCAGGCCGGTGATGCGACGCGCCGTATAGGACGGCGTTTCGGGCCGCGGCTGCTCGAGGTCCGACGGATTGTCGACCATCGCCGCCATGTTGCGCTGATAGGCGCAGCCGTAATTGTAATAGTCCTTGTTCTCGAACCAGCTCTTGTTCTTCATCGAAGGACCGATGTCCTCCGGCCACAATCCGCAGGGGCCCGCGACCGCGGCGATCCTGGAATAGGTGAGCCGGATCGGCGGCAGGAAGCGCTTGTCTTCGGGCTGGTAAGGACGAACGTTGACGCCGCGCGGCGGAACGCCTGCGGCCGACAGCATCGCCTGGATCTCACGCATGGTGTCCGCGACCGGGCGCGCGTTGGGCGTGCCGGACGGCACGTCGATGCGGATCGCACCGGTGCCCTCGTGCAGCCAGGTCGACGCGACGCCCATCACGTCGGCGCGCTGGGCAGCGGTGAGCCCGCCGCGGGCGTGGCCGACGAACACGACGATCGAGCGGTTCTGTTCCTCGATCGCGATCGGATGGCGCTGCTTGTAGTCGTCGGGAATCGACGCGGTGACCGCTTCGTCATGCTGGCAGCCGCCGAGCGCGAGCGCCATGCCGACGAGCGCGCCACCGAGGCGGGTGACGCGTCTGCGACGCTGGGGTGGTCTGGTGATCATCGTGAAGTCCCCGTTCCGCATCAGTCGGTAATGAAGCCGTAAGTGCCGCGATAGTTCTTGGCCGGTTCGGTCCGGCCGGGCACGCCGTAGATGCGGTTGATGTTGCCGATCAGCTGCGCCTGCGGATCCGCAGGCGCAGCGAAGCCGTCATCCGGCCGCGACAGGTCCTTTGGCGCCGCTGCGCGAACGACATAGGGCGTCACGATCACGACCAGCTCGGTCGCGTTGTTGACGAAGTCGCGGCTGCGGAACAGCGTGCCGAGGATCGGGAGCTGCATCAGCCCCGGCAATCCGCTGACGGCCTGCTTGGTCTGCTGCTGGATCAGGCCGGCCATGGCCATCGCGCCGCCGGAGGGAATTTCCAGCGAGGTCTCGGCGCGGCGGGTCTTGATCGAGGGCACTGTCAGCGAGTTCACCGAGGTCGAGGTCACGGCCTGCGACAGCGTGATGGCATTTTCGTTCGACAGTTCCGAGACCTCGGTCATGACGCGCAGGCTGATCTTGCCTTCGCTCAGCACCACGGGGGTGAAGTTGAGCGAGATGCCGAACTTCTTGAAGCTGATCTGGGTGGTACAGACATGCGTGGTGGGATCGCACGCGTAGCCTGCCGGCACCGGGAATTCGCCGCCGGCGATGAAGGTCGCGGACTCGCCGGAGATCGCGGTCAGGTTCGGCTCGGCCAGCGTCCGGATCACGCCCGCGGTCTCCATCGCGCGCAGGGTGGCCTGCACCGACGGTGTCGCGCCGAACTTCGTGGTCAGTGCGTTGCCATCCACCAGATTCTTGCCAAGTGCCGTGAACGGGTTGGAGTTGGTGAAGCTCACGACCGACGTGCCGTAGTTCAGGTTCGCAGTGAGATCGATGCCGAGCTGCTTGACGATGGTGCGCGCAATTTCGGCGACCGTCACCTTGAGCATGACCTGGTCGCGGCCGCGGACCACGATCGAATTCACCACCTTGTCGGCGCCGCCGGCAAGGCGTGCGGCGAGGTCGTTGGCCTGCTGCGCTTCCAACAGGTTCGCCGCGCTACCGGTCAGGACGACGCCGTCGCCCAGGCCGTCGATCTGGATGTCGGCATTGGGCAGGACCTGCTTCAACGCGGCACGCACGCCGTTGAGGTCGCGCTTGACCGCGATGTCATAGGCCGCGATCTGCTGGCCGGCTGAGTCGAAGAACACGATGTTGGTCTGGCCGACCGAGGCGCCGATGATGTAGGCGCGCTGAGCCGAGCGGACCACCGCATTGGCGATCTTGGGATCGGCGACCAGCACATCCTTGATGTCGCGCGGCAGGTCGATCACGATCGACTTGCCGACGCCGAGCGAGAGGAAGCGCGCGTTCATCTGGCCGTCGGCGGCGGCCTGCGCCACAGGACGGTAGTCGGCGGCGACCGCCGGGGTGAGCACCGGGTTGAGCGTCAGCGCGAAGGCGGCCGAAAACGACAGGGCACGGACCATCGAGGTTCGCATCGTCGCCAGATCTGCCCTGCATTTCATGTCGCCGGTCCTCATTGTGCCTTCGCCGCCTGACTTGTAATGCCGTAGCGAATGATCGAAACGCCCTCACGCTTCTGCGCGGAATCATCGAGCGTGATCTCGCTCATCTTGACGTCGACGATGCTGCGCAGCGCCAGCGACAGCGTGCCGCTCTGCCGGGCCGCTGAGAGCGTCGCGGTTTGCGCGGGACTGAGCTCGAGGGTGACGGTCTTGCCGACCACCGCGTTCTGGCCGTCCTTCTCTTTCGGTGCCTGGTCGATCGCCAGCACGCGGATATTGGCCAGGATGATCTCGGACGTGACGATGTCCTGGGCGCCGGCGCTCTGGTCGGGATTCTTCAGGCGGCGCGTCAGAAGCACGTCGACGCGGTCGTTGGGCAGGATAAAGCCGCCGGCACCGGTTTCCGGCGAAATCTCGGTCGAGATCGCGCGCATGCCGGTCGGCAGGATCGCGGCCATGAAGCCGGAGCCCTCGGGCTTCACCAGCTTCTGGTCGCGGATCGGTTCACCCTGGATGAAGGGGGCCCGCGCGATCGAGCCGGTGACCTGGGTCGCGCCCTCGGGGCGCTCGTTGCGGCGGATGAAGGTGGCGCTGGCGGTCGCAGCCGGCCATGTCTGCCATTGGACGTCTTCCGGCTTCACGGTCTGGCCGAGGCCGATGTCGTTCTTGGCCACCAAAACGTCGACGGTTGGAAGCTGCGCGACCGGAGCGGGAGGCGGCGCAGAATTGTCCGAGCCGCTCGCCAGGTACGCGGCGACGCCGCCGGCGCAGATGGCGACCGTCAGGACGACTATGCGTGCCCTATTCATACGCTTCACTTTCCACAAAACGCCGCGACGCTGCCGCCGCCGTAATCGGCAGTTGACCAGCTATTCGTCAAAGCATGGTTAATGAGGCGTATCTAAATCGCCCCGACGCCGGGTTACCCGGCGTTCAGCGCAGTGCGAGGTGAGCGAGGTCGATCGCCTTCACCCACTCGGTCTCCGGATAGACCATCAGCGCGCCAAGCGTGAGCGCGATGCCGTAGGGGATGCCGCTCTCCTTGTCGTGCAGCCGTGCCAGCCAGGCCTGGCCCGCCAGCCCGTAAGGCAATGGCCACTGCCGGAACTGGAGCAGAAGCAGCGTCAGCGCTCCGCCGAACAGCGAAGCGTAAAGCAGGAAGTCCATCAATTGCGCGAAGCCGAACCAGAGCGCGACCGACGCTGCGATCTTGGCGTCGCCGCCGCCCATCCAGCCCATCGCAAAGCAGGTGAAGGCCACGGCGAGCAGCAGCGCGCCGGCGCCGACATGGCTCAGCATCTCGTAAGGTGCCATGCCACCGGCGAAAGCGAGCACGAAGAAGCCCGCGACCAGCGCCAGCGACACGCGGTTCGAGATGGTCATCGTGAAGAGATCGCTCGCGGCGGCGAAGGCCATGAGGGCCGGGAAGAGCAGAAGGCGCGCAAGGTCGAGGATCATGGGCGGCGTCTTGGGCCTGGGTTCGTCGCGGGATCGGATCGTCGCCGCATGCTAGCCGGCGGTGCTAAACAAACCGACAACGGCGGACGCGGCCTTGAGAGGCCGCAACCCGCCGAGCCGCGCTCACCAGATGCTGGCAATGCGCGCGGCGAGGGCGGCCGTCGCGAGCAGCAGTGCAAGGCAAACCCAATAGACCGGCGAAGAGGTCTCGGCCGCCTCCGCCTCGCTCGCCGCAACCGCGGCATCGGTTCTGTACTCGCGCAACGCCACTGGAACTCGCCGTATTCGGAAAAACAAAGCCCCGGAGGTCCGGGGCTTTTGGTCGTTCGTCGGTCGCTTACTTCAGCGAGGTGCTGATCGAGCCGAACTTGGTGTTCAGCGAGCTGCCGAGGTTGTTGACGACGGTGATGATGGCAAGCGCGATGCCGGCGGCGATCAGGCCGTATTCGATGGCGGTGGCGCCGGATTCATCCTTGGCGAAACGCGCAATCAGGTTCTTCATGAACTAAACTCCATCTGGGGTGTGATCGCCTCGTTCGGCGCTATACTTGACGCGATGACCATGGAGCCGAGCTCTTTCGGGAGAGTTAATCCGATCGGGCAAACCCGTTTCCTGCCCGATGCTTTTGCCCAAAGTGAATTTCGCCTTAAGGGCGCCGTTGCAATTCTTGCAGTTCCAAATGAGCGTCGGGCGCGCCGACTTCATCCTCCCTTAAATTTCGGGGAGTAGGCGTAAGAGGGATCAGAAGTCCGGAAGCGAGGCGACGATGTCGAGCCTGCCCATGCAAGTCGCCCTGATGCTCGGCGAGACCATCCAGAAGATGGTCCCCGTCACCTTCGTGCTCGCGGCGGTCTTCACCGTGCTCGAGCATTTCTGGGCCTGCAATCCCGGCGCGCCGTGGTGGCGCAAGCGCGAGATTCTCACCGACATCTGTTACTGGTTCTTCGTTCCGGTGTTCGCGCGCACCATGCGGATCGGGCTGCTGATCGTCGGTGCCGGTGCGGTCTTCAACATCCACGACGCCGACGAGCTCATTGCGTTCTACGACAATGGCCATGGCCTGCTGGCGCAATTGCCGCTGTGGCTACAGGCGGTCCTGTTCCTGGTGTTGTCTGATTTCATGCTGTACTGGCTGCACCGGCTGTTTCACGACGGCGGATTCTGGAAGTACCACGCCATCCATCACTCGTCGGAGGAGATCGGGTGGATTTCCGCGGCGCGCTTCCATCCCGTCAATCTCATGCTCGGGACGATCGGCGTCGACGTCGTGCTGCTGATGGCCGGCATTTCCCCGAACGTCATGATCTGGGTCGGTCCGTTCACCACCTTCCATTCGGCCTTCGTGCACGCCAACCTGAACTGGACGTTCGGGCCGTTCAGATATGTGCTGGCGACGCCGGTGTTCCACCGCTGGCACCACACCGCGCTCGAGGAGGGCGGCGACACCAACTTTGCCGGGACGTTCCCGATCTGGGACGTGCTGTTCGGCACCTTCCGCATGCCGGAAGGGCGACTGCCGCAGGATTACGGCAAGGACGAAGCGACCATGCCGAAGGAGATCGGGGGCCAGCTCGCCTATCCGTTCCGCCGCTAGAGCTGCATCCGGAGCGGTCCGGATCTCAAAAGCCAGTCCGTTCAAACAATAGCCGGCGAGTTTGCGGAACGTTCACGAATTAAGGGCAGGTTAGCCGGGTCGGGCACCGGCTCCGCTGTCATCCAATCGCTTCTGCCGGTTTGTGACGTCCCGGGAGTATGAGTATGCGTAAAGAGTTGCTGCGCCGTCAGGCGCGCGTCTGCCTTCTGGTTGCGGCTGCGGTGCTGGCATCGCCGGCTGCCGGCCTTGCCGAGCCCACCGCCGAGGCCATCGCCGTCAATGTCGACCAGGCCAAGCTGGTCCGCCTGCCCGGCAAGGTCGCGACCATCGTGGTCGGCAATCCCCTGATCGCCGATGTCACGCTCCAGCCCGGCGGCATGATCGTCGTGACCGGGAAGGGCTATGGCGCGACCAATTTCATCGCACTCGACCGCGGCGGCGAGATCCTGGTCGACCGCCAGATCCAGGTCGAAGGCCCGAGTGATCGGCTCGTTACCGTCTACCGCGGGATCGAACGCGAGTCCTACAGCTGCATGCCGCTTTGCCAGCGTCGCGTGACGCTCGGCGACAGCGACACCTACTTCAACAACACGATGAGCCAGGCCGGTTCGCTAAGCAGCTCGGCCAGCGGCGGCGGTAACGCAGCCAAATCCAACTGACGGGACTGATCCGGCGGCGTTGCCCGTGCAGGATCGTCTGATCCTGAACGGCCGCTCGCGCGTGCGGGAGAGTTCTCTCTTCTTGCGCAATCGGCATACGAAGCGGCGACGGCCGCTTCGGGCATGAAAAAAGGCCGTGCGTCCGCACGGCCTTTTCGTTTCTTTTGTTCGCTCGATTGAGCCGACAGCTCAACCGGCGGAGCGGAGGTTGTCAGCTGCCGACTTGCCGGAACGGCGGTCGGCGACGATCTCGTAGGAGATCTTCTGGCCTTCGCGCAGCGTGCCGAGGCCGGCGCGCTCGACGGCGCTGATGTGTACGAAGACGTCCTGGCCGCCATCGTCGGGCTGAATGAAGCCGAAGCCCTTGGTCGCGTTAAACCACTTCACGGTTCCCATGCTCACGGGGGTAGTTCCTTCTCAGATAAGCAGTGTCGAAGCCCACTTTCGCAGGCGGGTTAGATCGAGTTTCTGGAAGGGTCGTCAGCGTGTCTGAACCGGCTGTACCGGTGGATGCTAAAGTCGTCCGGCCGAAAATCGATAAGCGGATTTTATTGGAAATAAGGCGCCAAAACAATCCTGAGGTGCACGATTTTTTGATCCGCCGTGACGCCCACGGCGGATCAGCATTCAGGGCCGAATTATATACCCATACGTGTGCAGCCGCTCCGCTTAGCGGCGGCGGAACTGGCCACCGCGCTGTCCGGGACGGGGAGGTCCGCCGGCGCCGCTGGGACGTTCGTCCTTGTGGCGGAAAATCAACCGGCCCTTCTCGAGGTCATAGGGCGACATCTCGACCGTCACGCGGTCGCCGGCCAGCGTCTTGATGCGGTTCTTCTTCATCTTGCCGGCGGTGTAGGCGACGATCTCGTGTCCGGCGTCGAGTTGCACGCGGTAGCGGGCGTCGGGGAGGATTTCGGTGACCAGTCCTTCGAACTGGATCAGCTCTTCCTTAGCCATGTGGGTGTCTCCAGTCGTGGACTGTTAGTTCGAATGAGGATTGCGGTTCGGCCGGCTGTTGGGGCGACTCTCGCGACGCAAAAAGGCAACGCCTTGTATTCCATCAGGCTTGCCAGCGCTATGCGCGGGACGCTGTTCCGACCGATCGGCTGGTGAGGAATTCATCTTACCACTGGAACCGCGGGGACGGCGAGACCCCTTCGAGGCCTTGTGGCCTTCACCGGGCCTGCCATCAACAGGTCTGCCCTCGACACGGCGTCCTTCACCGGGCCGTCCGTCGCCCTGCTTGCCGGCGCCATGATGGCGCCCGTCGGCATGCCTTTCGTCGGCACGCCGTCCGTCACCGCGGCGTCCCTCACCATGCCTTGCACCTTGCGGACGCTGGCCCGGGCGGCCCGGCCGGCCCTGTCGCTGCTGCTGCGGGGGAGGACCCGCATCGCGGCGGCCGGCGTCGGTGCGGAGATCTTCGCGCGGCAGCGTCACCTTGATCAGCCGCTCGATGTCGCGGAGATAGGCAAGCTCCTCGCCACCGGCGACCAGCGAGATCGCGGTGCCCTCGGCGCCGGCGCGCGCGGTGCGGCCGATACGGTGGACATAGGTCTCGGGCACGTTCGGCAGGTCGAAATTGATCACGTGGGTGATGCCGTCGACATCGATGCCGCGGGCGGCGATGTCGGTGGCAACCAGCGTGCGGATATCGCCGGAGCGGAACTGGGCGAGAGTCCGTTCGCGGTGATTCTGCGACTTGTTGCCGTGGATGGCGCTGGCGGGAATGCCGGCCTTCTCGAGCGTCTTCACCACCTTGTCGGCGCCGTGCTTGGTGCGGGTGAAAACCAGTGCCCGGTTGACCGGCTCCTGTTTCAACAGCTGTGCGAGGAACGCCGGCTTCGCGGAGAAATCGACCTGGATGATGCGCTGCTGGATGCGCTCAACGGTCGAGGAGACCGGGGTCACTGCGACTCGGGCGGGATCGCGCAGCATCGCGTCGGCGAGCTCGGCGATGTCTTTTGGCATGGTGGCCGAGAAGAACAGCGTCTGCCGCTTGATCGGCAGCTTGGCGACGATTTTGCGGATGTCGTTGATGAAGCCCATGTCGAGCATGCGGTCGGCCTCGTCGAGCACGAGGAATTCGACGCTTCCAAGCTTCAGCCCGTTGCTCTGGACCAGATCGAGCAGGCGGCCCGGGGTGGCGACCAGAACGTCGACGCCCTGCATCAGGGAGCGGACTTGGCGCCCCATCGGCACGCCGCCGATGGCGAGCGTCGAGGACAGGCGGATGTGGCGGCCATAGGCGTTGAAGCTGTCGAGGATCTGGCCCGACAGCTCGCGGGTGGGCGAGAGCACCAGCACCCGGCAGGTCTTGGGCTGCGGCTTGATGCGGTTCTCCAGCAGGCGGTGCAGGATCGGCAGCGCGAATGAGGCGGTCTTGCCGGTGCCGGTCTGGGCGATGCCGACGACGTCGCGGCCGGTCAGCGCCGTTGGAATGGTCTGGACCTGGATGGGGGTGGGGGTGACGTAGTTCTCTTCACGAAGAGCACGTGCGATCGGTTCGGCGAGGCCGAAGTCCTGAAACGAAGTCAAAAGATGGGTTCTTTCCATGTCAAAAGCGGACGCCCGGCGCATTCGGCGCGGCGCGCGCAAGAGGGTGTCGAGAAGACACCTGCGTGTTTGGGGTGTCGGATGGGCTTGGGAGCTGAAGGGGCAAGCCAGAGGCCCGAGAGGGCTTAAGAACACGCGGCTCGCTACGACCCCTTGATTCGCAAGAGGTCTCGTCCGCTCATATGGAACATTAAGGGGGCACTTTCAAGGCACGCTCACCACAAATGGCGATTGCGGTGCAGAAATAGTTATGCCGGAAATTTAGACAGCAGCGTCAATTTGCTTAAAAAATGATCCCATTGCCGCATTAGTATCCATTTTATTCGCCCAAAACTTGGGCGGTTGGGCCGCGACGAAAGTGGGATTGTGGCAAAATTATCTAGCCTGACCAATAGGTTGGCATGTGCCCAACCCATGGCATGGTTCTTGCGATTCCGTTAATCGCAGGCGGCCGTGGGGCCGTTTCGCAGCGTCTTTTCACGTCTGCGTCAGGGAGATGATACAATCATGCTTACCAAATCCACTCACGATATAGCGGCGTCATTTAGCCGCCGCGGCGTGCTCGCCGCGACCGCCGGACTGATGCTCGGTCTGGCCTCATTGACTGGCGCGAAGGCCGCCGACGACACCATCAAGGTCGGTGTCCTCCATTCTCTCTCCGGCACCATGGCCATCAGCGAAACCACGCTGAAGGACACCATCCTCTTCCTGATTGACGAGCAGAACAAGAAGGGCGGCGTGAACGGCAAGAAGCTCGAGGCCGTCGTCGTCGATCCCGCCTCGAACTGGCCGCTGTTCGCTGAAAAGGCGCGCGAGCTGATCACCAAGGACAAGGTCTCGGTCGTGTTCGGCTGCTGGACCTCGGTCTCGCGCAAGTCCGTGCTGCCGGTGTTCAAGGAGCTGAACAGCATCCTGTTCTATCCCGTGCAGTACGAGGGCGAGGAGTCGGAGCGCAACGTGTTCTACACCGGTGCTGCGCCGAACCAGCAGGCGATCCCTGCCGTCGACTATCTGATGAAGGACGAGAAGGTGAAGCGCTGGGTGCTCGCGGGCACCGACTACGTCTATCCGCGCACCACCAACAAGATCCTGGAAGCCTATCTGAAGTCGAAGGGTGTCGCCCAGGAAGACATCATGATCAACTATACGCCCTTCGGTCATTCCGACTGGCAGACGATCGTGGCCGACATCAAGAAGTTCGGCTCGGCCGGCAAGAAGACGGCGGTGGTCTCGACCATCAACGGCGACGCCAACGTTCCCTTCTACAAGGAGCTCGGCAACCAGGGCATCAAGGCGAAGGACATCCCGGTGGTGGCGTTCTCGGTCGGTGAGGAAGAGCTCGCCGGCATCGACACCAAGCCCCTGCTCGGCCATCTCGCCGCCTGGAACTACTTCCAGTCGATCAAGTCTCCCGAGAACGAGAAGTTCATCAAGGCCTGGCAAGCCTACACCAAGAACCCGAAGCGCGTGACCAACGATCCGATGGAAGCGCACGTGATCGGGTTCGACATGTGGGTCAAGGCGGTCGAGAAGGTGAAGTCGACCGATCCGGACAAGGTGATCGACGCGCTGCCCGGCATCGAAGCCAAGAACCTGACCGGCGGCACGTCCAAGATGCTTCCGAACCATCACATCACCAAGCCGGTGTTCATTGGCGAAATCAAAGCCAACGGTCAGTTCGACGTGGTGTGGAAGACCCCGGGCCTTGTGGCCGGCGATGCCTGGTCGAAGGAGCTCGATGGCTCGAAGGACCTGGTTGGCGACTGGGTCGGCAAGAAGTGCGGCAACTTCAACACCAAGACCAACAAGTGCCTCGGTTCGGGCTCCTGATCCGGATCTGACGCTTCAGTCGCACGACGGGAGAAGACGGCTATTCCGCCGCCTTCTCCCCACTTCTGCCGGGGTGATCCAAAGTGCCAACCAGTTTGTCCGCTCGTTCCTGCACCTTTATCCTCTCGTTGTTCCTGATCGCGTTCGCACTGCCGGCCTTCGCCGGCCCGTTCGAGGATGCGGTCGCAAAATTCGCCAACGACGATTTTTCCGACACGGATGAGGCGATCGGCGTCATCGCGAGCAGTGGCAACAAGCTGGCTTTCCCCATCATCAGTGCGCTCCAGGACGGCCGCCTCATGGCCGATCCCGACAGCAAGAAGATTTACGTCACCGGTGCCGACGGCAAGTCGATCGACGCCGCGACCGGCGAGCCCGTTGCCAGCGTTCCCGACAGCGCCAGCGCGGTCCGCCTCAACAATCGCCTGCGCCGCAGTGTCGATGCCGCGATCGGCAGCCTGACGCTGCAGTCGCCGGATCTTGGAACACGCCTCCAGGCCGCTCAATCCGTCTTCAAGTCGCACGAAGAAACCGCGCTCGAGGCGGTCGATGGCGCCCTCGCCAAGGAAACCAACAAATCCGTCAAGGCCGCGCTCGGCGACGCCCGCGCGGCGATCCTGCTGTTCAAGCCTGATGCCACCGAAGTCGAGAAGCTCGAGGCGGTCGGCACCCTCAAGGCGCGCGGCGACCAGGAAGCGCTGGCGCTGCTCACCGGCATGGGCGACCAGCCGGCCTCGGTGACCAAGGCTGCCGCGAGCGCGATCGGCTCGATCCAGAGCTCGCTCGCGGTCTGGTCCATGGTGCAGAATGCCTGGTACGGCCTCTCGCTCGGCTCGGTGCTGCTGCTCGCCGCGATCGGACTCGCCATCACCTTCGGCGTGATGGGCGTCATCAACATGGCTCATGGCGAGATGGTGATGTTAGGGGCCTACACCACCTTCGTGGTGCAGGAGGTGATCCGCACCCGCTATCCCGGCCTGTTCGACTACTCGCTGCTGATCGCCGTGCCGCTCGCCTTCCTCGTCGCCGGCGCGATCGGCGTGCTGATCGAGCGCAGCATCATCCGCTTCCTCTACGGTCGCCCGCTGGAGACGCTGCTGGCAACCTGGGGCCTGTCACTGGTGCTCCAGCAGGCTGTACGCACCATGTTCGGCCCGACCAATCGCGAGGTCGGCAACCCCTCCTGGATGAGCGGCGCGTTCGAGCTCGGCCAGATCACCATCACCTATAACCGGCTCTGGATCCTGGTCTTCACGCTGGCCGTGTTCGCGATTCTGCTCGCGATGCTGCGCTATACCGCGCTCGGCCTCGAGATGCGCGCGGTGACGCAGAACCGCCGCATGGCGGCTTCGATGGGCATCGCGACCTCGCGCGTCGACGCGCTGACCTTCGGCCTCGGCTCGGGCATTGCCGGCATCGCCGGCGTGGCACTGTCGCAGATCGACAATGTCAGTCCGAATCTCGGGCAGAGCTACATCATCGACAGCTTCATGGTCGTGGTGTTCGGCGGCGTCGGCAATCTCTGGGGCACGCTGGTCGGCGCCTTCACGCTCGGCATCGCCAACAAGTTCCTGGAGCCCGTCGCCGGCGCGGTGCTCGGCAAGATCGCCATCCTGGTTCTCATCATCCTGTTCATTCAAAAGCGGCCGCGCGGACTGTTCGCGCTCAAGGGCCGGGCGGTGGAAGCATGACGCCGCATATGCTGACCCGATCGCTGGACCGCAGCGCGACGATCTTCCTCGCAATCGTCGCGGCCTGCGGCATTCTCATCCCGCTCTCCAATTTGCTGCTGCCCGCGGGATCGTTCCTTCAGGTGCCGACCTATCTGGTTGCGCTCTGGGGCAAATATGTCTGCTACGCGATCCTCGCGCTTTCGATCGATCTGATCTGGGGCTATTGTGGCATCCTCTCGCTCGGCCACGGCGCGTTCTTCGCGCTCGGCGGCTACGCCATGGGCATGTACCTGATGCGGCAGATCGGCACCCGCGGCGTCTACGGCAACCCGATCCTGCCGGACTTCATGGTGTTCCTGAACTATTCGAAGCTGCCCTGGTACTGGTACGGCTTCGACATGTTCTGGTTTGCGGCGCTGATGGTGCTGGTCGTGCCCGGCCTGCTCGCCTTCTGCTTCGGCTGGCTGGCGTTCCGCTCCCGCGTCACCGGCGTGTACCTGTCGATCATCACGCAGGCGATGACCTATGCGCTGCTGCTCGCCTTCTTCCGGAATGATTTCGGCTTCGGCGGCAACAACGGCCTGACCGACTTCAAGGACATTCTGGGCTTCAACGTGCAGGCCGAAGGTACCCGTGCGGCGCTGTTCGCGCTGAGCTGTCTGGCGCTGATTGTCGCCTTCCTGATCTGCCGCGCCGTCGTGTCCTCCAAGCTCGGCAAGGTGCTGATCGCGATCCGCGACGCGGAATCGCGCAGCCGGTTTCTCGGCTACCGCGTCGAATCCTACAAGCTGTTCGTGTTCACGTTGTCGGCCTGCATGGCCGGCGTCGCCGGGGCGCTCTATGTGCCGCAGGTCGGCATCATCAACCCGTCCGAATTCGCACCGGGCAACTCGATCGAGGCGGTGATCTGGGTCGCGGTCGGCGGCCGCGGCACCCTGGTCGGTGCCGCGCTCGGCGCCGTCGTCGTCAACTACGCAAAAACGTTCTTCACATCCGGCATGCTGGCGCCGTACTGGCTGTTCATGCTGGGCGCGATGTTCATTCTGGTGACGCTGCTGCTGCCCAAGGGCATCGTCGGCACCTTCAATGCCTGGTGGAACTCGTCGAGGGAAAAGCGCGTCGCGGCGACCAGGGCGAGTGCCGCGGCCGAAGACGGCGTCACCGAACCCAAGATGGCGGAGTAGCCGGTCATGAACGTCATGGATACCCGCGCGACGTCCGCCATGCTCTATCTCGACGGCGTGCACGTCTCGTTCGACGGCTTCCACGCCATCAACAATCTGTCGCTGACCCTCGAGCCCGGCGAGATGCGCGCCATCATCGGCCCCAACGGGGCCGGCAAGACCACGATGATGGACATCATCACGGGCAAGACCAAGCCCGACGAGGGCACGGTCTTGTTCGATGGCGTCACCGATTTGACGCGCCTCGACGAAACCCGGATTGCCGAGCTCGGCATCGGTCGCAAATTCCAGAAGCCCACCGTGTTCGAGAGCCAGACCGTGCAGGACAATCTGCTGCTCGCGCTCAATGTCGACCACTCGGTCCGCGGCACGCTGTTCTGGCGCGGCAGCAAGGCCGAGTCCGAGCGCATCGACAAGGTGCTGGAGACGATCCGCCTGACCGAGGCGCGAGGCCGCCTCGCCGGCAGCCTCAGCCACGGCCAGAAGCAATGGCTCGAGATCGGCATGCTGCTGGCGCAGGACCCGAAGCTGCTCCTGGTCGACGAGCCCGTCGCCGGCATGACCGACGTCGAGACGCACCTCACTGCCGAGCTGTTGAAAGAGATCAACAAGACCCACACTGTGATGGTGGTCGAGCACGACATGACGTTCGTGCGCGAGCTCGGCGTCAAAGTCACCTGCCTGCACGAGGGCACGGTGCTCGCGGAAGGAACCATCGACCAGGTCTCGTCAAACGAGCGGGTCATCGAAGTCTATCTGGGGCGCTGAGCGATGCTCGAAGTCAAGGACATCAACCTGTTCTACGGCGCGGCGCAGGCGCTGCGCGGCGTCTCGATCGCCGCAGAGCCCGGCAAGGTCACCTGCGTGCTCGGGCGCAACGGGGTCGGCAAGACCTCGCTCCTGCGCGCCATGGTCGGGCAGTATCCGGTTTCCTCGGGCGCGATCGTGCTCGACGGCAGCGACATCACCGGCCTGAAGCCCTATGAGCGGGCGCGCAAGGGCATCGGCTTCGTGCCGCAGGGCCGCGAGATCTTTCCGCTGCTGACCGTCGAGGAGAACCTCAAGACAGGCTTCGGTCCGCTCAAGCGCGAGGACAGGCACATTCCGGACGACGTGTTCTCGCTGTTTCCGGTGCTGCAATCCATGCTCGGCCGGCGCGGCGGCGACCTCTCCGGCGGCCAGCAGCAGCAGCTCGCGATCGGGCGCGCGCTGGTGATGCGGCCGAAGCTGCTGCTGCTCGACGAGCCGACCGAGGGCATCCAGCCCTCGATCATCAAGGACATCGGCCGCGCCATCTCTTATCTGCGCAACCTCGGCAACATCGCCATCGTACTGGTCGAACAATATCTCGACTTTGCCTGCGAACTCGGCGACAGTTTCGCGGTGATGGATCGCGGCGCGGTGAAATTCACCTGCGATCGCTCCAATCTTGACCCGGCCGAAATCAGCCGCCAGATGGCGCTGTAAGTCATTCTGCCGCGACCGGCTGGGGAGGCGGATGCGCAGCGACGTTTCAGCGGTATCTTCGGTGTTCGAAGCCAACCGTGCCCGCGGCGTGGTGCGCTTCGACGTCCATGCGCGTGACGGTGTGACGCGTCGCGGCGTCTTGCATGAATCCGGCTCTTTGCGCGTGCGCTTTCCCTCGCCGGAAGGCGAAGGGTTGTCCGGTGTGTTCGTCAACACGGCCGGCGGCGTTGCCGGCGGCGACAGTTTCGATGTCGAGATCGCGGCGGGCGAAGGCTCGCGCCTGACATTGACCACGGCCGCCGCCGAAAAAGTCTATCGCGCGCCCGGGGCGGCCGCGCAGCTCAATATTGCCTTGAAGGTCGCCGCAGGCGCGCATCTCGGCTGGCTGCCCCAGGAGACGATCCTGTTCGATCGCGCCCGGGTTCACCGCCGCTTCGATATCGAGCTCGATGACGCGGCTTCGCTCCTACTGTGCGAGATCGTCGTGTTCGGCCGCACTGCCATGGGCGAGCGGATGGAGCAGGGCGAGTTCGTCGACCGCTGGCGGCTGCGGCGCGGCGGCAGACTGGTGTTCGCCGAGACGGTCAGGCTCGATGGCAATATCGGCGCAAAACTTGGGCGATTCGCGGTGGCCAAGGGCGGTGCCGCAATTGGTACGGCCCTGATCGTGCCCGGTGATGAGGCATTGATCGAGCGCATCCGCGAGGCGTCGGACTCGTTCTCCGGCGAGGTCGGGATCTCCGCCTGGAATGGCTTTGCAATGGCTCGGTTCTGTGCCCAAGATGCGGCGCGCTTGCGCGCCGACATGATGGCCGTGCTGGCGCGCACCGGTGCTGCTTTGCCACGGCTGTGGCTGAATTGACCGGCTGAATTGAAGTGTTGAACGGATAGAGATTTCGCATGAACCTGTCTCCCCGCGAAAAGGACAAGCTTCTGATCTCGATGGCGGCGATCGTGGCCCGCCGCAGGCTGGATCGCGGCGTCAAGCTCAACCATCCCGAGGCGATCGCGATCATCTCCGATTTCATCCTCGAAGGCGCGCGCGACGGCCGCACCGTCGCCGAGCTGATGCAATCAGGCGCGCAGGTCCTCACCCGCGACCAGGTGATGCCGGGCATTCCCGAGATGATCCATGACATCCAGGTCGAAGCGACCTTCCTGGACGGCACCAAGCTCGTCACCGTGCACGAGCCGATCAGGTAGTTTTGAATTCGTCATTCCGGGGCGCCCGAAGGGCGAACCCGGAATCCAGAGTTTGTTGATCAAGATTCCGGGTTCTCGCTGCGCGAGCCCCGGAATGACGAGGAGGATAGAATGATCCCCGGTGAACTCTTCATCCAGGACGGCGAGATCGAGCTCAATGCCGGCCGCAAGACCGTGACGCTGACGGTGGCCAACACCGGCGACCGCCCGATCCAGGTCGGCTCGCACTACCATTTCTTCGAGACCAACCCGGCGCTGAAGTTCGATCGCAGACGCGCCCGCGGCATGCGCCTCGACATCGCCGCCGGCACCGCCGTCCGCTTCGAGCCCGGCCAGACCCGCGACGTCCAGCTTGTCGCCGTGGCGGGGAAGAAGACCATCTACGGTTTTCGCGGCGACGTGATGGGGAAGCTGTGACCCTGGGAACGAGCACGGCGCGGCGCGGTTGAGGCGGAAACGGAGGTCCTTGCCATGCTGTCGCCAATCCGCCTCGTTTCCGAAGCCGCTGAACTCGCCGCGCACCGCCACAACGGCATGGCGCGCAAGGGGCGCGGCAACGAGCCCTATATCAACCATCTCGCCGAAGTCGCGAACCTGCTTGCGACCGCGACCGACGGGGCCGATGCCGAGCTGGTCGCGGCCGGCTGGCTGCATGATTCAATCGAAGATACCGACACCACGCGCGAGGAGCTCGCGCAGAGATTCTCGGAGCGTGTCGCCTCGCTCGTGGTCGAATGCACCGACGATATGAGCCTGCCGAAGGCTGAACGCCGGCAGAAGCAGATCGAAGACGCTCCGCACAAATCGCCGGGCGCAAAGCTGATCAAGATCGCCGACAAGGTCAGCAATATCGGCGCGCGCATTCAATCCGATCCGACCACTGCGGAACGTGACGACTTCGCCGACTATGCCGGCTGGGCTGAGCAGGTGGTTGCGGGCTGCCGCGGTGGCAATGCGTGGCTCGACACGAAATTCGACGATGCCGTGAAAGCAGCGAGGGCTTTGCTGTGAGCAACGAACAACAATTCAAACGCAAACGGGGCTTGTGATGTCCGTCAAGATCAAACGTTCCGTCTACGCCGACATGTTCGGTCCGACCACCGGCGACAGGGTACGGCTGGCCGATACCGATCTCATCATCGAGGTCGAGAAGGATTTTACGACCTACGGCGAAGAGGTGAAGTTCGGCGGCGGCAAGGTGATCCGCGACGGCATGGGGCAGTCGCAGGTCACCAACCGGCAGGGCGCGGCCGACACCGTCATCACCAATGCCCTGATTCTTGATCACTGGGGCATCGTGAAGGCCGACGTCGCCATCAAGGACGGCATGATTTCGGCGATCGGCAAGGCCGGCAATCCCGACATCCAGCCGGGCGTCACCATCATCATCGGTCCCGGCACCGACGTGATCGCCGGTGAAGGCAAGATCCTCACCGCGGGGGGCTTCGACAGCCACATTCATTTCATCTGTCCGCAGCAGATCGAGCATGCGCTGATGAGCGGCGTCACCTCGATGTTAGGGGGCGGCACCGGTCCGTCGCACGGCACGTTCGCCACCACCTGCACGCCGGGGCCGTGGCACATGGGGCGGATGATCCAGTCGTTCGACGCCTTCCCGGTCAATCTCGGCATTTCCGGCAAGGGCAACGCCTCGCGGCCCGCCGCGCTGGTCGAGATGATCAAGGCCGGCGCCTGCGCGCTGAAGCTGCACGAGGATTGGGGCACGACGCCGGCCGCGATCGACAACTGCCTGTCGGTGGCTGATGACTACGACATTCAGGTGATGATCCACACCGACACGCTGAACGAATCCGGCTTCGTCGAGGATACCATCAAGGCCTTCAAGGGCCGCACCATCCATGCCTTCCACACCGAAGGCGCCGGCGGCGGTCACGCGCCTGACATCATCAAGGTCGCCGGATTGAAGAACGTGCTGCCGTCATCGACCAACCCGACGCGCCCGTTCACGCGCAACACGATCGACGAGCATCTCGACATGCTGATGGTGTGCCACCACCTCGATCCCTCGATCGCGGAAGATCTGGCCTTCGCCGAAAGCCGTATCCGCAAGGAGACGATTGCGGCCGAGGACATTCTGCACGACCTCGGTGCGCTCTCGATGATGTCCTCGGACTCGCAGGCGATGGGCCGGCTCGGCGAGGTCATCATCCGAACCTGGCAGACTGCCGACAAGATGAAGAAGCAGCGCGGCTCGCTGCCGCAGGACAAGGGCAAGGACAACGACAATTTCCGCGTCAAGCGCTACATCGCCAAATACACGATCAACCCGGCGATCGCCCATGGCGTGTCGAAGCTGATCGGCTCGGTCGAGAAGGGCAAGCTCGCCGATCTCGTGCTGTGGTCACCGGCCTTCTTCGGCGTCAAGCCCGACTGCATCGTCAAGGGCGGCATGATCGTCGCGGCTCCGATGGGCGATCCCAACGCCTCGATCCCGACACCGCAGCCGGTGCATTACCAGCCGATGTTCGGCGCCTTCGGCAAGGCGCGCACGGCCTCGTCGGTGGTGTTCACCTCGAAAGCCGCGATCACCGGAGGTCTCGCGCGAAAACTCGGCATCGAGAAGAAGCTCTATGCCGTCCAGAACACCCGCGGCAAGATCTCCAAGAAGAGCATGATCCACAACGACGCCACGCCTGATATCGAGGTCGATCCGGAGACCTACGAGGTCCGGGCCGACGGCGAACTGCTCACCTGCGCGCCGGCCGAGGTGCTGCCGATGGCGCAGCGATATTTCATGTACTGAAATAGCGCCTCAACGCATGTCCCAAGAGCATGTCCTGGGCGCAGGTCCGGGGCGGCTTTTCCGGTTTTGCGTTCGATCCCGGCTGGTCTAAGGTCCCGCCCGGTATCGTGAACCCCAGAAGAAAAGCCGGGAGGATTTCTCGTGATCTACGTCGTTGCAACCTTGACCATCAAGCCCGAAACGCGCGCCGAATTCATTGCAGCCGCCACTGCCTGCATCACGGAGACGCGGAAAGAGCCCGGCAATATCGCCTATGATCTGCATGAGAGCGTCACCGATCCCGCCAAGATGGTGTTCGTCGAGCAGTGGGAGAATGCCGAGGCGCTGGTGCCGCACCGTGGCATGGAGCACATGAAGACGTTCGGCCGCGTGGCGGTGAAATGCTTCACGGCGCCGCCGAAGATCGAAGTGATCACGCCCGAAAAGGTCGAGACGCGGTAACGGGGGAAAGCATGATCCGGGCGACGCAGGTCAAAGGGCAACACCGCTTCGCTGAAGCGCCAGCGGATACGGTCGTGCTCGATTTCGACGATCGGCATCGCCGCCGCATGGCGATGACAGGGACGCGGGGGCTCGAATTCCTGCTCGACCTGGAGAATGCCGTCGCGCTCCGCGGCGGCGATGCGCTGGTGCTGGAGGACGGTCGGCTGATCGAAGTGGTCGCGGCGGCCGAGCCGCTGCTCGAGATTCGCGGCCACGATCCGCACCATCTCATCCGTGTCGGCTGGCATCTCGGCAACCGTCATCTGCCGACGCAGATCATGGCCAAGGCCTTACGCATCCGCCGCGACCATGTCATCGAGACCATGGTGAAGGGCCTCGGCGCCCGCGTGATCGAGATCGAGGCGCCGTTCGATCCCGAAGGCGGCGCTTATGCGGATGCCGGGCATGCGCACGGCCACGACGACCATGCCCATCACGACCACGGCCACCATGACCACGATCATCATGATCATCACGGCCACGATCATCACAATCATGATCACGCCGCGCATGACCATGGCCACGATCATCATCACGACGAGCATTGCGACCATCCCGACCATCGCCACGGCCACAAGCATGCTCATGACCACAAATGAGCCGGTCGGCGCCGGTGACCTCGCAGAAGGCGAGGCGGCGGCGCTGTACCGGCTGATGACATGGCTGTCGCCGGCATTCCCGGTCGGCGGCTTCTCCTATTCCAGCGGGATCGAATGGGCGGTCGAGGCGGGCGATATCTCCGACACCGCGACGCTCGCCGACTGGCTCGACGTTATGCTGGGCGACGGCTCGGGCTTTTGCGACGCGACGTTTCTGGTTCATGCCTATCGTGCCGCTCGAGCCGGCGATGAGGCTGCCCTGAACGATATTGCCGAGCTCGCCGCGGCCTTCGTGCCGTCGCGCGAGCGGCAGCTCGAGACGACCTCGCAGGGCCGCGCCTTCATCGACATCTGCCGCGCCGCGTGGGATGCCGACGGGCTGGATGCCATGATCGCAGCATGCGACACGCCACTGATCTATCCCGTCGCGGCCGGTGTGGTCGCGGCAATGCACGGCGTTCCGCTGGCGCCGACGCTGCACGCCTTCCTGCATGCGCTGGTCTCGAACTGGATTTCCGCGGCCAGCCGCCTCATTCCGCTCGGCCAGACCGACAGCCAGCGCGTGCTGGTGAAGCTGGAAGCCGCCGTCGCCGCGACCGCCAATCGTGCGCTGAATGCGACACTGGACGATCTCGGCAGCGCGACCTTCCGCGCCGATCTCGCCAGCCTGCGGCACGAGACGCAATATACGCGGCTGTTTCGCTCGTGAGCGGCGCGGCCTTCAATCCATCGAGAGAGAGCAAGCGACATGGCGAGTGACCTGGCGAAATCTCACGGCCCCTTGCGTGTCGGCATCGGCGGCCCGGTCGGATCGGGCAAGACCGCGCTGATGGACCTGCTCTGCAAGACCATGCGCGAGCGCTACGACATCGCCGCGATCACCAACGACATCTACACCAAATGGGACGCGGAATTCCTCGTGCGTTCGGGCTCGCTGACGCCCGACCGCATCGCCGGCGTCGAGACCGGTGGCTGCCCGCACACCGCGATCCGCGAAGACGCCTCGATGAATCTCGCTGCGGTCGCGGACATGCGCGCGAAATTCCCGGGGCTCGACCTCGTGCTGATTGAATCCGGCGGCGATAATCTTGCTGCCACTTTTTCCCCGGAGCTCGCCGACCTCACCATCTACGTCATCGATGTCGCCGCCGGCGACAAGATCCCGTCCAAGGGCGGTCCCGGCATCACCCGGTCCGACCTCCTGGTCATCAACAAGATCGATCTCGCGCCCTATGTCGGCGCCTCTCTGGAGAAGATGGACACGGACGCCAGGCGCATGCGCGGCACGCGCCCCTTCGTCATGACCAACCTGAAGAAGGGCGAGGGGCTCGACCGTATCGTCGGCTTCATCGAGGCCAAAGGTGGCCTGAAACGGGCAAGCTGACGGCGCGGCGACATGGCGCAGGCGTCTTCCGCCGTTAACGCCTGGGGCAAGACCGCATCTGCGGAACAAATTTCGGACACGGCGATTAACTACCTCCGGTGCCCGGAGCAAAGCCTTCATGGCCGGACCATCGGCCGGGCGGATTAAGCTTTTCAGGCGACCGAAGTTGCGTACTGATGCCTCCTCCTTCATTATCTCCCTTATTGGGGTCCACTCTGTTTCGGCACATGGCCGATCGAGCGGCATTCATATGCTCCGTGTTTATTGCCGACCTGCTGCTTTCGTCTGAGTAGTCGAAGTGGTCCGGCTGGGTTTCATCATCGGCTTCATCGCTCTGCTCGGGGCCCTGCTCTCCGGGCTCGCGGCCTATCGCGTCCACGACCAGGAGCTGGCGCTGGACCGGATTGCGCTGGCGCGCGCGATCGACGTTCACGCGAGCCTGGTCCAGGACCGGCTGACCGAGCGCGAGCTGCTCGCACGTGTCGCCTCAGGCCTGTTCCGCGCGCCATCGGTAATCAAGCCCAACATGCTGGAGCCGCTGCGCTCGGCCATCTACGCCTTCAAGACCGATTTCGTGGTGGCCGGGTGGGTCGCCAGGCTAAAGCCGACCGAGCTCGTGGCGGCGCAGGCCGCGATCGCGGGCGCCGGCTTCCCCAACCCGCGGATCCGCTCGTATGACGACAAGCCGATCGACCCTGCGAGCGTGACCCAGCCGATCGACGTGCTGATGGATCTCGAACCGCGCAGCAACGAGACCAGGGCGCTGCCCGGCCGCAGCTACGACCAGGATCAGGTGCGCAGTGCCATGCTGACGCGCGCCCGGGTGGAGAAGAGGTCGGTCGCCTCGGACCCGATCCCGCTCCTGCGCGGCGGCGGTCCGATCGGCGTCATCGTGGCCGCGCCGGTCATTCCCGAGGGCGCAACCGAGCCGGCGGGCTTCGTCACGTTTTCCTACGAGCTCGCCTCGCTGATGCTGACCAATGACGACATGTCGTTGTTTGCGGTCGCACTGAAGGACCCGCGGAAGGAGGGTGGCGAGCTCGTTGCCAACGACCAGGGCGTGGTCTCGTCGCGGATGGCGGCCGCGGACGGGCCTGCGCCATCTGCGACCCGCACGGTGAGCTTCGGAGGCCGCGACTGGCAGCTCGGCTATTACGCCAAGTCCAATTCGGCGCGGCGCGCCGAGCAGACCGCGATCATCGTGGCCGCCATCGGTTTTGCCATCACCGCGATGGTGTGCGGCCTGTTCGGCTATGTCGCCTACAACAATCTGCGGCTCAGCCGGGAAATCCAGGTGCGGATCGGCTTCGAGCGCCGGCTGACCGCCGTCATCGACGAGCTCAACCACCGGGTCAAGAACATCCTGGCGGTGATCCAGTCGATCGTGACGCGCACGCTGCGCCACGGCTCCGACATCGACGCCGCGCGGGAGCTGCTGATCGGCCGCATTCACGCCATGTCCAACGTGGTCTCGCTGCTCAGCGAGAGTCAGTGGCAGGGCGTCAAGCTGAAGGGCCTGTTCGAGGCGCGCGCCATCCCGCACGCCGACCGCATTGCCGTCACCGGCCCTGATATCGCGGTCAGTGCGCGTGCCGCGCAGAGCCTGTCGCTGCTGTTCTTCGAACTTGCCTCGCACTCGGACGAAGGCCTAGCGCTGGTCGGAAAGCATCCGCACATCACCGCGAACTGGACGGTGACGGGCGAGGCGACCGACGAGGTCTTCCATTTCCGCTGGGAGGAATTCAACACCAGCGAGGCAACGCGCCGCCCGGATTCCGATTTCGGCCTGATCCTGCTCGATCGCGTTGCGCCCGAAGCGCTGGGCGGTACCGCCAAGCGCTACTTCACCGACGTCTCCTACGTCTATGAGCTGACCGCGCCGATGGAAACGGTGGTCGACATGACCGAGCGCGACCGCACGGACCGGCTCTCGGCGCCGGTCAGGCCCGTGCGGTAGAGGCCGCGCGGCTAAACCTTGCTAAACCTTGGGCCGCAATACGAGATCGACGAGATTGCGTGCGTAGGCCGGCGTGATCGGTGCGATGCCGAAGACGTAGCGGTAGAACAGGCCGCCATAGATCGCGTCGTAGAGATCCTCAGGCAGTCCCTCGGCCTGGATGCTGCCGTCGGTCTGGCCTGCGGCGATCATCTCGACCAGCGCGTCGCGGCGGAATTGCAGGTAGCGTGCGTAGAACAGCTCCGCCGAGCCGGTCTTCGAAATGCATTCGGAGATGACGGCGAGCTGCACCTTGCCGAACTCGCCCTGGAGCGCCTCGGCATAGATTGCGGCATGGCGGCGGGCGCGCGCGGCAGGCGTGCCGGAACTCGCAGGCGGCAGCGGCAGCATCTGCGCGGCGTGATGAAGGAAGGCGTCGATCAGCAGCGCTTCGCGCGATGGCCACCATTTGTAGATCGTCATCTTGGAGACGCTGGAGTGGCGCGCTACGGCGTCTATGGTGGTGGCGGCAAGGCCGGTGGCGGCCATCAGCGCATAGGCGCTTTCGAGGATGGCGTTGCTGGTCTCGATCGAGCGCGGGCGCCCGCGCCGGGGCGCACTGTCGGCTTCGTCACCCCCGCCCTTCTCCATCGCCACGCCAAGTCTCCAGAGCCACTCCTCACGCGGAGCGACTCGGCATAGCGCAGCCGCCGCTTTCGGCCTAGCAGAATCGCACGATCATGTGGTCAGGCCTGCTGCCGCAGGGCGGCCGGCAGATCCTGGCGCTTCGACCAGGAGACGTAATAGGCGGCCGCTGCCATCGCCGCGAAGCCGACCAGGCTCACCGCGATCTGCATCGCCACCAGGTTGGGCCCCGTGATCAGGATGAGGTGGCCGGCGAAGGACAGGAACACCGCGATGCAGAAGACCGCGAGCCACTCCTCGCCGCACGTGATCACCGCCTGCAGCGGCCGCCATGTCAGGCCGGGGTGATCGGCCGGAATGAGATGGGTCGCAATCAACGCGAGTGCGAGGAAGTGGAGCACCCGATAGGGCGCGAGGTTTTCCTTGTCGGTCGGCGCGATGCTGCTCAGGAGCAGATCCGGCAAATAAGCGGACAATGTCGGCGAATGGCGCATCAAGGTGACAGCCATTGCGAATATCAGATAACTCCCTGCGAGTATCCGCAGCCAGGGCATGCCACGCAGCGCCCGCCCGGGCGCCCCCGTGACGGCGAACCATCCGCCCAGCACCATGAGCATTTGCCAGCACAGCGGATTGAAGGTCCACTCCTGATCGGGATAGACACGGAAATTCCAGTCGAACCATCGCGCGGCAAGATACAGCGCGACCGATGCCGCGAGCGTCAGGTTCGGCCGCCGCAGCAGCCCCCACAGCACAAACGGAAAGAACGCCATCAGCGGGATCATCAGCTGCAGCAAGTCGAGGTTCAGCGGCTCCTCCTGGAGCACGAGCCCGCGGACCAGGATGCGCAGCGGGTGCTCGAGAATGCCGGAGATGTTGTACTCGTGGATGATCTCCGGCGCCGTCGATTGCGAGGCGACGTAGGCGATGGCGTCGATATAGATCACGAACAGCACGACATAGGCCGCGTAGAGCCGCCAGACGCGACGAAAGATCCGCGTTGCCGCGACCACATAGCCGCGCTCCAGCGCCATCCTGCCGTGGATGATGGCGACGCCATAGCCCACCACGAACACGAACAGGTCGGCCGCGCCGCTGAAGCCGAAATTGCGCAGCGTCAGCAGATTGACGACGTTGTTCGGGATGTGGTCGACGAACACCGACCAATTGGCGATGCCGAGCGTCAAATACAGCCTGGCGTCGTGATGAAATGCGGCGAGGTTCGCCTTGACGGACGGTTTCATTGAGTAAAATAGCTTTGGGAATCAGGGTGATGCTTTTACCGGCAACCGCCTGCCTATCCGAGTAGCGTTTGCGTGATGGCGGGGCATTCGCGCTGGACGGCGCAAAATTGGCGGCGGCGCCGCCGATGCCGAATTCCGATAGATGCGCTCGCAGGACCCAGGACGAAATTTTCTGACCCGCGCGGGCCGCTATTCGGCCGGTTCAGCCGACGCTTCGTCCGGCACGCCGGCGCGGCTCGCCATGATTCCGAGCGCGACGCCGCCGATCGCCAGGATCGGCAGCAGCCGCTTGATCCCGATGGCGCGAACGATCTGGAGCCCCGTCGCGAGCAGCATGGGATCGGCGAGCATGCTCTGCGCGGTCGACTTCGCGGCACGCTCGGCTGCGATATGGGCGCGCTTCTGCAATTGGCGCTTGTAGCCCCAATAGGTGCCCGCAGCCGTGAGCGTCAGCAGGAAGAAGATGCCGGCGCCTGCGAGACAGGCTTGCACCGGACCGTATTTCTCCAGCACCGAGATGAAGACGGCGGCACAGAGAAAGCAGGTCGTGATGAACAGCGCGAATGCCGCGCCTGCGGCCAGCGACGTCAGTCGGACCGCCGTGCCGGTCGATGCGCTGATGCCGTCGATCATGCGTTGAAACATGGACTTGCTCCTCGGTTCCCCACAAGCCGTATCGCTTCACAAGCCAGTATCGGCGGTGCCGCGGGCCTGCCGCCGCAACATGTCACGGCGCGCCTTACCGGCGCCAGGCGGCGCCGATCAGGAATCCGATGCCGAGCGCGAGCGCCACGGTCGCGAGCGGTCGCTGCGTGATCGCGTCTTCCAGCGTCTCCTCGATCGAGCCGTAGGCGTCTTGCGCAGCGCCCATCATCGCGCTGCCGCGGTCCGACATGTCGTCGATCGCGGAATCCACGTTCTCGCGCGCCTGACGATAGCCGCGGCGGGCCTGCTTGCTGGTGGAATTTGCAAAGGTGTTGAGCGCGTCGGTGATCTGGTCGGTGAGGGCGGCGATATCGCTTTTCACGGCTGCTACATCCTTCTCGAGGCGTTCTCTGGTGGCTTTGTCGGTCCAGTCTTTCATCCCGGCTTCGGCATTGGTCGTGGACATCGGGAGCTCCAAACTGTTGAGGCTGAGATAGCCGGAGAACGTTTCGCCGTCGGGGAAGTTCCGTTTGCGGAAACCGCCTCAGGCCTGCGGTAGCTGCGGCGAATCCGCCGGCAACAGATGCTCCTTGAGGATCAGGCCGACGATCAGGAGCGGCGACGACAGAAACGCGCCCATCGGGCCCCACAGCCAGGTCCAGAACGCCAGCGCAAGCAGGACCGCAAGTGCGTTCAGCGCCAGCCGCCGGCCGATGATGGTCGGCGTGATGAAGTGCCCTTCCAGGAAGGTGAGGCCGCCGAAGGCGAGCGCGGCCATGACGGCACCGCTGATAGTCGGGAAGGCGATCAGCCCAACCACGACCAGCACGGCAAACATCGCGATCGGTCCGATGATCGGGATGAAATTGAGCGTTGCCGCCAGCGCGCCGAGCCCGGCCGGATTGGGCATGCCGGTGAGCGCGCAGATGACGCCGGTGGCGACACCGACGCCGACATTGATGAGAGTGACGGTCAGGAGGTAGCTGCCGAGATGGATCTCGATCTCGTTGAGGATCCGCAGCGTACGCAGCCGCGCGTCGCGATCGCTGAAGGTCATGATCATGGCCCGCCGCAGGTCGCGCCAGCTTGCGATGAACAGAATGAGGGTGACGAAGAACAGCAGAAATTCAGTAAAGGTCGGTGACAGGAATTCCAGCGTCGGCTGGACCCACTCGACTTTCGGCATCTGGAAGCTAGGGAAATCCTCCGAGCCGCCGACCATGGCTTGCAGCTCGCGCCACAGCGCCAGTGGCCGGTCGAACACGTGCAGCTTGTCCCTCAATTGCGCGCCGAGCTCCGGCAGGCGCGTGCTCCACTCCATGACCGGCGAGGCGATCAGCGCCAGGGCGAAGGCGACCACCGCAGTCCCCGCGACGACGATCAGGACGGCGCCGAGCGCGCGCGGCACCTTGCATCGCTCGAGGAAACTCGCCGCTGGCGACAGCATGGTGCCGATCACGAAGGCCATCACCACGGGCAGGAAGAACGCCTTTCCGACATAGAGCACGGTGACGATCGCAATCAACAGGAGGCCTGCGAGTGCGAAGGCGACGAACTCGCTGCGGCGGATGACCGGCGGCAGCTCAATATGGCTGTCGGGAAGCGGTTCGCCTTCGCTGTTGCCGGAAATCAGACGTTCGCTGGGAAGGACGCGCACAATACCTCTCCCGCACGGAAACCGCGATCCGCGCGGCCATTTACGGGGTGAGAACGCGCGATCGCGGCGGCGGTTCCATCGCGGCTTCGTGAAGAAATGCTCGCTTGACTGTGACGTCGCTGCCGCGCTTCGCGCTGGAACTTAGATCAGCCCGATGGCGTTGCTTGGCTAGCGCATCACCCGGATGCAAACATCCAATGGGGCAGCACATGACAAAGTTCTCTGCAGTTCGCCGCCGCTTCTCGCCGCGCGCGGTCACCGCCTTTGCCTTCGCGACAGCATTCCTGACGGTGCCGTTCGCGGCGCAGGCCCAGACATTCGGCTACGCACCGCTGCAGCCGCAGATCTACCCGCAAGACCAGACCACCTATTCGCAGGGCTACGCGGCTGAAGAGCCGCAGGCGGCCGACGAGGACGCGGCGTTGCCCGACCGGCTGCGCAAGCAGATCGTCAGCTTCGACAGGAGCGAGCCGGCCGGCACCATCGTCATCGATACCGGCAACACCTATCTTTATTACGTGCTCGGGAATGGCCGCGCGATCCGTTACGGCGTCGGCGTCGGCCGCGAAGGTTTCACCTGGGCGGGCGTGCAGAGCATCAGCCGCAAGGCCGAGTGGCCGGACTGGCATCCGCCGGCCGAGATGATCGCACGGCAGCCTTATCTGCCGCGCTTCGTCGCCGGCGGCCCCGGCAATCCGCTCGGCGCGCGTGCGATGTATCTCGGCTCCAGCGAATACCGCATCCACGGCACCAACGATCCGACCACGATCGGCAAGTTCGTCTCGTCGGGCTGCATCCGCATGACCAATGAGGACGTCACGGACCTGTTCAGCCGCGTCAATATCGGCGCCAAGGTCGTGGTGCTGCCGAAGAACGCGCCGCTGATGGCCAGGGGAGGTGATCCCGTGCACAAGCGCCCGGCCGCAACGACGCTGCCCTCGGGCCGGCAGGCGCTGAACATCTCGACCTCGTCCGTGAACTGAACAGTTTGAGTGAGGTCACATGAAGAGACGTTCGATCGGCAAACTGGCCGGTAGCGCAGCGGCATGCTTCGCCGTCGCCTCCTTCAGCCTTGCGCTGACGCCGTCGGTGCATGCGCAGGATTTCTTCTCCGCGCTGTTCGGCGGCTTCGGAAGGCGGCCGCCGCCGCAAATCCAGATGCCCTTCGCGAACGACGACATGCCGCGCTACGACGCACCGCGCCAGCGGGCCGCCTATGGCGGTGGCACCGCCTATTGCGTGCGCGGCTGCGATGGCCGCTACTTCCCGGCGCAAGGAAACGATGCCGAGAGCAAGGCGCGATCCTGCAAGAGCTTCTGCCCGGCGTCGGAAACCTCGCTGGTCTATGGCAGCAATATCGACGGCGCCACGACCGACAACGGAAAATCCTATTCCGACCTGCCGAACGCTTTCCGCTACCGCAACGAGATCGTTGCCGGCTGTACCTGCAACGGCAAGGATCCGATCGGGCTCGCGCAGGTCAAGGTCGAGGACGATCCCACCTTGCGCAAGGGCGATATCGTCGCCGGCAGCGATGGCCTCGTCGTCGCCAGCCGTAACGCCAACGACCGCCGCGGCGTCGCGATGAATTTTTCGCCGCTGCCGGAATCGGTGCGCGCCAAATTCCGTCAGGTGCCGGTGGTGGCGAAGGAGTAGGAGCGCGGCTTATGCTTACGCCGCGCGGATCTTGCCCAGGAAGTCGCTGACCTCGTGGCCGAGCTGACCGCTCTGGGTTTCCAGCGTCTCGGAGGCGTGCTTCACATTGTCGGCAGCGGCTGCAGCGGCGTCCGCGTCGGCCTTCACGCCGGTGATGTTGTCCGAGACGTTCCTGGTGCCCTGCGCCGCATATTGGGTGCTGCGGGTGATCTCCTGGGTCGCTGCGCCCTGCTCCTGCACGGCGGCGGCAATCGCGGTCGCAACCTCGTTGACTTCGCCGATGATGCCGCCGATGGTCTGGATCGCGTTGATCGCCTCGCCCGCGACCTTCTGGATGTCGGCGATCTGCTCCGAGATTTCCTCGGTCGCCTTCGCGGTCTGGCTCGCCAGCGATTTCACCTCGGAGCCGACCACGGCGAATCCGCGGCCCGCCTCGCCGGCACGCGCGGCCTCGATCGTGGCGTTGAGCGCGAGCAGATTGGTCTGTTGCGCGATGGTGTTGATCAGGCCGACGACTTCGCCGATGCGCCCTGCGGACTTCTGCAAGCCCTGCACGGTGCCGTCGGTCTCGCGGGCCTGCGTGACGGCGCGGCCGGCGATGCCCGCGGCGTGGGCGGCCTGCTGGCTGATGTCGTTGATCGAGGCCGAGAGCTCCTCAGCGGCCGCAGCCACGCTGTCGACGCTCATAGAGGCGTCATTGGAGGCCTTGCCGGCGGCCAGGACGCGGTCGTTGGTCTGACGCGACACGGCGGAGAGATCGCCCGAGGTCTTGCATCGCGCCGGACGCCTCGCTCAATTCACCGAGCGTCTTGCGTACCGCGCCCTCGAACTCGCCGACATAGGTCTCGACCGCGCGCTGGCGTGCGGCCGCGCCGACATTGCGCTCGCGCTCGTGCGCCTCGATCTTGAGCTTCTCGGCCGCCTGCAGCTTGAAGGTTTCGAGTGCACCCGCAAGCGCGCCGATCTCGTCCCGGCGGTCGAGATAGCCGCTGTCGACCGCAAGGTCGCCTCCGGCGACCTTCAGCATGGCATCGCGGATGGTGTTGAGGGGATGGATGACGCGGCGGTTGACCAGCATGATCGCGCCGGCGGCAAGGGCGATGGCAAGCGCCAGAAGGGTCAGCTGCACGGTCAGTGCGCGCCGGGCTGCGGAATGCTGCTCCAGCGTGTGACCCTTGGCTGCATCGAGCGCGGCTTCGGCCACGACGACGGCGCCGGCGAGGCGGGCCACCGTGGTCTGCGTCCACTGGTTCGCGCTCAGTTCAGGCTTCTCGCCGTTGGCGAGCGTATTGGCGAGCCGGTCGCGCAGCGCGAGATATTCGGGCTCGAAATAGGCGGTCTTGGCCGCGGTCATCGCGGCGGCGAGCGCCGGTGGCAACTGCATGCCCGAGGTCGCCAGTTCCAGCGCCTTCCACATCGCGGCCGTGCCGCCGGCATACTGGATGTAAGCGATGCGAGTCTCAGGGGCGATGCGGCCGGCACTGATGCCGGTGGCGACGATCAGCGACGCCTCGCCGCCGGTGTTGCGCAACTGCCAGGCGTTCTGCTTGATCGCCAGCAACTGGTCGATCGTCGCATCCTGATGGTTGACGCTGGCGGCCAGGATATTGGAAATCTTGTCGAGTGTTTCCAGCAGCCCCTGCGTCGTCTCCATGTATTCCTTCGGTAGCCCCGCGCGGCGCTGATCTTTCGGCTTCGCCACCTCCTCCCAGAACTGCTTCTGCTCCTCGCCCAGCAGTTTGTAGAGGCGCGCCAGCTCCGGCATCAGCGTACCCGATTGCGCGAAGTCCATGGTGGGCAAAAGCTCGAGCGCGCGCGCCATCGCCGGCATCTGGATCCCGCGCAGGGTGCGCAGATATTTCTCGATCTCGGAATCCATTGGTTCGGTTGCGTTCAGCAGCCGCGTCGTGGTCGAGCGGTCGGTCCGCAGGCTGTGCATCGCCTTGAACAGGTCGGCGGAGGCCTCCGCAATCTGCGAGATGCGGCTGGTGGTCCTGAGCCGGTCCCAGGACTCGTAAGCCGTGAGCGACAGCGCGATCACCACGCAGGCCGACGTGATCGCGATCACTGCCTTCAAAAGCGCGGACACGGTCAGACGATTGAGCATCGAAGTCCCCAATTCCAAAATTCAAGGTCGTGAGGCGCCCCGGGCAACGAGAACAGGGAGGCGCGGCGTGGTCGGCAATCGCTTGCCGCTGGCGGCACGCCCGCAAACGGTTTCCGCATCTGAAAGGAAAAGGGTAAAGTTTTAGGCGACTGACCTGCCGGTAGAAGTACGTATTTACTAGAAGTTGCAATGAGTTGCCTGAATGGAACCGATCCGAGAGTTGGGCGTTAGGATATCGTTGGCAATTTGCCTGAAGGGGGCCTCGCAATGCTGGTCGGCGTACTCGTCACTTTTCTCGTCGTCATCCTCGTCCTCTATCTCATCAACATGCTGCCGATGGACGGACGCGCCAAGCAGATTGCGCGCGTGATCGTCATCATCATCGGCATCGTGTCGCTGCTGAAATATCTCGCGGTGTTTTAGCGGCGCTTCCTAGATCCCATGGATCATCCCTAACGAAAAAGCCCCGGCGTGTGCCGGGGCTCTTTTCGTGGCTGCCTCAATGCAGCGATTTGAGCCAGTCGTCGACGTCCTGACGCACTTGGTCCTTGGCCTTTCCGTAACGTTGCTGGAGCCGGCCCTCGAGCTGCTCGCGGCGGCCCTCGATCAGTTTGAGATCATCGTCAGTGAGCTTGCCCCATTTCTCCTTGGCGGAGCCCTTGAACTCCTTCCAGTTCCCTTCGATGCGATTCCAGTCCATGACCATCTCCCGTTGGTTGATGGCCCGACAACGCAAGCGGCGCGCAGCCGTTCCGCTGCGCGCCGCGACGTTTCGCCCGCTCGATGCAATCCTCCTCAGCCTCCGGCCTTCGCTTCGCGGCGGCGCGCGGTGAGGATGTATTCGGTATAGCCGTTCGGCTGCTCGCGACCCTTGAAGATCAGGTCGCAGGCGGCCTTGAAGGCGACGCCGTCGAAGGCGGGTGCCATCGGCTTGTAGAGCGCATCGCCCGCGTTCTGCTTGTCGACGACGACGGCCATCCGCTTCAGCGATTCCATCACCTGCGCTTCGGTGATGACGCCCTGGTGCAGCCAGTTGGCGAGGTGCTGGCTGGAGATGCGCAAGGTGGCGCGGTCTTCCATCAGGCCGACATCGTGGATGTCGGGCACCTTGGAGCAGCCGACGCCCTGATCGATCCAGCGCACGACATAGCCGAGGATGCCCTGACAGTTGTTGTCGATCTCCTGCTTGACGTCGTCGGGTGCCCAGTTCGATTTCGACACCGGAATGGTGAGGATGTCGGACAGCTTCGCGCGCAGACCGCCCTTGGCCAGCTCCTGCTGGCGCGCGATCACGTTGACCTGGTGGTAATGCAGCGCGTGCAGCGTCGCGGCGGTCGGCGAGGGCACCCAGGCGGTAGTGGCGCCGGCCTGCGGATGGGCCAGCTTCTGGGTCAGCATGTCCGCCATCTTGTCCGGCGCGGCCCACATGCCCTTGCCGATCTGGGCATGGCCGGGCAGGCCACAGATCAGGCCCATGTCGACGTTCCAGTCCTCATAGGCCTTGATCCAGGCCTGCGCCTTCATCTCGTTCTTGCGGATCATCGGGCCCGCTTCCATCGAGGTGTGGATTTCGTCGCCGGTGCGGTCGAGGAAGCCGGTGTTGATGAACATGATGCGCTTGGAGGCGCGCTGGATGCAGGCCTTCAGGTTCACGGTGGTGCGCCGCTCCTCGTCCATGATGCCGACCTTGAGCGTGTTCTCGGGCAGCCCCAGCATCTTCTCGACGCGGTCGAAGATCTCGCAGGTCAGCGACACCTCGTCGGGGCCGTGCATCTTCGGCTTGACGATATAGGCCGAGCCGGTGCGGCTGTTCTTGACCTTCGAATTGCCCTTGAGGTCGTGGATCGCGAGAAGTCCGGAGACGGCGGCGTCGAGCAGGCCTTCCGGAATTTCCTCGCCGCTCTCGTCCAGCACCGCGTCGGTGAACATGTGGTGACCGCAATTGCGCATCAGCAGCAGGCTGCGGCCGTGCAGCTTGACCTCGCCCTTGCCGTCGGGCGTCTTGTAGCTGCGGTCGGCGTTGAGCGAGCGCGTCAGCGTCTTGCCGCCTTTCTCGAAATCGGCCGACAGCGTGCCGTTCATCAGGCCGAGGGTGTTGCGGTAGACCAGCACCTTGTCCTCGGCGTCGATCGCGGCAACCGAGTCCTCCATGTCGAGGATGGTGGAGACCGCGGACTCCATGATCATGTCGGCGACGCCGGCCGGATCGTCCTTGCCGATCGCGCTGCTGCGGTCGATCTTCACCTCGATATGCAGGCCGTTGTTGACCAGCAGCACTGCGGACGGCGCGGCCGCATCGCCCTGGAAACCGGCGAGCTGCGCGGCGTTCTTCAGCGCGGTCGCATTGCCGCTCTTCAGCTTCACCGCGAGCTGGCCCGCGACGACGCTGTAGGCGGTGACGTCGGTGTGGCTACCGGTCGCGAGCGGTACGGCGGCATCGAGGAAGGCCTTGGCCTTGGCGATCACCTTGTCGCCGCGTGCCTTGTTGTAACCCTTGCCGCTCTCGGCCGGATCGTGCGAGATCGCATCGGTGCCGTAGAAGGCGTCGTAGAGCGAGCCCCAGCGCGCATTCGCCGCGTTCAGCGCGTAGCGCGCATTGGTGAGGGGCACGACCAGCTGCGGGCCGCAGATCTTGCCGATCTCCTCGTCGACATCGGCGGTCTCGACCTCCTGCGTCGCGGGCTCGGGGACGAGATAGCCGATCTCTTTTAAAAAGGCGGTGTAGGCGTTGAGGTCGAACGCCTTGCCCTTGTTGGCGCGGTGCCAGTCGTCGATCCTGGCCTGCAGCGTGTCGCGCAACGTCAGCAACGCGCGGTTCTTCGGCCCCAGATCCTTGATGATGGCGGCAACCCCGGCCCAGAACGCATCCGGCGCGATCCCCGTTTTCGGGGCGGCTTCCTTGGCGATGAAATCGAACAGGACGGGGGCGATCTTCAATCCGTGGGCGTCGACGCGTTTCATGATGGGCTTTCTTGTTGGAAATGGCTGTTTTTGGCTGCTTTTGACCCGACAGCAGCAAAATGAGCCCACAGGGGGCAGCTTTCGGGGTCTTATTAGCCCCAAAATCGGGGCGGTGAGAAGACCCTCGGCGTCTGTCAAAATGTCAAGGAAAGGTGGCGCAGCCTCACGCACCGCTGTCATTCCCCGCGATCCGGCTACGCCAAGGCTTCGCCGGGGTTGAAGTCTAGGGGCGCCGAAGCTTCAGCGTAGGCGACAGGCGGGAAATCCAGTACGCCGCGGCTCCTCCGCATCCCAACGCTGTCTCTGGAATACTGGGTCGCCCGGTCAAGCCGGGCGACGACAGCGAGCGGAGCAGGGCTACTCAAATATTCGCGGCGAGATCCACGACTTCGTCGAACAGCACGCCGGTGGTCTTGAGCATCTGCTCGATCTCATCGGCAGCTTCGGCGATCGTCCGCGTCGACGTGTCGATCACGAGCTCGGCCGCCTGCGGCGCCTCGTAGTCGTTGCCGATACCGGTGAACGACGCCAGCGCGCCGGCGCGGGCCTTCTTGTAGTGGCCCTTGGGGTCGCGTTCTTCGCAGACCTCGGCGGGCGTTGCGACGTGGATCTCGCGGAACGCGGAGTCGGCGATGCGGCGCGCCGTGGCGCGGTCCTCGCGCGCCGGCGAAACCGCGGCAACGATCGCGATATGGCCGTTGCGGGCCAGATGCGTGGCGACCTCGGCGAGGCGGCGGATGTTCTCGCTGCGATCAGCGGCGGAGAAGCCAAGGTCGTTATTGAGGCCGGCCCGCACCGTGTCGCCGTCGAGCAGGATCGGCGAGCCGCCATTGCTGAACAGCCGCCGCTCCAGCGCCTTGGCGAGCGTCGACTTGCCGGAAGCGGGAAGGCCCGTGAGCCAGACCACGGCACCGTTGTGGCGGTAGCGCGCGGAGCGCTCGTCGGGCCGCAGCGCCGATTCCACCGGCACGATGTCGACCGGCACGGCGCGCTGGCCGGCATCGACCGAGAGCACAAGGCCGCCGCCGGCGATGCGCCCGGAGACCTCGATGACGAGGCGTCCGGTACGCGGATTCTCGGTGTAGGGATCGACCGCAATCGGATTGGAGAGAGAGATGTCGATCTCGCCGACATGGTTGCGGCCGATCGCCTTGTTCTCGACGCTCGACAGCTCGCCGGGATCGACCGCCTTCTCGATCGCAACGACGGTGGCGCGGCTTTCCTTCGGCCCGCAGCGAACCAGCAGCTGGTCGCCCTTGGCGAGCGGCTTGTCGTGCAGCCAGAAGATGCGCGCGCGCAGCCGGCGCGTCTCGCGCGGGGCGGCCGCGGTATGGGCAATGATGTCGCCGCGCTCGACGAACAACTCGCGGTCGAGCGTGATGCCGACCGAGCGGCCCGCGCCCTGACGTCCCGCAACCGGCGTCACCGGCCAGCTCTCGACGGACTTGATCTTGGCGATCTTGCCGGCGGGCATGATCACGATTTCGTCGCCGGCAATGAGGCTGCCGGATTCGATACGGCCCGCCACGATGCGGCGATCGTCGAACTTGTAGATCGCCTGCACCGGCAGCCGCAGCGCCAGCGCCTCCAGCGGCCGCGCCGGCTCGAGCCTGTCCAGCGCCTCGACCACGGTCGGCCCCTTGTACCAGCCGATGCGGTCGGTGCGCATCGCGACGCCATCGCCGTCGCGCGCGGAGATCGGGATCACCGCGGTCGGGGTCACGCCGAGGCCCTCGAGATGCGCGGAGATCTCATCGCTGATCGCCTTGAAGCGCTCGGCCGAGAAATCGACGCGGTCCATCTTGTTGACGACGATCGCGACCTGCTTCACGCCGAGCAGATGCAACAGATAGCCGTGCCGCCGGGTCTGGTCGCGCACGCCTTCGAGCGCGTCGATGATCAGCACCGCGCCGTCGGCCTGCGAGGCCCCGGTGATCATGTTGCGCAGGAACTCGGCGTGGCCGGGCGCGTCGATCAGCACGATGTCGCGCGAATTGGTGCGGAAGCGGATCTGCGTGGTGTCGATGGTGATGCCCTGGTCGCGCTCGGTCTGGAGCGCGTCGAGCAGGAACGACCATTCGAACGGCATGCCGCGCCGTGCGCTGACGGCTTTCAGCATGTCGAGCTTGCCGTCGGGCAGGCTACCGGTCTCGTGCAGGAGGCGGCCGACCAGCGTCGACTTGCCGTGGTCGACATGGCCGACGATGACGATCCTAACCTGGGGACGGGTGGTGCCGTTCGGGGTGGCCGGCGAAGCCGGGGTGACGATCATGTTCATATCGCGCTCGCGTCCTTGATCAGAGATAGCCGGCGACGCGCAGGCGCTCGAAAGCGTCCTCGGTCTCGTGGTCGAGCGCGCGTCCGGCGCGCTCCGGCACCTTGGTCTGTTCGAGCTCGATCAGGATCTCGTCGATCGTCGTGGCAGTCGAAGCGACCGGATTGGTGATGTCCTGATCGCCCAGCGAGCGATAGCGCTTGCCGTCCTTGGCGAGATACAGCGGGATGATCGGGATATTCTCGCGCTTGGTGTAGGCCCAGATATCGGCCTCGGTCCAATGCAGGATCGGGTGGATGCGCAAGTGCGCGCCTTGCGGCGGCGAGGCGTTGAAGTGATCCCAGAACTCCGGCGGCTGGTCGCGCACGTCCCAATTGCCTTCGAGCCCGCGCGGCGAGAACACGCGTTCCTTGGCGCGGGTCGCTTCCTCGTCGCGGCGGATGCCGGCAATCAGGCCGTCAAAGCCGTATTTGGCAAGCGCCATCTTCAGGCCCTCGGTCTTGCGCGCGGCGGAACGGGCGGCCGGCGGCAGCGTTGGATCGACGGCATCGATGGGCGGGCAGGGCTCGACGCGCAAATCGAGGTCCCACTCCTTCCCGTAATGATCGCGGAAGCGATACATCTCCGGAAACTTCTTGCCGGTGTCGACATGGAGGGCCGGGAACGGCAGACGACCGAAGAAGGCCTTGCGCGCCAGCCAGATCATGACGTTGGAGTCCTTGCCGAGCGACCACAGCAGGGCGATCTTCTTCAATCGGGCAAAAGCCTCGCGGAAGATGTAGATGCTCTGGGCCTCGAGCTGGTCGAGATGGTCCATGCCGGGGGCAGTCAGTCCGACGGGAATTTGCTCGGAAACGGCGGGGCGGGAGTCCCGTCCATCTGCACCGGAATCGGTCCTGAGAAGATGCATCTCTGCCACTTTGCGTTTGGAGGCGAATTTTCTATAGTTGCGATGCAAGAGAGAAGAAGAAATTTTCTCTTTGCGCGCTCGAAACGACACATATATAGAAAATAATTCCAGTCAACCCCGGATGTGGGGGAAGCGAGTATCGCATGCGGTTCTTGCCGGTGTTTCTCGATCTCAAGGCCGGTCCGGTGGTCCTCATCGGCGCGGGCGAGCTGTTGCGCGCCAAGCTGCGCGTGCTTGCAGCGGCCGGTGCGCGCATTCGCGTGCATGCGATCGACGGCAATCATGATTTGAGCCTCGGCTCCGAGGACGCTTCGCGCATCGACATCGCGACAGGCGATCCGCTGACCGCCGATCTCTCAGGTGTCATCGCCGTCGTCTGCGCGGGTGCGGGAGATGTCGGCGTGGCGATGTCGGTTCGCGCCAAGGCGCTCGGCCTGCCCGTCAACGTCATGGACGATCTCGAGCATTCCAGCTTCATCTTCCCGGCCATCGTCGATCGCGGCGACGTCGTGGTCGCGGTCGGAACCGGCGGCACCTCCCCGGTGGTGGCGCGACGCGTGCGCGAGAAGATCGAGGCGCTGCTGCCGGCGCGCATCGGCGAGCTCGCCGAATTCATCGGCGGCGTCCGCAAATCCATCAACGAGCGCATTGCCGAGTTTGCGCTGCGCCGCCGTTTCTGGGAGCGCGTCATCGATGGCCCGATCGGCGCCGCCGTGCTCGCCGGCCGCAAGGGTGAGGCCGACGCGGCGATCAAGGCGATTTCCGATCCAGCCGCCTTTGCGCGTGCCGACAAGCCGGAAGGCTCGGTCGCGCTGGTCGGCGCCGGCCCCGGCGATCCCGACTTGCTCACCATCAAGGCGCTGCGCGCGCTCCAGGATGCCGACATCGTCTTCCACGACGAGCTGGTTTCCCCTGAAATTCTCGATCGTATCCGCCGCGACACCACGCGCATCGCCGTTGGCCGTCGCGTCGGCAAGCCCGGCATCGGCCAGGACGCCATCAACAAGCGCATGATCGCGGCCGCGCAATCCGGCCAGCGCGTGGTGCGGCTCAAGGGCGGCGATCCCTTCGTGTTCGGTCGCGGCGGCGAAGAGGTGGAAGCGCTGCGCGCCGCCGGCGTCGCTTATTCGGTCATTCCCGGCATCACCGCCGGGCTCGGCGGCGCCGCCGATTTCGAGGTGCCGCTCACTTTCCGTCACGAAGCGACCCGCATCACCTTCCTCACCGCGCACAAGGCGCGCGATGCGGAAGTCGTGGACTGGTCGACGCTGACCGACACCAAGATGACCGTCGTGGTCTACATGGGCATGACCGCGGCACCCGCCATACGCGCCGGCCTGTTCGCAGCCGGCCGCTCGCCGGAAACGCCGGTCGGCGTGTTCGCCCGCGTGACGCGTCCCGATGCGCAAGGCGCGATCGGCACGCTGCGCGACCTGCCCGAGCTCGTGCGCCGGACCAATGGCGGTCCCGCCATTCTCATCATCGGCGACGTGGTCCGGCATGCCGGTTCGCTTCGCCGCGAAACGTCCGAAAAAAAACCAAAGCAAATCATCTCTGACCTCCTGGATGCAGCCGAATGACCTCCCCGCTTGAACAGAAGAAGATCAAAATCGCCGGCCCCTCGGTCGTGACCGCCAACCGGACCTGGGATGGCATCGTGGTTTACCGCACCGCTGCCAAGAGCTGGTCCGCGGAGCTGTCGGAAGCCGCCATCGTGCGCAACTCCGACGAGGCGAAAGCGTTGCTCGCCGAGTCCGTCGCCGATGACGTGGGCGCGATCGGTCCCTATATCGCGCCGGTGCAGATCGGTGCGGACGGCCAGATCGAGCCCGGCAATCTGCGCGAACAGATCCGCCGCACCGGCGTCACCATCGGACAGCCGGTCCAGGTTTAAGGCGCTTTCTTATGTATGCTTACGACGAAATCGACCGCACGCTCGTCAACGAGCGCGTCTCGGAGTTCCGCGACCAGGTGCAGCGGCGCCTGTCCGGCGAGCTCACCGAGGACGAGTTCAAGATCCTGCGACTCCAGAACGGCGTTTATCTGCAACTGCACGCCTACATGTTCCGCGTCGCCATCCCCTACGGCACGCTGGCGTCGAACCAGCTGCGGGCGCTCGCCCATGTCGCGCGCAAATACGATCGCGGTTACGGCCATTTCACCACGCGGCAGAACATCCAGTTCAACTGGATCAAGCTCGCCGAGCTGCCGGATGCGCTGGCTGATCTGGCCGAAGTCGGCATCCACGCGATGCAGACCTCCGGCAATAACATGCGTAACGTCACCTCGGACCAGTGGGCCGGCGTCGCGCCCGGCGAGATCGAGGATCCGCGCATCTGGTCGGAGCTGATCCGTCAGCACACCACGCTGCATCCGGAATTCTCGTTCCTGCCGCGCAAGTTCAAGATCGCGATCACCGCGTCGGACCATGACCGCGTTGCGATCAAGATCCACGATATCGGGCTGAAGCTGATCAAGAACGAAAAGAGCGAGACCGGCTTCGAGGTGCTGGTCGGCGGCGGTCTCGGCCGCACGCCGTTCATCGGCAAGACCATCAAGCACTTCGTGCACGGTCGCGACATCCTCAGCTACATCGAGGCGATCCTGCGGGTCTACAACCAGTACGGCCGCCGCGACAATATCTACAAGGCGCGCATCAAGATCCTGGTGCACGAGCTCGGCATCGAAAAATTCTCGCGCGAGGTCGAGGAGGAGTGGCAGCACATCCGCAACTCCTCGCTCCAGATCGACGACGAGGTGATCGAGGACATCCGCTCGCGCTTCACCTATCCCAATTACGAGAAGCTGCCGCACAATCCGGACGAGCTGCGCCAAGCCGCGGCCGATCCGGATTTCGAGGCATGGCGCAAGAACTCGGTGGCCGCGCACAAGAACCCGGGCTATTCCATCGTCACGATCTCGCTGAAGCCGATCGGCGCGCCTCCGGGCGATGCCACCGCTGAACAGATGGATGCGCTGGCCGATCTCGCCGACAAGTATTCTTTCGGCGAGATCCGCGTCGGCCACGAGCAGAACCTCGCGCTGCCGCATGTCGCCAAGCGCGACCTGCCGGCGCTGTGGAAGGCGCTCGACAAGCTCGGCCTCGCGACGCCGAACGTCAACCTGATCACGGACATCATCGCCTGCCCCGGGCTCGACTATTGCTCGCTGGCGAATGCGCGCTCGATCCCGATCGCGCAGGAGTTGACGCGGCGCTTCGCTAACCACGAGCTCGCCAATTTGATCGGCCGGCTGCACATCAACATCTCCGGCTGCATCAACGCCTGCGGTCATCACCACGTCGGCCATATCGGTATTCTCGGCGTCGAGAAGAACGGCGAGGAGGTCTACCAGATCACCATCGGCGGCCGGGCCGATGAAGGCGCCGCACTCGGCAATCTGATCGGCCCCGGCGTCAAGTTCGACGAGGTTGCCGACGTCATCGAGGACGTTGTGGAAGCTTATCTTGCGCTGCGTGAGCGGCCCGAAGAGCTGTTCATCGACACGGTGAAGCGCCTCGGCGTCGAACCCTTCAAGGAGCGCGTCTATGCCACTCGTTAACGGCGGAAAGATTGCCGCCGACAGTTTTATCAAGCTGGCCGTCGATACACCGCTGCCCGAGAGCGGCGACATCCTGGTGCCGGCCGAACGTTTCGTCGGTGAGGCGGATGCGTTGCTCAAGCGGGCCGGCAAGGTCGGCGTGATCTGGCCGAACAACCGCGACATCGACGAGCTCGTGCCCTATCTCGGCAAGGTTGCCGCCATTGCGCTGGTGTTCCCGACCTTTCGTGACGGGCGCGCCTACAGCCAGGCGCGGCTGCTGCGCGAGCGCTACAACTATCGTGGCGAGTTGCGTGCCACCGGGCAGGTGCTGCGCGACCAGTTCGTGTTCATGCTGCGCGCCGGATTCGATTCCTTCGAGGTCAAGAAGCAGGCCGACGCCGAAGCCTTCATGCAGACGGCGAAGCGCTATTCGGTGTTCTATCAGCCGACCGGCGATGGCCGCATCACCGCGCTGCACCGGCGCATGCAACTGCGTCATTCGGAAGGTGTCGGCACGTGAACGCAATCGCGCCTCGGATTTCGTCGTCGGTCGTCTCTATGCTGCCTTCAGCGGAGGAGCTCGATCGCGCCTTGCGCGATGCCTCGCCCGCCGAAATCATCGCCGCGGCGCTGAAGGCGGTCGGGCGCGACAAGCTTGCGCTGGTATCGTCGTTCGGGACGGAATCGGCGACGCTGCTCAAGGTCATGGCGGACGTCGATCCGGCGATCCCCGTGATTTTCCTCGACACCGGCTGGCTGTTCGAGGAGACGCTGGCCTATCGCGACACGCTGATCGCGACGATGGGCCTGAAGGATGTGCGCTCGATCAGGCCGGCCGAGGAGACGCTGTCGCGCGAAGATCCCGACCGCGACCTCTGGTTCTCCGATCCCGACGCCTGCTGCCGCATCCGCAAGGTGGAACCGCTGGCGCGCGCACTGAAGCCGTTCGATGCCTGGCTCAACGGCCGCAAGCGCTTCCAGGGCAATGCGCGCACCGACATTCCGGTGGTCGAGACCGACGGCGCGCGGTTGAAATTCAATCCCTTCGCCAATGTCTCGCGCGAGGACCTCGAGGCGATTTTCGTCCGCGCCAAATTGCCGCGGCACCCTCTGGTTGCGTCCGGATTTCTGTCCGTTGGATGCATGCCTTGCACCAGCCGGACCAGTGCCGGCGAGGACGAACGCGCCGGCCGGTGGCGCGGCCGGGCCAAGACGGAATGCGGCATCCACACGATGAAGACTTCGTAGCACAGTCGCGCTGTCACGCTGCGAACAAGAAAATCCGGTTCCGTTGACTTAAGCGCGTTTCGCCCCGAGTTATGCCCGCATGCCATCGATGACGCGGATGTCGTCGAGGTAAATGGAGATGGACATGATGCGCCGTATCGTCCCGCTCGCGGCAGGCCTCCTCTGGGCAAGCGCGGCTCTCGCGGCTGACGTCAACCTGCTCAACGTGTCGTACGATCCGACGCGCGAGCTCTATGCCGACTTCAACAAGGCGTTCGCGACCGCCTACCAGAAGGAGACCGGCAAGAGCGTCGAGATCAAGCAGTCGCATAACGGCTCGGGCGCGTCCTCGCGCAGCGTCATCGATGGCCTGCCGGCGGACGTGGTGACGCTTGCGCTTGCCTACGACATCGACGCGATTGCGGGCAAGGGATTGATCGCCGCCGATTGGCAGAAGAGACTCCCGCAAAATTCCTCGCCATATACCTCGACGATCGTGTTCCTGGTGCGCAAGGGCAATCCGAAGGGCATCAAGGACTGGGAGGACCTGATCAAGCCGGGCGTCGCCGTCATCACGCCGAACCCGAAGACGTCAGGCGGTGCGCGCTGGAATTATCTCGCAGCGTGGGGCTATGCCCAGAAGAAGCTCGGCTCTGCCGACAAGGCCAAGGAATTTATTGGCAAACTCTATCAGCAGGTGCCGGTGCTCGACACCGGTGCGCGTGGCGCGACCGTGACCTTCGTCGAGCGCGGCGTCGGCGATGTCCTGCTTGCCTGGGAGAACGAGGCGTTCCTCGCCCTGAAGGAATTTGGTCCCGAGAAATTCGAGATCGTCGCGCCCCGCCAGTCCATCCTGGCGGAGCCGCCGGTCGCGGTCGTCGACAAGGTCGTGGACCGCAAGGGCACTCGCAGCGTTGCTGACGCCTACCTGCAATATTGGTATACCAAGGAAGGTCAGGAGATCGCGGCGCGCAATTTCTACCGTCCGCGCGATCCCGAGGTCGCCAAAAAGTACGAAAACGCCTTCGCCAAGGTTGAACTATTTACGATCGACGACGTTTTCGGTGGTTGGGCCAAGGCGCAGAAGGAACATTTTGCCGACGGCGGCGTCTTTGATCAGATCTACAAGAACTGATCGGGCGCTGTCGGAGGGGCTGTAGCAGGGGGCCTGGTGAGCGCATTCGCAGCACGACGCCGGACATTGCCGGGCTTCGGTCTCACCATGGGACTGACGCTGTCCTGGCTGTCGGTCATCATCCTGATTCCGCTGGCCGGGTTGTTCCTGAAATCGCTGGAGCTGAGCCCGGAGCAGTTCTGGAATATCCTCTCCAGCCGCCGTACCCTGAATGCGCTCCGCGTCTCGTTCGGCCTCGCCTTCGCTGCGGCCAGCGTCAACCTCGTCATGGGCAGCATCATCGTCTGGGCGCTGGTGCGCTACCGTTTCCCCGGCCGGCGGCTGTTCGATGCCATCGTCGACGTTCCCTTTGCGCTGCCGACCGCGGTCGCCGGCGTCGCGCTGACCGCGCTGTTTGCCGAGAAGGGCTGGCTCGGGGCGCCGCTTGCTGCGCTCGGCATCAAGGTGGCGTTCACGCCGGTCGGCATCTTCGTCGCGATGATCTTCATCGGCATTCCCTTCGTGGTGCGCACGGTGCAGCCGGTGCTTCAGGATCTCGACCCCGAGATCGAGGAGGCCGCGGGAAGCCTGGGGGCGAGCCGCTGGCAGACCATCATCCGCGTGATCCTGCCCTCGCTCGCACCGGCGCTGCTCACCGGGCTTGCGCTCGCCTTCGCCCGCGCCGTCGGCGAATACGGCTCGGTGATCTTCATCGCCGGCAATCTGCCTAACGTCTCCGAGATCGCGCCGCTGCTGATCGTGATCCGGCTCTCCGAATTCCGCTACGCCGATGCGACCGCGATTGCGGTGGTCATGCTCGTCGTGTCCTTTGTCATCATCTTCGCCGTCAACCGGCTCCAGCGCTGGGCGCAGAGCCGGATCCCGGCGCGCTGAGGGCGGATCATGACGATGCAGATCGCAGAATCCGTTTCGCTGTCCCCGTCGGAGGCCAAGGCGCGTGCACATGCGGAGGCCGCGCGCGACAACCTTCGCACCGAGCCGAGGGCGGTACGCATCGTCATCATCACCCTGGCAGTGTTGTTCCTTTCCGTTTTCGTCGTGCTGCCGCTGGTGGTCGTGTTCGCGCATGCCTTCTCGAAAGGGATTCTTGCGTATTTCGCCGCGCTGGCCGAGCCGGAGGCGCTGGCCGCGATCAAGCTGACGCTGCTGGTCGCCGCGATCTCGGTCGGCCTCAATCTGGTGTTCGGCCTGGTCGCCGCCTGGGCCATCGCAAAATTCGATTTTCCGGGCAAGACCTTCCTGATCACGCTGATCGATCTGCCGTTCTCGGTGAGCCCGGTGATCTCGGGCCTGGTCTTCGTGCTGCTGTTCGGCGCGCAGGGCTATTTCGGCGGCTGGCTGAGGGATCACGACATCCAGATCCTGTTCGCGGTGCCCGGCATCGCGCTCGCCACCACCTTCGTGACCTTCCCCTTCGTGGCGCGCGCACTGATCCCCTTGATGCAGGAGCAGGGCACGCAGGAGGAGGAGGCCGCGATCTCGCTCGGCGCCTCCGGCTTGCAGACCTTCTTCCGCGTCACGCTGCCCAACATCAAATGGGGCGTGCTCTACGGCGTCCTGCTCTGCAACGCGCGCGCGATGGGCGAGTTCGGCGCGGTCTCCGTCGTCTCGGGCCATATCCGCGGCGAGACCAACACCATGCCGCTGCTGGTCGAGATCCTCTACAACGAATACCAGTTCGTCGCCGCCTTCGCGATCGCCTCGCTGCTGGCGATGCTGGCGCTGATCACGCTGATCGCCAAGACCGTTCTCGAACGTCACCTCGACGAAGGACAAGACGTCAATGACCATTGAAGTCAGGAATCTCGTCAAGAAATTCGGCACTTTCAAAGCTCTCGACGGCGTCGACCTCAAGGTCGACAATGGCGAGCTGCTGGCGCTGCTCGGCCCCTCAGGCTCCGGCAAGACGACGCTGCTGCGCATCATCGCCGGCCTCGACTGGCCGGATTCCGGCGATGTCGCCTTCAACGGCGAGGACGCGCTGGCGCAGGGCGCGCGCGAACGCCATGTCGGTTTCGTGTTTCAGCATTACGCGCTGTTCCGCCACATGACCGTGTTCGAGAACGTCGCCTTCGGCCTGCGCGTGCAGCCGCGCGCGGTCCGCAAGGACGAGGCCACCATCCGGGCGCGCGTCAAAGAGCTGCTCGACCTCGTCCAGCTCGACTGGCTCGCCGACCGCTATCCGAGCCAGCTCTCCGGCGGCCAGCGCCAGCGCATCGCGCTCGCCCGCGCGCTCGCGATCGAACCGCGCATCCTGCTGCTGGACGAGCCGTTCGGCGCGCTCGACGCCAAGGTGCGCAAGGAGCTGCGCAGATGGCTGCGCTCGCTACACCATGAGATCAACGTCACCTCGATCTTCGTCACCCACGACCAGGAAGAGGCGCTGGAAGTCGCCAACCGCGTCGTGGTGATGGACAAGGGCAGGATCGAGCAGATCGGCTCGCCCGATGATGTCTATGAGACCCCGGCGACCGCGTTCGTCCACGGCTTCATCGGCGAGTCGATCGAGCTGCCGGTCCAGGTCGAGGCCGGCGTGATCAGGCTTGGCGACCAGCCGCTCCGGCTCGCGGCGGACGGGCTTACGCCTGGCGCGTCAAAACTATTCGTACGGCGACACGACATGCTGGTCGGCCCGCCCGGGAGCGGCGCCTTCGAGGGCGCCGTGCAGCATGTCCGCAATTTCGGCCCCGTACAACGCGCCGAGGTCGCACTGTCGGGCGGGCAAACGATCGAGATCGATGCGCCACGCGGCAGGGAACTGCGCGCCGGCGACACGATCGGCCTGGAACCTCGACGTTACCGGATCTTTGCGGGTTAGAAGTCCGCCGTCATTCCGGGGCGATGCGTAGCGTCGAACTATGGTGCGCAATTGCGCACCGGAGAATATCGAGGTTGTGGCGCGAGATTCCGGGTTCAGCGCTCAGCGCTGCCCCGGAGTGACAGGAACGATTTTCTTCAAAATTCACCTTTCAGCCACGGTTGATATGCAACAACGGCCCTTCCTTTGGGGGCTCGATTCATGCGCGCTGCGGCCGCGATACTCATCATTTTGCTTCTGGCCGGCTGCGCCGGCAACGAAGCGCCGGTCCAGCAGCCGTCGATGTATGCCGACATGGCCGTCCCGGGCGCCAAGCTCGATGCGCAGGCGGCCGCGATCATGATCTCGCAATATCGCCAGAACAACGCCCTCGGCACCGTCGTGATCGACCCCGATTTGATGCGGCTCGCCGAATCCCAGTCCCAGGCCATGGCGGCGGCCAACAAGATGGACCATGACGTGCGCGCGCCGCTCGCCAAGCGCCTGGCCGCAGGCGGCTATCCCGCCACCGTGGCGGTCGAGAACGTGTCGGCCGGCTATCATACGCTGGCGGAAGCGTTTTCCGGCTGGCGCGACTCGCCCCCGCACCGCGCCAACATGCTCAAGAGCGGTGTCACAAAATTGGGCATCGCGGCGGGCTATGCTCCAGGCACCAAATACAAGGTGTTCTGGACCATGATCCTGGCATCGACCGACCCTCGATAAGCCAGACTTGATCCCGGGATGCATTGACGCCGCGGCGGACTGTCGCCACGGTCGCCCGCCATCTGCTAATGTTCCCGTATGACCGATCATAGCCCGGAAGTCGCCAGCATCCCCGCGAACGCGCAACGTGTCCTGGTGCTCCAGGGCGGCGGTGCGCTCGGCTCCTATCAGGCCGGCGCCTGTCAAGCGCTGTGCGGCTATGGTTTCGAGCCGGAATGGGTTGCCGGCATCTCGATCGGCGCGGTCAACGCCGCCATCATCGCCGGCAACGAGGGGCATGCCCGCGTCAAGCGGCTCAAGGAATTCTGGGAGATGGTGTCGGCGCCGGTGCCGTGGAAGCCGATCGGCAAGAGTGATCACAGCCGCGAGCTGTTCAATTCGACCAGTGCCGCGCTGATCGCGACCTTCGGCGTCCCCGGCTTCTTCGTCCCGCGCCTCCCGCCCGCGCCGCTGTGGCCGCCCGGCAGCCCGCAGGCCGAGAGCTATTACGACACCGCACCGCTGAAGAAGACGCTGGAGCGGCTGGTCGATTTCGACCGCATCAACGATCTGAAGACGCGGCTCTCGGTCGGCGCCGTCGGCGTCACCTCGGGCAATTTCAAGTATTTCGACAATTACGAGTTCAAGAAGCTCGGCAAGAAAATCGGCCCCGAGCACATCATGGCCTCCGGTGCGCTGCCGCCGGGCTTTCCGTCCGTCATCATCGACGGCGAGCATTACTGGGACGGCGGCATCGCGTCCAACACGCCGCTCGACTATGTGCTCGATGCCGAAGTCGAGCGCGACATGCTGATCTTTCAGGTCGATTTGTTTTCCGCGCGCGGCGACCTGCCGAATTCGCTGCTCGAGGCCAACGAGCGCGAGAAGGATATCCGCTTTTCCAGCCGCACGCGGATGAACACCGACAAGAACAAGCAGATCCACAACGCCCGCAGGGCCGTGCGCGACCTGATTTCCAAATTGCCCGATTATCTGAAGAACGACCCTTCCGTGGAATTCCTTGCGAAGGTATCGCGTGAAAGCACCGTCACCGTGGTGCATCTGATCTATCGCAGCAAGAACTACGAATCCTCCTCCAAGGATTACGACTTCTCTCATGTCGCCATGGTCGAGCATTGGGAAGCCGGCGTGCGCGACGTGCATCTGTCGATGCGCCACAAGGACTGGCTCGAGAAGCCGCAGTCCGGCCAGACCATGGTGACCTACGATCTCACGGGGGACGTCACTGCGACCCCGCCAAACAGGAGCGAATAAGATGGGTAGTCTGTCAGGCAAGAACGCCGTCGTCACCGGTTCGACCAGCGGCATTGGCCTTGCCTATGCGCGTGCGTTCGCAGCCGCCGGCGCCAATGTCGTCATCAACGGCTTCGGCTCGCCGGAGGACATCGAGAAGGAGCGCGCAAAGATCGAGTCGGACTTTGGGGTGAAGGCGGTCTATTCACCCGCCGACATGACCAAGCCGGCGGAGATCGCGGGGATGATCGCGCTCGGCGAGAAGAGCTTTGGCTCGGTCGACATCATCGTCAACAATGCCGGCATCCAGTTCGTCTCGCCGATCGAGGAGTTCCCGGTCGAGAAGTGGGACCAGATCATCGCGATCAACCTGTCCTCGGCGTTCCATGCCATCCGCGCCGCCGTCCCCGGCATGAAGAAGAAGGGCTGGGGCCGCATCATCAACACCGCGTCGGCGCACTCGCTGGTCGCCTCGCCCTTCAAATCGGCCTATGTGTCGGCCAAGCACGGCATCGCCGGCCTGACCAAGACCGTGGCGCTGGAGGTCGCGACCCACAAGATCACCTGCAACTGCATCAGCCCCGGCTATGTCTGGACGCCGCTGGTCGAGAAGCAGATCCCCGACACGATGAAGGCGCGCAATCTGACGCGCGAGCAGGTCATCAATGACGTGCTGCTCGATGCGCAGCCGACCAAGGAGTTCGTCACCTCCGAGCAGGTCGCAGCCCTCGCGCTGTTCCTGTGCGGTGACGACGCCGCGCAGATCACCGGCACCAACCTGTCGATCGACGGCGGCTGGACGGCGGAGTAGGGCCGTTCTCTGTCATGCTCCGGCTTGACCGGGGCATCCAGTACGCCGCGGCCTCTCGGCCTAATCAAAGCGGTCGCCGGAATGCTGGATCGCCCGGTCAAGCCGGGCGATGACAGCGAGAGCGGGGTGGCGTTTCGTCGTCTATTTGCCGAACGCCAGCACATGAAGCCCCAGCCGCTGCCGCACGATCCAGAATAGCAGCACCGTCTCGAAGCTGAGCGAGATCGAGGTCGCGGCGGCGGCGCCATGGCCGCCGAAGCGCGGCACCAGCGCGATGCAGAGCACCAGATTCATCGCGAAGGCCAGCGCGTAGGCCAGCGCGCAGATCTTCTGCTCACCTAACATGTTGAGCAGGCGCTCGACCGGACCGATTGCTGCGCGCACCACGAGCCCGAACGCGGCGACGAACATGATGTCGTAGCCGACCGTGAACTGCGGCCCGAACAGCCAGAGCAGCGGCTTGCCGAGCGCGAGCAGTACGATGGTCGCCGCCAGCGACGGCCAGAACGTCCAGTTGATGGCATGCGTCACATAGGCCGACAGGCGCGCCTTGTCGCCAGCTGCGTTGTATTCGGCGAAGCGGTGCGCCGTCGTTGCCGACATCGCGTAGTGGATGAACGAGACCAGCGCCAGCGTCTTCACCACGGCAAAGTAGACGCCGACCTCCTCGGACGGGCGGAACTGCTGCAGCACCAGCACGTCGGTGTAGGACAGCAGCAGGTAGAAGCTCTCGACCAGCAGAATCGGCAGCGACACTGCGAGCCAGCCGCCGATGTCGTAGGCCTTGGGGCCCGGCTCCACATGACCGGCGAGCTTGCGGTTCAGCACCACCATCTGCCCGGTCATCGCGATCCACACGGCGCCAGCGCTCGCAACCATCGCGGCGACCGCGCCGAGATGGTAGCCGAGCAGGAAGGCGACAGTCGTGATGCCGATGATCAGCGCCTGGCGGATGATGAATTGCGGCATCAATCCGAGCTGCATCCAGTCATGCGAGCGCGCGATGCCGTCCTGGGTGTTGGCGACGACGAAGGCGGGCAGCGTCATGCAGCCGATATAGAGCGGCAGCACCTCGGCTGGATCGATCCAGGGCGACAGCAGCCTCACGATACCGGCGAGGCCAAACGACACCAGCGCGGAAACGGCAAAAGTCAGCCAGCGGCTGCCGGAGAGAAAGCCGCGTAGCAACGCGTGTGCGCCGGCGGCGCGGTACTCGGGAATAATCTTCTGAGCGGATGCGGAGATGCCGAAATCCATCATGCTGCCGAGCAGCAGCACCCAGGTCCAGACATACACATAGATGCCGTAGTCGGACGTGCCCATCCAGCGCGCCAGCAGGACCTGCGAGAAATAGGCGAGCCCGGCGCTGATGACGCGAATGATGAAGATGGTGCCGGCCAGCCGCCGCGTCAGCGATGCCTCGCTCGAGCCGCCCGAGAGCTTGTCGCGCAGCCGCGCGATCAGCCCGGCCGGTCCGGTCGTTGCGGGCTCTGCATCCATCACGGCCAATTCGAACAATCCCGGGGCGCACGCGCATGGCTGCGGCAGACTTGCCGCAGCAGCCTTGGGAATTAGCAACCATTCGTTAAGATTCGGTTGGGTGGGCCTCCCATCCGCAGTGTCGTCCCGGATCTGCGCTACGCTTGTCCGGGACGACAGCTGAATGTGGAGCGGCAGCCGAACAACTCACTCGCCGTTGTCCCGGCTTTTCGCCAGGGCGACAACTACTTCAGATTCGTATTGAACTCGTACGATTTCTCCGGCCCGACCAGCGTGAACTTCAGCGCCGCGTCGTCGGGCTTGGCGCCCGGCGGCAGTCCGTCGAGCTCGAAGGAGAAGCGCTTGACGCCCGGCGGGCTCGGCTCGACCGGTTTGGGGATCGGCAGCGACCAGTCGAGCGTCGGCCCCTCCACGAACAGGTTGACGTTGCGGCTGTCAGGCGCGACCACGTCGACCACCACGTTTTTGGGCCCTTCACGCCTGACGTCGCGGATGGTCAGCGGATTGGGGTCGCCGATCGTGGCGGGCTTCGGCACGGTGTCGAGCGCCGCGCGCAGATTGACATCCTCGGTCGAGGCGACGTTGTTGAAGCCGAGCTCGAGACTGGCCTCGACGGGAATGCAGAGTTTTTCGCACACCGCATAGTTGATCTCGGCGCGCAGCGTCACCGGCTTGTCGGCGGCCTTGGGCACGATACGCAACGGCAGCACGATCTGGCCATGATAGCCGATCGAATGGCCGCCCGCGCCATCGTCGAATTTCAACGGCGCCGGCCACATCACCGTCACCGCTTCGACATTATCCGACTTCGAGAAATCGAACCGCGGCGGAACGCCGGAATCGCCGGGCATGCGCCAGTAGGTCTTCCATCCCTGCTGGAGCTGGAAGGAGATGCCGCCGAGCAGGACCGTACCGCTGCGCGATCCCGCGAGCAGCCGCACCGCGGAATGTCCGTCGCGCTGCCACGGCGAGGCGTCGTCGGCGCGGGCGGCAAGCGCCAGCGATGACGCAAGCAGGCTTGTCGCGACGCCAATCGCCGCGCGCATTGGAACTCTTGTCAACATGGCACGTCTTTACAGGGCCTCCCCGGGGCAAACCATTGAATTGCGTGTGATGGATGCACCTGAATCGAGTCTCTGCAAGCCTTGATTTGACAGCGGACCGGCCCGACATCAGGATAGGAACTGAAACCGGAGTGCTTCACCGATGGCTCCCACAGGCAAAAGGACGGGCGAAAGCACCCGCAGCGCGGGCCCTGCGCTCCCGAACGCGGCCGGCTATCTCGACGGCCAGCTCTTGATTGCGATGCCCGTGATGGGCGATTCCCGCTTCGAACGCTCGGTGATCTATCTCTGCGCCCATTCCGCGGAGGGAGCGATGGGCATCATCGTCAACCATCCGGCCGGCAGCATCGATTTCCCCGAACTCCTGGAGCAGCTCGGCATCATCAAGAAGGGCGAGCACATCAAGCTGCCGGAGAATGCCGAAAGCATGAAGGTGCTGCGGGGCGGGCCGGTCGATACCGGCCGCGGCTTCGTGCTGCATTCCAGCGACTTCTATATCGAGAACGCGACGCTCCGGATCGACGACGGCGTCTGCCTGACCGCAACCGTCGACATCCTGCGCGCGATTGCCAGCGGCTCCGGTCCCAAGCACGCTATCCTCGCGCTCGGCTATGCCGGCTGGGCTCCGGGCCAGCTCGAGACCGAGATCCAGAGCAACGGCTGGCTGCATTGCGATGCGGATTCGGATTTGATCTTCGGCGACGATGTCGACGAAAAGTATTCGCGCGCCCTGCGCAAGATCGGCATCGATCCCGGCATGCTCTCGAACGAGGCGGGACACGCGTAGCTCGTGCTACATCCTCCGTTGTCGTCCCGGACAAGCGCGCCTTAGCGCGCGCAGATCCGGGACCCATAACCCCACGGTGGAGTTTGAGGCAGGCTGGTCACCACGAGTCTTCGCCAAACCACACCCTGTGGCTATGGGTCCCGGATCAGCGCTCCGCTCAAAATAACGCTGCGCGTTATCTAGAGCTGCGCTTGTCCGGGACGACAGCGGAGAATGCCGTACCTACTCCGCCGCCTGCTGCTGCACCCTCGGCTCCGTCCCCGCCACCGTGGCGCGGCGCATGTCGCGGGGCTGGGACTGGTCGTAACGGCGGACGCGGTGCATGGTCTGGCGGTTGTCCCACATCACGAGATCATGCAGCCTCCATTTATGGACGTAGACGAACTCGCTCTGCGTCGCGTGCTCGTTGAGATCGCGCAGCAAGAGCCGGCCCTCCGGCACGCTCATGCCGACGATCTTGCCGGCATGCGATGACAGATAAAGCGACTTGCGGCGATGCACCGGATGGGTTCGCACCAGCCGTTGCAGCACCGGTTTGAACATCTCCTTTTCCTCGTCGGTATATTCGGTGAAGCCGAGCGATCCGCGCGAATACATCAGCGAGTGCTCGCAGACGAGGTCCTCGATCTCGGCCTTGGTCTCGTCGTCCAGCGCGTCATAGGCCGCGCGCATGTCGGCGAATTCGGTGTTGCCGCCCTTCGGGTTCACCACGCGCGCCGACAGCAGCGAGAATTTTGCCGGGATGGGACGGAACGAGCTGTCGGAATGCCACAGGCAGTTGCCGAGGTTGAACAGATGCGCGCGGCTGTCCTTCGCCAGCGGCCTGCCGTCCTTGCCGAGATTGGAGACGTCGTTGAGCCCTGACTGGAGCCGGTAGTCCTTCTCCTTGGTGACAGTGCCGCCGCGCGCGTCCTCGCGCTGGCCGAAATTCAGTGCAAAGGCCATCTGCTGTTCATCGGTGATGTCCTGGTCGTGGAAGACGAGCACCGCATATTTGTCCATGGCGGCCTCGACCTCGCGCGCCTCGGCCTCGGTGAGAGGCTTTCGCAGATCGAGGCCCGAAACCTCGCCGACAAAATGCGTCTGAAGCTGCCGGATGGCGATCGTCATGGCGTTTTCTCCCGCGGACCGCGAGCGGTTGCTCCCGCTCTGTTGGCGAAAAAGCTACTCCGGCACCCGGCGTTGTCAACGCTCAGGCAGCATACCCCTCACGCGTTGCGCGCCATCAGGCCGCCGTCGACCGGAATTACCGCGCCGGTCAGGAAGGATGCCGCCGGCAGGCACAGGCTGAGCGTCATATGCGCGACCTCCTCGGGGTCGCCGTAGCGGCCGAGTGCGGTGCGGCGCTTGGCGTAGATGGTCTTGTGCTCCTCGGAGATGCGGTCGGTGATCGCGGTGCGGATCGGTCCCGGGCAGATGCAGTTGACGGTGATGCCGTCGCGGCCGAGCTCGACCGCGAGCGAGCGGGTGAGGCTCGCCACGCCGCCCTTCGCCGCCGAATAGGGGCTGTGCAACGCGGTGGCGCCGAGCGCCTCGGTCGAGGCGATGTTGACGATGCGCGGGCTCTTCGACTTGCGCAAGTGCGGCAGCGCGGCGCGGATGATGCGCGGATGCGCCGTCAGCATCACGGCGATGCCCCTGGCCCAGGCGTCTTCATAAGCCTCGTCGTCGATCGCGACGCGCACGGAGATGCCGGCATTGTTGACGACGATGTCGAGCCCGCCGAAATGCGCAGCGACGTCACCAACCACGCGCTTGATCTCGCCGCCCTCGGCGACGTCGAGCTTCCACGCCTTGGCCGAACCGCCGCTCGCCTCGACCTGCTTCGCGACCGCCAGCGCGCCCTGCTCGTCATAATCGGTGACGGCGACGTTCGCGCCTTCGGCGGCGAACACGCGCGCGGTCGCGCGTCCCATGCCGCTCGCTGCACCCGTGACCAGGACGGTCAGGCCCTTCACCGACCGGCTGAGCTGCTTGAAGTCGGACATGCTGTTTCCTCGCGGGATCTTGTTTCTTGTTATGCGATTGACAAGGCTGGCATCGATCCGCAGACAGGTCAAACAAGCACAATAAAGCAGCGCAAAGGGGAGGTCGCGATGGCGAACGAGCTGGATTTCTCAGGCAGGCAGGTGTTGGTGGTCGGCGGTTCCAGCGGTATCGGCAACGGCATCGCGCAGGCCTTTCGCGTCCGGGGCGCGCACGTCGCGGTGTGCGGCACGCGTGCCCTCCCCGCGGACTACCTTGCGGAGGAAGGCTCCGATCTCAGCGGCCTCGCCTACGCGCAGCTCGATGTCAGCAATCCCGGCGCGATCGAAGCGTTCACGCCGTCCTTCGAGCGGCTCGACGTGCTCGTGCTCGCGCAGGGCGCGGTGCTGTATCGCCGCGGCGAATTCGAGATGGCTGGCTTCCGCAAGGTCGTCGAGGTCAATCTGATGAGCCTGATGGCCTGCGCGACGCGGTTTCATTCCATGTTGCGGGATGCCAGGGGCGCGCTGATCGTGGTGTCGTCGACCGCGGCCTATCATTCCACCATGGGCAATCCTGCCTACAACGCCTCGAAGACCGGCGCGGTCGGATTGACGCGGACGCTGGGTGAAGCCTGGGCCGAGGACGGCATCCGCGTCAACGGCATCGCCCCCGGACTCGTCGACACCAAGATGACGAAGGTGACGACCGACAATCCCAAGCGGCTCGAAGACGCGCTGTCGCGCATTCCACTGCGGCGATTGGGCACGCCGGCTGACATGGCTGGCGCGGCCCTGTTCCTGGCCTCGCCGCTGTCCTCCTACATGATCGGCCAGACACTGGTCGTCGATGGCGGGCTCATTCTCTAGGCAATGCAAGGAACCGTGTTGCTTCTGATCGGTTACTCCGGCTGATCACCGAGGAGGATTATCATGGACGCGGATCGGATTATCGGATCAGCAAAGGAAGTGGCGGGCGGCGTGGAAGGTACAGTGGGCGAGATGGCCGGAGATGCGAAGACGCAGGCGTCAGGCAAGGCGCGCGAAGCCGCCGGCGCTGTGCAAAATCTCTACGGCCAGGCCAAGGATGCCGTGCGCGACGCTACGGACACCGCGGCAAGCTACGCCAAGGACGCCTACGAAAAGCCGGCCGAAACTTTCCGCGACGGCTCGCAGGCGATCGCGCAGAAGGTGCAGGACAACCCGGTCGGCGCGCTGCTCGTCGCCGGCGGCATCGGCTTCGCGCTCGCGCTGCTGATGTCGCGCCCCGCTCGGCGCCCGCCGCAGCGCTGGCGCTATTACGGCTAGTCGTTGTAGCTCGATCTCTCGTGCCCCGGACGCAATGCAGCCTAGGCGATGCGTAGCATCGTCCGGAAACGCTGCATTGCTGAGCCGGGGCCCTTTTTTTGAGACTGTCGGACGTGCTGGGTCCCGGCTCTGCGCAGCAGCGTTTCACGCTGCAGCGCGTCCGGGACACGAGACCTCAGCTTAGAAATTAGCGGAACACTTCCGCCGACCGCCCGACATTGCCCGGCGGACGCGGGATCGCTGGGTTGGGATTCGGGTTGCGCGGCGCCGGCGCCAACTGACGCGGCGGTGGCTGTGGAGAGCCGAAGCCGAAGAAATCGCGCACTGAAGGCTGGGCCTGTGCAGGTTGCTGCTGCACTGGTGGCTTCTTCGGCGCGAGCTTTTGCGGCGCGATCGCAGCGGCAGCGCCCGGCGAACCGGAAGCTGCGCCGCCGCCGGGCGTCGTCGCCGCCATCGGCGTGTCGCCCTTGGCTTGCTCGCGGCCGACCTCGCGGCGCGGCCAGACATAATCGTCGGCCCGTCCGGCCGGAGCCGCCAGCGGCTCGCCCTTCACCATCGTCCTTGCAGCAAGCGCATCGACGGTGGCAGGACGCGAGCCCGGCCCACCCAGCAATTGATCGGTCGAGATCGAGGCCGCGACCAGCGGCACGATCGGGCCCGCCAGCGGCCGCGGTGCGGGCTTGCCGGGTTCGGCGCTGGTGTCGGGGGTCGCGGGCTCGCTCGGCAGCGCGATAGGACCGGAGCGTCCCGCGAGCAGGCGCGTGATCTCGCGCTCGACATAGTGGGCGAGCTTGCGTGCGCCGGGCTTGGTGAAATAGACGCCGTCATAGCTGCGGAGCTGGCGGATCTGGCCTTCGAAGTCCGGGCCCTTCTGGAGGAAGCGGCCGGCTTCGTCGACAAAGCCGTCCCAGACGTCGACATAGGTGATGCCGGCCTTGGCCGCGCCTTCGCGGTAGAGCGAATCCAGGAACAGCATGTCCGCGGTGCCCTTCGGGCCGCGGATCGCGGGCAGGCCGACCCAGAGCACCGGCACGCCCTTGGTCTTGAGGACGTTCGCGAGCTCCTCGATCTTCTTGCCGTACAGTTCGACCCAGCGCTCGTCGCGGAATTCGGTGAGGCCGTTCGGATTGCGCGCGGTCTTCTCGGGCGCTGCGGCCGCCGGCGTGTCGGCGTTGTCGGCATCATCCTGCGGCAGATCGGCATCAGCCGGCTTGTCGTCCGGCTTGGCGGCGGTGTCGGGCTTGGCGTCGCCGGGCTTTGCTGGCGGTTTTGCGCGCGCGCCCTTGTCGTTCTTCTTGTCCTTGTCCACGGCCTTCTCGGGCGCGGCCTCGCGGATCGCGATGCGGTCGTTGAGGCCGAGCATGACGACGATGACGTCGGGCTTCTCGGTCTCCAGAATTCCCTTCGCAGCGGCCGCCCAGTCCGAAGGCTCGCCCTTCGGCTGGTACTTGATCAGGCCGGAGGTGGTCTTGTGCTTGCGGATCACGCCCATGTCGGGCTGCTCGGTGTAGGCATCCTCGAGGCCGTAGGCGAGCCAGTCGGCCATGCCGTCGCCGATCACCAGCACGTTCTTGTCGGCAGCCGTGTCGCGTTTGGCCGGCGCGGGCGCGCGCGAAAAATCCTGCCGCGGCGCCTGCGGTTGTTGCTGCTGGAACGGCGCGAAGAAATCGCCGCCGAACCATCCGCCGCCGCCTCCGCCGCCCCGTGGTGGTGGCGGGGCCGCGCGCTGCGGCGGACCGCCGAAGCCGGGGAAATTGAAGAACTGCGCCGAAGCGGGTCCGGCGACCCCGACCAGAATCGCAAGCGCCGTCCCCAGCGCGATCAACGGGCCGGTCTCGGTCAGCGCCTTGAACAGGGACTTGAACTGGGGCCTGGGCTTCGACATGCGATCTCGGGCACGCGCAATGGGGATTGGAACGAGGAGTCAATATAATAACGGAATCCGGCCGCAAACGGGCAGATTCTCTCGCAGATTTTCTTTTGGTCTCTAGGCCATACACGGGGATCGGCCGCCCCCGTCAAGGCTGGCGGGCAAAATCCCTGTTCAGGGTTACTTTCGGCGCGATTTTACCGCCCGCGCAGCCGTTCCAGCGCGTCCGAGGAGGCAAATCCGTCGGCGGGGACGCCGATCGACGCCTGGAAGTTGCGCAGGGCCTCCCGGGTCTGGCCGCCGAACTGGCCGTCCGGGGTGCCCTTGTAGAAGCCGCGCTGGGCCAGCAGCTGCTGCAGTTCCAGCCGCTCGGTCCGCGACAGCTCGCGCTCCTGCCGCGGCCAGGGCTGCACAAACGGCGCCCCGCCGCGCAGGCGGTCGGCGAAATGGCCGATCGCCAGCGCATAGGCCTCGGCCGGGTTGTACTTCATGATGACGCGGTAGTTCTGGAGCATCAGGAAGCCGGGCCCCTGCGCGCCGGCCGGCGCCAGCAGATAGGCCTTCTCGGCCGGATGCGGGAAGGGCTGGTTGGTGGGGCGCTTGAGCCCGAGCTTCTCCCATTGAGCGATCGTCATCGCCTTGGCGCGATCGGCCAGCATGTAGTTGAATCCCTGGGGCACCACGACCTCGTAGCCCCAGGTCTGGCCGGCCTGCCAGCCGTCCTTCTTCAAATTGTTGGCGGTGGATGCGATCAAATCGGTCGGATTGTCGACGACGTCGCGCCGTCCATCGCCGTCGCCGTCGACGGCAAAACGCTTGAACGCGGTCGGCATGAATTGCGTCGGGCCGAAGGCGCCGGCCCAGGAGCCGCGCATCTGCTCCGGGCGCAGATCGCCACGGTTGAGGATCTCGAGTGCGGTGAGGAATTCGTCCTTGAAATAGGCCTGGCGGCGGCCAATGCAGGCGAGTGTCGCGGTCGATTGCAGCACGCTGCGGTCGCCCATCTGCGTCGAGTAATTGGATTCGATGCCCCAGATCGAGGCGATGATATAGCGATCGACGCCAGTGGCCTTCTCGGTGGCGTCGAACTGCGCCTTGTATTTGGCGAGCACTTCGCGGCCCTTGGCGAGGCGGTTGTCGTTCACGAGGATGTCGAGATACTCCCAGATCGACTTGGTGAACTCCGGCTGCGAATCCATCAGGTCCATGATGCGCAGGTCGGGCGAGAGTCCGGTCGTGAAGCGCTGGAAGTTCTCCTGCGTGATGCCCCGCCGTGCGGCATCGGGCCACATCCCGGCGACGCAATTGTTGAAGTTGGAGGCCGCCTCGCGGATCGCGGCTGATGTCATCAGCGGATGACCGGAGGCGCCGTCCTCGCCGGTCCAGGGTTGAGGTCCAGTCGAGGCGCCGCCGGGGCCGGGCGGGGCTTGCGCCGGCGCCGGCTGCGAGCCGGAGAAGATGCCGCCGAACAGGTTCGACAGGCCATTCTGCGTCTGGGCGTGCCCGTAGGCCGGCAGCAGCAAGACGGCCGCAAGCATCGTCCCGCCGGTCACAAATCCAGCACGTTTTGCCAGCGCTGCCACCGATTGCATCATACCCCACCCGTCCAGCTGAAAATCCGCCCTCAGGAGGCCCGGTACCCGTTGCCAATAGCTTAACAAAGGTGAAATTTTGTTGGCTGCTTTTTTCTTAACTCTGTGCAGGCGAGGCCCCACATCCGCCTTTGTTAGCGGCTGCAAACAAGCTAGCAAGATGCCATTGCTCCCGTCACGTCCTCAGGTATTCGATCAATCCCATGAAAATTCGCAAAGCCGTATTCCCCGTTGCCGGCCTCGGCACCCGCGTCCTGCCCGCTACCAAGGCGATGCCGAAGGAAATGCTGACCATCGTCGACAAGCCGCTGATCCAGTACGTCTATGACGAGGCGCGGGAAGCCGGCATCGAGCACTTCATCTTCGTCACCGGCCGCAACAAGAATGTCATCGAAGATCATTTCGACCGGATGTTCGAGCTCGACGCGACGCTGGCTGCGCGCGGCAAGAAGGCCGAGCAGGAGATTTTGGCGCAGAACCAGCCGGAAGCCGGCGCCGTCAGCTTCACCCGCCAGCAGGCGCCGCTCGGTCTCGGCCACGCGGTCTGGTGTGCGCGCGACATCGTCGGCAACGAGCCGTTCGCGGTCGTGCTGCCCGACGAGCTCGTGCTCAACTCGCCCGGCTGCCTGAAGCAGATGATCGAGACCGCCGCCAGGCTCGGCGAAAAGTCCAACGTCATTGCGGTCGAGGCGGTGCCCGACGATCTCACTCATCAATACGGCATCTGCGGCGTCGGCAAGCGCACCGGCAAGATGTTCGAGGTCGACGGCATGGTCGAGAAGCCGGCCAAGGGCACCGCGCCCTCCAACCTCTCGATCACCGGCCGCTACATCCTGCAGCCCGAGATCTTCAAGATCCTCGAGACCCAGGAGCGCGGCGCCGGCGGCGAGATCCAGCTCACCGACGCCATGATCGGGCTGGCCAAGTCGCAGAAATTCTACGGCGTCGAGTTCGAGGGCGAGCGCCACGATTGCGGCTCCAAGCCCGGCTTCCTCCGCGCCAACATCGCCTACGGCCTGAAGCGGCCGGAGCTGCGCGACGGGCTGATCGCGGAGATGAAGAAGTATCTGGGACAGTAGCGGGCCTCACGCCACCATCGACAGCTTCGGCAGGCTCGCGACCACCGACTGGTTGCGGCCGCCGGCTTTCGCTGCGTAGAGGGCCTTGTCGGCGGCGGCGACCAGGATCGGCCAGTCCATGCCGGTCGTGGGAACGAAGCTCGCAATGCCGCAGGACACCGTCGAACTCGTGTGGTCGTCGGACCAGCCCTGCACCTTCACGCGGATCGTCTCGGCGACCTTGAAGGCGTCGGTGGCGGAGGTGTTCGGCAGCAGCACGGCGAACTCCTCGCCGCCATAGCGCGCGGCGCAGTCGCCGGCGCGGCTCACCGAATCGGAAATGCAGATGGCGATGCCGACCAGCACTTGGTCGCCGGCCTGATGGCCGAACGTGTCGTTGTAGGCCTTGAAGTGATCGGCATCGATCATCAGCAGCGCGACCGGCGTCTTCTGGCGCATCGCGCGCCGCCATTCGGTGTCGATGACGGAATCGAACTTGCGGCGGTTCTTCAGGCCCGTGAGCGCATCCGTCGTCGCCATCTCCTCGAGCTTGCTTTCGGCTTCGGCGCGCCGGCCGATCTCGCGCGCGAGCACGATCGCCGTTCCCAGCACGAACAGCGCAAGCGCCAGGACCACGGCGCCGATGCGGAGCGCCTCCGTCCGCCAGAGCGCAAAGACGACGCTGAGCGGCTTTCCGGCCACCACGAACAGCGGATTGCTGCCGGCGCTGCGGACATAGAGGCGCGGCGTGCCGTCGATCGGCCCCTGCCCGGAGAACGCGCCGCCGATCTTCAGGTTGTCGGCCTTCCAGGCTGGCCGGGCGGCGAGGTTCGTGCCGATGACGTCGAGGTCGAACGGCCGCCGCATCATCACGGTGCGGTCGCGCCTGAGCACGGTGATGGTGTCCTCGGGGTCGAGGCTCAGCCGTTCGAACAATTCGTGGAAATAGCTGAAGCGGATCGAGCCGGCGACGACGCCCAGGAAGCCGCCGTCGGTGTCGCTGATGCGGCGGCTCAGCACGATCGAATAGGCGCCGCGAAACAGCATGGGACGGCTGATGAAGAGCCCGGCGTTGGGATTGTCGCGATGGATCTTGAAGTAGTCCTCCTCGCTGCGATTCGCCGGCAGCGGGTCGAGCGTGGAGGCGTCGATGGTCAGTCCGCCTCCGGCGTCGAACACCTGGATCGCACCGAAATGCCTCGCCGTGGTCGCATGGTCGAACAGGATCAAGTGGCGGATCGGCTTCGAGACCGTATTGATCTCCGGCAGCAACATGTTGCTGGCGACTGCCTTCAGGGATAAATCGTAGATCTCGATGTTACGGCTGATGTCGGACTCGATGGTCGTCGCCAGGTTCTCCAGCGTCTGGCGGGCGAGCGCTTCCTCGCCCCGGCGCATGTCCAGCATCACGTTGACGCAAATGGCGGAAAAGCCGATCACCGTCACCACGGACGAGATGATCAGCAGCTTCGCCGAAATCCGCCACGGCCGCCGGGCCGAGACGTCGCGCCATCCAGACAACATCGCTCGCTTGCTCCCGACATCACTGGATGCGCCCGAAAGCTTGCGTAGTGTTTAAGGCAGGACGACAGTGCCGCAATGAGTTAAGAGACGGTTTATGAGGCGCACGGTTTTGGGCAGCCTCATGTGAGCAGATCCACAACTCGGACGAGAAGACGATTGTGAACGACTACGACGCGTTGCGCGATTATCTGATGCGGCAGAAGCAGGCGGAATTCGTGCTGACCTACGAGCAGATCGAGGAGATCATCGGCGCGGCGCTGCCGCGCGCTGCGAATCGCGCCTCTTGGTGGGACACCTCGCGCAGCCCGGATATCAAGATGCCGCAGCGCGAAGCCTGTATCGCCGCAGGTTTTAAAGCCACCCGGATGCCGGACGGCCAGACGGTGCGGTTCACGAAGCAGAAGAGTGAGCGGCGGCGTCCAGTATCGTAGGATAGGCAAGCGACTTGTCCGCCGTAGCTCGAAGAGCGAAGGCGGAAGCGTGCCCACCACTTCTGTTGCAATGTTTGATCGATGGCGGGCACGGCGCAAGTGCGCCTTTGCCCACCCGACGATACCGGACTCGCGGCGAGATCAGCTCGCCGCTTCCAGCCGCACTTCCGTGAGCAGCCGCATCGCCGCATCCGCGTCCATCGGCTCGCCGAAGGCAAAGCCCTGCGCATATTCGCAGCCCATCTGGTAGAGCTCGACCGCGTCGGAATCGGTCTCGGCGCCTTCGGCGACCACGTCCATGCCGAGATCGTGCGCGAGCGCGATGATCGATTTCAGGATCACCGGGCGGGTGCCGCGGTTGGTGGTGCGCACGAACGACTGGTCGATCTTGATGGTGTCGAACGGGAAGCGCTGCAGATAGGCTAGCGAGGAATGGCCGGTGCCGAAATCGTCCAGCGAGAGTCCAGTGCCGAGCTCGCGGATGCGGGTCAGCATCTGCGCCGCGTGCTCCGGGTTTTCCATCACCAGCGATTCCGTCAATTCCAGCTTCAGCGTGCCGCGCGCCACCGAGGAGCGCGACAGCACGGTGCGGATGTCGTGGATGAGGTCGTGGCGCAGCAATTGCCGCGACGACACGTTGACCGATGCGAAGATCGGCTCGCGCGAGCGCATCGCGCGCTGCCAGATCGAGAGCTGCTTTGCGGTCTGGTCGAGCACGAACATGCCGAGGTCGACGATCAGCCCGGTCTCTTCCGCGATGCTGATGAATTCCGACGGCGCCATGCGCCCGAGTTTTGGGTGATCCCAGCGCACCAGCGCCTCGAAGCCCGCGACGGAACGGTCCTCCAGTCGCACGATCGGCTGGTACAGAATCGTCAGCTCCTGCCGCTCGATGGCGCGGCGCAGCTCGCTCTCCAGCGTCAGGCGGTCGGTTTTTCGCGCGCGCATCGCTGGTTTGTAGACGTCGATGCGGTCGCCGCCGATGCGCTTGGAATGATACATCGCAAGCTCGGCGTCCTTGATGATCTCGTCGGTCAGTTGAACTTGCGGATCGGACAGCGCGAGACCGATCGAGGCGGTCAGAAAAATCTCACGCTCGTTGAAGGCGATCGGCGCGCGGATGGTCTTGCGGATGGTCTCGGCGAAGGCGGTGATGCGGGCCGGGTCCTGCTCCGAGAGCAGAATCAGGCCGAACTGGTCGCCGGCAAGCCGGGCCAGGGTGTCCTGTGGCTTCAGGATGCGGGTGAGGCGGCGGGCCAGCGTCAGCAGGATGGAATCGCCGACCGCGATACCGACGGAATCGTTGACCTGCTTGAAGCGGTCGAGGTCGATCACCATCAGCGTCGGCCGCAGCGTCGGCACGGTCTTGGCGAAGTTTGCCACCGCACCCAGCCGGTCCATGAACAGCTTGCGATTAGGCAGGCCGGTGAGGTTGTCGTGCACGGAATCGTGCAGCAGGCGCTCTTCGGCGATGCGCAGCTCGGTGACGTCGGTGAGCGTGCCGACCACGCGCGAGACCTCGCCGTCGGAGCCGACCACCGGGCGCGCCTTCAGCGCGAACCACATGAAGTGACCGTCAGGTGTGCGCAGGCGGAAATCCTGCACCAGGCGGCCTCGGCGCTGGTCGAGCACGCTGTCGAGCGCGGCGCGGAAACGGTCCTGGTCGAGCGGATGCAGCACCTCGAGCCATGAAGCCGCCGGACCTTCCAGCGTGCCGCGCTTGAGGCCGAGCAGGGCTTCGGTCTCGGGGCTGGTGAAGACCTTGTCGGCGGACACGTCCCAGTCCCAGATCAGATCGCCCGAGCCGGCCAGCGCCAGGGCGCGGCGCTCGATGTCGGAGACGATTCCGTTGGTAGCGCCGCCGCCGGCGAAGGCGTGCTGCATCACCGTGAAGCCGATCAGCATCACGATCAGCACGAGGCCGCCGAGCAGCGCCGGGCCGACGATGTCGTTGGTGACGGAGCCCGCGACCGTCATGCCGGCCGCGACCACCCAGACCACCAGCAGGAACCAGGTCGGGATCAGCAGCACCGCGCGGTCGAAGCCGTGGGTGGAGAGATAGACGATCAGGGCAAAGCCGGCGAAGGCGATCAGCACCAGCGAAATGCGCGCGATGCCGGAGGCCACGGCGGGATCGAACAGGGCCAGCGCGACCAGGGAACCCAGGAAGGCGAGCCAACCCACCGTGATGTGCGAATAGCGCACGTGCCATCGGCTGAGATTGAGATAGGCGAACAGGAACACCAGCAGCGTCGCGGCCAGGATTGCCTCACCCGCCGCGCGCCAGATGCGCTCGGCGTTGTTCGACATGTCGAGCACCTTGCCCCAGAAGCCGAAATCGACGCCGATATAGACCAGCACCGCCCAGGCCAGCGCCGCGGCCGCCGGGAACATGATGCTGCCTTTGACCACGAACAGGATGGTCAGCACCAGCGCAAGCAGCCCGGAGATGCCGATCACGATGCCCTGGTAGAGCGTGAACGAGTTGACCTTGTCCTTGTAGGCTTCCGGCTCCCACAGATAGAGCTGCGGCAGCTTGTCGGTGCGCAGCTCCGCGACGAAGGTGATGACGGCGCCGGGGTCGAGCGTGATGCGGAAGACGTCGGCGGTCGGACTTTCCTGCCGCTCCGGCCGGTCGCCGGTCGAGGGCGTGATGGTGGCGATGCGCGACAGCCCGAGGTCGGGCCACAGCAGCCCCGAGGAGACGATGCGGTAATGCGGCGCGACGATCAGGCGGTCGAGCTGGTCGTCGGTGTTGTTGGCGAGCGCGAATACCACCCAGTTCTGGCCGCCTTCGCGGGCGCGCACCTCGATGCGGCGGACGATGCCGTCGGTGCCCGGCGCGGTCGAGACCTGGATACGGTCGGCGTCGCTGCGCTGGTGCTCGAGCACGCCGGTGAGGTCGATCGCGGGCGCGTCACCGCGGACGCTGACGGCGTCGAGCGCGCGCGCCGGGGACGCGGCGACGAGAATCATGAGGCCCAGCGCTATGGGCGCGAGGCACCTGATCAGACGCAAGGTCGGTTCTCCGCGTTCGACGCAAACTCTTCGGTGCAGGATCGTCAGTGCAAGGCGTTTTCCGAACGGAACAAGATGGTTCGGCGCGTCGCGATAGATGCCACGAAAGCGAGGAAAATCAAAGGGTTTCCGCCTTGCCCTATGGGCCGCTGGCCTAGACCTCCAACACAATTTTGCCAATATGTGCCGAGGTCTCCATGCGCCGGTGCGCATCGGACGCCTTTTCCAGCGGGAAAGTGCTGTCCATCAGCGGTTTGACCCGGCCTTCGCGCAACAGCGGCATCACTTTCGCCTCGATTGCGGCCACCATCGCCGCCTTATCCGCATTCGTACGGGGGCGCAGCGTGGACCCGGTATGGGTCAACCGCTTCACCATCACCTTGGCGATGTTGACGCTGACCTTGGGGCCGTTGAGGGTCGCGATCTGCACGATGCGGCCGTCGACCGCGGCGGCGTCATAGTTGCGGTCGACATAGTCGCCGGCGACCATGTCGAGGATCAGGTTGACGCCGGCATTGTTCGTCTCCGCCTTGACCACGGCGACGAAGTCTTCGCTCTTGTAGTTGATGGCGCGGTCCGCACCGAGCTTGAGGCAGGCATCGATCTTGTCCTGCGATCCGACGGTGACGAACACCTTGGCGCCGAACGCCTTCGCAAGCTGGATCGCCATGGTGCCGATGCCGGAGGAGCCGCCATGGATCAGCAGCGTCTCGCCGGCCTTGAGGCCGCCACGCTCGAACACATTGTGCCAGACCGTCATCAGGGTTTCCGGCAGCGCGCCGGCTTCGTTGATCGACAGCGCCGGCGGCACGCTCATGGCCTGGGTGTCCTGGGCGATGCAGTACTGCGCATAGCCGCCGCCGGCGACGAGCGACATCACCTTGTCGCCGATCTTGTGCCGCTTGGCATTGCTGCCGACGGCGACCACTTCACCAGCGATTTCGAGGCCGGGCAGGTCGCTGGCGCCGGGCGGCGGCGGATAGGCGCCGGAGCGCTGCGCCACGTCGGGCCGGTTGACGCCCGCGGCCTGCACCTTGACCAGGATCTCGTCCGGGCCGGGAACCGGAACGGCGCGGGTTTCCGGCACCAGCACCTCCGGTCCGCCAGGCTTGGAGATGGCGACCACGGTCATTTGCGCGGGCAGCTTGTCCATGATGTTGTCCTTGAGCGAAGGTGCGGGAGGAGCGAGGCCATTGCTTAGCCAGCGCGGCCCAGGCTGGCAACCGCCTCGGCAATGTGCCCGCGCGAAGGCAGGAGGAATGAGGATGGTGACGGAAGACGACGACCGCCCGCGCAGGAAGATCAGCCACGAGATCGGACAGGATCTCTCGCTGTTGTCGGTGGAGGAACTGACCGAGCGCGTCGCTCTGCTCAACACCGAGATCGCGAGGCTGGAGGAAGCCGCCGCCAAGAAGCGCGCCTCGCGCGATGCGGCGGATAGTTTTTTCAAGAAGTAGGAGTCTCACGACTCTCGTGTCCCGGACGCGGTGCAGCGCGTAGCGCTGCTTCGCAGAGCCGGGACCCAATGCCTCTCCAAACTCCTCGACCAAAGCACTGGGCCCCGGCTCTGCAGCGCACCGCCATAGCGTGTCGAAGACGCGCGTGAACGCGCTTTTGGCGCTGCGCTGCGTCCGGGGCACGAGAGCGCACTCGGCCACTGACCGACATGGCTAACGAACCCTCAAAAATTTAGCTCGTTTACTCCACATTAAGCTTTTCGCTTTATGACTGGAACTGTCCTCGTTTGGACACCGAGTGGCTCCTGTCCACTCTGTTTGACGCCTCCCTGTTATCAACTTTCAAAGCCGCCGGTTTTCCGGCGGCTCTTTTTTGCGTCGAGCCGGGGTGTTTTGCCGTCTCGCCCCAGTTGAATTCCGCGGAAGGACCCGCGGAAACCATATCCGTGCTTGTCGCTGGACTCCGCGTGCCGCCCGCGCAATGATTTGTTCATCATAAGCCGGCGCAAAGCCGGGTGGGTAAACAGTTGCGTAAGGGGCGTTAACCATGGAACGTTTGCAAGCCGACGGCGCTCTCGTTCAACTCAGCGAGCGGTTCACCAATTCTGCGGCGTTCGGCGTCCTGTTCCGTGAGGGCATGGATCTCGTCGAAGAGACCGCCGCCTATCTCGACGGCGCCGGCCGCGCTGAAGCCAAGGCGCTCGACCGCGCGGTCAGCCTGACCTACGCGACCGAGAGCATGCGCCTCACCACCCGCCTGATGCAGCTTGCCTCGTGGCTGTTGCTGCATCGCGCGGTGAAGGAAGGCGAGATGACGCTGGGCCAGGCCAACCGCGAAAAGACCAAGGTGAAGCTCTCCGCTGCCGATCCCGGCCCCGCCGACACCATCGAGAAGCTGCCGACACAATTGCAGGACCTGATCCATCGCTCGATGAGCCTTCAGACCCGCGTGCGCCGTCTCGACACCACCATCCACACCCCGCCCGCCGATGTGCCCGCGATCGGCAATCCGCTGGTGCCGCATCTCAACGCGCTGAAGGCGGCGTTCGAGCGGTAGGCAACCGTCATTCCGGGGCGCGCGAAGCGCGAACCCGGAATCTCGATATTCCGGGTTCGGCTCTCCGAGCCGCCCCGGAATGACAGCGATAGAAAACAAAAACGCCCCCGGCTCTCCGGGGGCGTTTTTCGTGTCCAGCCTTGAGGGCCGGATCAATCCTTTTTGAGAAAGCCCGAAAACTTCTTCTGGAAGCGCGAGACGCGGCCGCCGCGATCCATCAGCTGGGCGTTGCCGCCGGTCCAGGCCGGATGCGATTTCGGGTCGATGTCGAGGTTCAGCGTGTCGCCTTCCTTGCCCCAGGTGGAGCGGGTCAGGTACTCGGTCCCGTCGGTCATCACGACCTTAATCGTATGATAATCCGGATGAATTTCGGCTTTCATGGCAATTCCTAGGGCGACCGGCGCCGCTCGCTTGAGTGATAATCGATGACGGATTTGGGCGCTCTATACCCCACGAGCCCCCCTAAAACAAGCCATTGTGGGGACAGGAGAACCGGAGCGTCCCCTAAGGGACATCCCGGATTTGCCACTCCCTCGGCACCGGCCTATGTGGAGCTGACGTGTCTCCTTGGGTCCGATCACATGAGCGCAGTGGAACGGCTTGACCACGAGTATCGCGACCAGCGCGACCCTGCGCCGGCGGACGCCGCGTCGATCGAGGCCGAGCTGATCGAGCAGCCCGCCAAGGGGCGCGCCAAGCTGCGGCCGCTGCTGGCGCTCGCGCCCTATGTGGCCCGCTATCGCGGCCGTGCGGCGCTGGCCTTCATTGCGCTGACGATTGCCGCGCTGACGACGCTGCTGGTTCCGGTCGCGGTGCGCAGGATGATCGATTTCGGCCTGACGCCCGAGGGCATCGCGCTGATCAACAGCTATTTCTCGGTGATGATCGCGGTGGTCGCCGTGCTCGCGCTCGCCAGTGCCGCGCGCTACTACCTCGTGATGACGATCGGCGAGCGCATCGTCGCCGACCTCAGGCGCGATGTGTTCGCGCACTTGCTGTCGCTGTCGCCTTCCTTCTTCGATTCCGCGCGCAGCGGCGAGCTGGTGTCGCGCCTCACCGCCGACACCACCCAGATCAAATCCTCAGTCGGCGCCTCCGTGTCGATCGCGCTGCGCAATCTGATGATGTTCTTCGGCGCGGCAGCCATGATGGTGATCACCAGCCCGCGTCTGTCCGGCTTCGTGCTGCTCGCCATTCCCCTGATCGTGCTGCCGCTGGTCGCGTTCGGGCGCTGGGTGCGGCGGCTGTCGCGCAACGCGCAGGACACGCTCGCCGAGGCCTCGGCCTATGCGGGCGAGCTGGTCGGCGCGATCCGCACCGTACAGGCCTATACCAGCGAGGGGCTCGCCCAGAAGCGTTTTGGCGGCGAGGTCGAGCAGGCCTATGAAGCCGCGCGCACGTCCACGCAGGCGCGTGCGGTGCTCACTGCCATCATCATCTTCATCGTGTTCGCAAGCGTGGTCGCGATCCTCTGGATCGGCTCGCATGACGTTCTGACCGGGACCATCACGCCGGGCCGGCTCGGCCAGTTCGTGCTCTACGCGGCGTTCGCCGCGGCGGGCCTCGGCCAGCTCAGCGAGGTCTGGGGCGAGGTCTCGGCGGCCTCAGGTGCGGCCGAGCGCCTGTTCGAGATCCTGCACGTGCAGCCCGAGATCACCGCGCCCGCATCGCCGCGCACGCTGCCGGTGCCGGCACGCGGCGAGGTCGGCTTCGATCAGGTCAGCTTCGCCTATCCCGCGCGTCCCGACGTCAAGGTGCTCGATGCCGTGTCGTTCACGGTGCGCCCGGGCGAGAAGGTCGCGATCGTCGGCCCGTCCGGCGCCGGCAAGAGCACCATCTTTCATCTCTTGCTCCGCTTCTACGATCCGCGCAGCGGTGCGATCTCGCTTGACGGCGTCCCGGTCAAATCCGCCGACCCGCGCGACTTCCGCTGCCGCATTGCCCTGGTGCCGCAGGAATCGAACGTGTTCGCCGCCAGCGCCCGCGACAACATCCGCTTCGGCCGTCCTGATGCCAGCGACGCCGAGGTCGAGCGCGCCGCCGAGCTCGCGCATGCCGCCGAGTTCATCCGCCGCCTGCCCGAAGGTTTCGAGACCCCGCTCGGCGAGCGCGGCGTGACGCTGTCAGGCGGCCAGCGCCAGCGCATCGCGATCGCCCGCGCCATCCTGCGCGATGCGCCGCTGCTGCTGCTCGATGAAGCCACCTCCGCGCTCGACGCCGAAAGCGAGACGCTGGTGCAGACCGCGCTGGAAGAGCTGATGCGCCACCGCACCACGCTGGTGATCGCGCACCGCCTCGCGACCGTCTTGTCCTGCGACCGCATCCTGGTGATGGACCAGGGCAGGATCGTCGAGCAGGGCACGCATGCCGAGCTCGTCGCCGCGAACGGGCTCTATGCGCGGCTGGCGAGGTTGCAGTTCGAGGGGGCGTGAGGCGCTGCACTGGTGTGTCGCCTGTGCGCTCGCGGCACTCTCGCGTCGCACCATCGCTACCGCAGCGCAGCACGCCAGTGCTGCATTGATCTAACGTTGCATTTACCGGGGGGCGCTTACAATCGAGACTGAAGGCTGGAGGTCTCGCGAATGCCCATTGATCGGAATGATGCCCGCGCGTTAGTCGAAGCCGGATACATGCCGCTTTCTGAATATATCAAACTTTTTGGCGAAACGGACACCGCTCCGGATTTAGTCCCTGCCATCGTAGAAAAACGGCAGCCCAGAAAGAAAAGTCATATTGTCAGCAGCATTCGAAAGAAGCCCGCCCCTTCGCCGTAGCATCCCTGACGTGATGCTTTCTTTGCCGTCGATGAAGCTCCGCTATCCCCGCCTCACTTACATTTCGGCGATCCCATCGGCACGTTCGGCCACGGCCAGTTCTTCCAGCTTCCGCCCTCACCAATGCAGGGCGACTCGCCATCGGCCGGAGTCGGGCTGCCCGTCGGAGAGCGGGTGTTCGTCGGCGCAGGCGAATTCGTCGTTTCGCTTGCTGTCCTTGGTGGCGCGAGGCGCTGGTCGACATAGGTCGTCGATACATAGCCGGCGATGACGACGCCCAGCAGAACCGAAGACCCCTTGGCCAGGTCGCTCAGCTTCATGGATCGTCTCCATCCGTCTGTCATCGCTGCTGCCTGCCACAACGAATAACCGACGTCTGGGGATCCAGACGTGACGGGCATCACGCCCGCCACGCCATCTTCAGCACCGGCCGGCCCGAGGTCGGGTTCACATCGTCGCCGGCCTGCGCAAAGCCGTTGCGCTCGTAGAAGCGGATCGCGCGAATGTTGTCCTTGTTGACGAGCAGCGTGATGCCCGATGGTGACAGGCGTTTTGCTTCGTCGACCAGCAACCGCGCAGCGTCGGAACCCCAGTGATCCGGGTCGACCACGAGCTGGTCGAGATAGCCGTCGCCGTCGATGGTCACGAAACCGGTGAGCGCACCATCCGCTTCCGCGACGACAATGGACGCCTTCGGCACCAGATCCTTGCCCCATCGCTCGCGCCACCAGTCAAGCCGCGCGGCGAAATCGATCTGCGGATAGGCCTGCTGCCAGGTGCGATGCCAGAGGTCGATGGTGGCGGCTTCGTCCTCGGGGCGGTAGGGGCGGAGGTGGAGGGCGGCGCTCACTACCGCTCCGTCAGCTTCAGCTCGATGCGGCGGTTGCGCTTGTAGGCCTCTTCCGTGTTGGCGGCGTCGAGCGGCTGGAATTCGCCGAAGCCGGCCGCGACGAGGCGCTGGGCGGGGACGCCGAGCGAGACCAGATACTGCACCACCGAGATCGAGCGGGCCGCGGACAGGTCCCAGTTCGATTTGAAGTTCGCGCCGCTCACTGGCCGCACATCGGTATGGCCGTCGACGCGCAACACCCAGGGGATCTCGTTCGGAATCTTCTTGTCGAGCTCGATCAGCGCGGTCGCCAATGTGTCGAGCTCGGCGCGGCCCTCGGGCAGCAGCGCCGCCTGTCCGGTGTCGAAGAATACTTCGGACTGGAACACGAAGCGGTCGCCGACGATGCGGATATCAGGGCGGTTGCCGAGGATGGCGCGCAGGCGGCCGAAGAATTCCGAGCGGTAGCGCGACAATTCCTGCACGCGCTGCGCCAGCGCCACGTTCAGACGTGAGCCGAGATCGGCGATGCGGTTCTGCGATTCCTTGTCGCGCTTCTCGGATGCATCGAGCGCTTCTTCGAGCGCGGCCAATTGCCGGCGCAGCGCACTGATCTGCTGGTTCAGCACCTCGATCTGCGCCAGCGCCCGCGCCGAGACCGCCTTCTCCGAATCCAGCGCCTTGCCGAGCTCGCTTGTCTTGCCCTGCGCGTCGTTGCCGGCGGCAGCGAGGCCCTCATAGAGGCCCTTGATGCGGTCTCGCTCGCTTTCGGCCGAGGCGAGGCCGGCTTTCAGTGACGAGACCTGGTCGTCGAGCGTGAGCTTGCCGAGCTTCTCCAGCGACAAGAGCTCGTTGAGCTGCGCGATCTTGGCATTGAGCTGCTCCAGCGCCTTGTCCTTGCCGGTCACCTCCTGCGACAGGAAGAACTGCACGACCAGGAACACCGACAGCAGGAACACGATCGACAGCACCAGCGTCGACAGCGCGTCGACGAAGCCGGGCCAGTAGTTGAAGGAGGTATCGCCGCGGCGGCCGCGCGCCAGTGCCATGACCCTAACCCTTCTCGGGCTGGCGCGCGATGCGCTCGAGCAGGCGCCGGATATCGCGATTCTGCTCGCCCTGGCCATCGGCCCATTCGCGGATCATCTGCTGCTCGGTGCGCATGTGCGAGACCAGCGCCTGGATCGCTTCGGCAAGGCTCGCCATCGCCGCGGTGGTGCCGCGGCTGGCGCTGCCTTCCTCGAGCACGGAGCGTAAGCGCTCGACCGCGGCCTGCAGCTCGCCGCTGGCCACACCGCCGCCACCGGCTGCGACCGCAACCTCGCCGCGGCCATATTCGCGCACGGTGGTGGCGAGCCAGTCTTCGAGATCGGTGTAGAAACGGTTCTGGGCCTGGCTCGATTGCAGATCGAGGAAGCCGAGGATCAGCGAGCCGGCGAGGCCGAACAGCGAGCTCGAGAACGAGATGCCCATGCCGCCGAGCGGGGCGGCGAGGCCCTCCTTCAGCGTGTCGAACAGGGCTCCGGAATCGCCGCCGACCTTGAGCCCGTCGATCACCTTGCCGACCGAGCCGACCGTCTCGATCAGACCCCAGAAGGTGCCGAGCAGGCCGAGGAAGACCAGCAGCCCGGTCATGTAGCGCGAGATGTCGCGGGCCTCGTCGAGGCGGGTCGCGATCGAATCGAGCAGATGCCGCATGGTGGTCTGGGTGATCGACATCCGCCCGGTGCGCTCACCGCCCAGGATCATCGCCATCGGTGCCAGCAGTTTGGGGTGGCGGGCGGGGGCAAGGCCGGGATCGGCGATGCGGAAATTGTTGACCCAGGAGACTTCAGGGTAGAGCCGGATCACCTGGCGGAAGGCCAGGATGATGCCGATGAACAGCACGCCGCCGATCAGGGCATTGAGCCCGGGATTGGCGAAGAAGGCCTGAATGATCTGCTTGTAGAGCACCACGCCCACCAGCGTGCAGAGCACCAGGAAGACCAGCATCCGCACCAGGAAAACGCTGGGCGAGGAGAGCTTGGTATACTCGATTTCCATGGGGGAGCGGGGCGAGGCGCCTGACGGCATGGCCGGTATCATCCGTTACTTGCTTGCGGCGCACACTATGGCACAGCGCCAGCCCAAAAAAAGTGCCGGATGGGCCGATTTCGTGGAGAGCTTGCGGAACCCAAAGCCGAAACCACGCTTTGATACCGGCGCGTTTTGTAAAACTTCAGCAATCCACAGGCTTAGCTCGGATTCTGGCGCTTGCCGCCGAGAGACGGAGTGGACGCATGAGCGTCGTTTCCGCGATCATCGGGACTGCCGAACGTGTGCCGCTGCCCGACGTCGTGATCCGCGCCGCGATCCAGCGCCTGTGCTCGCGCACGGCGACGCGCCTGTCCGCGCTGGGCGCGGCCGACGATGCCGCCTTCGCGGGAAGGATGATGCTGCGGCCGATCGCCGGGGATCCGGATGCCGGGCACGGCGAGGTGCCCGCGGCGCTCCTGGCAGAGGTGCTCGGCCCCAACCGCAAATATTCGTGCTGCTTCTACAAGACCGAGGCGACCAGCCTGCGGGAGGCGGAGGAGGAGGCGCTGCGCCAGACCGTCGAACATGCCGGTCTCGCCGACGGGCAGGCCATCCTCGAGCTCGGCTGCGGCTGGGGCTCGCTGTCGCTATGGATGGCGCGGCAGTTTCCGCATGCGAGGATCACAGCCGTATCGAACTCGCAGATGCAACGCGACCATGTCGAGGAGGAAGCGCGGCGGCGCGGGCTGCTCAATTTGCGTGTGGTCACCGCGGACATGAACGTGTTCGCGCCCGAGGGGCAGTTCGACCGCATCGTGTCGGTCGAGATGTTCGAGCAAATGACGAACTGGCGCAAGCTGATGACGCGCGTGCGCTCATGGCTCGTGCCAGAGGGACGCTTCTTCATGCACATCGTCACCCATCGCTCCGGCTCCCATCTGATCGACCGGACCAATCGGGAGGACTGGATCGCGCAGCACGTCCTCACGGATGGGCTGATGCCGAGCCACCACCTCGTCAGGCAGTTCGGCGACATCTTCGCGATCGAGAAGGAATGGTGCTGGAGCGGAACGCATTATCAGCGCACCGCGAACGACTGGCTTGCCAATTTCGATGCGCATCGCGACACCATCGAAACGGCCTTGCGCCAGGTCCATGGCGAGGAGACCGGCCCGTGGATGCGGCGCTGGCGCTGGTTCTTCCTCGCGACGTCGGGCCTGTTCGGCTACGCCGGTGGAACCGAATGGGGCGTCAGCCAGTATCGGATGAAGGCCGCCTCCTGATTGCGATGTTCCGCCGCAGCTCGCGGCGATGGAGCCGACTCACAATCCGGTGAAACCCAAAAAGCGCACTGAAGTCAGCAACATAGGTCGTGTGACAATGAGCCGCCCGCAGCATGCGTTGCGTCGCAGCAAGTCTATTCTATTTTGACGGCATCAGCCGCGCGGAATGTGCCCAGAACGGGCGCGGCGCGGAGCGTGATCAGTTTCAACAACATTGGGGCACTTAACTTCATGTCAGGACTTCGTGCGCGACCGGCATGCGTTGCAATGATGCTCGCGGCCTTTGCGCCGCTGCTCGCGGGCTGCGGGGAATCCAGCTCCGCAGTGTCCGCTGCCCCGCCGGCCGATCCTGACGTCAGCATCGTGATCGTGAAGCCGCAGCCGCGCGCCGTGGTGCGCGAGCTGCCCGGCCGCATCGCGCCGACCCGCGTTTCCGACGTGCGTCCGCGCATCTCCGGCATCGTGGTCGAGCGGCTGTTCCGCCAAGGTAGCGAGGTCAAGGCGGGCGATCCGCTCTATCGCATCGATCCGCGCCCGTTCGAGGTCGAGGTGATGGCGAGCGAGGCGGCGGTCGCCAAGGCCGAGGCCGCCCTGATGCAGGCCAGGCAGCAGGCGCATCGCATCGCCACCCTCACCAAGGATCGTGCGGCGCCGGAAGCCGAGAACGAGAAGGCGATCGCGGCCGAGCGCCAGGCCCATGCCGAGGTCGAGGGCCGCAAGGCCGACCTCGCACGCGCCAAGCTCAACCTCGACTACGCCACCGTGCGTGCGCCGATCGACGGCGTCGTCGGTGCGGCGCTGGTCAGCGAGGGCGCGCTCGCGGTGCAGAACGAAACCAACCTCGCCAGCATCCAGCAGCTCGATCCGATCTACGCCGACTTCACCCAGTCGGTGAACGAACTCAACCAGCTCCGCCGCGCCTTCGAGAGCGGCGACCTCGAGCGCATCGCCGCCGATGCCGCCAAGGTGCGCCTCGTGCTCGACGACAACACCATCTACGCGCTCGACGGCAAGCTGTTGTTCTCCGATGCCAAGGTCGACGCCCACACCGGCCAGGTGACCTTGCGCGGCGAATTCCCCAACCCCAAGCGCGAGCTGCTGCCGGGCATGTACGTCCGCGTCCGCATCGACCAGGGCCTCGATAGCGACGCGATCGCGGTGCCGCAGCAGGCGATCCAGCGCAATGGCGGCGGCGGCAGCGAGGTGTTCGTCGTCAAGGATGACAACCACATCGCGGTGCAGCCGGTGCGCACCGGGTCCGCGCAGGACGGACTCTGGTTCGTCACCGAGGGTCTGAAGGCCGGCGACAAGGTCGTGGTCGAAGGGTTCCAGAAGTTCGCGGCCGGCGACAAGGTCAAGCCGCAATCCTGGTCGGAAGCGGACGCCACGGCGGACAACCGGCACGCCCAGAAGCTCACGCGGTAACGCGCCATGCCGAGTTTCTTCATCGACAGGCCGATCTTCGCCTGGGTGGTCGCGCTGTTCATCTGCCTGATCGGCGCCATCGCGGTGCCGCTGCTGCCGATCGCGCAATATCCGATCATCGCGCCGCCCTCGATCTCGATCTCGACCAGCTATCCCGGCGCCTCGCCCGAGAACCTCTACAACAGCGTCACGCGCCTGATCGAGGAGGAGCTCAACGGCGCCTCGGGCATTCTCAATTTCGAATCGACCAGCGACTCGCTCGGCCAGGTCGAGATCATCGCCAATTTCCAACCGGGCACCGATACCAGTGCCGCCTCGGTCGAGGTGCAGAACCGCATCAAGCGCGTCGAGGCGCGTCTGCCGCGCGCGGTGATCCAGCAGGGCATCCTGATCGAGGAGGCCTCCAGCGCGGTTCTCCAGATCATCACGCTGAACTCGACCGACGGCAGCCTGGACGAGGTCGGTCTCGGCGACTTCATGATCCGCAACGTGCTCGGAGAGGTCCGTCGCATCCCCGGCGTCGGCCGCGCCACGCTCTATTCGACCGAGCGCTCGCTTCGCGTCTGGGTCGATCCGGCCAAGCTCGTCGGCTATGGCATGACCGCCGACGACGTCAACAAGGCGATCGCCGCGCAGAACGCGCAGGTCGCGTCGGGCAGCCTCGGCGCCGAGCCGTCGACGTCCAGTCAACGCACCTCCTCGCTGGTGCTGGTCAAGGGCCAGCTGTCTTCGCCGGACGAATTCGGCGCCATCATCCTGCGCGCCAACGCCGACGGCTCGACCGTGCGCCTGCGCGACGTCGCGCGCATCGAGGTCGGCGGCCTCAGCTACCAGTTCAACACGCGCCTGAACGGCAAGCCGACCGCGGGCCTCTCGGTGCTGATGTCGCCGACCGGCAATGCGCTGGCGACCGCCAGCGCGGTCGAGGAGAAGATGAAGGAGCTGTCGCGCTTCTTCCCGGCCAACATCTCCTACGAGATCCCCTACAACATCACGCCCGTGGTCGAAGCTTCGATCAAGAAGGTGCTGTCGACACTGGTCGAAGCCATCGTGCTGGTGTTCGTGGTGATGTTCCTGTTCCTCCAGAACATCCGCTACACCATCATCCCGACCATCGTGGTGCCGGTGGCGCTGCTGGGCGCCTGCACCACCCTGCTGCTCGCGGGCTACTCCATCAACATGCTCTCGATGTTCGGCATGGTGCTTGCGGTCGGCATCCTCGTCGACGACGCCATCGTCGTGGTCGAGAACGTCGAGCGCATCATGAGCGAGGAGGGGCTGCCGCCGAAGGAAGCGACACGCAAGGCGATGTCGCAGATATCAGGCGCCATCATCGGCATCACGCTGGTGCTGATGGCGGTGTTCGTGCCGATGGCGTTCTTCCCGGGATCGGTCGGCATCATCTACCGTCAGTTCTCGGTGACCATGGTCGCCGCGATCGGCTTCTCCGCCTTCCTCGCCCTGTCGCTGACGCCGGCGCTGTGCGCAACGCTGCTCAAGCCCGTCGCGGCTGGTCATGGCCATGCCAGGAGGGGCGTGTTCGGCTGGTTCAACCGCATGCTCGAAGGCGGCAAGGAGGGCTATTCCCGCACTGTCGGCTTCTCGCTGAAGCGAACCGGACGGCTGATGCTGGTCTATGTCGCGCTGCTCGTCGGCCTGTCCTGGGCTTTCGTCAATCTGCCCGGCGGCTTCCTGCCCATCGACGACCAGGGTTTTGTGACCACCGACGTGCAGACGCCGTCGGATTCGTCCTACGGCCGCACCGAGGCCGTGATCGAGAAGGTCGAGAAATATCTCGCAGAACGTCCCGGTGTGAAGGATGTCACCTTCCTCACCGGCTTCAGCTTCTCCGGCCAGGGCATGAACACCGCGCAGGCCTTCATCACCCTGAAGGACTGGTCGGAGCGCGGGCCGAAGGACTCGGCCGCGGCGATCGTCAATGACATCAACCGCGATTTGTCGTCGTCGATCCGCGACGCCAAGATCTCCGCGCTGCAGCCGCCGCCGATCGACAATCTCGGCAATTCCTCGGGCTTCTCGTTCCGTCTCCAGGACCGCGGCCAGAAGGGCTATCCGGCCCTGATGCGCGCCGCCGACCAGTTGATCGCGGAGGCCAATGCCAGCCCGGTGCTGCAGAAGGTCTATATCGAGGGCCTGCCCGAGGCCGGCGTGGTCAATCTCATGATCGACCGCGAGAAGGCCGGCGCGTTCGGTGTCACGTTCGAGGACATCAACAACACGATCTCGACCAATCTCGGCTCGAACTACATCAACGATTTCCCGAACCGCGGCCGCATGCAGCGCGTCGTGGTGCAGGCCGATGCCCGCGACCGCATGCGGACCGAGGACATCCTCAACTACAACGTCAAGAACAGCCGCGGCCAGCTGGTGCCGTTCTCCTCCTTCACCACGGTGGAATGGGCGCGCGGCCCGACGCAGATCGCCGGCTTCAACTATTATCCGGCGGTGCGCATCTCGGGCGAAGCGAAACCCGGCTTTACCTCGGGCGACGCCATCGCGGAAATGGAGCGGCTTGCCGGCAGATTGCCGCGCGGCTTCGGCTATGAATGGACCGGGCAATCGCTGCAGGAAAAGCTGTCGGGCTCGCAGGCGCCGTTCCTGCTCGCTCTCTCCATTTTCGTGGTGTTCCTGTGTCTGGCTGCGCTCTACGAGAGCTGGACCATTCCGCTCGCGGTGCTGCTCACGGTGCCACTCGGCATCGTCGGCGCCGTCATCGCGGCGATGCTGCGGGGCCTGCCCAACGACGTCTATTTCACCGTCGGCCTCATCACCATCATCGGCCTTGCCGCCAAGGACGCGATCCTGATCATCGAGTTCGCCAAGGATCTGCGCAAAGAGGGCAAGCCGCTGGTGGACGCCACCCTGGAGGCCTGCCGCCTGCGCTTCCGCCCAATCCTGATGACCGGCCTCGCCTTCATCTGCGGCGTGCTGCCGATGGCCATCGCCCACGGCGCCGGCGGCGCCAGCCAGCAGGCGCTCGGCAGCATCGTGATGGGCGGCATGATCGCGGTGGTGATCCTGGCGCTGCTGATGGTGCCGGTGTTCTTCGTCTCGGTGCAGCGCGTGCTGGCGGGGGACCGGGAGCCCAACGCGGCGAAGGAGGGCGAGGTGTACGGGCCGCCCGCTCCGGCAAGGGCCGGCCACTGAACGCCGGATCGCTCGGCTTGCTTTCTCGGGATTGTCAAGCCAGACTGCATCCCTGGATTGAAGGAATGTGTATCTGCACGGCTGCGCGGCTGCGCAGATGGCCCGCCGATTGAGAGCATGTGATGCGTCCGACTGACATTGCGATCTCGAACTATCGCTCTCTTCGGCGGCTCTCCATACCCATCCACCCCTTGTCCGTGTTTGTGGGTGAAAATGGCGTCGGCAAATCCAATCTCTACAAATCCTTGTCGCTGTTGCGCGACGCAGCGACCGGTCAAATCACCCGCACGATCGCCGATGAGGGCGGATTGAATTCGGTCTGCTGGTCCGGCATTCGCAAACGCGGCGAAGATGGGCGGCTGCGGTTGTCAGCCACATTCGACAGCATGAGGTATTCCATCGAGCTGGGGTTTCCGAGCCCGCTTCAGGCCGCGTTTTCCGGCGAGCCGATGATCAAGGCCGAAAGCATCGAGACGACGCAGGGCAAACGCACGGTCAAGCTGATGGAGCGGATCAACTCGCTCGTCAGCGTCCGCGGCGAGAGCGGCGCCTGGACCGCCCACAAGGATGCGGTGCTGCCGTCCGAGACGGCGCTTGCGGCTTTTTCCGATGGCAAGGAGTGCCCCGAAATCACCTGATCAGGAATGCCATGCTGGGCTGGCGATTCTATCACGACTTTCGTACCGATCCGGCGTCACCGATACGAAAGCCCTGTCTGGCGATCGCAACGCCCTCGCTCAGCGCCGATGGGACCGATTTGGCTGCCGCCCTGGCGACCCTCTATGTCATTCGGCAAGACGCTGCCGATCTGCAGGACGCAATTGAAGATGCATTCCCGGGCGCCGAACTCCGCGCATGGGAGGAAAACGGCTTGTGTCAATTTGATCTGCAATTGGCGGATATGCCGCGGCCGTTCAGGGCTCATGAACTATCCGACGGGACACTGAAATACATCTGCCTGCTCGCAGTGTTCATGGGCTATCGGCTGCCGCCCTTCATCGCGCTGAACGAACCGGAGACCAGCCTGCATCCGTCGCTGCTGGCGCCGCTGGCGCGGCTCATCGCCAAGGCATCACGCCGCGCCGACATCTGGATCGTCACCCATTCGGAACAGCTGATGGAGGCATTGCGAAGCGAGAGTTCGGTCCCGCTTCGCCGGGTGATCAAGTCGAAAGGCGCCACGACGATCGAGGGCCTGACCATCGGCGGCGAATATCGTGACGAGGAAGCGGACGAAGACGACAATTCTTAACCGTCGTAGATCGAGCCGTCGTGCTACTGCCCTAGCGGCTTCAATATCTTGATCAGTTCGCCATGCACGAACTCATTCCCGCACACCACATGCCCGGTCACCAGCGCATCGCCCGGGGTGTCGATGTCGGTGATCGTCCCGCCCGCCTCACGCACCATGATCTGCCCGGCCGCGATGTCCCAAGGCTGCAGATTCCGCTCCCAATAGCCGTCGAGGCGGCCGGCGGCGACGAAGGCTAAGTCGAGCGAGGCGGCGCCGAAGCGGCGCAGGCCGGCGACGCGGTCCTGGATCGCGGTCATCTCGCGGCGGAATTCCTCGTGGTCGCCGCGGCCGATATGGGGCAGGCCGCAGGCCACCACGCATTCGTTGAGCTGGCGGCGGCCGGCGACGCGCAGGCGCTGGTCGTTGAGGAAGGCGCCCTTGCCGCGCTCGGCGATGTAGAGCTCGTCATTGGCGGGATTGTAGATCACGCCGGCGATGATGGTGCCTTCGCGCGAAAGCCCGATCGAAATCGCGAATTGCGGGATGCCATGCAGGAAGTTGGTGGTGCCGTCGAGCGGATCGACAATCCAGGTGTGGCTCTTGTCGGAGCCTTCCCGCGTGCCGCCTTCCTCGCCGATGAAGCCGTAGCCGGGACGGGCCTTGGCGAGGTCCTGGTAGAGCATCTCCTCGGCGCGCTTGTCGGCCAGCGAGACGAAATTGGCCGGTCCCTTCAGCGAGACCTGCAAATGCTCGATCTCGCCGAGATCGCGCTTGAGGCTGCGGCCGGCGCGGCGCGCGGCCTTGACCATGACGTTGATAGTTGCGGAATACAGCATGAGCTCTGGTCTTGATCGGGGGAAATGGCGCGAAATCGCGCCTGTTTGAGGGATGGGGTGCCCTGCGAGGGGCTGAAGGTCAAGTCATTTGGTCCCGAGCCATTTTCTGGCGGCGGCCTCGGCCTTGGACCGGTCCTCGGCCGGCAGTTCGGAGAACTGCTTGTCGAGCTCCGGATCGCCCTTGCCGGCGGTCTTGGCCACCAGATGCCATTTGAAACCCTCGATCTTGTCCACGGTCGTGCCCATGCCGTTGATCAGCACCCAGGCGAGGCGATTCTGCGCGATCGCGCTGCCCTGGCGGGAAGCCTTGCGAAGCAACGCGACAGCGGCCGGGTGGTTCTTCGGTGTGCCGGTGCCGTTGAACATGGCGATGGCATATTCGACCTCGGCATCGACATTGTCGGCCAACGAGGCTGCCTGGAGCAGCCGCACCGCGCGTTCCGGGTCCTTGGGCACGCCGGTGCCCTCCTTGTAGAAGGTCGCGAGCGCGTATTGCGCCTCGGGCACGCCGGCATCGGCCGCCTGGCGCAGCAGCTCGGCGGACCGCTTGACGTCTTGCGGCAGGGTCTGGCCGTCCAGATACAGCAGAGCGAGATTATAGGCGGCCCTGGGCTCGCCGAGCTTGGCAGAGGAGGCCATCAGCTTCACCGCCTCGCCCTTGTCGACCTTGCCGCCGCGGCCCGAGATGCGCAGCATGGCGAGCGCGAACATCGCCTCGCGGTCGCCGGCGTCGGCGGCGCGCTTGTACCATTCCTGTGCCTTGACGTAGTCGCGGCGGATGCCCATGGCGTTGGAATAGAGCTCGCCGAGCATGGTCATCGCCTTGGGATCGCCGGTCGCGGCACGGGCTGTGGCGAGATCGAACGCGGTCTTGTACTGGCCGCGCTGATAGGCGCCGAACACCAGATCGACACCGGGCGTGTCGGTCGCCGGCGCGGGGATCACGGTCGCGGGCAACGCCGGCTTGGGCGAGGCGGCCGGCTTCGGGGAACTCGAAGGCTTCGGCGCCGGCGCGGCCTCCTTCTTCTTGGCAGCCGGGGGCGGCTTGGGCTTCTGCTTTTCGGCGGGCGCGCTCGGCGTTGCCGCCGGCGGCGTGATCTGGAGCTGCGCGGCCGCGGGCGCCGTCAAGAGCAGCGTGGCCAGCATGGTGATGCGCGGGAGCTTCATGTCGGGCGCTAGCCGTGCTCCTGATCCGCAAGCGCACTCGCATGGGCCTTCTTGATCGCTGCATCGGCCTCGAGCAGCGCAGCCTTGGGCCCGCGCGGATCCGCCCAGATGAATTCGCCGACCAGCACGAAATCGGCGCCGCTGGCGGCGAAATCGTGGGCTTCTTCCACTGAGGTGGCAAATCCGACGCAGGGCGGCTCGAACAGCTCGGCCCACCAGTCCAGCCGCTCGGCAATCGCTAGTGACGACGGGCGCTGGCCTTTCGCGTCGGGTTCGCCGAACAGCACATAGTCCGCGCCGATCTCGCCCGCATCCATGGAATGGTGCCGCGTCGTCAGCCCGCCGACGCCGGCGATGCGATCGGGCTTGAGCGATGGCAGCGCCTCTTTCAGCGCGGCGATGCCGGGCAGGTGCGCGCCGTCGGCGCCGCCGCGCGCGACCAGCTCGGCATGGCCCTCGACGAGCAGCGCGGCGCCGGCTTTCTGAACCGGAGGCGCCAGTGCCTTGATGCGCGAGATCATGGTGCGCTGGTCGGTCTCCTTCAGCCGCAGCAGCACGGCCGCGACGTCGGCGCACGCGAGCAAGCCCGGCAGTTCGGCGACGAGCGCAGCGGGATCATCGACGGCGGGCGTCGCGAGATAGAGGCGCGGCGCCGGGCGCGGCGGAGGCGATTTGTTCGACAAGATCTAGGCCGCTTTCTGTTCCAGACTGCTTTGCCATTCGCCCTTTGAGGCGAGCCCGTTCATGCGGGCACGGTGGCTGAATGCGTTTTGGCCGGCTGCGACATTCTCGGCCTTGCCGGACCAGGCCTTCTGCGGCGCGGCCTGCAGCGCGCGGCCGTAGGAGAAGGTCAGGCCCCAGGGCAGCGGGCCGAGCTTGTGCATGGCGTTGAGATGGGCGGTTGCCTCTTCGTCCGACTGGCCGCCGGAGAGGAAGGCGATGCCGGGCACCGCCGCCGGCACGCAGGCTTTCAGCAGCCGGATCGTCTTCTCCGCGACTTCCTCAACCGGAGCCTGTTTCGCGCACTTCTTGCCCGAGATCGCCATGTTCGGCTTCAGCACCATGCCCTCGAGCGCGACGCGCTGCACGCGCAATTCCTGGAACGTCTTGTTGAGCACGCGGCTCGTCACCTCATAGCAGCGATCGATGTCGTGATCGCCGTCCATCAGCACCTCGGGCTCCACGATCGGCACGATCTGCGCGGCCTGGCACAGCGCGGCATAGCGCGCCAGCGCGTGGGCGTTGACGCTGATCGCCGTCATCGAGGGGATGCCGCTGCCGATGTCGATCACGGCGCGCCATTTGGCGAAGCGCGCGCCGCGCTCGTAATATTTCTTCAGCCGCTCGGCGAGCTTGTCGAGCCCGACGGTGACAAGCTCGCCCGGGCACATCGGCAAGGTCTGCGTGCCTTCGTCGACCTTGATGCCGGGGATGGCGCCGCTCTGTTCGATCAGCTTGACCAGCGGCGTGCCGTCCTTGGCGTCCTGCCAGATCGTCTCGTCATAGAGGATCACGCCGGAGATGTACCGGCTCATGGCCTCATTCGACCGGAACAGCATCTCGCGATAGTCGCGGCGGTTCTCTTCAGTCGATTCCACGCCGATCGCGTCAAAGCGCTTCTTGATGGTGCCGGAGGATTCGTCGGCGGCAAGGATGCCCTTGCCTGGCGCGACCATGGCGGTCGCGATCCTGTTCAGCTCAGTCAGATTCATCGAGGTCCTCCCAAAACGATTCTGCCCTTGCCCGTGAAAATAGACCGTTCTCGGGCAATTGCCGAGGTTAACGTTCGTCGCAGGGGCGCCCGCTGTCATTCCGGGATGCGCCGAAAGGCGCAGGCCCGGAATCCATAACCCCAGGCTGTGGTTATGGATTCCGGGCTCACGCTCCGCGTGCCCCGGAATGACGGGAGGATGTGGTTGAGGGCCTACGCCACCCGCGATCGCTATGCGACGCGGGGGTCCAGCTCGCCCTTGGCGTAGCGCCTGGCCATCTCGGCGGTGGTGAGGACCTTCTTGATCTTGGAAGCTTGCCCTGCGGTATTGAACTCCTGGAGCCGCTGCTTGCACAGCTTGGTCATCGCCTCCATCGCCGGCTTCAGGTACTTGCGCGGGTCGAACTCTTCCGGGTGTTCCTTGAACACCTTGCGGATCTGGCCCGTCATGGCCATGCGGTTGTCGGTGTCGATGTTGATCTTGCGCACGCCGTTCTTGATGCCGCGCTGGATCTCGGCAACCGGCACGCCCCAGGTCGGCTTCATCTTGCCGCCGTACTCGTTGATGATGTCCTGGAGGTCCTGCGGCACCGACGACGAGCCGTGCATGACCAGATGCGTGTTCGGCAGCTTGCGGTGGATTTCCTCGATCACCTTCATGGCGAGGATGTCGCCGTCCGGCTTGCGGGTGAATTTGTAAGCACCGTGAGACGTCCCCATCGCGATCGCGAGCGCGTCGACCTTGGTTTCCTGGACGAACTTCACGGCCTCGTCCGGATTGGTCAGGAGCTGGTCGTGGCTCAGCTTGCCTTCAGCGCCGTGGCCGTCTTCCTTGTCGCCCATGCCGGTTTCGAGCGAGCCGAGCACCCCGAGCTCACCCTCGACCGAGATGCCGCCGAGATGGGCCATGTCGGTCACAGTCTTGGTGACGCCGACATTGTAGGTCCAATCGGCCGGGCTCTTGCCGTCGGCCTTGAGCGAGCCGTCCATCATCACCGAGGTGAAGCCGGCCTGGATCGCGGTCATGCAGGTCGCGGCCTCGTTGCCGTGGTCGAGATGCACGCAGACCGGAATGTGCGGATAGATCTCGGTGACCGCGTCCATCATGTGCTTGAGCATGATGTCGTTGGCGTAGGAGCGCGCACCGCGCGAGGCCTGGATGATGACGGGCGCGTCGACCTGGTTGGCCGCGTCCATGATCGCCAGCGCCTGCTCCATGTTGTTGATGTTGAAGGCCGGTACGCCGTAATCGTTCTCAGCCGCATGGTCGAGCAATTGACGTAACGTGATCCGAGCCATGTGTCTTCTTCTCCGTTTGGGCCTGCAAGGCCACTGCCTGAAGGCCGCTTGCTGATTGCGGACGAATTACTTGATGCGCAGGACTTCGACGCCGGGCAGGGGCTTGCCTTCCATCCATTCAAGAAATGCGCCACCGGCGGTCGAGACATAGGTGAACTGACCGGCCACATGGGCCTGGTTGAGGGCCGCGACCGTGTCGCCGCCGCCCGCGATCGAGATCAGCTTCTTGGCCTTGGTGCGCTCGGCGGCGTGCTTGGCGGCCGCGACGGTGCCGCGGTCGAACGGCTGCATCTCGAACGCACCCAGCGGTCCGTTCCAGACCAGCGTTGCCGCATCGTCGATGGCCGCATGGACGCGCGCGATCGATTGCGGGCCGACGTCCAGGATCATGCCGTCTGCCGGGATCGCGTCGAGCCCGTAGGCATGCGAGGGCGCGTTGGCCGCGAAATGATAGGCGACCGTGGCGTCAACGGGGAGGATGATGGCGCAGTTGGCGGCTTCCGCCTTCTCCATGATGCGCAGTGCAGTCGGCGCAAGATCCTTCTCGGCCAGCGACTTGCCGATTCCGACGCCCTGGGCGTGCAGGAAGGTGTTGGCCATGCCGCCGCCGATCACCAGCGCATCAACCTTGCTGACGAGGTTTTCGAGCAGGTCGATCTTGGTCGAGACCTTTGCGCCGCCGATGATCGCGATGACCGGCTTGGTCGGGGAGCCCAGCGCCTTCTCCAGTGCGTCGAGCTCGGCCTGCATGGTGCGGCCGGCATAGGCCGGCAGCTTGTGGCCGAGACCTTCGGTCGAGGCGTGGGCGCGGTGCGCGGCCGAGAACGCGTCATTGACCCAGATGTCGCCGAGCTTGGCCAGCTCCGCGACGAAAGTCGGATCGTTCTTTTCCTCTTCCTTGTGGAAGCGGGTGTTTTCGAGACACAGGATGTCGCCATCCTTCAAGCCGTCGACGGCCTTGGCCGCGGGCTCGCCGATGCAGTCGTCGGCAAACGCGACGGGCTTCTTGACGACCTTCGACAGCGCTTCGGCGACGGGCTTGAGCGACTCCTTGGCATCGCGTCCCTTCGGCCGGCCGAAATGCGCGAGCAGGATGACCTTGGCTCCCTTGTCGGCGAGTTCCGTGATGGTCGGCGCGACGCGCTCGAGCCGGGTGGCGTCGCTGACGCGCCCGTTGTCCATGGGCACGTTGAGATCGACGCGCAGCAAGACGCGCTTGCCGTTCACGTCGACGTCGTCGAGGGTGCGGAATTTGTTGGTCATCTCTGGGCTCTCTTGTCCCGGGCCTCTAGGAGGTCATTCCGGGGCGCGCGTAGCGCAAACCCGGAATCTCGAGATTCCGGGTCTGGTCCTTCGGACCATCCCGGAATGACGAAACAGCTGCGGAGTTAGATCACCTTGCTCATCGCAACGGCGGTGTCCGCCATGCGGTTCGAGAAGCCCCACTCGTTGTCGTACCAGGCCATCACACGCACCAGCGTGCCGTTCTGCACCTTGGTCTGATCCATGTGGAAGGTCGAGGAGTGCGGATCGTGGTTGAAGTCGATCGAGACGTTCGGCGCCGTGGTGTAGCCCAGGATGCCCTTGAGCTGCTGCTCGGAAGCGCGCTTCATCGCCTCGTTGATTTCCTTCGGATCGGTGGCGCGCTTGGCGACGATCTTGAGGTCGACGACCGACACGTTCGGGGTCGGCACGCGGATCGCGACGCCGTCGAGCTTGCCCTTCAGCTCGGGCAGCACGAGGCCGATCGCCTTGGCGGCGCCGGTCGAGGTCGGGATCATCGACATCGCAGCCGCACGGCCGCGGTAGAGGTCCTTGTGCATCGTATCGAGCGTCGGCTGGTCGCCGGTATAGGCGTGGATGGTGGTCATGAAGCCGGTCTCGATGCCGACGAGGTCGTTCAGCACCTTGGCGACCGGCGCGAGGCAATTGGTGGTGCAGGAGCCGTTGGAGACGATCAGGTGATCCCTGGTCAGCGTGTCGTGGTTGACGCCGTAGACGATGGTGGCGTCGGCGCCGTCGGCGGGCGCGGAGACCAGCACGCGCTTGGCGCCTGCGGTCAGATGCGCGGAGGCCTTGTCCTTGGCGGTGAAGATGCCGGTGCATTCCATCGCAATGTCGACGCCGAGATCCTTCCAGGGCAGCTTGGAGGGATCGCGCTCGGCGGTCACCTTGATCTTGCCGTTGCCGAGGCTGATCGTATCGCCGTCGACGGTGACGGTGCCGGGGAAGCGGCCATGGACGCTGTCGAAGCGCAGCAGATGGGCGTTGGTCTCGACCGGGCCGAGGTCGTTGATGCCGACGACCTCGATGTCCTTGCGGCCGGACTCGGCGATAGCCCGCAGGATGTTGCGGCCGATGCGGCCAAAACCGTTAATTCCGACGCGGACTGCCATGTTTCATCTCCTTATGACCGTTCAATGACGGGCTCGATAACGCCTAGTCTTCCCGCACAACGCGCCATACGCGCCTGCGAGGGTTTTTTAGGGGCGGACGCCCGGTTCGGCCGGGCGATGCTTGATCATATGAGAGACTTCGTAGTCCTTTTTTTTGGCAAGCTCAACTCTCAGGAAACGCGCTTCAGCACAGCGTTAACCGCAGCCTCGGCGGTGATGCCGAAATGCTTGTAGAGCTCCTTGGCCGGACCGCTTTCGCCGAACGAATGCATGCCGATAAATTCGCCATCCTGGCCGATCACGGCATCCCAGCCCCAGCGCACCGCCGCCTCGATCGCCACCTTCACCGGCGCGTTGCCGATGATCTCGGCGCGCTTGGCTTCTGGTTGCGCTAACAAAAGCTCGAGGGAGGGCACCGAGACCACCCGTGACGCGATGCCGCGCTCGGCGAGCTGCTTCTGGGCGGCGACCGCAATCTCGACCTCGGAGCCGGAGGCGAACAGCGTCGCCTTGGCTTCGCCCTGGGCTGCAACCAGCTCGTAGGCACCGGCCGCGCAGGGAACATCGTTCGGCGCATTGGTGCGGAGCTGCGGCAGGTTCTGCCGCGTCAGTGCCAGCACGGTCGGGCCGTCGGTACGATTCAGCGCGAGCTCCCAGCACTCCGCGACCTCGATTGAGTCGCAGGGGCGGAACACGCGCATGTTGGGAATGGCACGGAGCGCGGCGAGATGCTCGACCGGCTGGTGGGTCGGGCCGTCCTCGCCGAGGCCGATGGAATCGTGCGTCATCACGTAGACGACGCCGGCGCCCATCAGCGCGGCAAGGCGCATCGCGGGACGCGCATAATCGGTGAACACCAGGAAGGTCGCGCCGTTCGGCGCGAAACCGCCGTGCAGGAAGATGCCGTTCATGGCCGCGGCCATGCCGTGCTCGCGGATGCCATAATGGATGAAGCGGCCCTTCGGCGTCTTGGCGGAGAAGGCGGTCGCCGACTTCGCCTTGTTGTTGTTGGAGCCGGTGAGGTCGGCCGAGCCCGCCAGGAACTCCATCGGCATGGCGCCGGCGATCACCTCGATCACGGCTTCCGAGGATTTGCGGGTGGCGGCATTCATCGGCTTTTCCAGCAGCTCCTTCTTGTACGCGCGCACCGCCTTGGCGAGCGAAGCGGGACGCTCATGACGCAGGCGGCGCTCGAACTCGGCGCGCTTGCGGCTGCCGAGCTCGCCGAGCCGGCCTTCCCATTCCTGCCGGGCCGCCGCGCCGCGGCTGCCGGCCGCGCGCCAGGCTTTCAGCACGTCATCGGGCACCGCGAATGGCTCGAGCGAGATGCCGAGATTTTCCTTGGCGGCCTTGAGCTCGTCGGCGCCGAGCGCCTCGCCATGTGCCTTTGCAGTGCCGGCCTTATGGGGCGCGCCGAAGCCGATGGTGGTGCGGCAGGCGATCAGCGTCGGCCTGCTGGATTTCTTCGCGCGGGTGATGGCGTCGGCGATCGCAGCCTGGTCGTGGCCGTCGATCTTCTCGGCGGCCCAGCCCGCCGACTTGAAGCGCTTCACCTGGTCCACGGAATCGGAGATCGAGGTCGGACCGTCGATCGAGATGCCGTTGTCGTCGTAGAGCACGATCAGCTTGTTGAGCTTCCAGTGCCCGGCCATCGCGATCGCTTCCTGCGACACGCCCTCCATCAGGTCGCCGTCGGAGGCGAGCACGTAGGTGTGGTGGTCGACGATCTTTTTGCCGAACTCTGCAGCGAGCATCTTCTCGGCGAGCGCCATGCCGACCGCGGTCGAGATGCCCTGGCCGAGCGGACCGGTGGTGGTCTCGATGCCGTTGGTGCGGAAATTCTCGGGGTGTCCCGGGGTCAGCGAGTCGACCTGGCGGAACTGCTTGATCTGGTCCAGCGTCATCTCGGCATTGCCGGTCAGATACAGCAGCGAATAGAGCAGCATCGAGCCGTGGCCGGCGGAGAGCACGAAGCGGTCGCGGTCGGGCCAGTTGGTTGCGGCGGCGTCGAATTTCAGGAATTGCGTGAACAGCACCGTGGCGATGTCGGCCGCGCCCATCGGCAGGCCGGGATGGCCTGACTTGGCCTTCTCGACAGCGTCCATCGAAAGACCGCGGATCGCGTTGGCCATACGGGTGTGGTCGACTTGCGTCATGTCTGAAATCCGTCTGAAATGAGGCGCTTGGCGGTGGTGCGGGCCGTGTGGGAGGAGCCTTGGAAGGCCGGGGCTGGATAGCACCTCGGTTCCGGGAGTCCAAGGCAATCGAACGTCGGTTTGGCCGCAAAAGTTGCGTGCGGCATGATCCGGAAAAGTGGAGGGCCGGTTTTCCGACACGATCATGCCCATGAGGAACTGCTGGATCGGGATGGATCTCACCCCGATCTAGCAGTGCATAGTTTCGCGGCGGCGTTGCGCTCGGCTAGCTTGCCACGTAAATTTCTGCTTCTAACCGCTTGCCGAACCGAGTCTTTTGCCGGACGGCAAGCTCCCGGGGAAAGCCCATCGGGCAAAGGCAACAGGTTCCGCCGCTGACTGCATGAATGATCGCGTTTCCAACAGCTCTGCCATGACGGAGTCCTCCGCCGTCGAGATCGAGATCGCGACCCGCAGGCTCATGGCGGCGCTCGACGCGCTCGAAGGCGCGGTCGAGCGACGGCGTGATGCCGATCGCGACGAGAACGAGCTTGCGGCCCGAATCCAGGCGCTGGGCGCGGATCGCTCGCGGCTTGCCGACGAGCTCGACGGCGCCCTGGTGAAGGCGCGCAAGCTCGAGCGCACCAATCGCGAGATCTCCGATCGGCTGGATTCCGCAATCGTCACGATACGCTCGGTGCTCGATACCGGAGAGGACGGATGAGCCACATCAACGTCACCATCAACGGCCGGCAATACCGCATGGCCTGCGAGGAGGGCCAGGAGGTGCGGCTGCTCAAGCTGGCCGAGAGCCTGGAGACACGGATTCAGTCGCTGCGCGGAAAATTCGGCGAGATCGGCGATGCGCGCCTGACCGTGATGGCGGCGCTGACCGTCTGCGACGAGCTGGTCGATGCCGGCAACCGCGTCCGCACCCTGGAGCAGGAGCTGACCGAACTGCGGGATTTCCGTAACGCCGCCGTCGAGCGCGCCAGGATGACGCAGACCGCGGTGGTGAATGCGCTGAACGCCGCCGCCGAACGCATCGAGAAGTCGACCCAGGTCCTGAACCGGACCGTCGGCAACGGCATCGCGATCGGCTGATTTCGGGCGGACCGGCCGGTTGGGCTGGCGATTCGTCGGCATCGTTGTTACATTGCGTGAGCGAGGCTGCGACGCGCGTCAGGAGCCGTATATCCCCGGGGCCTTATCGATCCTTTAGGGAACTGTCCCTGGCCGGGCCCGTGGGCCCGGACATATGGTGCCCACCTACTTTCGTAGGGAACTCCGGGATCGAGTGCTTCAACGGCGTACGCGGCTTCGCACTTTTGTTTCCTTCCGGTTCGTGCTCTCGAATTGCGTCCCCGACACTTGCGGTTCAGTCTCGGTGTCATGCCCCGGCTTGACCGGGGCATCCAGTACGCCGCGGCGTCGAGGTCGTAGCATTGGCGTCTCTGGAATACTGGATCGCCCGCCTCCGCGGGCGATGACGGTGGAGCAAGGCTCTGCCTTCGGGGGAAAACGCGCATGTCCAACTCAAAAGCCGAACTCCGCGCCAAAGCCCTCGCGGCGCGTGACGCGCTCAGCGAGAAGAAGCGCGCTGCTGCCGCCGCCAAGCTGGCCAAGCGCGGGCTGCCGTTCAAGCTCTTGCCAGGCAGCATCGTGTCCGGCTACTCGCCGATCCGCAGCGAGATCGATCCGATGCCGCTGCTGAAGAAGCTCGCGGAGGCGGGCGCAAAGCTGGCGCTGCCTTGCGTCACCGCGCGCGGCCAGTCACTGGTCTTCCGCATCTTCCATCCGAACGACCGCCTGATGCTCGGCCCGCTCGGCATTCCCGAGCCGTCGCCGGCAGCAAGCGAGGTCGTTCCCGACATCATGCTGACGCCGCTCGCGGCCTTTGACCGTCTCGGCCATCGCATCGGCTATGGTGCGGGGCACTACGACCACAGCTTCGCGCATCTTCGCAAGGCCAAGACTATCGTCGGCATCGGGCTTGCTTTTGCAGCGCAGGAGATCGAGGCGGTTCCGGCACTAGCCCACGACGTGGCGCTGGATTATGTGCTAACGGAATCGGACGTGTTCGATTTCCGGAGTTCTGAAGTTGCGCATTCTCTTCGTGGGTGATGTCGTCGGCCGTAGCGGCCGCAACGCCATCGCCGAATATCTGCCCGGCATGGTCAAGGACTGGTCGCTCGATTTCGTCGTCGTCAACGGCGAGAATTCCGCCGGCGGCTTCGGCATCACGGAAGCGATCTATCAGGAGTTTCTCGACGCCGGCGCCGACGCGGTGACGCTCGGCAATCACTCCTGGGACCAGCGCGAAGCGCTGGTGTTCATCGAACGCGCCGAGCGCCTGGTGCGCCCGGCAAACTACCCCCGCGGCACCCCCGGCCGCGGCGCAGCCCTGGTCGAGACCAAGAACGGCAAGCATGCGCTGGTCGTCAACGCTTTGGGCCGCGTCTTCATGACCCCGTTCGACGATCCCTTCGCAGCGCTGGAGCGCGAGCTCGGCGCCTGTCCGCTCGGCGTTGCCGCGGACGCCATCGTCGTCGACTTCCATTGCGAAGCCAGCAGCGAGAAGCAGGGCATCGGCTTCTTCTGCGACGGCCGCGCCAGCCTCGTCGTCGGCACCCACACCCATGTGCCGACCGCCGACCATCAGATTCTCACGGGCGGCACCGCCTACATGACCGACGCCGGCATGACCGGCGATTACGATTCCATCATCGGCATGCAGAAGGAAGAACCGCTGCGCCGGTTCACGTCGGGGATTCCGTCGGGCCGCTTCGAGCCGGCGGCCGGAGCGGCGACGCTCAGCGGTGTTGCGGTGGAAACGGATGACGCGACGGGGCTAGCACTGCGCATCGCGCCGGTGCGAATGGGCGGAAGGCTGGAGCCGGCGACGCCGAGATTCTGGTTGAGCTGAAGGTCGCTCCGCTACATCCTCGGTGTCGTCCCGGCGAAGGTCGGCACCTATATCGCGTGATCTATGAGTTGTTGGATGGGCTCTTCGCGCACCACGGCGCTGTGACGCCTGATCGAGTGGGATGGCAACTATCGTGTCAATTCGCAAAAAAACCAGAGCAGACGATATCAAGCATTTCGTTGCTTATCACAATGGCGAGAAATTCGGTCGCTATAGAACTGCCAACGGCAACGCTAGTCGGGAACATACGTTTTGGACAGCGAAAGCGTTCCGAGATGAGACCCTGCTTCGGCAGCGTCTGTGGGCCTTCGAGGGAGTTGGTTCGCCAAAAAGGTACAGTTTGGTTGCGGCGGGGACAATTACGAGAATCGCTAGAAAGAAGGGAAGCTCGAATGCGCGAGTAGTGCACTTCGAGGTCGATTCGAGCACTAAGCCTTTAGAAGTGACAGATCTGGGTTGGTTCAAGAGACTTTTGAAAGAGCAGCAATCATTTCGTAATGGCTTAAGTCGGACAACAAATCATAGCGCTATTCAGGCACTCGAAGCCCTCGTTGCGCCTCGCCCAATTAGGACGCGCCGAACAGCCAGACCAAAAGCGCCAACAGAACTGTTAGAAAGCATCGACTTTCGCTTTGCAAAGCTTGTGAATGCGCCACACGCTAACGACGTTATTCGGTCGCGCTCACTAAGGGATAGGTAGATACCGTGGTGGTTTAATGCTGTGGTCGCCTATCACCGATCCTTGCCGGAGGCACCGCGTACATGACCGGCGATTACGATTCCATCATCGGCATGCAGAAGGAAGAACCGTTGCGGAGGTTCACGTCGGGGATTCCATCGGGGCGGTTCGAGCCGGCGGCTGGTGCTGCGACGTTGAGCGGTGTTGCGGTGGAAACGGATGACGCGACGGGACTAGCACTGCGCATCGCGCCAGTGCGAATGGGCCGAAGACTGGAGCCGGCCACGCCGAGGTTCTGGTTGAGTTGAAAAACGAGGCCACACCCTCAGTGTCGTCCTCGCGCAGGCGGGGACCCATAACCACAGGGAGAAGTGTGAGGCAAAGCTCCCACTCCGAATCTTCGTCAAACCGCTCCCTGTGGGTATGGGTCCCGGAGCTGCGCTTCGCTTGTCCGGGACGACAGCGGAGATTGACGCGCGATCACGCGTCAATCTCGCCTCGCGCTACTCCGCCGTCTGCTCCCGCAACTCCGCGACATCCTTCGCCGTCAGCTTCGAGCCCTTCGTCCCGAACCGCGCCGTGACGTAATTCGTCACCGCCGCGATCTCGTCGTCGGTGTAGGCGTTGCCGAACGCCGGCATCGACAGCGCACCATCAGGCGTATGCCGTCTGGTGCCCGACAGCACGATCTGCGCGACGTTGGTGGCGGCGGGATCGTTGACGGCCCAGGTGCCGGTCAGCGTCGCCATGGGCGAGACCGGGCTCTCGCCGCTCCAGCCGTGACAGCTGGCGCAGGCGCTGGCGAACACCTTCTTGCCGCGCAGATCTGCCGTAATGCCTTCTTTGTGCGAGGCGGGCGCGACCGGCGCCGTGGTGGCGGGCAGGTCGGGTGAAGGCTGCGGCGGCACGCTACGCAAATACGCGACGATGCTGCTGATGTCCTCTGGCGCGAACTGGCTGAAACTGTGATCGACCGCTTCGCCCATTGGACCGGAGGCCGAGCCGTGACCCGGTGCGTGGCCGAGCGACAGATATGAGGTCAGATCCTCGTCGCGCCAGTTGCCGAGGCCAGTCGCCTTGTCCGAAGAGATGTTGAAGGCGCGCCAGCCGGCCGTGATCGCGCCGGCGAACTTCTTGCGATTGTCCAGCGCGAAGCCGAGATTGCGCGGCGTGTGGCACTCGCCGCAATGCGCCAGTGCTTCGACCAGATATGCGCCGCGATTCCACTCCGGGCTCTTCGACGTGTCAGGCGCAAAACGGGTGTCCGGATTGAACACGGCCGACCAGACAATCATTGCCCAGCGCTGGTTGAACGGGAACGACAGTGTGTTCTCCGGCGCTTTGGCGCGCACCGGCGGCAGGCTGAACAGATAGGCCTTCACCGCCAGCACGTCCTCGTCCGTCATGAAGGTGTAGGACGTGTACGGCATGGCCGGATAGAGCCGCGCGCCGTCACGACGCTTGCCATGCTGGACAGCGGCCAGAAAATCCTGGTCGCTGTAATTGCCGATGCCGGTGTCCTTGTCCGGCGTGATGTTGGTTGAATAAAGCGTGCCGAACGGCAGTTTGAAGCCGAGCCCGCCGCTATAGTCCTTCTCGCCCGGCTTGGTGTGGCAGACCATGCAGTCTGCAGCTTTCGCCAGATACTCGCCGCGTTCGATCAGGCTCGCCTTCTCCAGCCTGGCCGGCACGCCGGTCGGCTTGCCGGCGCGGTAGTCGGCCAGCGCCACCTTGGTGCCGCCGGTAAAGTCGAGCGGGCCGGGCCCGCGGATAATGAAGACGCCGAGCGCCACGCCGACGATGGCGATCACAATGAGGCTGGTGAGGATACGCATCTTGCCGCTCATGCCTTTTTCCCCGCAGCCAGCAGTTTTCGATCGATCGGCAGGCGCCGCAGCGCCACGCCGGTTGCGGCGTAAATCGCGTTGCGCAGCGCCGGCGGTCCGGCATTGACGCCGGCCTCGCCGATGCCGCCGGGCGCCTCGCCGCTCTTGACCACGATGACCTCGATCTTCGGCGTCTCGTTGATGCGCATCATGCGGTAATCGTGGAAGTTCGACTGCTGCACACGGCCCTTCTCGATGGTGATCTCGCCATAGAGCGCGGCGGTGAGACCGAAGATCAGGCCACCCTCGATCTGCGCCTTCACGGTGTCGGGGTTGACCGCGATGCCGGTGTCGACCACCGAGGTGATGCGGCGGAGCACGATCTCGCCGATGTCATCGATCTCCGCTTCCACGACGGTTGCGATGAAGCTTGCGAATGACGGCTGCACGCAGACGCCGCGGCCGACACGCGCCGGCAATGGCTGGCCCCAGCCGGATTTCTCCGCGACCTGGTTGAGCACCGCGAGCATGCGCGGGTTTTTGGTCAGCATGGACTTGCGGAACTCGACCGGATCCTTGCCGGCCTTGCGCGAAAGCTCATCCATCGCGCATTCGACCGCGAACACGTTGTTGTTCGGGCCGACGCCGCGCCAGAAGCCGGTCGGCACCGACAGCGGTTCGGCGCGGACATATTCGACGTGGAAGTCGGCGAAGTCGTAGGGCGCATCGACTGCGGCGTCGACCGCGTCGATGTCGATGCCCTTCTGAAACGCCGGCGGCAGCCAGCGCGCCAGCACGGCCGATCCGGCGACCTTGTATTTCCAGCCCGCGACCTTGCCGTCGACCAGCGATGCCGTGATCTGGTCGCGATAGACCGGACGATAGACGTCGTGCTGGATGTCCTCCTCGCGGGTCCACACCACCTTCACGGGGTAGTCGACCTGCTTGGCGATCTTCACCGCGGCGACCACCATGTCGGGCTCGAGCTTGCGGCCGAAGCCGCCGCCGAGCAGATGCTGGTTGACGATGACTTTGTCGACCGGAAGGCCCGCCGCCTTCGCCGCCTCCGACTGCACGCGGGTCATGATCTGCGTGCCGGTCCAGATCTCGCAGGAGTCCGGTTTGACATGGACGGTGGCGTTGATCGGCTCCATCGACGCATGAGCGAGGAACGGCAGCTCATATGCGGCCTCGAACCTGTCGCCACTGGCGAGTGCCTTGGCGATGTCGCCGTCGGATTTCGCGACCGCGCCGTCCTTCTCGCTGGCCTTGCGCAAATCGTCCCAGATGTCCTTGGTGGAGATCCTGGCGTTCGGCCCCTCGTTCCACTCGATCTTGAGCGCTTCGAGACCTTTCTTTGCCGCCCACATGTGATCGCCGATCACGGCGACGGCGTCGTCGAGCACGACGACCTTGCGTACGCCGGCGACTTTCATCGCGGCGGTGTCGTCGACCTTGCCAACCTTGCCGCCGAACACCGGGCAATTCGCTATCGCGGCGATCTTCATGTCGGGCAGGATCGCGTCGATGCCGTAGACCGCTTTGCCGTTGACCTTGTCCGGCGTGTCCAGCCGCTTCAGGGGTTGGCCAATGAGAACGAAATCCTTGGGATCCTTGACTGCGACGTCCTTGGGCGGTGTCTGGCTCTGTGCGGCGAGCGCCAGCGCGCCATAACCGAGCTTGCGGCCGCTCGCGGCATGCGCGACCTCGCCCTTGGACGCAGTGCAGCTTGCTGCGTCAACGCCCCATTGACCGGCTGCGGCCTGCACCAGCATCGCGCGCGCGGTCGCGCCCGCCTTGCGCAGCGGCATCCACCAGGCGCGGATCGAGTTGGAATTGCCGGTGACTTGCAGGCCGAAGGTCGGATTGCCATAGAGCTTGTCGTTCGGCGGCGCGTGCTGGACCTCGACCTTGCTCCAGTCGGCGTCGAGCTCCTCGGCGAGCACCGCCGAGATCGAGGTGTAGGTACCCTGACCCATCTCCACCTGCGGCATCATCAGGATCGTGCGGCCGGTCTCGTCGATGCGGATGAAGGCGTTCGGCGCGAACTTGTCCTCGGTCACGTCGCGCTGCACCGGCTCGTTGACGGCGGCGCGCAGCGGCAGATGGAAGGCGAGCAGAACGCCGGTGGCGAGGCCGCCGGTCAGAAGCGTGCGGCGGGAGACGCTGTTGTGTGCATTCATGGTAGAGCTCACGACTGCCGGCCGTTGGCGGCGTGCTTGATGGCCTCGCGGATTCGCACATAGGTCCCGCAGCGGCAGATGTTGCCGGCCATCGCGGCGTCGATGTCGGAATCGTCGGGGTTCGGCGTTGCGGCCAATAGTGCTGCGGCCGCCATGATCTGGCCGGACTGGCAATAGCCGCACTGGATCACTTCGGCATCGAGCCAGGCTTTCTGCACTTTGGCACCCGATGGCGTGTTGCCGACGGCTTCGATGGTGGTGATGGCGCGGTTCGAGACGGCGCTCACCGGCAGCACGCAGGAGCGCACGGCCTTGCCGTCGACATGCACGGTGCAGGCGCCGCATTGCGCGATGCCGCAGCCGAACTTGGTGCCGGTCATCCCGAGGATGTCGCGCAGCACCCACAGCAACGGCATGTCGGGTGGCGCGTCGAACGATTTCGCTTCGCCGTTGATCGTGAGTATCGTTGCCATATGCATCCCCTTGTTCGACGATCGCTTGCGGCGATCAGGTCGACGAATTCGCGCGACCATAATCATAACGATGCGAAATCATGAAGCATCGAAATTTCTGCCAATCATATGCGCAGGCAGCGCGTCAGGCCATGACGTTCACGAATTTGTGCGGCGAACGCTGCAAAGGTTTTGGGTCAATGATATGATATTCATCATGTTTTGACGCATTTTCGTCGCACGTGTCGCTGATCGCTGCAGATGATCGTGCGAAGACGCAAAATCATGCGATGACGAAAGTCGTGCGATTGAGAAAGTCGGCGCGTCCCTGCTTGCGGCCATCCTTCGAGACGCCCGCCCTGCGGCGGCCCTGAGGATGAGGACCGAGTGTGTGGCCGTGGTTTTTATGAGCACCGATGCCGCTTAGCCTCATCCTGAGGAGACCGCGAAGCGGTCGTCTCGAAGGACGAGGCGCGCGCTCAGGTCGTGCAAACTGCCATATGCAGATCCACTCGGCTGAGGGTCTGTCTCCGGATATGCGCAAACTTCGGAATAATAGCAGTCTACGCCTGTTTTGCCCGACGGGTCAAACCGGGTCGTGGCCTGCTTGCGTAAGCCGTTGATTTCCCACGCCCCGGCTACTGTGCATGGGGTTGTTTTTGAGGATTTTGATTCAGGGCCCGCAGGAGCGTCGCTCAGCTCTGCCGAAAGCCCATCCGGAAGGCGCCCCAGTGCTTGCCGCGGATCATGATCGGCGAGGACAGGTCCTTCATCAGCACGAACTGCCCGCCGCCCATGTCGCGGCGGTAGGTTTGCAGCAGGAACGGCTTTGTGTTCGCCGCGACCTTCTTCACCGCGCGGTCGCTGAACAGGCGCCGGTTGCGGCAATTGGCGTTGTTCCAGACGGGGTCCTTGCCCTGCGGCAGGCGGTAGTTCGGATTGTGCGTCGGCAGATAGCCGCCCTTGGCCCAGGCAACGCAGAACACGATGCGCGGATCGGCCTTCTGGATCGGGTCCTGAATGGCGGGCAGCACGCGGTCGGTGAAGTCGACGTAGCTGGTGTTGTATTGCTTGGGATCGGTGCCGGGGATTTCCCGATAGTTCTCGTCCATGAGCTGGTCGAGCGTGATCTCGCCGCGCCCGATCGCGGCGTCGAACTCGTCCGAGATCCGCTTTGCGGTCTCGACGACGATTCGGATCAGCGGCGCATCCGACGTCTCCACGCCGCTGTCGGCGATCAGTGCGATCAGCGCTTCGGAGGTGTCGAGCAGTTTTGTCACGCGCTGGTCGGCGTTCTTGAGATCGCGCGAGGACAGGTCGACGCCCTTGGCGAGCTCGTTGAGTTCGCCAATGACTGTGTCGCAATGGCCGAGATTGGAGGTCGCGGCGCGCGTGACGCTGCCGATCTCCGCTTCCACGGAGGCGAAGCCTTGCTGGACCCGCGAGATGATGCCGGAGATCTGCTGGGCGCCTTCGCCGGCAGTCTTGGCGCGTTGCGAGGCGTCGCTGCTCTCGCCGATCAGGCCTTCGATCTGGCCGTCGAGATCGCGGACCGTGTCGGAGATCTGATGGGTGGCCTGGCGGGTGGCTTCCGCAAGGTTCTTCACCTCGCTCGCGACCACCGCAAAACCGCGGCCGGCATTGCCGGCGCGCGCCGCTTCGATGGTGGCATTGAGCGCGAGCAGGTTGGTCTGCTTCGCGATCGCCTCGATCGAGCCGGACACTTTCGCCACCTGCGCCAGCGCCGAGCCGACGGCGGAGAGGCGTGCCTCGATCCGCTCCACCGCGGCGACGAGCTCGGAGATGTGGCCGACCGCGGCGTCGACCGCGCCACGCGACTGAGCGATCTCGCCGACCGCCGCTGACGTGGTCGTTTGCACCGCCTGCGAGGCGTTGGCGATGTCGTGGTTGGCCGAGACCATGGTCTCGGCGGTCTTCTGGAGATGATGGAACCGTTCCGACTGGTTGGCGACGCGGTTTGCCACTTCCTGGACGTTGCCGGCAATGTCGGCGAGCTCCACGCCGAGGCCGCCGATGCGGTCGGCAAGCTGGTCGATCAGACGCTCGGCGAGCGTCCGGTTGGAGCCGGTGTCCAATACTGCAAGTTGCGCGAGGGACATGTACGGGCTTTCTCCAGTCAGAGCCGTTCGCCGGCTCTCCGCGGCATTCCCATTCCAATTTCAGCGTTAAAGGATGATTCGCGGCCGGCGTCTTGCCTGAGCGTGCACTAGAGCTTGTAAGCCGTGCGGAATCCGCCCCAATGCCGGCCCTGCACGCGGATCGGCACGTCGATCTCGCGCATCATGACGGTGTTGCCATTACCCATGTCGCGCGCATAGCTCTGGACCAGGTACGATCGCAGGTTGCGTGCGGCGGCGAGCCCCGCCGGATCGTTGAAAATGCGCCGGTTGCGGCAGTTGGCCGTGTTCCATGCGGCGTCGCCCGGCCGCTGCGGATGCGAATAGATCTTGTTGTGCACCGGCAGGAAGCCGTTGCGATCGACCATGGCGCAGAATGCCATGCGCGGCTCCTTGGCGAGAAAGGCCTCCTGGAACGCCGGCAGCGCACGGTCGGCCCAGTCCAGATATCTGGTGCGGTATTGCTGCGGGTCGGTGCCGGCGATCTCCGCATAATCGGTGTCGAAGAGGTCGTCGAGCTTGACCTCGCCGCGCGCGACCGCCTGCTCGAATGTTTGAGTCAGCGCGGTGCCGGCTTCCATGGCGCGGGTGACGAACTCGGTGTTTTCCTCGTGGATCGCCCACAGCCTGTCTTCGATCTTCTCGCGGAGATCGGCGCTCGGGCTGACGAATTGCGCGCGGGCTCCGGCCTTGGACTGCTCGATCACGCGCAGGCGGCAGGCGCCGACGTCTTCGAGCGCGCCCTCGATGATCGCCTGCGGCGCAAGCCGGCTTGCGTCCGCACCGCCGATCAGAACGCCGTCCATCGAGATCTCATAGACCGGCAACACGCCGCGCGCGGTCTCGAATTTGAGATGGCAGGGCAGCCGCTCGGTCTTGCGACGGTCGTCGTGCTCGCTCTGACCGAGCAGCACTGCGCAGCGCGATTTCAGTTTCTGCGCGAAGGTGGTGACAGCCTTGCCGGCGCTGGCGACGTTGTGGCCGTGGGTTTCGGCGGCCTTGGTGGCGGCATCGATCTCCGCCGCGCTCTCGCCGACCGAGACGATGAATTGCGATGCACTTGCCGCGTTGCCGGAGACCTCACTGGTGGTCGCGTTCTGCTCGGCCACCGCGCCGTTGACGGTATCGAACACGGGGCGGATGGCCTCGATCGCCCGCGAGATGCGGTGCACCGCATCGGCGGAACCGGCGGCGTCGCGCTGCAGCGCGTCGATCTTCCTGGTGATCTCTTCGGTCGCGCCCTGGGTCTGGACGGCGAGCGCCTTCACTTCGGTGGCGACGACTGCAAAGCCCTTGCCGGCCGCGCCAGCACGCGCGGCCTCGATGGTCGAGTTGAGCGCGAGCAGTGTCGTCTGCCGCGCGATCTGCGCGATGAGATTGACGACATTGCCGATCGCGGCGGAGGATTCGCGCAGGCGCTCGACATTGGCGCGAGCTTCCTGGGCCGCGGCGCTGGCCTCGTCGGCGAGCTTGCCGGCCTCGCGCACCTGGGCGCCGATTCCCAGCGCGGACTGGGTGAATTTGTCGGCGGCATGGGCGAAGGTGGAGGCGGTCGACTGCGCGGCATTGGTCCGGCCGGTGAGGGCGTCGGTGCGATCGCGGATGGCGGCAAGGGTTACAGCGGTTGCTTCGGCGCCGCCGGCCACCGAATTGGCGGCCCGCTCGAGCTGGCGGATCAGGGCGCCGAGCTCGAGTTCCAGCAGTTCCAGGATTTCCCGGGCCGAATCACCCTCAGGGGCCGGCGCTGGTGTGGCATCGACCGGCTGGGCAGCCTGCACGGCTGCGGCCGGCGCAGGCACGTCAGGCAGACGCTTCCGAAATAATGCGAACGCCATCAGGTCACTCTTGTCGGGGACGGGCGGACGCTATTTTCGCAGGCTGGAATGAAATCAGGGTTAACGGTGCCCGGCATCTAGGCACGGCCCGTTACGGCGGCTACCTTTACAGTGCTACCCAAGAGCAACGCAGCCCTTTGATTCCGGTGGATTGGCGGCCTATAAGGCCGCGCTTCCCACGCTCGTTTTTGTCGCACGATTCCCTAGAGAAGACACGCATGGCCGGACATTCCCAATTCAAGAACATCATGCACCGCAAGGGGCGGCAGGATGCGCAGAAGTCGAAACTGTTCGGCAAGCTGGCGCGGGAAATCACCGTCGCGGCCAAGCTCGGCACGCCCGACCCCAACATGAACCCGCGCCTGCGCGCCGCCATCATCGCGGCCCGCCAGGAGAACATGCCGAAGGACAATATCGAGCGCGCCGTCAAGAAGGCGCTCGGCAATGAGGGCGAGAACTATGACGAGATCCGCTACGAGGGTTACGGCCCCGGCGGCGTCGCCGTCATCGTCGAGGCGCTGACCGACAACCGCAATCGCGCCGCCTCCGATATCCGCTCCTTCTTCACCAAGTCCGGCGGCAATCTCGGCGAAACCGGCTCGGTGTCCTTCATGTTCGACCGCACCGGCATCATCGAATATGACCGCAGCGTCGCCTCCGACGACGCCATGCTCGATGCCGGCATCGAGGCCGGCGCCGACGACGTGATCTCGGGCGAAGGCGGCCACGAGATCTATGCCTCGACCGAAAGCTATCGCGACGTCGCCAAGGCGCTGGAGGCCAAGTTCGGCGAGCCGCGGAAGGCCGCGCTGATCTGGAAGCCGCAGAACACGGTCGCGGTCGACGACGAGACCGGCGAGAAGCTGCTGAAGCTGATGGACCTGCTCAACGAGCATGACGACGTCCAGCAGGTCTACGCCAATTTCGAGGTGTCGGACGCGCTGATGGCGAAGATGGGCGGCTGAGACCCGTCTCGTGTCCCGGACGCGCTGCAGCGTGAAACGCTGCCGCGCAGAGCCGGGACCCACGGGGGCATCACGCGCCGGTCGCGATATGGGCCCCGGTTCAGCGGCGCACCGCTTCGCGTTGCGCCGCGCCCGGGGGCACAGGCCGCCACTTCCCCTGTTACTTCCGTTCTGTTTCTGTTTCCCCCACGGCGGCCAGCCGCTATCACTGGCCCATGACCGTGCTCCCGATTCGTGGCCCCGTTCGCATCATCGGCATCGACCCCGGCCTGCGGCGCACCGGCTGGGGGGTGATTGAGTCCGAGGGCAACCGTTTGATCTACGTCGCCTGCGGTTCGGTGGAGCCGCCGGACGATTTGCCGCTGGCGAGCCGTCTGCTCGCGATCCACGAGGGGCTGGCGGCCGTTCTCTCGAACTACCAGCCGATGGAAGCCGCGGTCGAGCAGACCTTCGTCAACAAGGACGGCGTCGCAACGCTGAAACTCGGCCAGGCCCGCGGCGTCGCCATGCTCGCGCCCGCAATGTTCGGCATCTCTGTCGCCGAATACGCGCCGAACCAGGTCAAGAAGACCGTGGTCGGCGCCGGTCATGCCGACAAGCACCAGATCGCGATGATGCTGAAGATTTTGCTGCCCAAGGCCGAGCCGCCGTCAGCCGATGCTGCCGACGCGCTCGCGATTGCCATCACCCACGCCCATCACCGCCACAGCACGGCACTCAGGCTGAAGGTTGCGGGGTTATGATCGGCAAGCTCAAGGGTCTGATCGATTCCTACGGCGAGGATTATGTACTCCTCGACGTCGGCGGCGTCGGCTATCAGGTGCACTGCTCGGCGCGCACGTTGCAGCACCTGCCCGCGCCGGGCGAGGCGGCCGTATTGTCGATCGAGACCTATGTCCGCGAGGATCAGATCAAGTTGTTCGGCTTTCGCACCGACCAGGAGCGCGAATGGTTCCGCCTGCTCCAGACCGTGCAGGGCGTCGGCGCCAAGGTCGCGCTCGCCGTGCTCGGCACGCTGGCGCCGTCCGATCTCGCCAACGCCATTGCGCTCCGCGACAAGGCCGCGGTCGCGCGTACGCCCGGTGTCGGCCCCAAGGTCGCCGAGCGCATCGTCACCGAATTGAAGGACAAGGCGCCGGCCTTCGCCAGTGTCGATCCGGCCGTCGTGCATCTCGCCGGCGCCGTCGACGACCAGCGCGCACCGCGGCCGGTGGCGGACGCGATTTCCGCGCTGGTCAATCTCGGCTACGGCCAGCCGCAGGCGGCGGCGGCGATTGCATCGGCATCGCGTAGCGCGGGCGAGAGCGCCGAGACCGCGCAGCTCATTCGGCTCGGCCTGAAGGAGCTCGCGAAGTGAGCGATCCCAAGGCCAATCGCATGGTCACGCCCGAGCGCCGCAGCGACGATGTCGGCGACACCGCGCTGCGCCCACAATCGCTGTCCGACTTCGTCGGCCAGCAGCAGGCGCGCAAGAACCTCTCGATCTTCATCGAGGCGGCGCGCAAGCGCGGCGAGGCGCTGGACCACGTGCTGTTCGTGGGTCCCCCCGGCCTCGGCAAGACCACGCTGGCGCAGATCGTGGCGAAAGAGCTCGGCGTCGGCTTTCGCGCCACGTCGGGACCGGTGATCGCCAAGGCCGGCGACCTCGCGGCCCTCCTCACCAATCTCGAAGAGCGCGACGTGCTCTTCATCGACGAGATCCATCGCCTGAGCCCGGCGGTGGAAGAGGTGCTCTATCCCGCGATGGAGGATTTTCAGCTCGACCTCATCATCGGCGAGGGCCCGGCGGCGCGTTCGGTCAAGATCGAGCTGTCGAAATTTACCCTAGTCGGTGCCACCACGCGCGCGGGCCTTCTCACCAATCCCTTGCGCGACCGCTTCGGCATCCCGGTCCGGCTCAATTTCTACACGATCGAGGAGCTGGAAAGCATCGTGACCCGCGGCGCGCGGGTGCTCAATGTCGGCATGAGCGCTGATGGCGCCAACGAGATCGCGCGCCGCGCCCGCGGCACGCCGCGCATCGCCGGCCGCCTGCTGCGGCGCGTGCGCGATTTCGCCTCGGCGGCGGATGCCGACAAGATCGACCGCAAGATCGCCGATCACGCGCTGAGCGCGCTCGAGGTCGACGCCGCCGGCCTCGACGCGATGGACCGCCGCTATCTCACGACCATCGCGATGAATTATGGCGGCGGTCCGGTCGGCGTCGAGACGATGGCCGCCGCGCTGTCCGAGCCGCGCGATGCGATTGAGGACATCATCGAGCCCTATCTGATCCAGTGCGGCTACCTCCAGCGCACCCCGCGCGGCCGCCTGCTCACCTCGCACGCCTTCCGCCATCTCGGCATCGCCGAGCCCTCGCGCGATGCGGCGGCACAGTTCGGCCTGTTCGGCCCCGACGAGAGCGACGACTGATCCGCGCAACACAGATGGCTCCGGTCGTTATGAACATCCGGTAACGTTTGTGCAGACGGCCTGCACGCGTATGCTGACCGTCTGCACGAGAGCACCCCAATTCGGCTTCAATCGGACTGCATCAAGAGGCGCATCACCAGCGGGCTTCCATGATCACGCGTCGGCATTTCATCCGTTCCATCGGCGCCTTATCCGCCCTCGGCGTCTCGACGGCGGCCTATGGAGTCGGCGTGGAGCCGGTGCTGCGGCTCCGCATCACCCGCTATCACCCGACGCCGCGGCAATGGCCGGCGGATTTCCCGCTGAAGATCGCCGCGATCGCCGACATCCATGCCTGCGACCCCTGGATGTCGCTGGAGCGGATCGAGGCCATCGTCGACCGGACCAACGCGCTGAAGCCCGATCTCATCGTGCTGCTCGGCGATTACGTCGCCGGTCTCCATCAGGTCACGCGCCTCATTCCGTCGAGCGAATGGGCCAAGGTGCTGGCTGGGCTCAAGGCGCCGCTCGGCGTTCATGCCGTCATGGGAAATCACGATTATTGGGATGACAGGGCCGTGCAGCAGATCGGCCACGGGCCGACGGTGGCGCATCGCGCGCTGGAGACGGCCGGCATTCCCGTCTACGAGAACGACGTCGTGCGCCTCACCAAGGACGGCCGCCCCTTCTGGCTCGCTGGCCTCGGCGATCAGCTTGCCTTTTTGCCGGCGCGGCGCATCCGGAGCACCGGGCGTTTCGGCGCCGACGATCTCAGTGCGACGCTGGCGAAAGTCACCGACGACGCGCCGGTCATCCTGCTTGCACACGAGCCCAATATCGCGCCGCGCGTGCCCGCACGAGTCGCGCTGCAACTGTCCGGCCACACCCATGGCGGCCAGGTCCGCCTGCTCGGCTGGTCGCCGGCCGTTCCGCCGCAGAACGGCGTTCGGCTCGCCTATGGTCATGTCCGGCTGACATGCGATCTCATCGTTTCGGGCGGCCTCGGCTGCAGCATCCTGCCCGTGCGCTTCGGCGTACCGCCCGAGATCGTCGAGGTGACGCTAGGAAGGACCGAGCTGGTTGTGTCCTAACACGCTTGCGCGTCCCGCCGTTTTTGCGCAAAACGGACCGGTAGCGACAAGCGAAGAGGCTCGCGACGTGACAGCTCATCTCGACGGCGAGATCCGCGACGGCCGCCACCATATGCAGGTCCGCGTCTACTACGAGGACACGGATTTCTCTGACTGGACGTTGTCGTAACAGATAAGCGTGCTGATGTTCCCTGTTTTCGGACAGTTTTCTGGGAAAAGCTGCGTGCTGAAAAGGGCTGCGGCGTTCAAGTACGGGGTGTACTCGTAGGGCATCCGCTTGCGCACCGGATGCACTATAATGCAGTCAACCAAGTTACGAAAAGCGACACGAGTCTCGATCGCCTTCGGATTTGTCTTGAGAGCGGTGACCAGTCTCTTTGCCTCCGAACAATATCGCTCACCAAACCTCGGATGGTCGAACGGGATCACGTTTTCGCCACCGTTGCCGAGCAACCGCAGGCGCTCCTCGACAGTTTCCCGCTCCGCGTCACATTCATCTATCCGCTTGACCAACTCTTCCGGCTTGCGACGGCTGTTCGCGATCGCGTATGACAAGCGTTCGATCTCAGTGTTCAGCACATGGCGCCGACGCTCTAGGTTAGAGCGTTCGCTGTCCTTTTGCTGATCGCTCTTCCGCTCCTCCTTCCAGGCACGCATCGCCTCTTCAATGGCTTTCCGAGAAAGCAATCTTACTTCCATTTTCTCCGCAACATCCTTCAGTAGAACGTCCATATCAAAGCTGCGGGTATGCTCGCAGGTGCTTCGCTGATGCGCGTTGGCGCATGCGGCGCGTGGTCCGCCATTCCGGGAGGATTGAGCGATTCGCATATGGCCATTGCAAACGCCGCACCGAAGGACCCCTGCAAGCGGATGCTCGTTGTTGCGCGGGACCACGGGTCGGCGCCGCGGCTTGCCGGTCGGTCCGAACATGTGGATAGCGCGCTCACTGCGAACCTTCTGCACTTTATCCCAGAGCGTTTGGGGAACGATCCGCAGCTCGGCGTTTTGGACGATGATGTGGCGTTCTTCCGGATTGCGGCGCTTCTGCTTCTTCTGCGTTTCCGGATTGAGAATTGTTGAGCGAACATTCCAATGTATTTCGCCGATATACAGTTCGTTGCCGATAATGCCGCGACCATGGCGGCCGCCAGTGATGCACTGATGATTCCAGGTGGTACGACCAGCCTTGTTCTTATGACGAGTGGCCCCAGGCGAGGGCACGCCTTCGCGGGTGAGATCGGCGGCGATATCTCGCGTTGACCGGCCCGACGTATACTCGATGAAGATACGGCGCACGATCTTCGCTTCACTCTCCTCGATCATCCGCTCGCCAGGCGCGCCGGGCCTTGGCCGATAACCATAGGCGTATGAGCCGGGAATTCTTCCATTGCTGACAGCGTTATCGTGCCCGCGCCGAACCTTGTCAGCGAGCTGTGGCTTGTAGATCGTATTGTAGAGACTTGCGATGCTGATGTCAGTCGCCGTCGCATAAACGCCTTTCTGATCCATCAGCTCAACGCGGTGGAACTCAAACACCTGCTTGAGCCGTTGGATTGTGGCGGGGTCGCGCGACAAGCGGTCGAAATGCTCGACGATGATCACATCGAAGTCTTGCTTTCGCACACCTTCGAGCAAACGCTGATAGCCATCGCGCTTGTCTTCGGTAAGGCCAGACTTTGCAGCGTCGAGAAATTCACCAACGACATCAAGGCTATTGCGTGCGGCGACCTTCCGGCAGAGTAATAGCTGACCATCAATCGAGGTCACTTTTTGCATGTCGCTCGAGTAGCGGGCGTATATCGCGGCCCTCTTTTTTTGTGATGGTGTCGCCATCCCGTTCCCTTATCGACTGCCCCGAAACGCCTTGTTCATCCCGCGCAAGCTGCCGTCCAATGGCACGCGCCAGCTCAAGCCAAATTTCCTCATTGTTGGGGTTGTCCCAACTTTGCAGGTGAGAAGGATCAAGCGGTCGGATGATCGCCTTTTGGCCCCGAGGCGATCGGATCCGGGTACGCATTACAGCAAAGCCTTCACAAGCTACCGTAAATTTCCAGCGCGCGCTATGGATGGGCGACAGGAATTACGTGGGGCGGTCGCATGCTCCGTTCGGAGGCTCGATCGATGCCCCCGCATTCGGCTTCCGCCCGATGCGGATTGCCATCCAGCAGCAGCCTCAGTCGGCAAGCGCCATGACCAGACAGGAGTCACGACAGGGCGACGGATGACTTTTGCTCCTGCAGCGCTCATGGAAGTTCCAATCGGCAATGGCGAGTCTATTCATGTTGACTGTTGCAGTCGTGAATGAAAATGAGATTCTTCGAATGTCAGGCGCGAGCGTGTCGCTGCGAAGATAATCGTAGGCCGGAGGGAATTTGCTAAGCAAAGCGGAGTAGAAATACTTGTGTCTGAGGTGCGAGACATCCGATTGATGCCGTCCATAGCTTGACGACGCCGTTTTCGCGTCATCAAACGACGAACGTCATTGAACCGGACGCAAGACACGTCGGAGCCGCACCGACCCACTGGCGTGCGACTCCGCGACCGGATGGATCTAACTGCTTGCGCGCCTGCGACGCGAATCCTCTGCCTTCCTGGCAATCATCGGAGCCGTCATCTGCCGCCCTGCGGGAGACGCCGCCAAAGCAGCTGACTGCTATTGGACTTACCCTACCTTCCAGATATCATATCGAACAAGTTACCAGCACTAAGGGCGAGAACCCCTTCGGTGCTTGCCCGCCCCATGCGCACAGCGCGAAAGAGAGGGCGCTGCAATGCCCAAGATTTTGACGATTTGCTCGGAAAAGCGCGTCCGCGCAAGAGAACGAGTTCTCGAAAACCCAACAAGGGGAATCGCACTGTGACAGCCTCTCTTGACGGCGAAATTCGCGATGGATGCCATCAGTTGCAGGTCCGCGTCTATTTCGAAGATACGGATTCCGGCCAAATTGTGTATCATGCGAATTTTTTGCGCTTCATGGAGCGCGGCAGGACGAATTACTTGCGCCTGCTCGGAACGAGTCAGCACGCGCTGCTCCAAAAGGCGCAGAACGATGAGCCCGGCTTTACCTTTGTCGTTCGGTCGATGACAATTGATTTTCTAAAGCCGGCGGTCTTGGACGACGTGCTTGACGTCGTTACTCTCCCGCAAGAGGTGAGAGGCGCGTCAATCACCTTACTGCAGGAATGCAGGCGCGCAGAGGATCTCTTGGTCAGGGCGCGTGTACGTGTGGCGTTTATCTCAGGCGGAAAAGCGCAGCGTATCCCGAAGGCGCTGCGGCTTGCCATGGAAGGGCATAAATGAATCTGCTCCCCATTCAGGCCGACCGTCCGGCGACAAACAAAAGGTGCGTCGCGTAGCGTGCAAATCGGACAGACCGGATGCGCTGTTGGCAAGCTCGTAGCACACCGTGCCCGTGCTCACTTGGCCCCGTGTGCAAAGAAAAGACGAAGGTCGGCGTGAAGGCGCGCCAGCGCCCGGCCGGGGCCTTTCCAAACGTCTCGATGCCGCGCTCGTCGTGGATGAATTTGGCAGCACCGGTGGTCATGCCAGCCGCCAGCAGCGCATTAATGCATGCTTGAACTTCGGGCAGAGGCCGAGTGTCTCCGGCATCAAATCGCCGGCGAAACTGAGGTCACAGCGAGTTCACGCGTTGGACCAGCGGATAGGGACAACTGATGGAGAGTTGCGCCTCAATGTAGCTGTGCTAGTACGCCCACTCTCGAATCGAGGAGCTAAGAGTGGCGAAGAAGGCAAAGAAGACGGCTACGAAGAAGAAACCTGTGCGTCGTGAATACACGAAGGCTGACGTGAAGGAGCTGCGCGCTCATTCGAAAGCGAAGACTCCGGTTGCGAAAATTGCGAAGCTCACAAAGCGCTCAGAAGGCTCACTCCGCCAAAAGGCGCTCAAGCTTGGAATCCGGCTCGGTCATCAGCGCTAGAAGGCGGCATCACGACGCGCTTAAATAGAGTGTTCTCGACCAGAACGTTGTTGCAGATCATTTGCGTTCTTGTCGCTGTTGTCACAATGAAGTTGTTGGGCGCTCATTACGACTTTAGGAGGGCAGCCGCAGGTTGCGGTTGACTAGAAGAACACCTTGGCAGGTTGAGCAGAGAAGTACGCCTAGTGGCGAGCTATCACGCGGCGTTCAACCGTACGAAGTAACGCCGCCCTCAGAACCGCAGGGCGAAGGGGACCAGTCGAAAATCTAGTGCGGGCGATTTCCCCAGGAGTCGAACTAGCAACCAGGCCGTTATGAGCGGGAAGGGGCGCCCGAAGGATACTGAACACGCGGAAGAATCCGACGACGAATGATGAGGTTTGTTCGCGTTGGGTTGCGCCGTAGTATTGGTCACCGGTTGGTTGGCGGTGCCTTTGTTACCATCAATATGACCCTCTGAGTGAATTCTTGGGCGCATCCATCCAGCTATTCAACTTGAAAGTAAAATGAGACTACTTTCGGGCTTGGGTGGCTGCAAATGTTTAGGATCATCGCGCTTTTCGATTTGTTCTTTCGCCGTGTCCGGAACAATGTTCTCGTACATTTCCGCAATGTGTTTTGTCTTAGTGATCTGTGATTCTATGATTACATTCACCAGCCCGAAAAGCTTGCTCGTTTTGTCGTTTCGTAAGTCTATCTGTCCCGCATGAACGGCCCTGTCTCGTGGATGTCGTTGGCAAGGTGAACGGGACCTTCGCGGACTTGGGCGAGCGCCAGCTCAAGAACATAGCCGAGCCCGTAAGGGTATTCGCGGTTAGCCGGCGAAAGCGAGCAAAGGTGTTCCTCTCGAGGAGCCTAACCGAGCCAGTATAGCCGTCCTCCCCCTACTCAACATGAGCGAAGATCCGAAACAAGAATACTTCAGCGAGGGACTCACTGAGGACATCATCACCGATCTTTCGAAGGTGCTCGGGCTTTTCGTAATCGCCCGAAACTCCACTTTTACCTACAAGGGGAAGTCGATCGATATCGGCGGGCAGGCAAGAGCTTGGAGCGCAGTTTGTTGTCGAGGGCAGTGCTCGAAAGGTTGGCAACCGGGTTGGAATCACCATACAGGTAATCGACGCGGCGACTGGCGGACACGTATGGGCGGACAGATACGACCGCGAATTGCATGGCATCTTTGCGGTGCAGGACGAAGTCAACAACAAAATCGTTTCGGCGCTTAAGATCAAGCTGCGCGACAAAGCCCCGTCATAAGAGCTCGGGATATAAGACGATGAGCGTGGAATCATACGAGCTGTTTTTGCGCGCCGCGAACTCTATTACCGGTTTGCACCGGACACTAACCAACTAACCGCAAACCTCTGCAGGTCAGCTAGCACCTTGATCCGGAGCATGCGGAGCCATACGCGCTACTCGCGCAAACCTATCTGCTGCAGTGGAATTTGGGCTGGATACCGACGACTGACCTCGTTCATCGGCTTCCTCACGGTGTCGAACGTCAGGTACTCCGTCATTCACCGCTCAGCCAGTGTATAGCGGATGATCATACGCCTATGGCGGCGGGGGATCGGGCTTCTTCGCAATCGATCTAGTTCAGGAGCACAATGAATCCTCGGCGCCGCCAGATTTGAGCCGCACGGCGGCCCATCTCGGCGCGAAGGGTCACGGCGGGCGGGGCGCAACACCGGGAGATTTCGATGTCCGGTCATTTGCGATTTTTCTTCGCCGGTTTAGTTCTTGTTGTCGGTCTTTCGGCGACACCTGCTTCCTCCACCCCCTTTGCTGACTTCTTCAATAACGCGCCCCAACCTGCCGTAGCCTCTCCGCCGCAGGCGGAGTGCTTGGGACGCCCCGGCAACTCGCCGCCCGAGGGCCAGCATTGGGTCTATCGAATGGACGGCCACCGCAAATGCTGGTTCCTGACCGAGCACACCACGACGGTGCATAAGCCGGTCCATCGTCGCGTGGCCAATCGCGGCACCAGTCCCGACGAGAACGAGACCGCACGGCGCAGGCGGAGCGCGGTCGTTGATGCGCGCGCGGAGCTGCTGCGTCCCGCACCGGCCGAGGGGGCTCAGGCGGCGCCTCCCGCGCGCGGAGTCAAGCTAGTTGATGCCGCATCCGTTTTCGGCACTCGCACGGCGGCCCTGGTCCCGGCGACACCCCTCACCGAGGTTGCGACCGGCGAGCCCACGCCCGATCACCCCGTCCCGCGCCAAGTCGACTTGGCGAACGTTCTTCCGGCCGCGCCGGTCGCCAGCGAAGCGCTGGCTGCCTCCGTGCCTCCGGTTATGCCGATCGGCGTGCGTGCTACAGAGGCGGGCGATATGGGAAGAGGCTCGACGGCAACCTGGATAGGCGTGCTGTTAATGGCGTTGGGTATCGTCTCCGTCTTAAGCTCCAGCCGCGAGCTTCGGGAAGCTGTGCTGTTGCGCTGTTGACGGGGAAGGTAGACTCGGGGGCTGTACCAGACAGAGAGAGGCCACAGCCCGGGGCCGACGCGCAGCTGGGACTAGTCTGCTCGGCACCCACTGCAGGTGGATGCTCGACGTTTGGCATCGGCGGCAAGCCTTCGTTCAATATGGGCTGTCGCTCGGATCAGCGGCCTTGCTCAATCGTGGTCGTGGTGGTCATGGTGCTCATGATGATGGATGACGCCGCCTCCCGACCTTGAGATGGCAGTTGTGGTCAAGGACGTGGAAAGCAAGGCGGTCAGCGTGGGGCGGGTCACGGCCGCGAACCTGCCGCAGGTTTTCAAGAAGTCACGCCGATCTCCGTCATCTGTGTCAGCATGGCACCACCCGTCCTTTTAAATGTCTAGCACACGTTTAAATTGTATATATCTAAATTAGCAGCACGGAAAGTAACCTGCCATGACGAAGCGGGCGGCGGCCGGATTACGAGCGGACCCTTCGTCGCCGCTGCATTTGCTTGCTGTCCTTCAGGGCTCTCCGAGTTTCCGGCTGATTTGGCGGACGTACAGGCCGCGCCGCTATCAGGGGCGGCAGCGGTTCGAACGTGAGGGACGGACGGTGCGTCTGCCTGCAGACCTGGCGAAGCGCCATCTCGGCAGTTTTTTACGAGGAATTTGATGGGATGGTTTACTTTGCTCGGCCTTGGCCACCCCGTCAGATCCCTGAGTCCGGCCAGTTGCGAAACGAGCGCCTCACAACGCTGCCGCAAGGCAAAAGACCGATTGTACAGCCGCGCACGACTATTCATGGTACCGCTCGGAAAACTACCTACTTGAAATGAGCCGCTCTTCAATACCTTAAATAGGGTTGCAATCTTAGACCGCGAGCTATTCCTTATCAACGATGCGGGTTCGATACAGGTGCTTCACTGATTGGGACGGTGGGGCCGTAATCAGTCACCGCTTTCGCCTGCTGGACGGGTGAGCCGCGCAACGCGCCGCCCTCCGTCCGATTCTACGGTCGGATCCGCTTCGAGAAACTTCTCCGCTCGGTGCCTTGCTCCATCATTGCCCGCACGTTCCAGTTCGTAGATGCCGACTGCCACTCCGGACAAATCTACCGCGTACGCCACGTAGCGCATCAACGACACTCAAACCCGCGGAATGCTAGGATGAAAGGACGCAATTCTGACTCGGAGCGGCTGGGGCTCAGATGGTTCTCCTGGAGAACGGCGCTCTGATCTATTCGTGTACCAACGGCTGTCGTCGCCGTTGTGGCTGGGTTCGCACGAGCATGACCAGCTCCTGCCAGCATTCGTCTTACTCGCGGGGATGGAGACGCAAGCCTTGCTTCCAAAGGATGTCAGCTTTCATGATGGCTCGTAATCCGCACATCGACGTCGCGCGTGCGAGTCCATCCAGCCCAATGTTCGGGTTGCGACCTAGCGTCGTCTTCAAACCGCTCTTGATCTGCCGCTCAATCTGGCACGCCGTCTCCTGACGATTGTTCTCGCTTCTACATCTCGGACTCTGTTTCGAAGCTTCTCGACTTCTCGAAGCTCCGCCAGCATCATTTGCAGACGTTCACGCAGAAGCGCACAATTATAAACCTGACGAATACTGGACATTACCTGCCCCTAATTTTGTGAAGTGAAGTAGTCGGCGAAAAAAGAGAGAAGATCGAATAATCGCTAGGCCGAAGCTCAGCGAGCTAGACCGAAGCCGCCAGATGCTCCCAGTACTCTGCCTCTGCGAGCAGCTTCCAGCTTCTCTCGGGATCACGCACGGCGGCCTGTCGGCATAGCAACGCGATCGCGCGAAAGCGGCGCATAGCTTCCATCGAAAAACTCCCTGCTTGGTTTTCCCCAACCTTATTTTTTTAAATTGTGGTGGAGTCATCATGATTACGGGGCATAACTAAATTTGTCCTTCACCGGCAGCCAGTTAAGTTCCGCCAGAGGGTCAAAGCGGAACTTATTTTCGCTTTAGGCTTCACGTCAGTTTCGAATGCTACTCTGTGCAGCCCGTCGCGCGCGCAATTGCGCAGTTCCGCGTGATCGAGCGCAGCGCCATGGGCCATGCTGGGCCCAGTGACATGCATGCGAAGCGGCCTGAGCAGGCAGCAATGTCAGAAACCGAACCGACGACCGCTCAGGAGCTTCCCTAGTTGGTCCGTTGCCCAGCACCTGAACCTTACTGGCGATCAGCCCGGCGCAAATGCCGGGCTCATTCGTCAAGCTCATTCTGCGGCACACAGCTTGAACGAACGACCAAGTGCGCTGGCTACCAAGTCCTAGCAATTTCTGGATTGCCGCAGCAGTCTCGCTCAGGATTAGTCCTCGAAAACGCGGTCCCTTCCCTTCCGGCCGCGCGATGGTCTGACGCTCGGGGATCTGTTGCAGGCGATAGCGCGACTCGCGCTCACGGGGAACCGGGCGTTCAGAGGGATTGCGGCCGACCCTAGCTTGGAGCTCGATAAGATCGGTGAACACGTCGGCCCTGGCGGCGAGTCGTCGGCGATCATCGACGGCTGGCTCGCGATCGTGGAAACAACGGTGACCCGCACGCCAGGGCGCTGCAAGCAGACTGTTGATAGTACGATCGTGCGTATTGACATCCTCCGAAGCTTTTTTGTCGAGAGTCGCAAAGCGAACGGACAGCTCTCCTGTCGTTGGACATGGTGGTATCGGGACTGGATTGAAGCTCATCAAAATTGAACGGTCGCTGAGGCGGAAAACTTTCCACTCACGAACTCCTGTGGCGCAAGCCAGCGTTTCGGGAAATGATTTCGCTTGAAAATTGGAGACAGCAGCTGTGAGTGAAAATAAAAAGGCTGAAGTGAACGGAACAAACGGCTTCGCGATGCCACCGTTCGGATTGGCGAAGTTTGCGTTGCCCGGTGTGCTCGGTCAATTTTCCGAGCAGGGCGTCGCCCACGCACGGGAAGGCTGCGCGAAGATCAAAGCCGCATCAGAAGATATGGCTGGAGCGCTGTGCGAGACCTATTCGGGAAATGCCAGGAGCGTGACAGACTACGGGCTCAAGGTCATCGAGATCTCGAACCTTAATACCGCCTCTGCGATCGATTTCTTCGTCCAACTCTTGGGTAGCAAGTCGGCAGCGGATGTCGTCACTTTGTCCGCGGAGCAGGCGCGCAAGACTTTCGATACCGCATCCGCGCAAAGCAAGGACTTGTGGGACCTTACCCAAAAGCTTGCAACCGCGACCGGCGAACCGCTCAAGAAGCACGTCGCCAAGGTCCTTCACCAAGGCAACTAAGCTGCACTCAATTTACATCCAGGTTCGTTCAAGAGGGAGATCCGGCCGGTTCTTTCAGGGCGGCGATCGCCACGTGCTTTCCCGAAACCCCATTTTCGTTTCTCGGCGCGCGGCAACGCTTGAGTAGCGCTGGCCACCAACTAGGTCAGGTTCGCGCTCCTATCGCTAGCCAATGCGACCCGATATCTTGTCGGGTGATTAAGTCTTGATCGATTTTTTGAGAACTCTGCAAATTTAACCGCGCTTCCGGTGGGGAGCTTTGTTCATGCAAATCGATTTGAGGTGCGCCGCGCGCAGCCCGGCGAGTGACGCTGAGGTGGCTGAGGTGGCTGAGGTGGAGGACTGCTCCACCGATCTTACACCTGCGAGCAAACCCGCCGCCGCGATCGACAACGCCGAAAACACGCACTGGCCGCTCATTCCATTTCCTGAGGGCTGGTACGCGACGTCTTGAAACGATCCAGATCAGCGCCTTGGCCACAGGGTCGCTCCGCAGCAGATCGCCCGTTCAGCCGTCCCCATTTGGCGGCGGTGTCGCCGCGGCCTCTTCCGGTTCGCGCCTACCGCTCCGGCGGCCTTCGCCCATCCGTGCCGGCTTAGGTGGCGGAGGATCAGGTATTTGTGGATTTCAAGCCTCGCCAGAAGAACTGCCAAGGCGTGCCGAACTTAGGAACACTTCTTAGTGCTGCGAGGTTTCTTTCCTTCATCAGAGCCCTACGCATTGCGGAGTTCTTTCCATGGCTACCCAGATCGTTCTGGACCAGACGGGCGACAGCAGACATTTCTTTGAACAAACTGATCCGAAGGGGCTAGCCGAGGCCGCACGGCGATTTAAGCAGCTCACGGATCAGGGATTTACCGCCGCGACGCGAAAGGCGGGCAGTGAACTGAAGGTCACACGGTCGTTTGATCCCACCGCGGATGAGACACTATTCTATCCGCGTCTCGTCGGCGGCTAAGCTATCGCGATGCGACGATGTTTCTGTTTAGACGCGGTGACGCTAACAGTGCGCGGTTCCGTGCCCTCCGTGAACTTTATCGGAGCTTCACCGAGCAAAACGGCCCGGAAGCGCGTTCGCGGCGCCTGCTGCGGGATTGGTTATCTCCAGCGCAGCGTGCGCAATTCGATGCCAACAACTATTTCGAAGTCATCGGTTCTCACACCGGCAAACGATATCGAGTTCAATATGGTACCCTGAGCAATGTCGTAGAGCTCGACGCATCAGGGCAGCCCGCGGTCGGCTGGTGTTTCGTTCCCGATCGTGCTCTGGCGGCTGGGGATGTGATGCTCGCTCAGAAGATCGCGCTCGAAACCGACGAAGCCGCAGTGCTCGCGCTTGCCCACCGGTTTGCTCCGAGAGTGCCATCTCTGCCCCGAGTAGTGCGGCGTGCTTACTAGGCCCCCATGGGCGGGGCCGCCGACCGAGAGGACGGCGCCCCCTCGCCGCGAAGGCGCCAATACGCGAAACGAGGACGACTTCGCGACTGCATCCAGCATCTGCGCTGGGCCGGATCGGCGCAAGAACGTCCGTGCGTTAGTGTTACTTGAGCCGCGGCTTCGTGGATCGGCCTCGTGAGACGATTTCGTCAACAGTTCGCAGCATCCGAGCGAATTCAGACTGAAGATGTCGAGCGTGCGCCGCATCTTTTGGCTCCGAGAGAAAAGCAATCTTCGCGAGGAAGCGGTTCAATCGCGATGTGACGAGAAGATTGTCAGAGTGTTGCGAGCGCAAGTTCGTGATCTGTCGTCGCATCTCAACGAGATCGGGCCGGTCATCGTCGGGCCTGTTCGCCAAATAAAGCTCATACCGTTGTGACCGATAAACGAAGCCGCCGCGCCAAATATAATGGCGCGACGGCTTCACCATGGTGAGCCCGGACGGGGACAATGTCCGGTGCAGAGAGGCTAACGCTCAGCAGCTCCGGTGCAATCGAAACCGCGGGTTAAGCTTGATGTCGCCGCGGAGAGTTAAATCTGGAACAAGCGGCGGAGCATGCGCGTCCAGTTCGGCGCTCTTATCCGGCGACGTTCCGGTGACCCGGTTCAGATCGGGCCTAACGCCTTGGCGCGGGCCGCGTCGCGGCGAATGGAACGTCCCGGCGTCCCAGTTTAGGCGGCAGTGTCGGCCGTAAAGCGGTCGTTAGAGTGGCCAACTTGTCTACTCTTTCCACCTCCGCGCCGCGCCCCTCCGTGCTTCGTCTCCGGATGCACGGCTTCATATGCCGCCTTCGCTTCGCCATCAGCTTCGCCCGTTGCGCTACTGTTCAGGATTTCCTATGTCGAACGCGCCGAGACGATATTCTTCGCCAACTGACTGCTCATCCGCCGTTTGCGTGATCAAAGTGAACGTCGCGTCCGGATAACGTGCCCACACATCGAGGTCGTCAGGCGTGACGGTGAGATATCCGAAAAAGCACTTATATCGACCCGGCTCCGTCACCCGGCCGATTTTGTCCCAATTGATCTTGTTAACGCGCATCTCTAGCTCCAGTCGTTCTCAGGGAGCGAACCGGGCGGCGGTTTAAGTTCTTCGAGGCCGGCTTCGATCACAGCCAGTTCGTCTTGGATCGCCTTGACTGCGTTTTCGGGGTTGATGCCTGATACAGCTTGCAGTTCAGCGAGCACCTTGCGCCGATGCGCCAGCAACTCCGTCAGAGCGGGACGGTCCCGCACCTTGACGTAGCCAGCGACGATCAATTCCATGGCCTGTGACACGTTCGTCGTTTCCCACCGGTTCGCGCCTATCGGGTGCGGCTAAGTTCTGCCAAGCCGGCTTCCGTCAAACGATATTCGAGACCTTTGCCGGTTGAGCTTCGCTCCATCCATGCGTTGCGTAGAAGGACGAGCATCGCCATTTGTTGCCATCGCATGGTTTACGATCAGTTACGGATCGGGAACAACCGGCAACCTTTTCTAAATGGTTCATGGATATTGTTCTGCGGCATGGATCACGAGGGCGCATCTGCTTGGTTCGTTCCGGCTCTCAGGCGAAGCTACGCTCGTCTGGCAGCGTGGATGACGCGCGGCAATCGCGTGCCAGGGCCCAGCCGCTTGCCAGCGCCGCCGCGCTCAGAGCTGCCAACTCGGTTTCCCGACCCCCCGCGGCGGCCGGCGCCGCCGCGTCTTTAGGCGTTAGGGGCGTCGCGCATGACGAACAATGGCACATCGACGCGTCCGTGGTTGCCGGACGAAGAGGCGGAATTGCTCTCGCTCTTTGGCGCAGGTGCCACAGCTGAGGAGGTCGGCGGACGCCTAGGCCGCACCCGCCAAGCGGTTTACGCTCGCTTGCAGCGTTTTCAGAAGCAGCGGGGGCGAGCGAGTAGGAAGAGTGGGAAATTCTTTGCTCAATTAGTAGACTGATCGCGTGGCAGCGGTGGATTTCGACCGCTCTATCATTGGGCTAGCCGGTTCGGCGTAGGGCCGCTCGTTGAGCAGTTTCATTCGGGTAGTCCAAGTTGCGCTTCGAGAACCTGAAGAGCCATTTGCCGCTCCTGGACAATGGCCGGCGGGCATCGCTGCCGCCGGCCATCGCTTGCGCTACCGTGGCTGGGGGGCTAATCGGCAGCGCGACCGCAAGGCTGCCGAACGCCGATTAACAATCCATTAACCAATTCGGGCCGGCTCTGGCTATTTCGCAGGCAATAGCGGGGCGGTGTGCCGGCTGGCTCTGCGTTGAACAGTTCAGCCCTTTCGCCGCGGTATCGCTACATCCACGATCACGCCTCCGCCGTCTCTGGTGAATCCCTGACAGCCCACCGTCGCGCCAGCAAGAGCTGCGGTAGCTTGTTCATCTGTGTCTTTGAGCGCAACGGCCAACGCAAACCAATCATTTGGCGGGAAGCCGCTCGCATCCCAGTTCACGGAAAACATAGGTCACGAACTTGGGGGCACAGATTAGGAACATGTCCGGGCGTTTGAAGAAGACGCTGCCGCCGGACGGCGACAAGTGATCGAAGTGTATTTCATACACGGTGGCGCAAGGCTCGCATTGCAAAGTCCCTCCTCGCGGCATTGCAAAGTCCCCGGGTCACTTTGCAATGACGGTTCTTAACCTGCTGAATTCATTAGAAATCGTGAGCTTTGCAACAACTTTGCAAAATACACTTCGGCAAAGTGCTGCAAAGCTCTATGTTTTCAGGCCTGCAACGCTCTGCAAAGTCGAATTGCAAAGTGTCACCCCTATGGGGGAAGGCCCGGCGTGGCGGCGCCTTGGGGCTTGGCCCTTCCTCCCTCGGTGTATTGGGGTCGCAGGCGAGGGCGAAGCCAAGCCTCGATCGAAGAGGGCGGCATACCTCGTGGTGCCAATCGGGCGGCGCGGCGCGATGGCTAAGAGGGGGCGCACAGAAGGGCTGACGCGGTGGGTCAGATCGAAGGCGGATCTCGTTCATCGGGTAGCGAACGATCCGATCTTCCGCGGCGCCAAGCCGCTCGGCCGCCGCGTTGGAAATCTCGAAACGCTTCTGGATGTCAGGCGCGCCCTTTTTCGCCAGGACCCGACGAACTCCTCGATTGAACGGCGCCGCGATCTGTCGCGTGAGGAATTTCATCTGGAGTATCCGCGATTTGCGGAGGCGGAGATCTTCGACGTCGTGCTCGAGCCGGGCGAGGCGCTCTTGATACCGGTGGGATGGTGGCATCACTGCGTTCGCTCGACATCAGCATCAATGTTTCGCTCACCAATTTCCTCTTTGGGAATGATTCGAAAATCTCTGCCCGAAACCGAATCAATGCAGGATGGGTTAGGACGACCGTTCGAACATAGCATTGCGATCGGTGCAACGACTGATCCAGTGCGGGCATGCCAGACCGCGAGTCCTTCTTTTCGGCGCATTCCGGGGAAGACATCTCATGACCACCGCGCAGCAGCAGATCAGATCGTCCGTGCCGTTATCTATCCTGCGATCGGCGCCACACGCGTCGGAAATTGGCGAAGGCGTCAGGCGTCGTGAAGTAGGTGACTGGCGAATACGGGCAAGACCTTCAGAAGTAACAATAGCGTCACCACCCCGATCCCTCTCTCGAATACTTCCTTGATCGCCATGACGACGCCGTTGTCGGTGAATTGAGCGAAGACCGTAAACAACGCGATGGCGTAGCCGACCGTATAGAGGTCGAAGAGATCGTAGTGCAGAAGGTCCATCGTATTGGTAAGCTTGCGGTAAGCCCCGGGATGATCGTCGACGCTCTGCTTCTTTCGACCGACGGCCACCCCTCCACGCAGTCCCGAGCGCAGCGCAGGCGCAGCCGCCAAGAGAGGTGACAGCCAGAGACAATAGTGAGGTAGCTTCTCGACGCCGAAACCGGGATGGTTGATCGCGACAAGAGTCGCCAGAATGGCCGGAAAGATGCACACGAACGCCACAGGCGAGAAAATGGGATGTAAGGACGGTTTTCTTCCTGCCAGGAGCCACTCGGCGTAGTCGGATTTCCGGGCAATGCAGATGGCGATGTAGAACGCAAGACTCGCACTGAAGACCTTGTCCGGAATGGTCATCACGAGGTGCATCGGCAACGTGAGAAGATCCGACATCCGCGACCTTGCGGTGTCGATCAAGCCGTACTCCGCGAGACCGATCTTCTCAAAGTAATCATAGAATATCCGCAGCATGAGGACGGCAGGATGTTCCTTGGCCGCGGCGTCCCGAGGGGGCACGGTTATCCAAGCGGAAAAGTCGTCGAGGATCGCCATCACCAGCAGCATGCACACGACGCCGACCACGAGCCCGTTCACGAGAATCCTGATGGTCAGTTGCCGGTAGAGATTGGGTTTATGCTCAGGCGGAATGAAGGGGCCGAGCCCCCAACGATGGGCAAATGCGCCCCAGATGATGGCTCCCCACACGCTGACCGGCGCGTAATTCAGATACTGGCCTCCGAAAAAGACGTCTCCGGTCAGATTTGTGAGACAGCCGATGATCGCTCCGTACCACGGGCCGCCCAGAATGCTGGCGGTGGCAGTGGCCCACATGTCGAGAAAAAGGAATTGGTTCAGTACCGGAAGCGCCCGCGCGACAATCAGGTTGCCGACGATCAGGGGGACGGCAAGCAGGAGAAACTTCCTGGTATCGGGTAGCACCGAGAGCTTCATCGGCATCAGCAAGCGACCGCGATTTGATGCCGCCAAAACCAACGTAGCAACTCCACCGCCTTTTCCGGTGTGTAGAACGACGACCAAAGCGTCACGACTTGGGCCGCGGTCGTCTTTCCGGCGAATGCCTTGATCATCGGGCGAAGTGCAAGTCCGTCGACAAATGCAATCGGCTCGTCGAGATTGGGATGGAACAGGCACCGCTCCCGCACGACGAGATCATCTACCAGGCATGGAGCTTCGACGAACGTCACCTGGTCCGAAAGCATCAATAGTTGATCCGGAAACGGCAAGAGCGTCGGAGAAACTGGGGAAGGCCTGGCTGCCGAAGCTGCTGCGGCCCGGTCCTTCCAGAACTCCGTCCCATGGAAGCAGAAAGCCTCGGCGTATCTCTCCGCCGCCCAACTCTTGTGAGTTTCACTTCGCGCTATCCGGCGAGAACTCCAATAATCGTTCGCGGCCGAATGGTCCGCCGACGGGGTGAGAAGGGTATTGATCACGGGACCTGCGCACAACGCGGATTGAACCGCTGCCTGTACGCCGCTGGACGAAAGAGGATCCAAGGCTGCGTCGGCGTCGCCTATCCGCAGAAGTCCCGTCTCGCCTCCTTCGGTCAAGTACGGAGTGGCGTCGCATGCGTGCGGCGGTGATACGAGTTCGAGTCCCCGCTCCAGGATGTCCGCTTCTTCAAGAAGGCGTAGGTAGCGCTTTTCCAACGACCCCTTCAGGCGATGTAGCGCGTCGGGGCTCGTGAATACGACGGCCAGGCTCCGCCGCGTACCGGTCGGCGCCGCCCAGACCCACGAAGAACCGTTCGAAGACATCAGCACGGTCGGTCGGACTTCGCCTCTCCACGTGCCATGCACGGCAACGGTGGGGGCTCCGAGGCGTCTTCGAGCACGATGCCCCGAGCTTCGGCCTCTGGCATCGACGACGAACGCGGCCCGAACCTGTCGCATGCCCGCCGCAGTGGCGACGTTGGCGACACAGCCTCCGGCGAAGCGCGTCACCTTCGCGACCCGAGCGGGCTGCAGAACTCTCGCCGAAGAACCGGCGACCGTAGCGAGCATATCGGAATCGAAACGCCCCCTGTCGGCGACCAGGACTTCGGAAGGCGCGAGGGCTGAGTCGATCGCCCCCCATCGCCGTTCGAACGTCAGGCCATGCCGATGGGCCGGATGCTCCAGGACATGCGGCACACCCAGGAATTCGAGCTGTTTGAATAACCCCGGGCTGAGGCAGATCCCGATGTGGTCGCGAGGAAACGAGACCTCTTCGCAAAGGATCACGCTTCTGCGCAGCCGTGACAGCGCGAGCGCGCACGCCGCACCGGCCGGACCTCCACCGATCACGAGCACTTCCGTGTCCAACGTCATCATGCTGCTGGACCGGATCCCGCGCCGAACGCTCGGCCGAGACCTTCGGAACCCAATCGCAGATAGGTCTGCAGAGCGTAGAGCAGCCAGCCCCTTATGAAGTCGCAGGCGGGCCTTCCGCGGGCGATGACCTCGTGATGACAACCTCCGCCGCAGAGGTATCGCGCCCAGCAGGTGCGGCAGGGCTGCTGTCTGTGGACGTGGCGGTCCTCCAGCCACGCGGTCTTTCGGTCGTGATCGATGCCGCCCTCGATACTTCCCATCGCTCCGGCTTCGTCGCCGACGAACCGATGGCAGGCGGCAAGTTCGCCGTCCGCCGAAACACCGAGATAGGCACCTCCGGCGCCGCAAGGATAGGGTCGATGGGTTCCCTTGTGGATCTCGTGGAGCGCGGTCGTGATGTTGGAAAAGGCATACCGCTCTCCCGCCATCACGCGCCGTTCGAACTCCTCGCCGCACTCGATCATGGCCGCAAGCATGTTCTGCAGGTCGGCCTCGTCCAATTCTCCGCGTCCGGTCGGCGAGGCCAGCATCGGTGAAAATCCGACGCTGTGAAAGCCGATGCCAAGAAGCTCGTCCAAGGTCTGCTTCAATCCCAAATTCGTCGGCGTGACGGTCACGCGCGCGGTCGTTTGCAGGCGCCCCGTGCGCCGCAAGAGCGGCCGTACGCGCTCGATGATCCGATCGTAGCTTCCGCGACCGCTCTTGAACGGACGCAGCCGGTCGTGGACCGTTGCCGGACCGTCGAGACTTACCGTGACCGCAAATCCATGACTTTCGAAGAAGTCGGCGTCGTCGCCGTCGATCAAGGTGCCGTTGGTGGTGATCGAAAATCCGATCTTCTGGCCTCTCGCATGTGCCCTTTCCGAAGCGTACGCAGTCGCCTGCCGCAGGACGGCCCTGTTGATCAACGGCTCGCCGCCTAGGAAGGCGAGATTGATGCGCTCGTCCGGCCGTGTCTCCGAGATGAGGAGATCGATGGACGCCAAAGCGGTCTCGAGCGGCATGTTCTTCGGCGACGACCCGAATTCGCCTTCTCGTGCATAGCAGTAGGTGCAGCCGAGATTGCATTTCTGTGCGATCGCCAACGAGATCGCGCGCACGGGTATGTCGCCGGGCACCTCGTCGCCGATATGCGGTCGTTGTCTCGTCAGTCCGAGCTTCGTCAGGAGTTCCGAAACCTCACCGTCGCTCGAGGCAGACACGAAACTGGCGAAGGTATTGGCGTCGAGATCGAAGAGTTGGCTGCCGTCAACCAGGAAAAGATGACCACTTTCTCCGGTACGGAGCAGGTGTACGTCGCTGAACCGCGGCCTGCTGCTTTCGGCAGCGTTCGACACGATCCTCGATGACGCTTCCTGGTTCACTTTGGCGGAGGCTCCTGGATGCCGCCTATGACGAACCGGAGTGCGGATTCCCAGGATTTGAACAGATCGTCGTAGCTGAGGCTGGACTGGAAATCCCGGTTGTCGACGATGTAGTTGCCCGTGTTCTCGCGCTGCATCCAATTGTCGCCCCGGCTGAGACCATCGTCGCCGGGGACGACGTTCACGTAGTCCGGCCTGCTCGCGGCCCAATAGTAGCAGGCGCACTCGCGATAATCGTTCTGCCAGGGAGAACAGAGCCCTTGGCTCAGTTCTCCTGGTTTCGCGAGGACCTCCGAGAGAAGCGCAAGCCGCTCTGATGTTCCTTCGACATCGGTGTGCTCAAATATCTGCCTCACCTCCAACTCTATCGTCTGAATGGGGACATCGGGGTTGCCCGGCAGCACTTCCTTTTGGCTCGCGTCCTTGGTGAATTCGCAGTGAACTCTCGCGCCCTGCCGGCCGACCAGCAGGGCTATCGTATTCGACCACTCCATGAACGACACTGCATCCGGACTGTCGCCGGTCGAAAGCGTAGCCGGACCGCGGCCGGGCATGACCGGACCTTGGGTCAGGACGGAAATCGGCCGCTCGTTGATCTTCAGGAGTCGGCAGCCGACGAGATCCTTGTATTTTTCGTCCTCGAATCCGACCACGTAGTTGTTGTTCTCGGACAGCACGATCCCCACCAGGAAGCGCCGCCAGACCGCCCGGAAGTCGAATTCCAGTCCCGGAAAGCAGTTCGATATTGCGGACGTGGGATGGCTGGCAGGCGGATTTCCGCGACCGCGATATGCCAGTTGTGCCGCTAGATTTCGGGGCGTTATTTCGGCGCGATCGTCGCTCATTCTTCTGCGCTCCGTTCTGGAAACAGCCCGCGCGTCACCGACCTGCGGATCAGATCTATCTGTCGCCGCGTGAGCGTGAGATACCGCGCATCCGCTCCCCGCATCATGGCCGGCATTTTGCGTCGGCCCTTGTCCGAAAGGTCTCCCACTTCCTCCGGTCGGCGCAGCACGTCGACGAACCAGGGCGGCGTTCCGCTTTTCAGTGCGGTCAGGATCGACTGGTGCAAGGCGACCACGGAGAGATTGTCGACGAGGGTGGTCGCCATGATCGGGGCGAACATGCGGTGGAAGTCGTTGGAATCCTGCAATGACATCATGCTCTCGGTACCAAGGCGGCCATCCACCGGGTTACCGTTGAGGACCGCCGTGTTCAAGAGACGGACGGTCTCGTAAGCGCGGCGGACTATGTCTTCCACCCCTTCGGCCGAGACGTCGGCGAGCCGAACCTCGGGCCCGAACAGGGCTTGTTCGATTTCGTCCGCGACCGTGCGTATCGGAAGGGAATCCGGCGCGAACCCGGGCGGACCGGCCCCGATCCTCGCAAACGCTCGCAGCGTCTTGCCTCCGACCTGAAGTTCGGCTTCCACGATGCCGTCGCACTCGTCGTCGAGATAGCCCCAACTGACCTGTGCGCCCTTCTCGTTGGCGTAGCCGGCGTAGATCGCCCCGGGATTGGTGTCCGTGGGTTCGCCCGGATCGACGTAGCCGAGCCACGTTGCATGCTCTCTGGTAGCGTCGTAGATGATCCGGTCCTTCACGACATCGTCCACTTCGGTTATGGGGCCGTTCACCCCCATTGCCGAAATTCGCCTCTCCGAGGCTCCGTAGACCAGTCCCGCCGCAGGCGTGTATCGCAGGCGTATTTCGGGGAAGGCGGCGTTGGGTCTGATGTACCGGGCCGATCCGAGCGGAAGGATCTTGCCAGGAAGGAAATTGTCGCAGCGGCCTTCGATTGGATGCGCATCGTGGTCGCTGAACGACGTCGAAGCATGCACCTTGTCCTGCTCGACGCCCGTACGCCGGAACGCCTTGAGGTTGCCCAGCGAGACGGTCCATTTCACGTCGGCGGGTTTCAGGCCGTCGGCGGCTAGGAGATCCAAGGTGAGCGGGACCAGCGTGTCGGCATCGGTCCGCGCGAAAATCTCGAGAAAGGGGGCCACCGGCCGGATGCGCTTGCCATCCCGGAATTTGACCGGTTCCTTCGGTTGGTAGGCGTCCGAGATCTCGCCGGTCCGTGCGTCAACTCGCAGGGTCTCGGCGGCGCGGATCTGCCGGTGTCCGAGGGGGTCTTCAACAACGAGCTCGTAGTTCTCAAGTGGCTCCTCGGAAGAGCCGAGACGCGCGACGGCGAGAGGCGGTAGGATCCGGATTTCATGAATGCTCATGCGGCCCCCGTCGAGCGGCGATGACCCGTGCGCACGGTAGCGGCGTCGGCGTAGAGGCGCATCTCTTCCGCCGCGGTTGCGTCGAGGCTTAGCAGGGTGGCCGCATATTCGGCGTCGGTGCCTAGGGCGATCCTGGGATCTTTCAAAAGTGTGCGGCAGGCGGCCAGCAGGTCGATATGCAATCGCCAGAACGCGGCGTCGCTATCCGGAAGCTGAAGCGAATAGGGCATCTGAAACGGCGCTGCCGCTCTTTGTTCGCCAGCGGCGTTCAAGGGATGCCGAGAAAGCACGGCGGCGACCGCTCTCAGGGTGTACATCTCTGCGAACATCCTATTGATCACGACGCCTTGTCGCCGCGTCAGGGCGCCCTCGCCGGACGAGGTATGGGAATGAGCCAGGTAGCTGAGCAACATGCGATAGCGGATGTTGAAGATGTTGGCCCAAAGTCCAGCCAGGTCATCCTCGATCTGCGACTGGCCCTTGGCCGCCGGCAGACCAGGCGCTACAGGATTTGAAGGCACGGGAATGGTCGCTTCCCAGGCGCCATCCTTCGGGAAGTGCCTGAAGACCGTGAGGAAGCGACGAAAGTGAGAGGACTCGTCGTCCTGGGCCGCCGCCTTGTCGGGTGCCTCGCCTTGCTCCGCGACCGCGCTCAACGCGGCGACCGCGTCCGCCCTCGATGCAGCCCGCATGACGAGAACGTCCGGCGTCTTCGTGGTGCCCGCGACCGACGACCCGCGTGCTCCCTTGCCGTATCCCCGGGCATATTCGTCCCAGGACGATTGGGTCGGATAGGATTCCGGGTGGAATTCAGAGGCGGCCAGCTTGGAAGGATCGCCGATGAGCTCAATCAGCTTCTTGTACAGCGCGCCGACGCGATTGATCTTCTGTTCGTCGGGGCCCGCCGCCAGCCTCTCGATCTCCTTGCGCTCCCCGACGCTAACGTCGTCCGGCCAGGTCTCGGGACTTTCGGTGACAATGTACTTCGCCAGCGTGGTTCGCGTGAGGCGCTCCAACGCGAACGGATAGGGGGCAAGGACGGAATCCCATGGGTAGTCTTCTCTGTCGAGCGCGAGCGGAGCCCCGAGGAAGCGAATGACGTTCTGAACCGTCACGAGGTGTCCCATCTCCTCCTTGGCAATTCCAAGGATGATCTGTCTCCATTTCGTGACCGCCTCCTGGTGCTCCTCCGGCACCTGGGCGCCGCCCAACGACCAGCCTGCGTACAGGTACTGGACCATCAGGGAATGTTCGATCTCAGCCGCGGTGGTGAGCAGGAAGACGGCGAATTCGCGCCAGGTGAACTCGGGAGGCGGAGATTCCGAGGCGGCGTGCTTGGCCGCCGCGAGCATCGTCATTTCGATCTTCGGCGAAATCGCAAGCTTGGGCGAGGTCGGAAAGAGACTCGCGAGATAGCGTTCGTTGCGCGCACGCATGCCGGCATCCCCTTGATTGCGGACCAGTAAACCACAGATTGCGGAATTGCATAGTTTTCTTTGGGGCGCCCAGGAAGCCGCGCAACTTATCCCCGGGCAGAAGCGACCGGGTCTTCAGTAGCTTCGATGTCGGGTACCTTCGATCTGGCCTTCCTGTCGGACAGGCTCTTTCCCAGGTCGGCAGCGCCGCTTCGGCCCAGGTACACGGCTTCTGCACTCCGCACACGGTGAGGTGTCGAGCTTCGTCGCCGGTGGGCACTCGCCTCACGCGAGCCGGCCAATTGGTCGATGCCACTGCACTCCGGCAGCGAATGCTGCGGGGGGATGGCGGCCCCGCAGCGACAAGGGGCGGTGCGCATGTCGAGCCCGTGAGGCTCGAGCCGCCGAGCATCGACGTGAAAGCCAACGTTGTCGAGGAGAGGGAGAGCAGCCCGCCCACGCAGGCCACTTCTGTCGAAAGGCGCAACCGCCCCGCGCCATGCGGCGGCAGGAACGATCTTTCCGGATTCGGCCTGCCAGGTTCGGTCGGGCGCGCTCCACCGTCCATGGCCGATATTGCACCGGACGGCACAAGATTCATCGCGCCACCTTCAGGAAAGCTGCCGGAAGCCGAACCTACAGGCTGCTCATCCCAAGCCGCGCCGATGGAGGACTACGTCCTCTTGTCGTCACACCCCCGGCTGCACCCAGTCACCCGACGTTCTCCGTTGGGCTGTTTGTCGTGGTGAGCCTTGGCCGCATAGAAGGCAAACAGCCACGGAACGCATCGCGAGTAACAGCAGGTTTCGCCATCACCACTTCCCCCCGAAAGATTTGAGTTCTCAATACGAGGAAGTTTGAAGTCCCCGTTCGAGAAAGCCAGAAAAGAATAGGTTTACTGCGTTGGGAAAAGAGACGCATAACTCACCAATCATCGGCGGAGCGCGCAAAGAGGACGCCTGGAGATGGACGCACTATGTGAAGCGCTGATCTAGAATTGTGCTCAAGTCACCGGGCGCAGCATTGATGCTGCGAGCTGAATGAAAAACTGGGCTACTGATTATCCGGGCGGTCTAATCGAAGCTCGTTTGCAGGAGCCTTGGCTAATCTCTCCAGCTCTGATCGCTCTTCGCTCAAACGCTTCTCAATGAAGATGCGCTCAAATTCGGTCAGGCGGGTTCGCAATAGGCGGTGATATCGTTGGATGTTGTTGCGACAAACTTGTGTTCGAGCCGATTGCTCAGCTTCCATCATCGGCATCTGACACTGGCCTCACCGGCAACCCCAACCACCTGATCACAAGAACGTACGCGGCTGGCTCGTACTACAGCGTCCTGACGGCGGCTTCTCAACCGAGCCCATGAAATTCCCAGCGGAATAAGCCTAGCGGGCGACCGTGACGCGCGTGTGAAGCAGTTCACAGAGCGCCGAGACTGGACAGGGCCGTTATGGCGGGTGCTGATCCAACGCTTCTGATTGGTCCCACGCTGGGGCCGATCGCGAGGTGACATAAGATCTGCAAGGCCCATTCAGCAGGCGGACTTGTCGCCTCCTCCCTCCCGGGCTCGGCCTTATTGGCTGGTCGCCTGCGATGTACCTGTTTTCTATAGGCGTGCGCCGCGGACCTAAAGGGGGCCGCAGGATCTGAATGGATCCTGCGGCCTACCGGGAAAATTGATTGTTTACGGAATGAGCACTTCCAGCCCCGGCTAGCGGCAATGATTCCAGAACTTGGTTTGGAGGGTGAGTCCAAATGCATCTGTTCCGGAGCGGAACATCCAGAGCTGTTGCGCCGCCGCAACGTCTTCACGTCGCAGGGAATAGGAACTCGACGGATTGTTCTCGCAATAACCTTCAGAGCTCCGCCCGAAGGAGCATGGTCATGTAGGGAAAAGCTCGGCAAGAAGTTCTTGGTCATTATGATCTCGATCCTTGTTGTTTCGTTTAGCGGCTGAGTGGGCGGCGCATGGAAGTGCAAGGACGCGGTTGCAACGGGCTTGGTCGCCTCAAATAAACCGGCTGTTGGTTCTGGCGGCGTAGCCCCGCAAAGGACGGTGGTCAGTCGGAAGATTCGTTTCCCTTCGGCTGTTGCGAGAACTTGGGCGTGTGTCCACGCGCTTCACGGTCACGCGGGGTGGGGCGTTCGGACGGATCACGGCCGAGCTTAGGTCGGTGAAGTCATCGGCCTGGCGGCGCAGCGCGGAGCGCGCCATCGCGGTCGGCGTAACTGGAGTCTGAATAGCCGACGCGCGGCGGCATATCTATGCTGATAGAGGGAACCAAGCTCAGCTTTGGCTCGCACGACGAATGGAACATCGCACGTGCGGTCATGAAAAGCGAAGCGCGAAGAAGGACGGCGAAAGCAGCTACGGCATCGCAAGACAAATTCTGTGCTATTTGATGGGGCAGGGATCGCGACAGGACTTTTCGATGCGGCTACAGAAGCCGGAACTGAAAGGAAGTGCCCACTTCCCAAGCAATAGCCAGGACGGTTGCGGGTAAGTGGCTTCGCGGATGCGCAGCCCGAATTCGCATTTTGGGATACATATTCCCCAATATTGTCGGGCCTATTGCATTCCCGTTTCGCGGGTCTGCTTGAAGAGCCAGCATTCTCGTTGATAGTGGTGTCCAAAGCGCCGGAGCAGGGCAGACCTACGCCCGGCTTTTGTCGCGGAGCACGCATCGGTCCGGTCAAGTATGGCTCGCCTCAAGAAGGTGTTTGCTTGATGGATCGAGGTTTGCTTGAAGAACCTCGTGCGGCCCCGCGGGCCGCACGGGGAGAATGTTCGGTAAGCTTCGGCAACGTCAGGCATCCAGGACAACCCTGTCTCGCGAGATTGGATTCTGCTCGCTAGCGTCCTCGCATGCAATGACGAAGCAGAATGTGCAGCTTGTGCGCCGGCCAAAGGATTGGGCAAATGTCGGGATCCATTATTGGATTTGCGACGAACCGTTGAACCTGATGTTTGAATTGCGGGCCCGGGACGGGCGGCTCCGAGCAAAGGCCTCTTGCCCGAAGACTATGTGGCGCGGCGCCTATGCGCGGAGGGTAAACCGCTGCCGTCGCGCACGAACTCGAGCCACTCATAGAGGAGGCGGTGTTGATGATCCTGCTGAGCCAGGAAGAGGGTATGACGCCGTTTGCCAGGCCGTACATGGACGCTGACGAAGGAAAGGCGGAGGGCGCCTTCAGACAACGGCTTAGAAAATATTCCTAGTTGTAGGGTGGTTTCGGGGATATCTACTCAATACAGAGCCAGGGGAGGCACTTTCACGGCAACCGTAGCTGATCACTCGCTGGGTAGATTGAAATCGGTGGTTGACCTTTTGCTTTCATGATCCTCTAAAATAGAGCCTTTGATGCTGCGTTTCAGGATTCGAACACATGCAGTCGCTGTGGCTTCGCGTGGAACAGTTGGATGAGCAGCACGGTCGGATTGCGCTGTTCGACCTTGCCTTCCCCCCGCAGGGGCATAAACCGATCATTGCAAACGATTTTCCACTCGGCAAGATGCGCGAGCAGGGCTGGACGGATCGCGAGCAGCAGATGGCATTCGCCGTCGGAGCCCAAATCGGCCTGTTTGAGGATTTCGGACACGAGCTTCGCTCTCTGCTGGATGCTTCTGTTCTTGCCCGATGGGAAGAGAAGCGGGTCGCCGAGACGCGAACCTATCTTGAGGTCGTCAGACCGTCCGATGCGCTCCGGCAAGGCGGCACCCGCCTGTTAGCTGACCTGCCATGGGAGTATCTCGCACAAAAAAAGCAAGGCGGCGCTATCTACCGCTATTTCGCCGACAGGCAGAAACCGATGCTGCGGGTTCTGACCGACGGAGGTTCGGCACCCGGTCCGCTGCCCCGCCAACTCAATACCATCGTCATTACCGGCGAGGCGATTGACTGGAAAGTCGGAGGTTTCCCTGGAGACGACGCGGGCGCTGTATTGCGAGAGTTTCAGCGCTCAGAAATATTCGCCCATGCGGAGTTGCTGCAGACCCCGTCGCTCCCGGCGCTGGGTGCAGTGTTCGATAGGCTCAATCCGGAAATTGTCCACTTCACCGGCCATGGAGAACTGTCTCCCACGACAGGGAGGCCGGCATTAAAAATTAATACGCCTGGAATGGGCCAGGCATGGTGGTGGGATACCGCGGGAATCTACCAGTTTTTTTTCGATAGGGTGCACAAACCGCGCCTGGTGGTACTGAACGCGTGTGACAGTGCGCAGCCGTCCGGCAGTCTTTATTCTCTTCTTGAAATGCTGATGACAAGCGGCATTCCGGCCGTGGTCGCTGCGCAGGCACCGATTCAACAAGCGGTGACCTCAGAGCTTTCGCAAATCTTCTATCAGGAGTTACTTGCCCGCAAGCCAGTCGACGTAGCGTTAATGAAAGCGCGCGTTCAGATAGGCCAGCGGAGCAGCGGAGCGGGTTGGGAATCGCGCGATTGGGGGCTCCCTGTCTTAAGCGTTTCGATTCCACCGGAAGAGCTATTTCCCGAGCCCACGCAACAACACGATCCGATCGCGGTCCTGCACCGTTGCGCCGTGCTCAAGCGCTTCATGCGAAGCGACCGTCTACCAGCACCATTTGTCGGATTAGGTTGGGCGGACCAGCGATGGAAGGCGCTTGAATGGTTGCGGACCTCGAACTGCCTCGTCATTAAAGGACCGCATAACGGCGGAAAATCCTGGCTTGTGATGCGAACGTTGCGCGATGCGATCCAAATCGGCCACCGCGTGAAATATGTCGAGGTCTGTGGTGGCAGGACTATTTCTGTCAATTATCTCGACGTCCTGTCCGCGATCGTGGACGCCGATACTACGCAAGTTGGGTCGGAAGTGCACGCTGCGCTGGATGGCGACGCTTTCAAGGAATTTGTTGCCGAGCGCGACGCGAACAGTTCAGTCGAACGCATTATGGACGCCTTTGAGCGAGGCCTACGACAAGTCACGAAGGAACAGGAGCTCACAATCGTCTTGGACGAATTCCAGCGGGAAGCGGCAGCAGTAGAGACTTTGCCGGCTAAGGAATTCACGACCATCTTGTTGCCGCTTTGGATAAAGATCGCGCAAGGCTCAATCAATAATCTGCGCCTTATCATCGCGTTGCGGCAGGACTTATTTGAACAATACGAGCTCGCTAGACTTCCTGGAGAGCCTATCGAACTTCAACTGTTCAATCAGAATGACGTGCCGATGTTGTTCCAGGAGCTTTGCCGTTTCTACCGCAAGCCCGATCTCGACACGATCCGTCAAGTCGCGCTGATCCGCATCAAAAACCAGCCGTGGGACGCGTCCGAATTTCGGCTCTGGGGCCAGTTGGTCGAAAAGGAGGTGGTTCCATGAACCTCTACCAGCTGAATCTTGATAGCGAGCAGCGGCAACGCCTCGAGGAATTACTCAAGGATAATGCAGCGCTGCGAGATCAAATTCTATCGCCGCGAGAGAGTGGGGAAGACCGAGCGCTCCGCATTTTGAGTATCACGCGTGCGTTTGATCGCCCGATGTACCAGACCGTGTGCGGGCAGTCCGATAGCGGCTTGCCAGAATTCGACGATTTGATCAAGAGCCCGGACGTGCAACGCGTACCGAGGGCGGATGGGAAATTCTGGATCCGCGAAGCTGTCCAGAATTACGCACGATCTTATTGGAGCGATCATCCCGAAGAATACGTGCGATGGGCAATGGAGTTTGTGGCGTGGCTCGAGAAAAACAACGAGGATCCGGCCGAGCGGCTGGCCTTGCTATTGCGCTTCGACGTAACCAAGGCCTTGCGTCTTCTGAAGGCCGAGTTCGAAAAAGCAAATGATCGCGACGACCTCACACTGTGCCATGCGTTGACGCAACAGGTTGAGGCAAATTTGACGAAAATCGAACCATCTCTCCAACCCGAGTTTGCTGCGATCGTCGCACGATATCGTGGCCGAGCTTGGTTCCTGCGGGAATTCCACCGCACTGTTGGCTATTTTCCCCGCCGCGTGCTTGAGGCCGAGTTCAAACGGCTGATCGAAAGTGACGGCTCCGAATGGATTCTTTATCTCTCGGCTCCGGGTGGTATGGGCAAGACTATGTTCGTGCAGCACATGATCGCACGTGACTTGCTCAAAAAGCATCCATTTCCCTTTGTTGCGCGCATCGACCTCGACGACATTCAAGTGTCGGAGATCGCTAAAACGCCCTGGCTCGTCGCGATAGAGATCGCTGAGGAACTCGACGAGCAGCTCACCATGCGGATGTTTTCCGAAGGTGAAGGCTTTTTGTCGGACGTAAGATCATTCAGTCCGTTGCTCTATCGGCGCGAAACCAATCGCGGCCAAACCCTCACCGATGTTCAGCGCTACAACCTCAGAGCTCTCGCGTCCGAGCAGTTTTTTCGCTGGGACGGCTTTATCAGCCGCTGCATGGAATTGCCACGGGATCGTCCGCTGGTGGTCTTCATCGATACGATCGAAGAGGCTTCACTGCACTGGCCCGCCGAATTCCGGAAGGTACTGGAGCGCTTCGAGGAGCTTCGTGCCGCACTGCCGCAGTTGCGGCTGATCTTGTCAGGTCGCTACGCGCCATCCCTTGAAAATGACCCAGGATATCCGGATAAAAAGGGCCATTTCTATCAGTACGACGACAAATTAAAGACGCAAACCAGTTTCGTTCGTCTTGAGCCGCTGGCTCCTTTCGAGGCCATCGCCTTCATTCGCAACCAGTTGCCGGACGTGGGCGGCAAGCTGACAGACATAATGGTTGCTGCCGCCGCCGGCAACCCGTTCAAACTGTTTATGCTTTGCGAGACCGTCAGCAAGAATCCGGAAATGACGGCCGAACAACTGAAAGAGTACGGGCCTGACGTCGACGTCGCCTATCTCATCAAACGTGTCATCGAGCGCATCCCGGTGGCGGATGAGCTCGGCCTACGCTGGGTATTAAGGTACGGAGCCGTCCCCCGCCGGCTAACGCGGTCCTTTTTGCAAGATGTCCTTTACCCGTTACTGATCGACGCCCTGAGCGGAAAGATCGAGGAAGCGAAGGAGGACATACCATCGCCCAAGGAACGAGAGGCGTGGCTGAAGAACGCGGATACAATGCTCGATCCAGAGCATCTGTGGGAGCGTTTGTCACGATATGCGAGTGATCATAGCTGGATCTCGCTGCAGAGCAAGGATCCCAATACTGCGACACTACATCCGGATGTCGTCAAGCCGATGCGACGATTGCTCAAGCAGCAGCCGATCTTCAGCCGGATTCATCGCGAGGCAGTAAATCATTTCGTAAAGCTGAAGTCGGAGAATCCGGATCGATGGGTTGAGCTAACACTCGCGGAGTTTTACCACCGGGTCCAGCTCGGTGAGGATGACATTCACGCGGTGTTGGTGAAGGCCTTGGATGAGCGCCCATCGCCGGACGATGCCGCCGAGCGCCTGGAGATCCTCCGAGAAATCGTCAAACCCGATGGAGATTTTTCCGGCGCGCCACCGGCGGCACTCGCGCGCGCGCATTACGAGATCGCAGACGCGATCGCCGTTGATGCAAATTTCGACTATTTGCCGCAAGATGGGCGGCGCGAGGATATTCGCAGAAATCTGGAAAAGGCTTTTGAGCTGAACCGGGATGCCGACGTTGAGTTACCCGCATTTGCCTTTAAGTGGCGTGATTTTCTCGATCGTAATTTTCCGAGCGACTTGGGTATATTGGCAGACCTGTGGCTGGTGATAAAATCAGGCGAGAGCAGGGCCCGCTATTGTCTGCTGCTGGCGGAAATGTATGGGCAAGGCAGGCTCTCGACACTGGCGTTTACGATAGGGGCGGCGATCTTCGGACTAGCCGACGGACGCGTCCGGTCTACTCGCATTCCAGAGTGGGCGATTACGGAACGAGTGGCCTATGCGTACAAAAAACGAGGGTTGTATCGACGCGCCGAGGACTATCTGCGACGGAGCAGTCGGAAGGCGCTGCCCAACCGAAAACACTTTGAGCGCATCCAGCTCAGCCTGGTCGGGTTGCTTGTTGAAAGCAGCCGGTTGCGAGACGCCGAAGAGGAGATGGCCCCGGCAATCGTCGCGACCACCGGACCAAGCCAAGAGTTGCTGTTGCTAAGCATAGAGATCTCCTTGCTCCGCCGCGACGCATGGGCGGCGCTTGCGCAGATCGAGGGCATCGCGGACAGAACCCATTTCCGGTTTCATCAGTTGCGGGGGCGAGCCCTAGGACAGCTACTACGGATCGACGACGCGGCAGCGGCTTTTGCCGATGCGACGCAGGCGGTCTTGAAGAACGAAACCCAGGCATTGCTGAATGAGGTCCGCGGCGATGACTTGGCGTTCCGGTTGTTCGAAGCCGAACTTGCGACGGAACCGGCCAGCCCGTCGTCATCGCCGATCGGAGCGGCAACCGAAGTGGAGCTAATCCGGGCATTTCAGACTCGCGGGAACGCGGCAGCGTGCGAGAAAATTATTAACGAACAGCTTTCCGACCGGCATTCGGTATCCACGCGGCTTCGGGCTACGATTGCAGGCGTCACTTGGGGGATGCTTCTGCCTACGGTTCTGAACAACCGCTTCATCGAATTACTAGGCACAATCGATGCCGCAAGGCGGCTTCAGCTCATGGAGCCTCCGGTCCTTCTTGGACAAGTCAATCCATGGCGAATTGGCTGGTTCAAGCGATGGGAGCTGCGGAACAGGTTGGGATCAACGCTTGGCGAGCAAACCGAAATGATGGATTGGGTTCGCTACGGCCGAACTCTTATCGCAATGGGAGATCACAAGAGAGCCAGTGCGGCTTTTGCCAACATCAAGGTCGGGCCCGGCGCGGGCGCCGCCGAACTGGCTATCTACCGGCAACGCTGTCTCGGCGATCCTGAGGCGCCGGCTCAGCCGCTTGAGTTCTGGAACGGGCTTGCCTCTGAGCCGGCGCTTTACGTGGCGGCAGTGGTGGAAAATGCGCAGCGCGCCACACGTCGATCGGAACGGACCGTGGCGGAGCAATGTCTGACTGCGGCTGGCGAGGTGCTAAGGACGAATTCCCTCCATCCTGTTCTCGCGGAACGCCACCGCGCCGCGCAAACTGCATTCGAGGAAGCGGCAAGGCCGCAATCGGCCGATCATGAAGGCGTCGAGGGCGTAATCGAAGGAAATGCGTCGACGCTGGCGGACTTCCGTTGTGTACTGCTCTCCGTTGATGCCGAGCGAATTTCGATTGAGGCGGCGGGACGTGTCCGCCAACTTCTCTCGACCCATGAAAATGAATCGCTAAGCTATATCTCCCGATACACCCGAGAACGTACCCCGAGGCGCTTGGGTCGGCATTTCGTGGCTACGTGGCCCGGTCCACTTGAAGAGATGCAGGAGCCCTTTGCCGGGTTCCTGCAGGAAGGAAATATTGACGATGTCTTGTTGCTTGCACTCGCCGGCGCACCGCTCGTTGCGGTACCGTGGGAACTGAGCATCCCGGGATCGCATGTGCCGATCCGCATCGGCAACGGTCGCGCTGAAGGACCTTTGGCGGAGGAAATCCGGCACCCTGAGAAATCGCGCCGTCTGGCGCGACTTCTCTCTCATCTAGACCAGCGGTCTTGGTCGCAACCAACAATCGCCAAATATCCTATCCCTTACACACCGTCATCAGAGCTGATTTCGCAGGTCAGTGTATTGGATGAGCGGCTGCTTGCTAGTCATTTCTTTGCCGGCGATGATTTTGCCGCGGCAGACATTATCTACATCATGACCGATATTGAAGACTCACCGTCGCTACCCGAACCCTGCCTTCCCGGGGGAATGACGGGTGAACTGCTTGGTCGTGATCTGCAGCTTAGGTGGAAATCCAGATCGCGACCGTTCGTCGTGTTGCACTCGCCAATAGGTCAAGGGCTTTCGCGCGCGCTTGATCAGATATTTGCCAGGAACCAGTTGGCGCAAGCTCTTGTGAACGCGGGCAACGTTTCTGGCGTGCTGGCGACGAGCTTGACGTCGAGGGGGCCGGATCAACAGGATGGATTGCTCGAGTCGTTGCGAAACGCAAGAAATGAGCTGGACGTCATGCGTAGGCTTAGAAAATCAGAGTTGTTCCCGAAGAATATTTCCGGACTCGAAGAGATGCTGGGGCTACCGGCAACCGCTCTTTTCTTGCGTACAGAGTGAGGCTGCCGCGATGAATCCCGCTCTAGGGGGCCTTCTGCAGCGCAAGGAAGCAGAGTTGCGATGGAAGCTCACCAGTCTTCCGGAGGAATTGAACGAATGGCGCCAGCGCGCAGCGATCGAACACTCCCTGCAAAAAAATCACAGCCAGATCAGCCTGCTTTCGCTTCGTATCGAAAGGCTCCATGCGGTGGTCAAGGCCGAGTTTAGCCAAGCCGTCGGCCGCGGTGAACTGTGGCTTCGGGCGACCAGCCTTGAAAAGAAGACGTTGATCGTTCATAGCATGTGGGATCAATTTCGGAGCCGCTTGTCGCTTCGTCTGGTTTCTCCGTTCGATACTTACCTGGCCCTCGCCGATGCATATGCCAGGGAATGCTATGAGCCGGTCTATCGGCAGTTACGCAATATTGCTCCCGATCAGCTATGTCCCGCCCCCTTGGTTACGTTCGATCAGCAGGTTTCCCCGTGGATTAAGCCTGACGGCGACACCCCGCAGCCTGACCAAGAGGGAAGCGGGCTTTTAACCGCGACACAGTTCCAAGACGCGCTCGACCGGCTACCGCTTACGCTGGTTGGAGTGCCCTGGTCCTATCTTACATATTTGCCACACATGGCACTGCTTGCGCATGAGCTTGGTCACGCCGTCGAACGCGGCGCCGGACTCACCGCTCGACTGGATCAGGCGATCGACGACGCCGCATGCGACACGGAGGAGCGTCGGGCGGGCTGGAAGGCCTGGCGCAAGGAAGTGTTTGCAGACTGGTACGGCTGCGCGATGGGTGGGCCGGCCTTTGTCTGGTCCCTGGCCGAATATCTCGCAAGCGATCAAGGACAAATCCACCGGCAAACGCGACCTCACGAGAATGGCAGTTGGACGCCATACCCCACCGCAACAGTACGAGTCTTATTCTGCTGTCATGGTCTGCGGGTCATGGGCTTTGAAACTGACGCGAGCAGCATTTCTGCGTGCTGGTCGCAGGCCTATCCAGAGAATTCTTTGGAAGAGTTTAGTCGGGACTTTGAAGCGGTCGTGAACAGCTTCTGCGAAGTGTTCGATCCAAGGCAGCCGCAATTTGAGGGCTTCCGACGCCCAATGCGGGATGTTGCCACCATCATGGCTAATGTCTACCGGCAAGGCGGCGGGCTGCCTGCTCACGAACCAAAGCCGGCCCGCACCTATGTCGCTGCAGCTCGCCTGCTCTTGCAAAATCCGCCCGTGAATGCATCACTGCCAAGCGTCTGGCAAAAACTTCGTGACCATCATCTCACGACACGACCTGGCGGTGTGGCAGGAGCTACGCCAGCGCTACCCGATACGGACGATGCGCAGGACTCTGCTGAAGTCGATCGTCTCGCAGCGATTTTGTTTGCAGACATTTGATACGGGCCAGTATCTCATTGGCCTTGCGGCGGCATGTCATTTACTCGGAGACGCACAGCCGGGTCGCCGAATAAGACATAGTTCCGCGCATCATTCCGCGCGACCCAGCGATTGGCGAGAACTCCCTCAGACACCTGCAATGGATCGAGATCCCGCGCGCGCTCCATGTCGGCTAGTTCCCCGGAGAGGACCGACCAGCGCAGGTTAAATTGATCCGTAGCTTGGCCGAGCCGTTCTCCTTTTAGGATCCGAACCATAACGTCGCGGAATTCCTGCACTAGCGGCACGCTGCGGCCACCCCGAAACGAATAGGACCAAGCGCGGTCGACATGCGCCAATACCGCCAGGGCACCCGAAAGCAGCAGACGTTGTGGCAACCGGGCTGTGAAAGGCGTACTCGCAATCTTGATGGGGCGACCTAAGACATCCCGTCCGTAGTCGTCGAGGACAGGGCAACCGCCGCTGTAGCAGGCGAAAAAGAAGTGGATCAAACCGCCGAGCGTGGTCTTTTCATCCACGTCGGCCGCCGAATACATCATATTCGCGCTGACCGGGCCTCCTTTCCAGTCTTGGCAAATGATCGCTCCCTGCCGTTCCAGCTGACCGGGGGCATCGCACGGTATCGCCAGCCCGTGGGAGCCAGTGAAAAGCAGTGCCGGCGGGCCCCCGTGATCGCCGCGCAACAACGACTTCAGATTAGCTTTCGTCGCGTCTTCGCCAAGCAGCGGCTTCATCTCGAATCGCTGTCGAGTACCAAGCGGCTTAACGTACGCGTTGCCGTTCACCAACGGCTGTGCAACCAGGTCATGTAGCAAGCCAGTTGCACGATCGCCCAGGTTTTTTGGTGCGAAAATCGCGACGTCGCGGCGTTGTTGAACAGCGGGGGCTTGCTCATAATCGATGACGTGTTGAGCATACTTGCGGTAGCCCTCGGCATCGTCGAAGTGAAGACGACCTACACCCCAATATGTATCGAGCTGGTACTGGAACTCGAAGGGAATAACCGAGGGAGGCCCAACAATCGTCAGGTAAAACGGCACCCCTAAATTGGGATCGACTACGGAAAAACCAACATTGTTCTTGGTAAGCCAAGAGCGCGCCGTATCGCCTTGTCGGTATCCCTTGTCGCCCTCGAAAATCCGCAGGAGATGGGCAGTCCGGACCTGGCGCGAACGATGCTGGATCAATGGCTGCAGCGCAGCCCGCACCGCCGAATCTGATTTTTCGGCGAAGATAATGCCCCAACCTGCCTCGGTAAGATTGTTGGCATCGATGTCCGATACGGCGAGCTTCTCGGATGCTCCATCGGCCGCGCGTTGGATGACTTCCCTCGGCGGCGCTTCTATGCCTGACAGAACGCGTCGATCGAGCGGGGCCAGTGACTGTCCGCTTTCCCAGATGCCTATGGGCAAGGGCAATTCGTCGCTTCTGTCGGTTTCGATCTCATCATCCATGGGTTATGCCATCAAGGTTATTTTCCCGCGCCCGTTCGTACCGCTTCCCATATGGCGTGCGCTACTTCGGGCCCATCAATCGCTGAGTGTCCTCCGACATATTCGGTTGACTCCAAATTATAGATGCCGCCGGACCGGAACGCGTATGGTTCCGAGGCGGGAAGCATCACGATATCCTCGGCTTCTCGCACGCCTTGCATTCCCCAAGTCCCGATTCCACCAAATATCGGGAGCCGCTGCCCATCGAACGCCACTTGCAGGGCAATCCCCACCGCCAATGGATACAGCGTTCCGACAGCTCCATCGTGCTTAGAGCGCGTTATGACGATCGGCCCGCACACGGCCGGGCCGCGTAGCATGGAGTTGAAATATCCCGGTTTAGCGACCACCTCGATGAAATCCGCGAAAGCCCACAGCGACACGGCGCCTTGGATCAAGACCACGGACTCCACGGGACGCGCCAACCTTGCGGTCCCTCCGGGACCGCCTAGAATGGATGACACGACGATGCAGCCAAAGCTGTGTCCAATAAGATGAATGCGAGCGGCCGGACATTCTCCCTGGAGCGCCCTGCAGAAGGCATGCATTGCGTTCTCTCCAAGCCTCCTAGCCCTCTTTTTCATGGTCCAGAATGACAATTGGCGCAGCGGCGAGAGCAAGCCTGAAAGCACTGCTGACTCGGCAAAGTCGTCGCCTAGTTCTTCGGATACCTCAAAGGCTGCAACCGGGTCGAAATCCACGCCATCGCTGTCAGGAGGAGCGTCGAGCCCTCCGCTCTCGTAGCCGATCAGCTGGCTCAGTTCCCGATAGGCCCGTGCCACATGCTCGGGCATTTGCACGGCACCGGCGTTTTTCTGGTGTTCGCGAAATATGGTACCCAGCAATTGACGAATGTCCTGCGAGCCGTTGTCGAAGAATTCGATGTATTTTTCCAGAATTTCTTCTTGCGACGGATGCTCCGCCGAGAACGACGTCGTGCCGAACGTTTCCTCGCCGAATGGAAGGCTTGGCCAATGCAATCCGATCCATAGCGGCCGGAAATCAGTACCCATGGCGCGCAGGTCGTCTTGCCGCGCAAGCATGGCGCCGAACCAGCGGTCGTATTGCGCCTTTGCCCCCGGAAGATCGCCTTTCCAGCCATGACTGGACAGGAAAATATCCGTGGGTCGATGGTCGCGTATTTCGGATAGGATGCGCGCACTCAAGAAGGTATGCGTGCCCGCACTTGGATCTTTGAGCTCGTCACCATCTTTATCGAAGCCGACGAGCCAATAAGATGAAACCGATCCAGGAATTTCACAGAGCGGCATGGAGTTCTGTTCCCGACACTACATATCGACGGTTGGTGAATACGAAATAAGAACCGGACAAAATCTAGGTGAGGCATCTGCGCGCACGTGGCTGATCATAAGCACATCCGTAACGTGTGTCGTGACATTTTATGCGCTCAAGGTTCGATATTTAGCCTCTGATCGCGGGTAGCTCCCCAGCATCGCGTATCTTTGCAAGAGAAAATAGATATCAGGGACATTTGTTCGCAAACACCTTCCTCGGGAAGATCCCACGAACTCGGCGACCCGATTTGCGGTCATCGGCGTCTCCCTACCGATCTTCCGGTGCATCTTCGAGACATCGGCGCTGTCCAGCGCGTCGAGCTTGCGGGTCGCGGATTGAGCGTAGCGCAGACATCATCAGCCAGCGCAAGGACTTGGAACGCGTCCGGCGAGACCTGGATCGAGCGATCCAATCCATCCTGGATGGTGCGCCTGGCGCTCAGCTCAAGGACAAGATCGGTGGTCTTGAAGCCGGCAAGGCAGAACTAACTGAGCTGCTGGCGAACGCCGATGAGCCCCCGGCCCTCCCGCATCCGAACATGGCGGAGATCTACCGCCGCGGATCGGCGCGCTCTATGAGACCCGCCGAGTGGTTTCGAGCATATGCTTGCGGCAATACATGACCTCGCCAATGCGCGGAGCCTATCCTGGCGCAGGCATTACGATCGGCCCAGCCATCGTGTTCGCCTACTGCGATCCACAGCATCCTGCGATCGGCTCACCAAGGGCAAAAGGCCGCGGCTTCCGGAGCGTGACCGTCACGTAGGCAGTTTTCGGTTGCCTGGCGGTACGTAGTAGATGGGAAATCGCGAACGCGGCGCGCTATCGCAACATGCTCGTTAGACAAGACCGCCTCGCGAACACCATCTGCCACATTATCTGCCTTCGACCGCCTTGTCGATGAGGAAGTAAGCGTTGCCAACGGGTATCGCGCAAGAGACGATCAAATCGCGTATAGCCTTTAGCGCTGCCGATTTCAGACGAGGCGGCCGATATACAGTCCATTATTGAGGATGCCGACGCCCCGCTTCGGGTTACCATGGATCGTTGATGGCCCCCATTCCGTGCCTTGCGTCCCGGGCATGCCTTCCTTGTTCAACCCAAAGGCAATCGCGCGGGACTTGCCGGCAATGTAGTCCGCAAAGATACGGCGCATGACAGCGGCTTCCGCCTCGTTGATCGTCCGATCGCCGCGGATCGGCTCGCCATTTGGCGCGAAGTGCTTCACCACGTCATAACCGAAGCAGCCCGCCACCGGACTTGCCGTCCCCGACGCGACCGCGCAGCCCGCAGCGCCTCTTGTCTGCTAAGTCCTTTAGGAAGAGCGCGTTCGTCGTGCCCTTGAGACCTACATGCAGATGCGTCACGTCACCTTCCGACAGCGTGACGATGCCACTCCGCTGAACGCCACACGCTTGAAGAGCCCAGCAATGTCTTCCTGATCGCGGCTCAGACGAATTATGGCCTCGGCCAACACGACGACGAATTTGCCGCGCATTGCATCGCCGATCAGTTACTTAATGCCGGGGTGCACAGCGATGCGCCGGAGATCGCGCGCTCGATATAGCTGTGTACGACTGTCCAGCCTTTGCTTTTGGGCATGCAGGCGGCAGAGCCGCAACTGATCCGCGATCGAGGCGTCTCGCTGATTGTCCGATGAGTAGCGGACGCGGAGCGCAATCTTTATGAGGCAACCTCCTTACTCCGGGAGGCGGTCTCGCGTCCGGTTGTCTGTTTCGGCTCGAACGCAGTCCCGCGCGGCCTGTCGTGCCAGCAGAACAGGGACGTCGCGGTGGCAACCCCCAGCACCCTAAACCGCCATCTTCACCCGCCGGGATGGAAAACGGTTCCACCAACTTTGCGCTCAAATGAAAACACGGCTATATACCTAGATATAGCTCGGAGGCATAGGATGAGCAACCGCGCGCAGAAGAGAGCCATCGAGAATTATCGGACGCGTTTTAGTGAACGCGGCATCGCGCGATTCGAGATCCAGGCGCTCGACGCCGACCCCGCGATCTACTCCGGTCCCTTTCCCGGAAGTTGACTGAGGAGGGGCCGGAAGCCGGGCAGCTTCGCCGGACCATACAGCAGGCAGTGGCGGGCGACCCTCCGAAAGCGGGTGGTATTCTCGCCGCGTTGCGTCACTCATCTCTGGTTAGCGCGGATCTCGACCTCAACCGGCCGCGAGAACAGGAGCGTAAGGTCGATCTGTGACACGCTACCTCCGTGATGCCAACATCATCAGCAACGTCATAAAGCCGGAGCCGCCGGGCTCGCTGCTGGCTTGGATGGGAGCGCAGAAGGACGACGACCTCTTCATTGCTTCGCTTACCGTTGCGGAAATTCGCCGCGGTATTCTGGAGAAGCCGCGCGGCAAGAAACGTGACGCACTCGACAAGTGGTTCTCTGGATCGGAAGGACCACAGGCTCTGTTTGCAGGCCGCATCCTATCGTTCGACGACAAAGCGGGGCTGATTTACGTGGTCACCATCATGACGGCGGCCTTGCAAAGCAGCGACATGAATGTCGAGCGAGCGGAGTCGGTCTGGGCGCCGCGCCGATGACGGACTTCCTGACAGTTACGCTGCCAGTCGCTGGGCGACAGTTCCTTGAGCGTGGCGCGGCTTGCGAGGTCATAGGCCTACGACCGCAACTGCGAGACATCGTGCAGGACGGTTTCCGGGACTCTCCAGAATATCCCAGGTTGCGCGTGCTTCTATCCAACAACAAACGGGCCTCACGCTTGCAATCCGACAACCCGTGTTGTGAATACGACGCCGGGCCCAAAAGAAACGAGAATCCGGCCGGAACCTGAGTGGCCCAAGTCCTGCAATGCTCTCCGTGGCAGCAAAGGTTGCCGAGTGCAGCGAACGGATCCAAAGGTTTGGAGCGATGCGGATTACCTTCTTTGATTTCGGAAGCTTCCGCGCGCGCTTCAGCTCTGCTTCGTTGCGCGATCGCTCCAATCGCAGGTATCGAGAGAGGTGCAATCATGTCATCCCAGAAAGGGCAGCACGCGTCGATTAAGCTCGTCGCCCCAGAAGACCGCTCTAGGGTTCGTGCTATTCTGACGGTGGCTTTCGCGATGTGTCCATTCTTGAGGTGGTTGTATCCCGAGCCAGACCGCTTCTTACGTCACTTCGCAGGCTTTCTCGACTATTATGCCGGCGATCCGTACGCAGATCGAAGTGGAGCGTATTTCGACAGCGGCGATACAGGGGCGCTTCTGTGGTTAACCGACAAAGCGCACCGCGATGATGCAGCAATGATGAAGTTCTTACTCGGCAGTGTTCCAGACTACAGACGAACGGAAACAGAAAAGGTATTCGAACGGTTCGACGAGTATCATCCAAAGGAGCCGCACTGGCATTTCACCATGCTGGGCGTCGATCCCATGCATCAGCGATCCGGGTTAGGAGGCCTTCTCTACCGACACGGTCTCACCATTCTGGACAAAGCGAAAGGACTGGCATTTACAGAAGCCACCAGCCTCAGGGCGGCTCGCCTGTATGAGCGCTTAGGCTGGCAGATCGTGGGTGAAGTTCAGATCGGCAGTTCGCCACCGGTTTTCCCAATGCTCCGCCCGTCTTCTTAACGGAGGCACCGGCGAGCGGGTCGAAACAGAATGGTCTGCCCGCTCGTCCCGCATCTCAAGTGCGGACCGCTGCGAGGCGCTCGTGAAGCTAGAATCCCAGAACCTCAAACGACTTGATGAACTATTTTACTCCATGCAGGAGGCGAACGCATGCTTTCTGGGCTACCCCTTCGCGAAGGACTTCAATTATGAGCCGTTGTGGCGCTTCCTGAATTTTAGCGGAAACAATGCCGGAGACCCCTTCGAACCAGGGACTTATCGTGTCAACTCCTATGCCTTCGAATGCGAAGTTGTTGATTTCTTCGCTCAGCTGTTCCGGGCGCCTGATTGCGGTTTCTGGGGATACGTCACCAACGGCGGAACTGAGGGAAACATCTATGGGCTGTATCTCGGCCGCGAGCTTTATCCAGATGGCGTGGCGTATTTCTCGCGGGACACGCACTATAGTGTGAGCAAAGCGGTTCGTCTGCTCCGGCTCGAGTACGTTGTTGTGGATTCGCAACCAAATGGGGAAATTAGCTATGACGATCTAGCTCGAAGGGCGAGCGGTGGCCGCAATCGCCCCGCCCTGATAGTCGCGAACATAGGTACCACAATGAAGGAAGGTAAAGACGACACGTTAAAAATCCGCGAGGTCCTGCGGGATGTCGGAGTTAGCCAGATCTATATCCATGCCGACGCGGCATTATGCGGGCCATACGCTCCAATGCTTAGCCCAAAGCCGGCCTTCGATTTCGTGGATGGAGCGGACTCAATCACTGTCAGCGGACACAAATTTCTCGGGGCGCCGATGCCGTGCGGTATCGTTCTCGCGCGTAAGTTAAACGTGCAACGTATTTTGCGCGCGATCGACTACATCGGCAGTTCGGATACGACACTGAGCGGATCGCGAAATGCGTATACCCCGATTGTCCTCTGGTACGCGATCCGTTGTCTCGGTACTGCGGGGATCAAGCGTGTGTTCCATCAATGTGAGCAACTGGCTGCCTACACAGCCGATGAGCTTAACGCCCGAGGTGTCAGCGCGTGGCGTAATCCCGATGCGCTTACCGTCGTCTTTCCACCCGTCGAAAGAGACATCAAAGCTAAATGGCAAATTGCCACTCAAGACGTTAGCCATGTGGTGGTGACGCCTGGCACGACCAAGCGCCAACTCGATACGCTAATCGAGGCGATCGCGGACAGTGGCAGCTGATGTTGTGGAGCTGCGGAGTTTGTTCTGCTTGCGATCGGGGCCTAGGCTTCAGCAATGATGTGAGGACGTTCGCCCCGCCTCCCAAGTTCTTAACGGGGCATGTGGGCCGACCTTCATGCCCGCTACCAGATCCATGACGCTCAAGAGTGGGTGGTGGTATTCTGGGCGTACATCGACGCTGCCCGTAATGAGAGGCTGTAGTCGCCCACTGCAAAAGGTATGCGGTAGATGTTGATGCTCAGTGCAACTCCGATCACGTGTGGCTCACTACGAAGTTGCGCGATACCTAGTAGCGCTTGCACCTGTTTAAGTCACGATTTCGGATCGCAGCGTATTTGCCCGGAACCGAAAGTAGAAATGTCTTCGTGGCAGAATCCAGGTCGGCTAAACGTAGGGCGCAAAAAGGTGTCTTGCACAACCAAATGCGGCGGGTGATCTGGATTGCGTAGGACCAGGCGAGCAGATCAAGAAGCGCGTGAGAAAGTCATCACGGGAGGCTTGTCTCAGCAGCTCTTGCCTGCCACCAAGGGCGCGTCGAAGTTGTCGATCGGTGAGAGGATGGGCGATTCCATTCGGCACGTCCGGCTCGAGCGCGGGCTTAAGCCTGGCGATGTCGGATCAGCGACAGGTATTTCCAGTCTCGATGCTCAGTCGTTTCGAAACGGGGCGATCCACGGCCAGCCTGGTGCTGCTCGAACGTATATGCGCCGCGCTAGTTGTCGACCTTTCAACCTTATTCAGCGAGATCGAACGATCGAAGGGGGAGGCTCAACTCATCACAGCCGTCGAGTGTCAATCGGCCCTTTAATTGCGGATTGATGTCAATTCTCTTTTGAAGCCATTCGGCAGGACGGGAGCGCTCGACCCGTCGGGAGCGGGTCGGGGTTGCGGAGACGGGGCGAGCGCGGCTGGTAGATCGATAGCCAGCTCGGTAGTATTGGTCGATTGGCCGTCACGTAAATCGCAATGCGATCAGTTGCCCGTCGCTGGGGTCATGGTCCTTTCCGAGGTCGCAAGCGCCTCATGATGATGTATGGATCGGGTGCCTCATCGTTTGCAACGGCGTGCGGACGAGCCGCCACCAGCCGATTGACCGAGGTCACCACGACCACCGTCCCAGCGGGACATCGCCGGCCCGGTGGACCGGGCCAGGAAAGAGATATAATTCGCAGCTACATGCATTGCGGGAATCTGATTACGGAAGACGATGAAATTTACGAGGATGAAGACGGGCTGTTCGAGATTGGAAGACGCGGCGGACTGGCTCTTAATGTGCTTCTAACTCTTCAGAAGTTTTCGGCTCGCGATATATGCTCGCTGTCTCTTCACGATTTCAACGCCGTCGTTGCTGAGCAGTATCGAGACGACCGATTGAAGGAAACGGTAACCCTAGGCTGTTGGTAAGAGCGAAGACAAACAACACCGGCCACACGATACACGCGACTACGAAGCTTCCGCGTTGACGGGATACCCACAAACACTTTGCCTGGGAGAGGAGAAAGAACATCACCGCTTCCGCGATGAATCCTGGCGAAGACAACAGAATCTTGTCGGGCAGCGTGCTGCCTCGAGTCCAAGCGAACCAAGCATTGATCCCTAATCCGACTATTCCCAGACTGTAAGCCAGGATGACCACGGCGTAGTTAGTCTTGGGTGTCAATTTGAGGTCTACAGCCCCTTCGGGCAGAGCTGGCCGAGGAGGGAAGTAAGGCGTTAGTCCCCTAGTCTCGTGGCCTTCCGCAGGCTCATTCTTTTGTAGTGTCAGTATGGGTGCCTGAGGCACCAGTTGACCTGCCCCTGCAAATTTCCTCCACGGGGAGTTAGAGTCCGGCCTTCTCAAGGACGGACAGATGAAGCGAGCCAGGTTTACTGAGGAACATATTATCGGCGTGCTGCGGGAACATGAGGCTGGTGCGAAGACCGCCGATCTCGCGCGCACGATCTATTCTAACAAAGGTTGCACGTTGAAATGTTTGCAACATGGCGCTAAGTCGTTGATTGTTATCAGAGAAATGGTGCTGCCAGACAGGATTGAACTGTGACGGCTGGCGGCCTTCATACTGAAACCGTTGAGGATTTTCACCTCGCCATTGTCGACTGTGTATCAGTACGGTGAGCAGTTGTCACGGCTCCGGCGTAAGGAACGCCAAGTCGCAGTCAAATCAACGCCCGGAGTTAGCTTCGACTTTCCCTGCGGCGCCATACCCGGACCAAAGGATGAGGGACAGGGCCATTTGCCTCACCGGAACCCTGGGGTACAAGGGCAACTTCAAGTCGAGCGATTCGTTCATGCACGTTTCTGTTTTGTTTAGCGGTGGGATTGACTCAACCTCTTGTATCCACTTCTTCAGGAGAAGTGGGCACGAAGTGCGTGGCATTTTCATTGACTTTGGGCAGGCGGCGGCGAAGCACGAGCATGCGGCCGTTGATGTCCTGAGTGAGCAGCTCGCAGTCCCGGTAATCAAAATTAGAGCGTCATCTCCGACCAAGTTTGGCGCCGGAGAGCTTATTGGCCGCAACCTATTTTTGATCGCAAGTGCACTTCTGCTTGGAAACTGCCACGATGGGATGTTGGCGATCGGGATTCATTCTGGCACCCACTATTACGATTGCTCTCGCTCATTTCTCTCTCGCGTCGAAGTGCTGGCACAGGAGTGTTCTGACGGACGTGTTTCGATCGTTGCCCCCTTCGTCGATTGGTCGAAGGATGACGTCTATAGTTATTTCAAGGCGGCAGAGCTGCCGCTCAATGACACTTATAGCTGCGAGACGGGTACGGTCCCCACGTGTGGTACCTGCGCTTCATGCAGAGATCGTGTGAGGCTTTATGCTGGCTAGCCGTCGATTTCTGCGAATAGGCAACGCGCCGTCGATAAAGACCCCGCTTCTGCTGCCATCTTTTTCAAGCAAGGGCTTTCCCAACGTCGCTAAGATCTTGCAGACGATGGAGGAGTATATATCGGATGAAGTCCTCGTCAGCGCCTATGATGTCTACAAGGATCACATAAAGCCGCCTTTTGATTTCGCGTCCGCCATATTTTTGGATAGTGGCGGCTACGAGGCATCCAAAGAGACCGAGCTGTCTGACACGTACGAGAAGGAGTATTCCGGAAAAGAGTGGTCTCTCGACAAGCACCAACAAGTCCTGGCCCAATGGAAGTCTAGCTCGCCAACAGTTTGTGTTAGCTATGATCATCCTAACGATCGCTTGCCCACCGGACAGCAAATTGAACGTGCAAAGGCGATGGTATTGCCTCCAGGAAACAGCGCACGTGCACTGTTGATAAAGCCCGAGACTGAGACCTCCAAGCGCCTGCACTTAGAGAACATACTCCCTACCGTCAAACGGATGGTGGGCTTTGCAGTAGTGGGCGTTACAGAGAAGGAGATTGGTAATTCCACATTGAGCCGGATGATCAACGTCGCCAAGCTAAGGAAAGAGCTAGACGCCCACCACCCCGGCGTCCCAATTCACGTGTTCGGCAGCCTCGATACTATCTCGACCTTCATGTACTTCTTAGCGGGGGCGGACATTTTCGACGGATTGACGTGGCTGCGCTATGCATTCTCCAACGGCGATACCGTGTACAGGCATCACTTTGGAACGCTGTCGCTACCAATCACAACCAATTCGGACATCGTCGAAGGCAGGTGTTGGACGAACAACTATCAGTACATGCAGGAGATGAGACTCAGTATGATCAAGTACGTTGCCGATGGCCGCTTCGATCATTTTGGCAGGCATCATGAGAGTCTGAAGAGAGCGTACGACGCAATGATTGCCGAGTTGGGAGGGGCCTAGCATGGGTGGTGGTGGAGGCGGCGGCCCGTTTGTTAATAGAACGCCCGAGCAACTTCGTCAGCAGGTGCGCGAAACCGAAGATCAGACTGCCATTAAGGCATTCGAGACTCAGCTTGGCGGTCTTCTCAATGAACTCCTTTCATCGGCAAACAGCAGAGACATCGATAAAGTCAGAGACCGTCTTGACGAAATAAAGGACGCGCTAGAGGGGACGCTCGAAACAACCGTCGATTCCTTGTTTGGTGGTTCGGTAGCGAAGCACACCTATGTTGACGGGCTAAGCGATGTCGACTCCCTGTTTATCTTCGATGATCCAGACCTACAAAGTTCAAAGCCGTCAGAGGCCATTAAAGCCGTTGCGGACATACTGTCGAGCGAACTCGGAAGCGACGTAAAGGTGAGTTCGGGCAGGCTTGCCGTGACAGTGACATATCCGGATGGACAGGAAATTCAGCTGCTACCCGCATTCAAGACGGCCGAAGGCTTGAAGGTCCCTTCCTTTACGAGGGACGGTTGGTCTGGCATATCGCCCGAGAAATTTCAGGCCGCGCTCACCGCCAGAAATGAGCAGTGTGCCGGGAAGCTTGTTCCGACGATCAAATTGGCTAAGGCAGCTATTGGCGCCCTGCCAGAGCAACAACGACTGTCGGGCTACCACGTAGAGAGCCTAGCGATTGCTGCATTTCGCGATTACGAGGGCCCTAAGACGACAGCGGCGATGCTTCCAGTCTTCTTTGAGCGAGCGCGTGAACTGGTGACCTCGCCGATTCGGGATAGCACGGGGCAATCTGTGCATGTGGATGCTTATCTAGGCGACGCCGGTAGCCCTGAGAGGGTCGCCGCCGCGCATATTTTGGGACGCATCGCAAAGCGCATGCGAAATGCGAGTGCCCATATGTCGAGAGAGCAGTGGGAGGCACTTTTCAGTACCAATGACAATTGAAGCAGATATCGGCTCACGAGAAGAAATCGAGCGCATACGCCGTGTCTCAGATCAGCTCTGCACCGCGCACGCTGCTTTGTCCGATAGGTTTAACCGGCGAGCTCTACTACTGGATATCGTTGTTTTGGTGTTGTCGGCTCTGGTGACCGCGCTAGCGTTTGTCGACCCGAAGCTACTCCACCCCGGCATGCTTGAAGCTCTAGATCCCGCATTCGTAGTGGGCGTTTTTGGCCTAGTGGTGTTTTGCCTTACCTTAATCCAATCGAAAACTGATTGGCGTGGCCGCGGAGAGGCTCATAAGCGCAGCTTCACGATGTACGCGGAGGTAAAGAGAGAGGCCGGCTACTTGCTCGCCTCGTCCAGCGACATTCCCCCCCGTGAATTCCAGCGCCTTGCTGCCCGATATGATATGGCGAGTGACGTTGGTAGCGGCGTGCCGGAATCGGAGTTTCTTCATCTGAAGCAAAAGCACCTCACGAAAGTGGAGATCAGCAAATTGCTCGACAAAAAGCCCGGAGCGAGTATCTGGTTAACAAAATTGAAGCTCTTGATTCGCGATAATTGGCCATGGTCAAGCTAGAGGCACGGCAGTCCGAGCTTGTGGACTATTATCTCGCCGCGAAGTGTTGGGTCGAAGGTTCACCCTTTGTACAAGAAGTCGAGTATCAGAAGCGGATCGTGAGCGAGGGCGCGGTCTCAGAGACTGCCTTCCTTCGTGAATATGCCTGGGTGGTGCTCAATTCGGGCTTTCGAGAGGCTGTTGTCAGGAAGCACTTCAATTACATCTCACTGAGCTTCTGCGACTGGGAGTCAGCTGAAGTTATAAGCCAAAACCGAGATGTTTGCGTGAGGTGTGCATCGTCGGTCTTTAGTCATCGAGGTAAGCTCCAGGCTATCGGTGACACTGCAAGCTTAATTGCGCGAAATGGATTTGACTGGCTGAAGCAACGTCTTGAGCTGGATGCGCTGGCGACCTTGAGATCGCTCCGATACATCGGTGATGTTACCAAGTGGCACTTGGCGAAAAATATTGGTCTAGACGTTGCCAAGCCAGATCGACACCTCGTCCGCGTAGCTGAGCGGTTTGGGTATTCGGACGTTCATAGAATGTGCCACGAGATAAATGAGCAATGTGGAGATCTTGTCTCTGTTGCGGATTTGATCCTCTGGCGATTTGAGGAGCGGGCGGCGCGTTGCAGTGGGCGCTCTCATCGGACGACCTGAATAGTAAGGGGCGGAGCCGCTGGGCTCGGTTAGACGGCATAGATCAAGTGCCCGCTGGAAACTTGATCATTTTGAGAGGGCACCAAAGGTTGCAAAGCTGCTCAGCTCGTAGCATGGTCAATTATTATTGTTGTGAGTTTTGAATGCTAGACGTCATTTCCTTTCGTAGCTTAGTGGCCAAGACGCAAAGTCCCGCGTGATTCGCTCTGATCTTAACCAGCTCTATGAGCTGCTCTCGCAGCTGAAGGATCATCGTGGGTCAATCTCCGGGCTCACCTCGGGCGGCGGGCGCCATGACCGTAATCGGCCGCGCCCTGCTACGGTTATCATCGCGGCCCGATCAGCGCTCCTTCCGCGACGCGCGCGCCATTGCGCTCGAGCCGTTCTACGAAGGTGAAGAGTAGTTTCAATCCGCGGCCAGAGCCTCGGAGACCGCGTCTCTCAATGGGCGGCAGCTGGCCGCCCGTTCGTCTCCTGAATCGCTCGGCCCATCACCCTGCTTCGCCTTACTGCTTGTTGGTAGTAGGGTGAGTTAATCTTTAGAAAATATCGCTCGGGCAAAACAAGCGTTGAGAGTCACATTGCGAGAGCCGAGATGTTCGGGTGCTGTGGAAGTCGCTCCTTTGCTACTCCGCCGCCCGACATCACCAACATGTGGCTTCTCTCCAACCCGAGAAGGCAACCCGGCGGCTTAAGACGACACAATCACACGCTCGAGCGCTTTCGCCCGCGCGAGTTGGCTTGGTGCCTCGAACCTCGCCAAGACGGTTTCGACCGCTTCTCCCGCCAAATTCGCGATGAAGTTGTCTATCTGCTCTCGGCTCTGGAGAGCGAGCAAGGGCTGTGGCTCAGAGAGGAAATCGAAGAACGCGCTTCCGATCTTTGCGTTGACGGCAGCGGCGGGGAATAGCAGCTCAGCATGCGTTTTGTATTTTTCATCACCTAGAAGCAGCCGGGTAACTTCCGTAGCTGCCTCGGCGCGATGGCCCCAATGCGTGTTGAATTGATCCTGCAGCCATTCGTACGTGATCTTGTCCTTGTGCTCCTTGAGCGCTCGGATCAGAAGCACGGATTGGATGATTGCATTCTGCGCGCCCTGGCCGCCAAGCGGATCTAGGGAGACTGCGGCATCTCCGATTGCAGCAACAGCGTGTCCGCTTTTGGTGCGGGCTACGGCGCGTCGAACAGTCGGCGGGACTGCGCCGAGAAGCCAGGAGTACGGATCCTCCCGCAGAGGCTCCAGCTGATTGATCAGCTCCACATCTTCAGGAAAATAAGTCGCGAACAGCTTCACCACGGCGTCACGCGCGCTCTGAGTATCGGTCACGGTGTTGAAGATATCGATCCATGGGCTGCCAGGCTTGGCGAACCCAATGAACGCTCGCGTGGCGCCGAGATCCTTGTGCAGATAAGGTCCGAAGAAGGTCTCGCCGAAATCGACATGGATGTTGAACCAGTTGTGCCTAGCGCCGTCCGAGCTGCGATAGGCGAACTGATGATCGGCACGATCCAGCTCCTTGAATGTTGCGAGCAGCAGGTGCCGCTGCGGTTCGGCGTAAACAGTGCGATCCGGGTCAACCGGGAATAGGGCCGACAAGCCGCCCTTGCCTGTCGCCACGAGCGTGAGATCGGCGTCCGCCGCAATCGCGTCCAGGTCTTCCGGGGTGACCGCGCGCACGACGAATTTGCCGCCTCGCGCCAGGAAACGACGGAGGCGATCGTCAGCACGGAGCCGGGTATCGACCGCCTGCGCCCGATAGTTGAAGGCACTGTCGAATTCGATAACGGGAGTTCGGGTTTCGCCGGTGCCGGAGAAGATCCGAACACTCATCCCGGTGCTGGTTCCGATGTCATAAAGATCCTCGACGACCTCGGCGTCGTATTCGAGGGATTTGCCGAAATAGACAGCCGTCCCCGTCGGAGGCACATCGTTGCGCAGCGACGCCCGGTCTCGATCGCTGTAAATGATGACATCAAATCCCGCATTGACAAGGCCAAGCCCGGCGGTTGTTCCGGCAAGACCTGCTCCGATGATCGCGACTTTGCGTTTGGTGTTGGACACGTGGCCCTCCTGAAGGAAGAATGACTCGGCGGCCGAAGCGGGGATCTGGACGTGCCTCGTCTCGATGCGTGATGCTCGCGAGAAAGCGGGGTGCTAGTTGCCCTGTTGTCCTGTCTGACGAACGCCAGCACTCCAGGCATACGGAAGCGTCTCGCCATTCAACTTGTACGCACCGATTGCGCGGAGCTTGAAGATCGCGGGATTGTGGGAAGCGATGGTACGTGCGTTACGCCAGTGCCGATCAATGGCGAGCTTCTCCGAGCTGAGAGAGGCGCCGCCTACTTCGAAAAGTGTGGTCACGGCGTCGAGCACGAGCTTGATAACGGTCACCTGCGCCTGCGCCGCCGCAAGTTCGGAGGCATCGAGCCGCTGAGGGTCCTGGTGGCCGCCATCAAACGTCCGCGCGAGCTCGTCGACCGCGGCGAGGACGGTTGCCCGTGCACCAAAGGCCGCGCTGAAGAGCTGACCGATGACCTGCTGTACCAGGGGATCGTTGCGTGGCAGGTCGGCGACAGCATGGGTGAACGTACGGGTTCGCGCCTTGATCCAGTCAGTCGTATCCGCCGCGGCACGTTTCGCAATCCCCGCGAGCGTGGCGAGCAGGATCAGCTGAACGTGGGCCGTTCCAAACACCCGGCCTTCCGTTCCATAGCCGACACCGATGATCCGGTCCTGGGTGACCGTGACATTTTCAAACTTCGTCGTGCCGCTTGCCGTGAGCCGCTGGCCGAAGCCGTCCCAGTCGTCCACAACATTTACGCCAGGCTGGCTGGTGTCGACAAGGACGCCAATTCGTTTGCCGTCCCGGTCGGCCGCGACAAGCAGGTGATCGGCGTAAAGTGTGCCAGTCGTGTAATACTTCAGCCCGTCGAGCCGCAGCGCGGCTCCTTGCGACGTGACGGCGGTCCGGTAGCGATCGACAGCACCAAGGCCCGGCTCGGTAACAGCGACGCCGACGAGCGCGCCGTTCGCGATGGCTCCGAGCCACCGCGCCTTGACTGCCTCATCCTTGTTCAGCTTCAAGTCCTCGACCAGGTTGAAGTGTGCCCGTAACGCCTGTGGCAGGTTGGAATCCGCGGCCGCAAGCTCGATCAGGAGGTCGAACGTCTGGCGCAGCGTGGCGCCGAGCCCTCCGAACTCGATCGGCACACGCAGCGCTCCGAAGCTGGCCTCCTTCAACAGTCTGATCTCCTCAACCGGCAGCGTGCGGCTTCGTTCGCGCGCCACGGCACCTGCCGCGATCGTTTCAAAGACCGGAGCGAAGCGCTTGTGAAGTTCGTCATTGCTGATGCTCGGTCTGCCTGGGTGAATGGTCATCGCACTGCGTCCGCTCGTTGTTTGAGTCCCTTGGAGGGACAGGGTTTGTTGTCTCGAAGAATAGTCTGCTCTCCTACGAGAGCCAGACTATATTTTTGCTTCGATAGAACACGATCGTTTGCAGCGGAACATCGCACGAAGAAAAATCTGCTGCGCGATCCGGCCGGTCGATGTTTCGAGAAATGAGGTCAACGCCGATTACAGAAGATCGCGATGCCGCAAACCCTTGCAACTCGAAAGGACTGTTCTCCGAGGTGCGATATATGCGGCGAATCGTGTCGAGACGCGATCGGGTCGAAGCTAGTTGTTGCGTTCGATCGCATTGGGTGTGCGGCATGACCAGAACTTGTGGCAGAGAATGAGACTGGGCCAAGAGCTGGTTTGTCACCCGCAACGAGATGCGACGAAAGATGCGTCTCGAAAACGACTGATAAACGCAATGGACGATTGATTGCGTTTTGTGGCGAGATGGCTGCGTGGATGAACAAGGGCGACGCGACGGAGACGTGTGAATGGCGCGACAGATTCGGTTCAATGCGTTCGACATGAATTGTGTCGGCCATCAGTCTCCCGGCGTCTGGGCGCACCCGCGCGACCGTTCGTACAAGTACAAGGACCTCGACTATTGGCAGGATCTCGGACGAACGCTGGAGCGGGGAGTCTTCGATGGCATCTTTATTGCCGATGTCATCGGGTATTATGACGTCTACAAGAACTCGCTATCCCACGCGCTTGAGCAGGCGGCACAAATCCCCGTCAACGATCCGTTGCAGCTGGTGGCGCCAATCGCGCTCGCGACCGAGCATCTCGGCATCGGCATCACCGCATCGACGTCGTTCGAGCATCCCTATACTTTCGCGCGCAGGCTCTCGACTGCCGATCACCACAGCAAGGGACGCCTCGGCTGGAACATCGTGACCTCTTATCTGGAGAGCGGGGCCAAGAACATCGGCCAGGGCGGGTTGCGCCGCCACGACAATCGGTACGAGGTGGCGACCGAATATGTCGAGGTTCTCTACAAATTGCTGGAGGGCAGCTGGGAGGAGGGGGCCGTCCTGCGTGATGCCGGGAAGCGGATATTCACCGATCCTTCGAAGGTCCACGAGATCGAGCACAAGGGAAAATACTTTGAGGTGCCGGGCTATCATCTCTGCGAGCCGTCTCCGCAGCGAACGCCGGTCCTCTACCAGGCCGGTGCGTCTGGGGCCGGCAAAGCCTTTGCGGCGGAACACGCCGAATGCGTGTTCGTCGCCGCTCCGATCAAGCAGGTTCTGAAATCCTACGTGGCGGAGGTGCGACGGCTCGCGGTTGAAGCCGGCCGCGATCCACGCAAGATCCTGACCTACAATCTGGTCACGGTGATCGTCGACAAAACCGACGCGAAGGCCGAGGCCAAATTCAGGGAGTATCAGCAATACACCTCCTATGACGGCGCGCTGGTGTTCATGTCCGGCTGGAGCGGCATCGATTTCGGACAGTACGCGCCGACCGATCTGGTTAAAAAGGTCGAGACGAATGCGATCGTTTCCCTCGTGGATCATCTCGCGGGTGGCAGCAAGGCCTGGACCATCGAGGAGCTCGCGCGCTGGGGCGGCATCGGCGGACTTGGTCCGGTGTTTGTCGGTTCGGCGTCGACGGTGGCCGATATCCTGCAGGAGTGGGTGGAGGAGACTGACGTTGACGGCTTCAACCTCGCTTACGCGGTGACGCCGGAGACCTTCGAAGACGTGGTCAACTTGCTGGTTCCGGAGCTGCAGAAGCGCGGTGTCTATCCGACCAGCTATCGTCCCGGGACCCTGCGGGAGAAGCTGCTCGGAGAAGGGCCGTATCTGCCGTCGAGCCATCCGGCTGCAGCGTATCGCGACATCCAGGCGGTGAAGCGCCGCGCGGGCGAGTCGACGGTCGCGGCTCCGCGCCGGACCGTCGAAGCGTGATGCGCGATGGCAGAGCCCATTCTGCAGTTGCGTGACGTCTCGCTGTCGTTCAAGGGGATCAAGGCGCTGAATGCACTCAGCTTCAATGTGGAGCGAGGCGAGATCTGCGCGCTGATCGGTCCCAACGGGGCCGGGAAGAGCTCGCTGTTGAATATCATCAACGGCGTCTATCGCGCCGACAGCGGAAGCGTCAGCTTCGACGGTGAAACATTCGTACGCATCCGTCCCGCGCGCGCCGCGCATCTCGGGATTGGTCGGACTTTCCAGCACAATGCGCTGTTCAGGCATCTTAGCGTACTCGACAACGTGCTGGCCGGGCTCATCAGGCATAGCCGCACGACTCTGATCGAACACGCCTTTGGCCTCGGTCGCGACCGTAGCGAAACACGTGCGTTCGGCCGACGTGCGGACGAGATCATTAGTTTCCTGGATCTTGCCAGGCATCGCGATAGGGTTGTGTCGACGCTTCCTTACGGTGTGCAAAAGCGGGTTGATCTTGCCCGCGCACTAGTGGGACGGCCGAGCCTTCTGTTGCTCGACGAGCCCATGGCCGGGATGAACCAGGACGAGAAGCGTGAAATGAGCAGCTTCGTCCTGGAAGCGAACCGGTCCTTCCGAACCACTGTTGTGCTGATAGAGCACGATATGAGCGTGGTGATGGGCCTCTCCCATCACGTCGTCGTGCTGGATTACGGCCGCAAGGTTGGCGACGGCACCCCGGAAGAGGTGCGCAGGAATCCGGATGTGATCGCGGCCTATCTGGGCACGGTGCATTGAGGTCGAGATGAGCTTCTTCGTCGAAACGTTCGTCGGCGGCCTTTTAGCAGGCGTGATGTACTCGCTGGTCGCGATCGGGTTCGTCCTGATCTACAAGGCCTCGGGCGTGTTCAATTTCGCGCAGGGTTCGATGGTTCTGTGCGCGGGCCTGACCTTCGTGACCTTGCGCGACAGGGGGATCGATTTCTGGCTGGCCGGCCTGATCACGCTAGCGATCATGGTTGCGATCGCGATCGCGGTGGAGCGCGTGGTCCTGCGGCCGCTCGTCAACCGTCCCCAGATCACTCTGTTCATGGCCACGCTCGGGCTTTCCTTCGTCATCGAAGGCATCGCGCAGATCGCGATGGGCGCCAGCGTGCACGAGCTCGACCTTGGCATCGTCGATACGCCGATCACGGTCGGCGAGGTCCAGGTCAGCCAGTTCGACCTGGTCGCGGCCGCCACTGCAGGCGTTCTCGTCATCGCGCTGTCGATCTTGTTCAACTGGACCCGTGTCGGGATTGCGCTGCGGGCGATTGCCGACGATCCGCTGGCTGCGCGCTCGATCGGAATTCGGCTGCAGACCTTATGGCAGATCGTGTGGGGTGTCGCCGGGTTCGTCTCGCTGATAGCCGGCCTGCTCTGGGGCGCGCGTCAGGGCGTGCAGTTTGCGCTCACCCTTGTCGTTCTCAAGGCTCTACCCGTGCTGATCATCGGGGGCTTTACGTCGATTACTGGCGCTATTGTCGGCGGCCTGATTGTCGGCGCCAGCGACAGTCTCGCTGAAATCTATCTCACCAGCCTGCTGGGCGGCAGCGTGTCGACCTGGTTCTCCTATGTGCTTGCCCTCGGCTTCCTGCTGGTGCGTCCGGCCGGCCTGTTCGGGGATGCGCCGATCGAAAGGATATGAAGCATGGCGTCGATCGGGACCGATGCGATCGAAGGGTTTGACTCGACCGACGAGACCGCGCGGAGTTGGCTGCGCATCGCCCTTACGGTTGCGCTCCTTGCGGGACTTGCCGCCGTTCCACTCGTGGCGAATGACTATTGGCTGAACGCTGTCCTCATCCCATTCCTGATCATGTCTCTGACGGCATTGGGGCTGAACCTGCTGATGGGCTATGCGGGCCAGGCGTCGCTGGGCAGTGGCGGCTTCATGGCGGTCGGCGCTTACGCAAGCTATAATATGTTCCTGCGGCTGCCCGAACTGCCTCTGCCGGTCAGCCTGCTGCTCGGAGGCATCATTTCCGGGTTGGTCGGTGTCATCGTAGGTCTGCCAAGCCTGCGCATCAAGGGCTTCTATCTGGTCGCTTCGACGTTGGCAGCACAGTTCGTACTGGAGTGGCTGTTCAATCAATATGGCTGGTTCTCGAACTACTCGACATCGAGTTCGATCTCGGCGCCGAGGCTTGCGATCCTGGGCCATGATCTGTCGAGTCCGACAGGTCGGTACCTGCTTACGCTGGCGACGGTTGCGATCGTCACGGTGGTCGCGATCCGGCTGGTGCGCAGTCAGACCGGACGAACCTGGATGGCGATCCGAGACATGGATACGGCTGCTTCCGTCATCGGCATTCCCGTGGCGACCGGAAAGCTGAAGGCGTTCTTCGTGAGCTCGCTGGTGATCGGGATCGCAGGTGCGCTCTGGGCCTTTGCTTATCTCGGCACGGTCGATGCGCGGAGCTTCAATCTGGATCGTTCGTTCCAGGTGATGTTCGCGATCATCATCGGCGGCATGGGCAGCATCAGTGGCAACTATGTGGGGGCTGCCTTCATGATCTTGCTGCCGATCCTGCTCGATCATGTCGGGGGCGGAGTGTTCGGAAGCGCGATCGATCCCGGACAACTCGAAAATCTTCAGAAGGCGCTATTCGGCGCGCTGATCGTTTGGTTCCTGATCAAGGAGCCGAGAGGGCTCGCAGCGTTGCTGTCGCGAGCATGGACGCAACTGGCTTCGCGGTTCGAGCGCTAGCAAACAACGAATTCATCACACGTGGGCGTGAGCCACACGCACGGTCGAACTTGAACTTTGCAATCAAATTGGGGGTAAGCAGTATGTCTCTACGGAAGCAGAAGCGGATCACGAGCAGGGCGATCGGGCTGGCGGCGCTCGTTCTGTCAGTCGCCGTTGACGTTCCGGCCTCGGCGGAAGATGCGAAGACGCAATACTTCCCGCTCGCGACCTTTCGCGTCGGAGCCTATGCGTCGAGCGGCATTCCGGCCTGGGCCGGCGAGATCGATTACTTCCGCTACATCAACGAGGTCGAAGGCGGCATCAACGGTATCAAGCTGGTCTGGGACGAGTGCGAGACCAATTGGGAAGTCGAAAAGGGAATCGAGTGCTATGAACGGGTGAAGGCGGGCAAGAACGGGTCGCCGGTCCCGATCTTCCTGCCGCATGGCGATCCGATTTCGAAGGCGCTGACCGAGAAGTCGGTGGCCGACAAGATTCCACTCGTCACGATCGCCTACGGCCGCACAGAGGCAATCGACGGGCGAGTGTTCCCGTATAGCTTCCCCGTCGTTTTCAGCTTCTGGAACGAAGCCTCCTCGGCGGTCAATTTCATTGCGGAGAAGGTCGGCGGCAAGGACAAGCTGAAGGGCCTGAAGATCGCGACCGTTTACCACGACTCGCCCTATGGGAAGGAGACCCAGGTCCCGCTTGCTCATCTTGCCAAGACGTATGGCTTCGAGGACATCCAGATTCCGGTCCCGCATCCGGGCAATGAGCAATCGGCGCAATGGGCCAAGATCCGCCAGCTCAAGCCCGACTGGGTGTTCTTGCGAGGTTGGGGCGTCATGACGCCCGTCGCAATCAAGACCGCCGCCAAGGTGGGCTTTCCGGTCGATCACATCATTGGTGGCATCTGGTCGGGCTCCGAGGAAGACGTCCGCCCCGCCGGCGCCGTGGCCAAGGGCTACCTGGCGATCACGCCATTCCCCGCCGGCGCCAATTTCGAGATCCATCAGAAGCTCAAGGAATACATTCTCGACAAGGGTCTCAGCGATCTCAAGGACCCGAAGAGCTTCGGCTCGGTCTACTACAATTCGGGCGTCGACGAGGCGATCATCGCGGTGGAGGCGATCCGGACTGCACAGGCGCATTTTGGCGTACGGCCGATCAATGGCGAGGAGGCGCAGTGGGGCCTCGAGCATCTCGATCTCTCCGAGAAGCGTCTTGCTGAAATCGGTGCCACCGGTCTTCAGCAGCCGCTGAAACTCTCGGCGAAAGACCATGAGGGTGGTGGCGCCGGCAAGGTGCTGCAGTGGGACGGCGAGAAATGGAACGTGGTGTCCAACGGCTGGGTGAAATCCGACCGGGAATTGCTGTTGCCCCTGATCTATGAGCGCGCCGCCGCCTACGCAAAGGAGAAGGGCATCACGCCGCGCGATGCAACCAACTGATGTTACTCTGAAGGATCGCCATGACCACGTCGCAGTTTCTCGAAGTCGATAACATTGAGGTCCTCTACAGTCACGCGATCCTGGCCTTGCGCGGCGTATCGCTCAGGGTCGAAGAGGGATCAATCGTTGCTCTTCTCGGCGCCAATGGTGCGGGGAAGACCACCACACTGAAGGCAATCTCGAACCTGCTTGGGTCCGAGCGTGGCCACTTGAGCCGTGGTGCAATCACCTGGCGCGGCGAGGCGACCAACCGGCTTGATCCGGCCGATCTTGTTGCAAGGGGAGTGGTTCAGGTACTCGAAGGCCGTCACGTCTTTCCCCAACTCACGGTCGAGGAAAATCTTCTCGTTGGCGGGTTTGTGCGCTGGCCGAGCCGTCGTGCGCTCGCCGACGATCTCGAACGCATCTATTCCTGGTTTCCGCGGCTCAAGCAACGCCGCAGCGCGCGTTGCGGCCTGACCTCAGGCGGCGAGCAGCAGATGGTTGCGATCGGGCGCGCGATGATGACGCGTCCGACCCTCGTTCTGCTCGACGAGCCCTCTATGGGTCTTGCACCGATCATCGTGGAGGAGATCTTCCACATCATCCGCGATCTCAACAGGCACGAGGGTGTCAGCTTTCTGCTGGCTGAGCAGAACGCTCCTCTCGTTCTTCGATTTGCCGATCACGGCTACGTGATCGAGAACGGCAGGGTCGCCGCGTCAAGCACGGCGGCCGTTCTCGCCGAACGGGACGACGTTGCCGAATTCTATCTCGGTGCCGCAACAACCCGAACGGCGGTTGCTGAACCAGTCCAAACTCCGGTCATATGAGAGTAGGAGCAGCGCGTCATAACTATTCGTTTCTGATATTGGATGCCGCTCGGCAGCGGCGGCTTCGTCATCAGCGACGTTCCGCAGCGGACCGACCGGGACGCTCGACTACAATACCTCGCTCGCCGGCGAGGCCGAAGGGCTCGGCTTCGAATATGAACTTGCGCCGGCGCGCTTCGTCGCGAGCCATGGCTGGGAGTTGCAGCAGGGGGCCATCACCTGCACGGCGGTGCTCTCCGCCCACACGAAGCGCCTGAAGCTCATCAGCGCAATTCACACCGGCTTCTGGCACCCGGCCATGATCGCAGAAAGTGGGGGCCACGATCGACGTCTATTCGAAGGGGCGGTTCGCGATCAACATTCTCACCGGATGGTTCAAGGATGAGTTTCGTGCCTTTGGCGAGCCCTGGCTGGATCATGACGAACGGTACCGCCGTTCGGAAGAGTTCATCCAGGTGCTCAAGGGGGCTCTGGACGCAGGACCGTTCCACCTTCAAAGGTGACTTCTATAGCATGACGCCTGGCTGAAACCGAGGCCGATCTCGCAGCCGCACCCCGAGATTTCCAGGGCGGCAACTCCAAGGCCGCGCGCGCCAAATGGCCGCGAAATATTCGGACTGGTATTTTCTCAATGGCGTTACAGTGGAAGGCGCCAAGCAGCAGATCGACGAGGTCCGCGCGTTCGCCAACGCGGAAGGCCGCACTGTCAAGATCGGGCTCAACGGCTTCATCATCCAGCGGCCGACCGAGCGGGAAGCGCTCGAGCAACTCGAAGCGATCATCGCCGGCGCCGACCCCGAGATCGTGCAGGCCTTCGCCGAACAGGTGAAGCAGGCTGGCGCATCGACTGCGGACAAGATCGGAATGTGGGCGCATTCGAATGACGCAATCTTGTCCAGCCCAACGACGGTTTCAAGACGCGTCTGTTCGGTCCTCCCGAGCTGATCGCGGAACGCATCCGTGCCTATGAGGCCATCGGTGTCGACATGATCCTCTGCGCCTTGAATTTCACCGACGAACTGCCGGCGTTCGGCCGCGAGGTGATTCCGCTCTTCAACCCGGCCAAAGACGGTAGGACCCACGAAGCGAACCTGCTTGAGCCGGCTGTATCAAGGTCTGGAAAAGGAATGAGCTGAGAGCACAGGCCAATCCAAAACAAGCCCTGGGAAGCGTAGCGCTTGGCGGCATGATCGATCGGCACTGCCCAATTTTCCTGGGGCTCGTGTCAAAATGTTTGGTAGAACGCCTCGATGGCCCTGAGACGGACTGGGTCGAGCTGATCCTTGCTGATCGATCGCATTATTGTGCGATGTTAGGACAACTAGGCCACTGCCTCCTTAGTATTTTTAGCACGCTTGCGGTCGGTGGCGTCGAGGTGCCCTTGCTCAGGCGAATCGACTTGGGCGTGATCTCGACCAACTCGTCGTCCTCGATATAGGCCAGCGCCTTTTCCAGCGTCATGCGGATCGGCGGGGTCAGGTGCACCGCTTCATCCTTCGACGTGGTTCGGATGTTGGTCAGCTGCTTGCCCTTGAGTACGTTGATCTCGAGTCGTTGTCGCGGGTATGCTCGCCGACGATCATGCCCTTGTAGACCTTCCAGCCCGGCTCGATCATCATCGGGCCGCGATCCTCCAGCTTGAACATCGCGTAAGCAACCGCTTCGCCCTGGCCGCTGGAAACACGGACGTCTTGTGCCGGAGATGCCGACTGATGACGGCGTGCTCTTGCGAAAGGCCCTCCTGTCAGAGGATTGCATCAAAGATTTGGTTCGGCCATTGCGTGAAGCCGGTTGGAGCGCCGAAGTCGGCGAACCGGACGAGCGCGCTCTGTTCGTATCGGTAGTGGCAAAGGCTGATGGCCAACAGTTCGGCGTGGCACTGCTGTATAGCTGCGCGACAGACAACGGCATCTATCGTAGGCTCGAGGCACGTGCATCATGACGCTGCTGTCGGCGGCGGCGCCGATACGCTCTGCCCCCGTGCTGCGGATTAAGGTGCGGACCTCCACGCAGCACGGGGGCCGATTTGGCACTGCAAACGCTATTCTACCGCGAACGTTGCACTCCAGGCTTGACAAGGGGCTGGGGCGTGGTGCCCGGAAGGCTCCATCCTGCGCCAGTGGCCAGGCGGCCTCGCCAATTCTGTTACAATGGCGAGGCCGTCAGCGCTTCGGACTAGCAGGGGCCAGGGCTTTGGAGCCCAGAGGCCTGCTCGGCCTGCCGGCCTTTTTCCCATCGTTAGCGGCGAGGGTGACGGGCGGATGCCACTGGCCGCTAGTCGACACCGCCGCGCTATGGGTGCAGTTCCGAACGGAGGCTCTCAGCGGGGGCATCCAGAAATGGAGTCGAACGCTACAAACGCCTGCTCGATATTGCTGCCCACTCCCCGAGACCGCCGAGCGCATCGACCAGTTTATCGATGTCGCCGCTCAACGCCGCCTCAACTGCCTTATCAAGCAGTTCAGCCAGGCCGTCGGCGATGGCATCGATGGCGAGCCCAGCCTCAAGCCCGACGCCGATCGCGAGATGTCGCCGCCGCGCTTGCGCCGTTGTGGTCTTACGCCGCATCGAGTGCAGCGCTGAACAATCCCTTTCGATTGGAGAGCCGGTCCGACTGACGCGAGCCTCGCACCCATTTGGGTGGAATCCTGCGTAGCAGTGCCAAAAATGCCCAAAGTTCTGCAAGTTTTCGTTCCAGCTTAGCGAGTTTGCAGAAAAACAAACTCCCTCTTGGGCTAAATGAGGGGCGTTAAGATGAGGAGCTTGCACATGAAGGTCGGTGTTCCGAAGGAAATCAAGACGCACGAATACCGCGTGGGTCTGACCCCTGGCGCGGCCCGCGAATATGTGGCTGCCCGGCACAGTGTACTGGTCGAGACCAATGCGGGTGCCGGAATCGGCGCGACGGATGACGATTATCGCAAGGTGGGCGCAACGATTGTGGGCTCGGCTCGCGAGGTGTTTGCATCAAGCGAGATGATCGTAAAGGTGAAGGAGCCGCAGCCTTCCGAGTGGACTCAGCTGCGCGAGGATCAGATCCTTTTCACCTACCTGCATCTGGCGCCAGACCCGGAACAAGCGAAAGGACTCCTGAAATCGGGATGTTCTGCCATCGCCTATGAGACCGTAACGGATGCCCTTGGTGGGCTTCCACTGCTTGCGCCAATGAGCGAAGTGGCCGGAAGACTTGCGGTTGAAGCGGCAGGCAGCGCCCTCAAGCGCTATACCGGCGGGCGGGGACTGTTGATCGGCGGCGTTCCCGGCGTGCAGCCGGCTCGCATCGTCGTGATTGGAGGCGGCGTTGTTGGGACTCATGCGGCACGAATGGCGGCAGGCTTAGGCGCCGAGGTCACAATCCTCGACCGCTCGATCCCACGTCTTCGCGAACTGGATGAGCTGTTTGGAGGTCGCATTCGAACCAGATTTTCGACGATCGATGCTGTCGAAGAGGAGGTCTTTGCAGCCGACGTGGTCATCGGCGCGGTCCTCGTGCCCGGTGCGAGCGCGCCGAAGCTTGTCAGCCGCAGCATGCTAGGCTCGATGCGCAAGGGGTCCGTGATCGTTGACGTCGCCATCGATCAAGGTGGCTGCTTCGAGACGTCGCGACCGACCACGCATGCCGATCCCACTTACGAGGTCGATGGCGTCATTCATTACTGCGTCGCTAACATGCCCGGAGCCGTCCCGCTCACTTCGAGTCAGGCATTGAACAATGCCACATTACCGTTTGGGTTGGCTCTCGCCAAAAAGGGTTTTGCGGCGGTGGTCGAAAATCCGCATCTGCGGGCAGGCCTTAATGTCCATCGTGGCCGGCTCACGTACGAGGCCGTGGCCGAGAGTCTTGGCTTGCCATTCTCACCGATCGAACAGGCTGCGGCCTGATCCCAGAGGTCCCTATGGGACGTTTCCTCCCTGACTTGGCCACTCCTCGGAGTGGCCTTTTTTTGAGGTGAAGGTACCGGACGGCCGGTTGCAGCAGCGAAAGTTCAATAGCCTGACCGGGCGCAGTCAAGCTTCTTCGTTGAGCTGCTCCAACGCGCGTTGAGAACAAATCGACCAACTACGGCCCGCGCCGTGAGCTCTGAAACGAGCTCACCCCAGGTCATTCTGCGGCGCGCCCCGCGGGAGGAGTTGACGCGCAAGAGGCACTCACACCAAGCTCGCTACGAGCTTCATGACTTCCGATCAGACATATACTGTTCTTGGATTGTCGAGATACTTCTCGTAGAAGATTCGTTCTCGACGGCGGCGAGTTCAGCTTCGTAGACCGTGCGATCAGCCAGTCGATGCGCTCGATATCCTCCCATGGCCCACCAGAGACCAGGTTCGGTGATGCTGTACGTGCGATAGCTTACGATGGTCTCCAACTTCTAAGTAATCACATAATCCACTTCGCGTTCGAAGCGCTCACAATCTGCCGCGCTCACAGCCGGCTTGAATGCCGCCAAAACAAACCGGTCAGTCGCCATCTCGAATTGCAGCTCCTCAGGACCGCGCACCTAGGACAAAGGGAAGACCTTGTCAGACCAGGTGACAGGCGACGGACCGGCCGGGCGCAATCTCCTTCAGAGGCGGTCGTCTTTCTGCGCAGACAGGCTTGGCCAATGGACAGCGCCCCCTCAGCGTGCATCCGAACGCGATATCGATAGGGCTTGGAATCTCCCCCGACAAAGCGAAATCCTCGCGCCTTGCGTCGGGATCCGGAATCGGAACGGCCGCAAGCAAAGCTCGCGAGTAGGGATGCAACGGTTTTTCAAACAGATCCTTTGTACTCGACATTTCCACAATGCTGCCGAGATACATCACTGCAACGCGGCTTGCGAGGTACTTCACTGTAGCCAGATCGTGTGAAATGAAAAGATAGGACAAACCGAGTTGCTCGCGCAGTTTCTCCAATAAGAGAATCGCGCGCGAGCGTAGCGACACGTCCAGTGCGGAGGTTGGCTCATCAAGAACAACAAATCGGGGATTTGTTGCAATTGCCCGGGCTATATTGACCCGCTGGCGTTGACCGCCCGAAAGCTCGTGCGGATATCGGTCCAACTGGTCGCGGCCTAGTCCCACCTCCTGCATGAGCTCCTCAACGCGCTCCCGCCGCTCCTTTGCCTGAAGCTCGGTGTGAAGCATGAGCGCCTCCTCGACCATCCGCCTCACCGACAGCCTGGGATTGAGCGAGGCAGTCGGATCCTGAAATACCATCTGGATGTCGCGGCGCAAAGGCTTCATGGCATGCGCATCAAGCGTCGCTATCTCCTTGCCATCATAGCGGACGGATCCTGCCGTCGGCTCAAGCAGCCGGACCAGGCAACGCGCAACGGTCGATTTTCCACACCCGGACTCGCCGACCAAGCCAACGGTTTCGCCGGCCTCGACGTCGAAGGAGACGGAATCGACCGCCCGCACCACGGGCTGCTTCTGACCGCGAAGGCGCGCGAGTGTGCTGGCCATCCCGCCGAGCGGAAAGTGCATTTGCAGATCACGAATCTCAATGAGTGCCACGGCGTTCCTCGAATCCATAACATGCAACAACATGGCCGGGACCGGCCTCGACCATGACAGGGCGCGAAGCGCGACAGCGGTCCATCACCCACTCACAGCGTCCGGCGTAACGGCACCCGCTCGGCGGGTTGACCAGCGAAGGGACCGACCCGGGTATGGGCTCGAGAACGACGTCCCGATCTACCCTCGGTATCGACCGGACGAGCGCCTTGGTATAGGGATGGGCGGGATTATGGAACAGCTCCCGTACGGGAGCGCATTCAACCACCTGGCCCGCATGCATAACGGCAACGCGGTCGCATATCTCGGCAACGACGCCGAGATCGTGCGTAACGAGCATGATCGCAGCACCTGTTTTCGCGCTCAATTCGCGCAGCAGATCGAGAATCTTGGCCGCGATCGAAACGTCGAGCCCGGTCGTCGGCTCGTCCGCGAGCAGGAGCTGAGGTGAGGTCGCAAGCGCCATCGCGATCATGATGCGTTGACACATCCCCCCCGAAAGCTGATGCGGATATTGCTTGGCTCGCTTTTCCGGCGCCGGGATGTGGACAAGGCGCAGCATCTCCAGCATCCTCTCGTTCGCCTCGCGTGCCGACAAGCCTGCGTGGACCATCAGCAAGCGTGAAATCTGCTTTCCAACAGTCAGTAGCGGATTGAGCGCGGTTCGCGGCGTTTGCGATATCATGGCGATCTTGGCGCCGCGCATCCGCCGCATCTCGTCCTCAGGAAGCGTGCCAAGATCCACGCCCTCAAAGTGGACCTTTCCCGAGACCACACGTCCTGGCGGACGGATCAGTCGCAGAACCGCGAAAGACGTGACCGACTTGCCCGAGCCAGACTCGCCAACCAATCCGAGAACCTCGCCTCGGCGAATCGTCAGGTTGATGTGATCGACAGCTTTAATTGCGCCTTGGTCGATCTCGAAATGAACCGTCAGATCAGAGATTTCAAGAAGTTCGGTCATCTCAGTCCCCTCATGCGTGGGTCCAGAAGGTCACGCAGTCCATCGCCAATAAGGTTGAATGCGAGAACGGAAATCATGATCGCAAGGCCCGGAAACAGGAATAGCCACCATTCTCCCGTGACGATCTGCGAGGCGCCTTCCGCCGTCATGACGCCCCATTCGCTCTGCGGCGGCTGAATTCCAAGGCCTATGAAAGACAGGGAGGCCATCGTCAGGAGTGCAAAGCCCGTCGAGAGGGTCGCCTGGACGATCAGGGGCGGAAGACAGTTGGGCAGCAGGTGAATGAGCACAATCCTCCAGGTTGGATTACCGAGAGTGCGAGCAGCATCGGCATATTCCATCTCACGAAGCCGAAGCATCTCCCCACGCGTCAGCCGCAGGTAGGCCGGGATTTGCGTGATCGATATGGCAATGGCGACATTCGTGGTGGAATTGCCAAGCCCCGCCGTGATGCCCATGGCCAATACGAACGCCGGGAAGGCCATCAGCGCGTCGACGACGCGCATCGCGATCGTATCAGCCCAGCCTCGGCTGTATCCGACGACGGCTCCAAGCAGCCCACCGATGGAAACGGCGACAAACGTCGCCGCAAAGGCAACCAGCAGGTCGACACGTGCGGCAAAAATGATCCGCGAGAGTTGATCGCGGCCGAACTCGTCAGTGCCAAGCGCATGATGCCAGGAGGGCGGCTGCAGAGAGGCTGCAGGGTCGGTGGCATCGGGCGCGTAGGGCGCTAGGATTGGCGCCAATATCGCGGCCGCTGCGATCAGCATGATGACACACAGGGCCGCAAACGAGATGGGATTGCGCTGAAGCCGCCGCCACGTCAGAGACGAAGCCGCTGGTTGCGAAATCGAGCTGGACACAGACAATGGTGAGGACATCAGCTGAACCTTATCCGGGGATCAACAAGGCCGTACGCAATATCGACGGCCAGGTTGACCATGACACACGTCACCGCGACGAAGAGGATGAAGGACTGGATTGGAGCCGAATCCTTCGTGAGCAATGCAGTCACCGCGTAATTGCCGATACCCGGCCACGAGAACACGCTTTCGACGACCGCATTTCCGGCCATCAGAAATCCAAAAACGATTCCGGAAATCGTGATGACGGGTATGAGCGCATTTCGCAGGGCATCCCTGTAGATCACCGTTCGCGCCGGCAATCCGGCCGCCCACGCTGCCTTGATGTAATCGGACTCGAGGATCTCAAGCATGGTGGATCTCACCATGCGGGCGACCGGCGCGATCGCACTGAGCCCGAGGGTAGCTGCAGGGAGCATGAGCTGATGCAGGCTTGACTGTAGAGTGGTCCAGTTGCCGGTAATCAGGGAGTCAATCACATAAAGGCCGGTTATCTGTGCGGGAGGTTCGATGCCCGATCCCAGGCGTCCAAGCGGAGAGGGGGCCAAGTTGAGCATGTAAAAGAAGACGTAAACGAACAGGAGCCCCGTCAGGAAGCTCGGCATCGCGACGCCCATGATGCCGACCACTCGTCCGATATGGTCGATCAATGTGTCCCGATGCACCGCAGATAAGACCCCGAGAGGCAGTCCGATCACGATCGCGATGAGAAGGCTCGCCAGATTGAGCTCGAGAGTGGCGGGCAGGCGCTGCAAAAAGTCCAGAGACACCGGCCGCCCCGTCGAGGCACTCTCACCAAGATCGCCTTTGAAGATGCCGGAGACATAGCGGTAATACTGCTCTGGAAACGTACGATCCAGGCCCATTTGGTGCTCCATCACTGCCAGATGCTCTGGTGTGGCAAAGGGGCCCGCCTTCACCATGGCCGGATTGCCCGGGAGCAGGTAGGTGAGGGTGAAGCAGATCACGCTGACGCCGAACAAGGTCGGCAGAGCCAGCGCAAAGCGTCGCATCACATAATTGAAAAAACCCATTGAAGCGATCTCCCATCGAGACGAAGATTGACGTGTTCAGGCGAGCTTCATGCTGAAAAAGCGCTCATAACTATCCCAGCGCTTCTCAATGCCAACGAGGTCGGATCGCATGACGCGCGTCCAGTTTTCGTACCAGAGATGTCCCCAGACGGCGTCGCCGATGACGATCTCCTGCAGGCGTTTTGCCGCCGCCAGACGCTTGCTGGTATCGGTTTCGTGCATGTTCTCATCGATCAGCTTGTCAACTTCCGGATTGGAATAGAATGAGCTGTTGGTGCCTTTCGCTGTGCTGTGGAAGTTGAAGAACAAATGATAGAAGGGATCGTTGATCCAGGATTGCCACGACTCGATCGAAAGCTGGTGATCGCCTTTGGTTGCGATCTGTCGGAAGGTGGCCTCGGTTTCCTTGACGATGCTCACCTTGAAGCCGATCTTCTCCAGCTCGGTCTGAAGCCAGACCGAGGCCTGCTCATGCGGCTGCCATCCGGCGCGTACCGCAAGGTCGATCGGAATCGGCTCCTTGCCGAAGCCGGCCTCGCGCATCAACTCCTTGGCCTTTGCGATGTCGTACTTGTAGGGACTGATCGTGCTGTCGTAACCAGGCGTCAAACTCGGCACAGGGCTCTTCATCTCGGTGCCAAAGCCATACAGCACGCTCGGGATGATGGCCTGAACCGGGATCGCGTAATTGATCGCCTGGCGTACCTTGACATTGTCAAGCGGCGCCTTCTGCGTGTTCATGCAAAGCCAGTGACACAGGGTATCGGGCACGGAAACGGTCTTCAAACCTGGCTCCGCCTCGAGTGCCTTCACATTGCGCGGAGACAGGGTTGATCTACCGACCACCATGTCGATGGCCTTGCGCTTGAGCAGCAGCACGCGGTCGGCTTCGTTCGGTACATATTTGAAGACCACCCGATCGAAGTACGGCCGGCCACGCCAGTGATCGGTCTGCGCTTCCAGGACGACCTCGACCCCCGGCTGGTTCTTCACCAGCTGATAAGGCCCGAGCCCGGCGGTGTTTCGCTTCAACCAGTTTGCAGCCCAGGCATCGTCCGCCGTCGCATTCGCCTTGACCTCATCCGGATCAAGCATCGCGTTATTCATAAGCGCCATCATGTCCAGCGCCATCGGACTTGGCGCGGGCATGTTGATCTCGATTGTAGACTCGTCCCGCACCTTGAACTGCTCGGGCTTCGTCACCCCCAGAAGCCGCGGAAACAGGAGGCGCATATAACCGGGCGACTGCAGCCCGCGGTCGAGGAGATACTTCACGGTCGTGGCGTTGACATCGCGGCCGCTCGGTAATTTCACGCCTTTGCGGATGTTCAGCACGAGCGTGGAGCCGCCATTTTCGAAGGACCAGGACTGGGCGATGCCGCCCTCGATCTCGCCAGGCTTTGATTGCGAGACTCCCGGTTTTCCCTCGACCGGCTGCACCTTCCACATCAGCGGACTGTCGTAAACGTTGGCCTGCACGGTGTAGCCGGCCGACGTCTTGAAGGAGGCCGGGTCGAGTGTGTCGATGTCGGCATCCCAGGCGACTGTCAGGGTTCGCTTTTCTTGCGCGGCAGCCAAACGAGCCGTGCCGGTGAACGTGACGGCCGCGACGCTGCTGGCCGCAAACTTCAGGAATTCCCGACGGCGCGTGTCGCTTGTCATCTCAGTCCCCTCCTGCTTTGCGCGAAAGATTTGCCGGCCATCCGGTGCGCGATGGCTTGCATTATTGTCATCGTCCTGTTATTGTCAACTGAGTTTCAATATATGAAACACGGTGATTAAAAAGTGGGCTCTATCGAAAACGCAGCACAAATCCTAAGGCTTTTCGGGCCGGGTAGGCTTGAAGTCTCGGTGACAGAGGTCTCGCAGCTGCTGAATATGCCTAAAAGTTCGGCATCTCGGCTGCTCAAGACGATGCTGCTTGAGGGGTTGTTGTCGCGCTCAGAGAATCCGCCGCGCTACAAGGTCGGAAACTTGCTTTTCGAGATTTCGCGCCTCTACAAGCTGAACTCCTCGCTGATCGATGCGGTCGATGAGGCCGTAAGGGAGATCACCCGAGGGACCGGGCATACCGGTTATGTCTCGATCCTTGATGGTGCGGATGTCCTGGTCATCCGGATGCATCAGGGGTCTCACGCCTTGCGCGTATTTACGCCGCTTGGGCAGCGTGCCCCTGCATTTGCGACGGCGATTGGGCGCAGTCTGCTCTCGCGCCTTCCGGATAGTGTGGTGCGCTCCCTTCATCCTGAAGGCCTCACTCCGCCTTCGCCGCGCGCGCCTCAAAACGTCGACGAGTTAGTGGCGGCGCTGGACCGGCCACGCCGGTTCGGCTGGGCCGAGGCCCTCGATGAGGCGATCCCCGGGGTCGGTTCGATATCAGTGAGCGTCTCCGATCCTGAAATCGGCGACACGGTGGGCTTCTGTATTTCCTATCCGGCCTCGCACATGAGCGATGAGGAGAGGAATCGCGCGATCACGCTGCTTACGACTGCCGCCCAGCGCATCGCGCACCGCTTCGGCGATCAGTTTCTCTTGCAGCGGGCGCAGCCCGCCCTTGGCGGTGGCGGCCCGGTTGCTGCGTGATCGGTTTTTTTATCGCCGCGATGGATGCGGCTCGGAGGCTCTAGATGAAACAATTGAGTCCAGAGGATATCGAGGCGCTCTCGGTCGGTGCCTGGATTCTCGGAACCGGCGGCGGCGGGAGCCCGTATCACGCGCTGCTGAACTTGCGGCGCTTCTACGATGACGGCGTTCGCCTCGACCTGATCGATCCCGACGAGCTGGACGATGATGATGCGATCGCGGTTGTCTCCATCATGGGCGCTCCGCTTGTTTTCCAGGAGCGTCTGGTCGACAGCCGGCTGATCGCTCGCGCCGTTTCGGCCATGGAAGAGCATCTTGACCGCAAGTTCAGAGCGGTCATGGCCGTCGAAATCGGTGGCGGCAACGGCATGCAGTCCTTGCTCGCGGCCGTTCACCTGAAAATTCCAGTTGTCGATGCCGATGCAATGGGGCGGGCCTATCCCGAAGCGCAGATGACGAGCTTTGCGGTCGGCAATCTCGCTCCCTATCCGCTGACCTCGGTAGATCCGCGAGGTAATGAGGCCATCGTTGGCAAAACCTCCTCCTGGAAATGGATGGAGCGTGTCAGTCGTAAACTTTGTACCGAGTTCGGATCCATTGTCGCGACCTGCAAGGCGCCGCGCTCCGGTGCTGAAGTGAAAAAATGGGCCATTCCCCGCACCACATCCAAGGCCATCAACCTCGGACGGGCGGTTGCCGAGGCCAACCGGCAGCATGCCGACCCGATCGCGGCCATTCTGAAAGCGGAATCCGGCAAGTTCCTGTTCGCTGGCAAGGTCGTTGAGGTCGAGCGGCGGACAACGGAGGGCTTCCTGCGCGGCCGGACTGTCGTGGAGGGGCTTGGCGATGATCATGGCAGCCAGATCCAGATCGACTTCCAGAACGAGTGGATCGTCGTCTGGCGCCATGGGCAGGCGCTCGTCTCGACGCCAGACCTCATTTGCGTTCTCGACAGCGAATCCGGCGAGGCGATCGGAACGGAAACCATTCGCTACGGGCAACGCACGACGGTGATCGCGCTGCCAGCGGCTCCAGTCTTCCTCTCGCCGCGCGGGCTCGACCATGTCGGTCCCCGTGCCTTTGGTTATGACATCGATTTCAAGTCGGTATTCTGCTCATGAGACGCATTGGTATTGACGTAGGTGGGACCAACACGGACGCCGTGCTGATCGACGGCGGAAAAGTCGTGCAGGGCGTGAAAGTCGCCACCACGGCCGACGTCACCAGCGGTGTGGCTGCGGCGATCGATGCACTCGATCTGAGCGCTGAACTTGCAACTAGTATCGACGCGCTAATGATTGGTACGACCCACTTCATCAATGCGGTCGTTCAGCGCCGTCATTTGACCAAAGTGGCGGTGATCCGGGTCGCGCTCCCCGCCACGAGCTCTTTGCCCCCCTTCACCGATTGGCCGGCTGACCTGGCTGAGCTCGCCAATGGCGGGGTCTGGCAAATCGAAGGCGGCCACGATTACGACGGCCGCAGGTTCGCCACTTTGGATGTTGCCGCCGCCAGGCGAATTGCCCGCGAAATCCGTAACCTCGGCCTCCACTATGTCGTGGTCAACGCACTGTTCTCCCCCCTTGATCCGTCCGACGAAGAAGCGGTCGCCGCCATCCTGCGCGAGGAGATTCCCGATGCATCGGTGACCTGCGCACATCTGCTCGGCGGGATCGGATTGCTCGAGCGCGAGAATGCGGCAATCCTCAATGCTTCTCTCATTGCGCTTGCGCAGAAGACCATCACGGCCTTTGAGCATGCCAAGTCAAAGGTCGGACTTAAGGCACCGCTTTATGTCACGCAAAATGACGGCACCGTCGCGGAGGCCTCTCGTGCCGCCGCATATCCGGTGTTCAGCTTCGCCTCCGGTGCGACCAACTCGATGCGGGGTGCGGCCTATCTTTCCGGGCTCAAAGATGCGGTGGTGGTCGATGTCGGCGGCACGACGGCCGATTTTGGCTTTTTGCGGAACGGCTTTCCCCGTGAAGCCAACACCGTCGTTCACATTGGAGGCGTGAGGACCCTGTTCCGCATGCCGGATCTCGTTTCCATCGGACTTGGTGGCGGCAGCCATATCGACCTAGAAGCGGCAACGATCGGGCCGCTCAGTGTTGGGTACCGCCTGTCCTCGGAAGCGCTTGTGTTCGGCGGCAATAGCGTGACCTCGACCGACATCGGCGTTGCCGCCGGACTGATCGACCTCGGCGATCGCAAGCGTGTGGCACACATCACCGTCGATGACGTGAAGAGGGTTCTGCGCCGCTGCAAGGAGATGCTGGAAGCGAACGTCGACCGGATGAAGACAAGCGCTTCAGACGTCACGCTCATCGCGGTCGGTGGGGGCGCCTTTCTTGTTCCGGAAGAATTGCAGGGCGTCGGGCAGGTGGTGCGCGTTCAGCACGGGGGCTGCGCGAACGCGGTTGGCGCAGCCATCGCTCAGATCAGTGGTGAAGTCGATCAGGTCTTCCAGGGGCTGTCGCGAGAGGAGGCCGTCGGCTCAGCACGCAAGCTTGCCGAATCCCGAGCGGTGGAGGCCGGCGCGGAGTCGGAATCGCTGGCCCTGGTCGAGGCGGAGGATACGCCGATCGCATATCTGCCCGGCAATGCCATGCGCGTCCGTGTCAAGGTCGTCGGCGATATCAGATCAACCCGCATTGAGCAAACAGCCAAGGAGAAAGTCATATGCCAGTCCGTTTCCTAATCAGCACGCTCAAGGAAGGTGTCGATCCAGTCGAATACGAGGCCTGGGTCCGCGAGCGCGACTACGCTCTTGTGCGTAGCCTCGACAATTACGTGAGCTACAAAGTTCATCGCATTCGCCGCCCCATCCAGGGCGCCGAGAACGCAACGTGGCAGTACATCGAAAGAATCGAAGTCAAGAGCCTGGAGCAACACGACAAGGACCTTGCCTCATCTGCCGGTGTTGCGCTGCGAGAGGAGCTTTATGGCAAGTTTCTCGATCGCTCAAAGAACATCTATTTCGTCAGCGACGAGATAGAATGACTTCTTCGCCCGGTTGAGCTCTGCCTGATCCAAGACGTAAGCGCAAACAGGACACCAAGATGACCCTCGATCTGCTAATTCTCGGCAACGCGCCCATGGTCAAGATGCTTGATCGCGTCAAGCTCGCCGAAGCGAGCGGATACGATACGGTCTGGCTTGCCGATGAAAGGTTTTATCGGGAGGTCTATTCGTGCCTGGGATATTTTGCGCAAAATACGTCACGGGTCAGGCTCGGGCCTTGCGTGACAGACCCCTACGCCAGACATCCGGCGCTGACGGCCATGGCGATTGCAACGCTCGACGAAATCTCGAACAAGCGCGCGATCCTCGGCATCGGTGCCGGCATTTCCGGCTTTGCCGAGCTCGGCATCGATCGCAAGAAGCCCGCGCGCGCGATCAGCGAAGCGATCGAGGTCATTCGCATGCTCCTACGCGGCGAAACCGTCACCTACGACGGAGAGGTCATTCAATTCAAGGAGGGCAAGCTGAACTTCGCTCCGATTCGTGCAGATATCCCGATCTATGTGGCCAGCAACGGGCCGCTCGGCCAACGAACCGCAGGCGCTTGCGCCGATGCCGCGTTCATGGAGGCAGGGGGCAATGCTCCCGAAGTCAAGGCCTTCCGTGCGAGACTGGATGACGGGGCGAGGAAGGCGGGCCGCGATCCCAAATCCGTCAGGCTGATCGTCAGACTCAATGCCTGTATCGCCTCAGACGGTCAGGCCGCCCGTGACACGCTCCGGCCGACGGTTGCAAGATTGCTGGGCGCAGGTCGTCTCAAATTTGAAACGGCCGAAGAGCAGGGGCTTACCTTGCCGGAGGACGCACTCGCCTCGGTTCAGGGCGCCCATTACGCCGCCGGCGTGACGCCTTATCTTCCTTTGCTGCCATATGTGACCGATCGCCATATCAACGCCTTCACTCTGGCCGGCAATGTCGAGGAGGTGACCGCGCGCGTGATCGAGTTGCGCCAAGCCGGCGTCGACGGGATCATCATCATGCCCTTCGCGCCCGAAGGAGGCGCGATCGAGGACACAATCGCCAAGATGGGCTCCGAGGTGTGGCCTGCTGCCCAGGACAAGCAGGGAGCAGGCCATGAGCTTTGATCTTCATCGCCCGGCTACCGTCACCGAAGCCATCGACCTTGCTCAACGCTTTGCGCCGACCGCGCGCTATGTTGCGGGCGGGACCGATACAGTCATCCAGATCAATCGGAAGAAGATCGATCCCGTACATCTGATCGATGTCGCGTGCCTGCCCGGCATGAGCGAAATCACCGAGACCGCCGAAGCGTTAACCCTTGGCGCGCTGACGAGGTACCGCACGATCGAAACCCATGCTGCGTTTCGGGGTAATTTGCGGGCGCTGCTGGAGGCTGCCAGCGTCGTGGGTGGCCATCAGGTACGAAACATCGCAACCATCGGCGGCAACATCGTCAATGCTTCGCCTGCCGCCGACTTTGTGCCGCCGCTGCTCGCGCTCAATGCCAGTCTCGACATAACAGGTCCCGATGGACGGCGCTCTGCCCCCTTACGCGACTTCATCATCGGTCCGGGAAAGACCGGCCTCCTGCCCGCCGAGATCGTCACAAGCATCCGATTTGCCAAGCTTCCAACCCGATCCGCAACCGCCTTCCTGAAGGAAGGACGCCGGCGGGCCATGGAGATATCGGTCGTTTGCGTCGCGGCTTGCTTGACGCTGGAGGCTTCCACATCGCGCTGCGCTTCGGTGCGCCTGGCCATCGGGGCCGCGAGCCCAAAGGCGTTCCGGCCCGAGCAGGCGGAGAGCTATCTCCTAGGCAAGCCCGCCGGCAAGGAAAGCTTTGCGGAGGCGGGCAGGCTTGCGGCAGAGGCGTCCAGTCCGATCTCTGATGTCCGCGCGTCGGCCGGCTATCGCCGTGGTCTTGTCGCGATCATGGTCGAGCGCGCGCTTGAGACCTGTCTGCAACGAATTCGGGAACAGGATCAATGAACCGAACAATTCTCAATATCGTTGTCAACGGCGAGAGCCACCAGCTGCTCATTGAGCCCCATTGGACGTTGCTGCAGGTCTTGCGCAACGAGATCGGCATGATGGGCACCAAGGAAAACTGCCTGGAAGCTGAGTGCGGCGTCTGTACGGTGCTGCTCGATGGAAGGGCCGTGAACTCCTGCATCCTGCTCGCAGGCCAAATCGACGGATGCTCGATCACGACGATCGAGGGGATCGGCGATCCCGAGAATCTGCATCCCCTTCAGGAGGCGTTCATCGAATGCGGCGCCGTTCAGTGCGGATACTGCATCCCGGGAATGATCCTAACGGCAAAGTCATTCTTGGATGAAAATCCGGGCTGCCGACCCTCGCGCGACGAGATCAGGGAAGCCATCGCAGGGACGCTATGCCGCTGTACAGGCTATCGCAAGATCGTTGATGCCGTGGCAACCGCAGCAGACCGCATCGCACTCTCGGGAGAGAAGCAATGAACGCTCATACCCATCGCGTCGCCGGTCGCCGCCTGCCCCGGCGGGATGGTGTTGGCAAGGTTACCGGAAAGCACGTTTATGCTGCGGATTTCAAGCTGCCCGGCATGCTCTACGGCAAGATCCTGCGCAGTGCTCGCGCGCACGCGCTGATCAAGAGGATCGATACCTCGCGCGCCGCTGCAATCGCCGGCGTGCGTGGCATTATCACCGCCGCTGACATCCCGCAGGTCCGTTACGGAGCGGCGGTACGCGATACGACCGTGTTCGCAACCGATCGCGTCCTGTTCATGGGACATGCAATCGCCGCGGTTGCTGCCACCTCCCTCGAAATCGCGGAGCGCGCGATTGAGGCCATCACGGTTGAATACCAGGATCTGCCGGCGCTGTATGATCCGGAGGAGGCGCTCACAAGCGATATCCGCATCCATCCGGATTGGGAAAGCTACAAGGCGCTGCCGATCATTTCGCGCAAAGGCAATATCGCAGGACAAGCCCGTATTCACGTCGGCGAGGTCGAAGAGACCTTCGCCAGGGCTTATAAGGTCTACGAGCATCGGTTCACAACCTCGCTGCAGCATCCAGGATACACCGAGCCGCGGGTTGCGACCGCCGACTGGGACGCCAACGGGATCGTGACGGTCTGGTGCAACACCCAATTGCCGTTTGACACGCAAACGACATTGGCCGAAATCCTCGATCTGCCGGCCGCGCGGGTGCGCGTGACTGTGCCAGGTATTGGCGGGGGCTTCGGCGGCAAGCTGAGGATTGGTGTTGAGCATTTCGCAGCTCTCCTCGCCCGCAAGACCGCGCGCCCGGTCAAGGTGATGTCGACGAGTGAGGAGGAGCTCACAGCGGCACTTCCCCGTCAGGCTTCCGTCGTCCTGCTCAAGACTGCCGTCGACAAAGAAGGGCACCTTCTTGCCCGAAGCGGCAGGATCATCGTGGATTGTGGGGCTTATGCAGGCTCAGGTCCCGGCACAGCCGCAATCGCACTTCAGGTCATGGCGGGTCCTTACAAGACCGGAGCGCTCGCGTTCGAAAGCATCGCTGTCTACACGAACAAGGTCCATTCGGGCTCGTTCCGCGCGCCGGCGGGGCCGATGGCGAATTTCGCGATGGAAAGCCAGATCGACATGATCGCGAAGGATCTCGGCTTGGATGCTCTCGAAATGCGCCTGCGCAACATCGTCAAGGAGGGAGATCCAGGTCCTTCCGGCGAGACGCACACGTCCGTGAGCATTGAGGAATGTCTGCGCAAGGCGGCCGATGCGATCGGCTGGCACGATCGCAATCCCGAGCCTGGACGCGGCAAGGGCATTGCGTGCAGCTGGTGGATGACGACCGGGGGCTCTTCCGGTGTCTATGTCAAGATCAATCCCGACGGCAGTGCGACACTCGTCAGCGGCGCCGTCGAAATTGGCACTGGCGCCCTCACGGGTGCTGCTCAAGTGCTTGCCGAAGAATTGTCCCTTGATCTGACCGACATCAACGTGACAGGTGTCGACACCCAGGCCGCGCCGTTCGACTACGGCGCTCAGGGTAGCCGCACGGCGTTCTCCGTCGGAAATGCGTGTCTGGCTGCCGCTCGTGAGCTACGACGCCAGATGTTCGAGCTTGCAGCCAACCAGCTACAGGCGCCGATCGAGGACATGAAGCTGCAGGACAAGCACGTCGTCGCCGGCAACAAGTCGATTTCGATCGCGGAGCTGGCGCGCATCTCTCGTCTCGCCGGGGGCGGGCTCATCGCGCATGGCACGGCCATTTCGCCCGCGCCAGCCTATGATCCGACACGCGTCAAGAACCATCCGCTTCCCGTATGGAATACACCGAGCTACCATGCCCATGCCGTCGACCTTTCGGTCGATCAAGCCACGGGCAAGGTGACGATCAATCGATATGTCGTAGCCCAGGACGTCGGCTATGCAATCAATCCGACTTACATCGAAGGCCAGATCGAGGGCGGAGTGGCGCAGGGTATAGGTCAGGCCCTGTCGGAGGAGATCGTTTATCAGGACGGGCGCGTCATGAATGCGAACCTGACTGACTACAAGATGCCGACGGCAATGGACGTCCCGGACATCGACAGCATTATCATCGAATGCCGCTCCGCAGCCGGTCCTTACGGCGCCAAGGGCGTCGGCGAGCCACCCTGCATCGAACCACCGGCCGCAATCGGCAATGCGATTGCAGCGGCGATCGGCTGCTGGCCAAATTCGCTGCCGATGACCGCTGAAAAAATTGCTGCTACAATGCGAGCCCGGCACCCATGATCCGCGTCGAGGTCAACATGCATGGAAATCTTCGCCGGTTCCTGCCCGGCGGTGTCGGATCCATTCAGCTTGACCTCCCCGAGGGGACGACAATTCTCAAGGTGATCGACTCCTTGAGCGCCGAGCATGAGGTCTGGCTCGCATCAATTGGTGACACGGTCGTGCCGTTATCGGCTGAGGTCAAGGAGGGGGCTGAGCTCAATTTCTTTCCCTATCTTGAGGGCGGCTAGCAGGAACTCCTTTGTCAGGGAGAGACTGAGAATGTCGACCTACGGCCGCGCCGGCCCTGAAGAGTTCGTTCACGTTAAGAGGCGGTGTCGTGTTCGGCCTTGTGTGAATACGGTGCGGCGGGCTCAAGCAAAGCAGATGTTTTCGCGGCAAGACGCCATGCCGAAAGCAAAGGAGTGTAATACAAATGTCAAACGCGCCCCTTCCGACTTTGTCGATCGTCGGCGGCACTGGAGACCTCGGATCGGGCCTTGCCCGCAGCTGGAGCCGCGCCGGATACTCCGTGATCCTTGGATCGCGCTCGATTGAGCGCGCTCAGGATGCGGTCGCGCTCCTGAAGTCGGACGGGTTCGCCAATGTCAGCGGTGACACCAACGCTGTCGCCGCGGCGAAGAGCGATATTGTTGTCGTTGCCGTGCCGTTCTCCAACTACGAGGCAAGCTTGGCCGAGATCAAGGACGCGGCCAAAGGCAAGATCGTTGTCACGGCGGTCGTGCCGCTCGTGCCGCCGAAGGTGTCTGTTGTTCAACTTCCGAGCGGCGGGTCGGCTGCCCTGGTCGCGCAATCGCACCTTGATCCGAGTTCGCGGGTGGTCGGCGCCTTCCACAATGTTGGCTCACAGAAACTCCATGCCGGAGGCAAGGCAGACTGCGACGTCCTCGTGTTCAGCGACGACCCGGAGGCCCGCAAGGAGGTGATGCTGCTGGCGGATGCGGTGAGCAATCGCGGCATCGATGGCGGTGCGCTCGCGAACTCGGCCGCAGCCGAGGCTCTCACCTCCGTTCTGATCGCGATCAACCGCAAATACAAGGTGAAGGGTGCCGGCATCACAATTTCCGGGCTGACGTAAATGGAAAACCGCAGGGGCGTTCGCGACGATGCTCACAGCCCTCGATCCTCTTGACCGTAAAATCTTAAGCCAACTCATTCGGGATGCCCGAATAAGTCAGTTGGCACTTGCTGAACGTGTCGGTCTTTCGGCAACGTCTTGCGCAAGGCGCGTACTGCAAATGGAGAAAGCCGGGATCATCAAGGGCTACTCTGTCGAGATCGATGCAAACTCGCTTGGTTTTCCCTTGACCGTGATCGTCCACATCACGCTCGACCGCCAAAGTGAGAATGCGCTCAGGGTTTTTGAGACCGAGATCCAGAAGTGCCCCGACGTTATCGCCTGCCATCTGATCTCTGGCACGGACGACTATCGGCTTTTGGTGCTGGCTCGCGACATGGAGGACTACGAACGCATCCATAAGCAGCATTTGTCGCGGCTACCCGGTGTGGCAAGACTGCAATCGAGCTTTGCAATGCGTACCGTCATAAAGCGGTCGATTTCTCCGGCGGCGCTTCATGGCTAGCAAGCGGTCGCGCAGCGGAGCTCGTAATAAAGGCAGGAGACGGTGCAGGCGGTCGCAAACCCGCGTCAGAACGCCTGCAGTATTCCAACCTCAAAGACTTGTCCGCAAGCCTTGGCGGGCGGACGATGCTCAAGAAGAAGTACACGAGATATAAAACTGAGGGGCAGGTCGTCGAGATCGTATTCGAGGTGAGATGCCCACGCGCCAGAAACATGAGAAAAATCCTGGACATGGGCGCCGAAGGAAGGAAGAGCTCGCGATGACGAGGAGCATCACATACACCGCCCTTCCCGGAATTCCTTTGATGGGCCCGGGCGACGATCTGGTTGGCGTCATCGCGGCCGGCGTCAGGAGCGCGGAAATCGCCGTCGCGTCAGGCGACATCTTTGTCATCGCACAAAAAATCGTGTCGAAGGCCGAAAACAGGTACGTCTATCTTGACGACGTGAACCCTTCGGACCGCGCTATCGAGCTTGCGAAGATGGTCGGCAAGGATCCCCGGCACATTGAGGTAGTGCTCTCGGAATCCACCGAGGTCCTCCGCGCAAGGCAGAACGTGATCATCGTTGCCCACCGCCTTGGCTTCGTGATGGCGAATGCCGGCATAGATGAATCCAACATCGAGCAGGATCGCGGCCATCGCGTGTTGTTGCTGCCGGAAGATCCGGATGATAGCTGCCAGCGCCTCAAGGCCGGCCTCGATCGGCGTTTCGGTGTCGATATCGGCGTCATCATAAACGACAGCTTCGGGCGTCCCTGGCGCAACGGCGTTGTTGGCGTGGCGCTCGGAAGTGCTGGTCTTCCTGCCCTTCAGAACATGATCGGCAAGCCCGATCTGTTCGGGCGGCCCATGCAGGTGACGGAGGTCGCCGTGGCGGATGAGCTGGCAGCCGCCGCCTCGCTCGTGATGGGACAAGCGGCCGAAGGCCAACCGGTCATCCATGTCCGTGGATTCTCCTCTCGCGCCCCAATCAATTCGGCGTCCGCGCTGCTGCGTGCGAAAGAACGGGACATGTTCAGATGAACGGGCGGTCACAGTTTGTGCCGACAGAAGGCCGCGTAGTGGCACTCTGCGGCGGCGTCGGAGGAGCAAAGCTTGCTGTTGGATTGCAGCACGTGCTCGGAGAGAGACTGACCGTGGTCGTCAATGTGGCCGATGATTTCGAGCATCTCGGACTCCATATCTCGCCTGACCTGGACACAGTTCTTTATACGCTCGCAGGTCTCAGCGACCCGCAGCGCGGTTGGGGCCGATCCGATGAGACATGGAACTTCATGGACGCTTTGAAGCAAATCGGCGGCGAGACCTGGTTCTTGCTCGGCGATCGCGACATGGCGATGCATGTGGAGCGGACCCGCCGTCGGTTAAGCGGTGAAAGTCTCACAGCCATCTGCATCGATATTGCGCGCCAGCTCGGTATTCGTTCAGCCGTGCTGCCTGTCACCAACGACAAGCTTTCCACCATGGTCGACAGCACGGAAGGCGAACTCGAATTCCAGCGCTATTTTGTCGGACGTCGCTGCGAACCGGTTGTCAAGCAGATCCGGTTCAGCGGAGCGCAAGACGCTTGCCTGAGCGAGGAGGTGGTTGCGTCACTCGATGCCGAGGATCTCCATCTTATCATCATATGCCCTTCCAATCCCTATCTCAGCGTCGATCCGATCCTAGCTGTTCCTGGGATGGCCGAAAAGCTGCGTGCGACCAGCGTTCCCGTTGTGGCCATTTCCCCAATTATCGGCGGTCAGGCAATCAAAGGGCCAACGCGCAAGATAATGGACGAACTTGGCCTCGAGCCGTCAAATGCGGAGATTTCCAGACATTATGCAGGGCTGCTCGATGGCCTCGTCATAGACATCACCGATGCCGCAGGGGCGGGCGACCTCGGGGTCGATGTACACCCAGTACCTACGCTCATGACAGACTTGCAGTCGAAGATCACGCTCGCCGAGCATGCGCTTGCCTTCGGCGATAGCCTTCGCGCAACGCACAAACGGCGGATCAGGCCCCTTCGAAGCGAGGCGCATCATGACAAGACGTGATGCATGGGTGATCATCCCGGCAAAATCGTTCTCGTGCGCGAAGCAGCGGCTCTCGCCCTTGCTGACGCCATCCGAGCGCGCCCTGTTGGCCCGATCGATGCTGGCCGACGTTCTGAGCGCGGCATGCGGCGTGATGAAATTGAACCATGTCGCTGTGGTCACCAGTGCTGAGGACGTCGCTCAAGAGGCCACTCGTGTAGGGGCTGTCGTGATTGATGACGGCGGAGCGGACGGAACAAATGCTGCAGTGGCAGCCGGGCTCGCCGCCATCGAAAGTCGTGGAGGCGAACTCATCCTCGTTCTGCCGAGCGATGTTCCGGCAATCTTGAGCGAGGACGTTTCGACGCTTCTTCAAGCCGCACAAGGCGACGCCGTGGTGATCGTGCCGGCGCCGCGCGATGGCGGCACAAACGCGCTTGCGTTCACCTTGGCCCGACCATTACAGCCGTGTTTCGGCCCCGACAGCTTTGCCCGCCACATCGCTGCAGCCGAGCGCCTCGGCATCGAGCCCATCTTGTGCCGCAATGCAAGGATTGGGCTTGATCTCGATGCTCCCGCCGATCTCTTTGATTTTCTTGACCTGAACACGACCACAGCCACCGATCGCTATTTGCGTTCGATCGATCTGGGGCAAAGGCTGCTCGGGGAAAGCGCCGGCCACAGCGGGCGCACAAGCGTCGATGCGGCGCCCGAGGTTTGCTCGAAACTGGTTGCCCAAAATGGGAAGAGCTCCGCCGGACTGCGGGGAGCGTGAGGAGTTCTGAGAATGGTGGATCGGATGTTCCTGGAATCGCTGAGACAAAGCGACATTTCCGCTTCCGAGGCCCTGTCTCTCGTTAGCGACGTGTCCCTTCACGATCTCATGCGGATGGCGGCATCAAAGCGGGATGAGGCCCACGGCAGAAAGATCTCCTACTCGCGCAAGGTCTTCATTCCGCTTACGCAATTATGCCGGGATGTCTGCCACTACTGCACATTCGCCCATCCTCCCGAAAAAGGGCAGCGCGCCTACCTCACCATGGATGAGGTGCTGGAGATCGCGCTTGCCGGTCGTGAGGCCGGCTGCAAGGAGGCGCTGTTTACGCTCGGCGACAAGCCTGAGCTGCGCTACCGCCTGGCCGAACGTGAACTGCACGAGATGGGCTTTGCATCGACCCTCGCTTACCTCGAGGAAGCCGCGCGCGTGGTTTTCCGCGAGACAGGCCTGTTGCCGCATCTCAATCCAGGCCTGATGGAGGCTGATGACATCGCGGCCTTGCGCAAAGTCTCCATCTCGCAAGGGATCATGCTCGAGAGCGCCTCCGCAAGGCTGTGCGAGCCCGGGGGACCGCATTTCGGTTCACCTGACAAGGACCCTGCAAAGCGGCTGCGGACGATTGAACTCGCTGGCCAGCTCTCTGTGCCCTTCACGACCGGATTGCTGGTCGGTATTGGCGAGACGCCGCTTGAGCGCATCTCCTCGCTGCTTGCATTGCGCAATCTGGACGAACGCTACGGGCACATTCAGGAAGTTATTATCCAGAACTTCAGGCCGAAGCCGGATACCCGCATGAGGCACGCGCTGGCGCCAACAATGGAAGACCATCTGTGGACCATTGCGCTCACGCGATTGCTGTTCCGGTCTGATATGAACATCCAGGCGCCGCCCAATCTCAGCCCGGGCGTACTGGACATGATCTTGGCCGCTGGCATCAATGATTGGGGCGGCGTATCCCCGGTGACACCGGACCATGTCAATCCCGAGGCGCCTTGGCCGCATCTCGCACGTCTTTCCGAGTCCACCGCTGAATGCAGCAAGACGCTCGTCGAACGCCTCGCAGTCTATCCGGCCTATGCGCGTCAGTATGCACGCTGGACTGACACATCGCTGCAGAAGAGCCTGCTCGACCTTGTCGACGGAAATGGCTGGCCGCGTCGGGACGAATGGTGCCCTGGAACGAGGTGCGATCCGCCTGCCGGAGAGCTGGCGATGCTGCGTGAAGAAGCCAACTTGCCCGCGGTCTTAAACGGCAGGTTTCGAAGAATTATCGCAAAGGCTCAATCTGGGACACGACTCGAAGAAGCAGAGATCGTGTCGCTGTTCGAGGCCGAGGAGCGCGATTTCTCGGCCGTGTGCCGCGCTGCCGATGAGCTGCGCCGCTCCGTCAATGGCGATGCCGTTAGCTATGTCGTCAACCGCAACATCAACTACACCAATATCTGCTACTTCAGGTGCCAGTTCTGCGCGTTCTCGAAGGGGAAACTCGCCGAGAACTTGCGCGGGCGGCCCTACGATATTTCGATGGATGAGATCGAGCGGCGCGCCCGCGAAGCCTGGGAGCGCGGCGCCACCGAGGTCTGCATGCAAGGCGGCATCCATCCCGCCTACACCGGCGCGAAGTATCTTGAGATTTGCCGGTCCGTAAAGCAGGCCACGCCCGACATGCATATCCATGCGTTCTCGCCGCTCGAGGTGTTCCAGGGCGCCAAGACGCTCGGGAGTTCGGTTGATGAGTTTCTGCGCGAGTTGAAGGACGCCGGTCTTGGCACATTGCCCGGGACTGCTGCAGAAGTCCTGGATGACGAGGTGCGCGCGATTCTGTGTCCCGACAAGATCAACACCGCGCAATGGCTGCAGATCATGGCAGCGGCCCATAGAACGGGATTGCGCAGCACCGCAACGATCATGTTCGGCCATGTTGACCGTTACGAGCATTGGGCAAGACATCTGTTGCGCATCCGGGATGTTCAGGCCGAGACCGGTGGCTTCACTGAGTTTGTCCCATTGCCGTTCGTCCACATGGAAGCCCCGATCTACTTGAAAGGGCGATCGCGCAAGGGGCCGACCTTCCGCGAGGTCGTTCTCATGCATGCGATCGGACGGCTTGTCTTCCACACGAAGATCTCCAACATCCAGACGTCTTGGGTGAAGCTCGGCGAAAAAGGCGTTCGCGCCTGCCTTGAGGCTGGCGTGAACGATCTCGGCGGCACGCTCATGGACGAGACGATCTCGCGTTCAGCCGGTGCCCAGCACGGCCACGAGATGGCTCCAAAGCAAATGGAAGATCTCATCCGTGCGATGGCGCGCCTGCCGCGCCAACGTACGACACTCTATGGCGATGTTGCTGATGATCGTTATCTCGCCTCGCTGAATCCGCCAGAGCTCAAACCGATTGTTACTGGACTGGACGACCATCGCCGTGGGGGAGGCGCCCCAGGGCCCCCTGCTCTTGAAATGACGTAGCGAGAGCGCGGACGTCCCAAGCGAACTCCAAATGATGCCGAGATGCGTCGTCGCGGAAAGCTTGACGCAGATTTTGATTTGTGATCACATATCTTAGATATAGGAGGAAGCCCGGAGTGAGCTGCATCATCGCACCAGCGCACGCTTTCGGCCGGGCGTTGATCGCCCAACACGTTTCGGTCGGCCGGCGCTTCGCGCTGTTGTTGGGCGTGGCACTCCGCTCAAGCTTGATCCGGGCGGTCGACGCGCTGTGCCGCAAGGCTCATTGGGTCAACCGTTCCGCCGCCTTTGAGTTGGTGGCCCTGCCTTGCGCGCCATCCCAGTGCACCCTTGGCGTGATCGATATCAGTCGATCACGAGGAGCAGGAGCATCGTCCCGCTTTAGCTCCCGCGATTTCGCATTTTTCGGGGCCCGCACTCACCTGAACCGCGCAGAACTGCTGTCCAGAGAGCCTACCGGTGGCCAAGGCCGCGAAAGCGGATCCAGCAAGCAGGAGAATCTGCCCTGGTTATTAGACCAGAGGCCGATGAGGTCGCCAATCTGAGGGGGTCCCCAGCGACCAATTTCACGACCACACCACCCAGGAGCATTCATGCCGACTATAGATGAAGACCGAGCAGCCATTTTGAAAGTGCACCGCGACTGGTGGGCCGCCAATTACAAGTGGGATATCCCCTTGATGCGAGCTTGCTTTCCGAGTGGCGCCACGTTCTTGAATTTCAACCTCAGCGGTGATCCATATTTCGGCCGGGAAGAACTGACCGCCTTTTGGGAGTGGTTCAAGGACACGCCACGATACAAGCCTGCGGTCATGCACATCTGGCGTCTGGATGTCCATGGCGACATGGCTTACCTGCTTTGCGAAGGCAATTTCGAGACCGTCGAGAAACCGGACCAGTATTTGCGCAGCACCGAGATCTACGTGCGCAATGACGGGGAGGGAAAGCCGGAGTGGAAGATCTGGCACTTCCACTGCTCGGAGATGGCGCCGCAGGATAAGATTCGGCAGCCGTTCGGCGATAGCTATGCCAGCCGCGGTGTGGGCTATCTGCCCCCCAGTTTCGGCAAGAGCTTCTCTGTCACGGACGATCAAAAGCCGTAACCGAAAGCGAGCGCCCTGTCGGGGCTGGCAGCGCATCCTACTTCCGGCGGGACGGACTGATCCCGCCGGTGCTGCAAAACATACAGAGCCGATCTTCCAGCTGAAGTTGCTGTCCGACGTGCCCGCCCGGAAGCGGACGGACTTTCGATGCTTGAGCTTGGCTGGAATCGAAGAGCGATCCAAAAATTGAGCGTCCTTTCGGCCGTTCAGGACACCGTGCCCGAGGAGGATTCATGAGGCGGCTCACGATCAAGCGACCGGTTGGTACGATTGCCGTCTCTTACCATGGCGAGACCAATGCGAGCAGGCCGCCAATCCTGTTCGTGCATCCCATCAATCTTCAGGGCGCGGCGTGGGCCGAGATCGTACCGGCGTTCGCCGACCGGTTCACGATCGTCCCTGACATGCGTGGATTTGGTGACTCGCCGCCGGCCGAACAGTACGACCTTGCGCGCTGGGCGCAGGACTGCATCGACGCCGTCGACCGGGCGGGCGTCGACCGCTTCCACGCCATCGGCGGTTCGCTCGGTGGAGCGATTTCGCTCTATCTCGCCGCCGCCGAACCCAAACGGGTCATCTCGGTTGTTGCGGTAGGCAGTCAGCTCTACTCGCGAGATCCTGACAATGCAGCGGTGCTATCCACCCTCGAACATCACACCGTCACCGAGATGTTCGAGCTCATCCTGCCGAAATATGCGCTGGGCCCAAACGCGTCTGCCGAAGTGGTGGCCAAGACCATGGCGCTGCGCAATCCGAACGGAAAGGACGACGTCCGTCGCGTGTGGCGAGCGGCATGCGCGGCCGATATCCGCGCACAGGTGGCTAGCGTCAGCTGTCCCGTGACGGTTCTGACCGGCGAGTTCGATCTTACCTGCACTCCCGCGGCCGGCGCAGAAATGGCAGCCTCGCTGCATGCTCCGCACGTTGTCCTGCCAGGCATCGGTCATTTGCCGATGCTGGAGGATCCGCCCGCTTTGATCGCTGCGATCAAGGCGCACCTCAAGCGCGTGGAGTTCTGAAGATGACATACTCAATTGTCGCCAGAGACCCGATCACCGGCGAATTGGGTGTGGCCAGCCAGTCGCATTATTTTGCCCTCGGGCGCGTTGTGACGTTTGCACGAGCCGGCGTTGGTGCCGTTGCGACCCAGTCCTTCGTTGATCCAGCTTACGGGCCGAATGGGCTGGATCTCATGGCCTGCGGCGCATCGGCAGCGACGGCGCTCACGAGTCTGCTCGCAAAAGACGCGGAGCGAGAACTGCGCCAGGTCGCCTTCCTCGATGCCGCCGGCGGCAAAGCCATGTTCACTGGCGATCGCTGTGTTCCCCACCGCGGTCAGCTCGAGGCCAATAACGTTGTGGTGTTGGGAAATATGCTCGCCAGCGACGGCGTCGTTCCTGCCATGCTGGCAGCGTACGAGAATGCTGCCGGCCCACTCGTCGATCGTATGCTCGCGGCGATGGACGCAGGTGAGGCCACGGGGGGGGACGCCCGTGGCCGGATGTCGGCTGCACTTCTCGTGGTATCCGCAGACGCCGGTCCAGCGCCTTGGGCTAACCGCCTCATCGACGTGCGAGTTGACGACCATCCTGATCCGCTCGCCGAATTGCGCAGGCTCGCCAAGCTCTCTCAGGCACACACGATTTTCGGTGCGTCTGTCTTCACACCCGGGCTGCTCTCGCGCGAAGCGGCAGCGACAGGTCCGCGGCTTGCAGAGGCACTACGCATGCTCACGGACGCTCAAGGATTGATCGGCGCTGACCCCGAGCCAACCTTCTGGAAGGGCGTGCTGCTGATACGTGCCGGCGAGATTGCCCAAGGGAAGAGACTCGTTGCCGCCATCGTCGCGGCGCGACCGCAGTACCGGACCCTCATGGACGGCCTGCACGCAGTCGGCATCCTCCAGCTGTCATCGCATGAATTCCTCGGTGCGTGAAAAGCCCAACGATCTTGCCTTCTGTTTGCGGCACTTTACTGCCGAAGGGGCCCGGCGGCCTGCACGCATCACGCTCAATCCGAGCCGGTCGACAACACAACGCCACTGCCACACCGCGCGATTCAGAATCTCGATAGTCCAGACAGACACGCCCTTCAACGCCCCTTGACGGCTTTTTCACATTGTGATCACATATCTCATATATGGAGGGAAATTTGGAGACGAGCAATCCCGTTGCCTTGCTGCCATTGCCGCCCGTTGCCCGGGGCTCGATGGCGGATCAGGTTTACCGCCATTTGAGAGACGGCCTGATGGCCGGTCGCTTTGCGCCGGGTCAGAGGCTGATGACCCGCGGCCTCGCCGAGGCGCTGGGCTCAAGCCCGATGCCGGTACGCGAGGCGCTTCGCCGCTTGCAAGCCGACGGCGCGTTCGAATTCAGCGGTTCGGCGCGGCTGAGCGTTGGGCAGCTGTCCGAGGTGCAGCTGCGGGATGTGCGCGATGCACGCGTGGCGCTCGAAGGGCTGCTGGCCGAGCGCGCAGCCTCGCGTATGACGCGCGTAAATGATGCCGAGGTAACGCACCTCTACCGTCGGCTTCAGGCAGCCGCTGATGCAGTCGACGGGCCCGCTTATCTATGGACCAACTTCGCCTTTCACCGGCGGATCTACCAGATCGCGCACGCGCCGATGATTCTCGGTGCCGTCGAGAATTTTTGGCTGCTCATTGGTCCCTGCTTCGTGCTCGTTGCGCTCGATGCTGTCCACCTGCAGCGTTCCATGGACGCACACCGCCAGATCCTCGATGCTCTCTTGGACCGCGATGCCCCCGCCGCCCGCGCCGCCGTGACCGACGACATCATGCAGGCCGCCAATTGTCTGTCTCGCATTCTCGACAAAGCGAGCAGGGAGCGCTCCGTGGCTGTTCCGAGACGCAGGCGGGGAGGTATACCGGCATGAGCGTGCTGCAGCGTCTTGTGCCTCATCCCGAGCTGCGCGTCCTGATCTCGGCAGGCGCGTCCGGCATTGGCGCCGCGCTTGCCGATGCTTTCATTGAGGCAGGTGCGCATGTGCATATCTGCGACATCAACGACAATGCGCTTGCAGCCTTCCGCGATCGGAATCCAAAGGTGCTTGCCACAAAGGCCGACGTGTCGGATCACGAGGCCGTCGCCGCCGTCTTTCTCGCGCAGGCTGCGCGTTGGCGAGGGCTCGACGTGCTCATCAACAATGCAGGCATTGCCGGACCAACCGGCGGAATCGATACCGTTGCAGAGTTCGACTGGCAGCAAACGATCGATATCAATCTCAACGCGCAGTACCGCTTCGCCCATCATGCGGTCCCGATGCTTCGCCAATCGCGCTATGGGCAAATTCTCTGCATGGCCTCCGTTGCCGGCCGGCTCGGCTACGCCTGGCGCACCCCGTACGCCGCAACGAAATGGGCCATTGTCGGGCTCGTCAAATCGCTTGCCGCCGAACTCGGTCCCGACGACATCCGCGTCAACGCGCTTTTGCCCGGAATCGTCGAGGGCCCCCGCATGGAAGGCGTGATCCGCGCGCGCGCCGAGCAGCTCCATACCAGCTACGAGGCAATGCGCCAGGAATACCTCGAGAAGATCTCGCTGCGTCGCATGGTGACGGCCGAGGACGTTGCGGCGATGGCCCTATTTCTCTGCTCGCCAGGTGGACGCAATGTGACCGGCCAGGCGATCAGCATTGACGGGAACGTGGAATACCTGTGAACCGTAAGAACGGGGGATGACTTGAAGATCGAGATCGTGGCGGATCTGAAGACGACGCTTGGCGAAGGCCCGCTTTGGGACGCGGAGCAGCAGCGTCTGTACTGGATAGACAGCATCGATGGCCGCGTTTTTCGCGCGACAGAAGATGGACGCGAGCTTCGCGCCTGGGATGTCGGGGCGAAGATCGGCTCGATGGCGCTGCGTCGCGAGGGTACGCATGCGCTGGTCGCGCTGCAATCGGGCGTGCATGATCTCGATCTGGAGAGCGGCGAGCTGAAGCTGATCGCGGCACCCGAGACACATCTTCCGCGCAATCGGCTGAACGACGGCAAGGTCGATCGCCGCGGGCGTTTCCTGTTCGGCTCCATGGATATGCTGGAGGACGAAGCCTCCGGCCGCCTCTACCGGCTCGATCCCGATCTCTCGCTGCACATCCTGGACGAGAAGATCATCGTCTCCAATGGCCCGTGCTGGAGCCCGGACGACCGGACCTTCTATTTCGCCGACACCTGGACGGGAGAGATCTGGGCCTACGACTATGACATCGAGACTGGTGCGGCCACGAAGCGGCGCCGTTTCGCGCCAGTGGATCGCTCAAACGGCGGTGCTGCGGACGGCGCCACCGTTGATGCAGAAGGGTTCCTTTGGCAGGCGCTCGTCTACGACGGAAAGCTCGTGCGCTACGCGCCCGACGGCAGCGTTGAGCGCATTATCGAGATGCCAGTACGCAAGGTGACCAGCGTGATGTTCGGTGGCCCTAACCTCGACATTCTGTACGTAACTTCCATGGCGAAGCCGCCCCTGCCGCGGTTTCCCGATGATGGGCAGCAGCGCGGGGCCCTATTTGCCATCAAGGGGCTTGGCGTCAATGGAATCCCGGAGCCGCGGTTCGGGAGCTGAACCGCCAAAAGCTGCTTCACAAAGCGCAGGCGAGAGAGCTCCACGGTACGAAAAAGCGCGGTGGCACTCCTGATCCTGGCAACTGTCCTGCCGCTTGCGGGCGATAGACCTTCAAAGGCGAAAAGACCGCGGCCGCCCCTACCATTACCGATTGCTCAGGAGATTTTAGATGGCCAAGACCGGCAAAGTCATTCTCACGTGCGCGCTGACCGGCGCGATCCACACGCCTTCAATGTCCGAGCATCTTCCGGTGACGGCGGAGGAGATCATCGAAGAGGGAGTGCGAGCTGCCGAAGCGGGAGCTGCGATTTTGCATGTGCATGCACGCAACCCCAAGACTGGTCAGCCGGACCAATCGGTCGAGGGATTTGCGAAGATTCTGCCGGAGTTGAGCCGCAGGTCGCAGGCCGTGATCAATATTACGACCGGTGGCAGCCCATTCATGACGGTTGCCGAACGCGTAGAGCCCGCCCGGCATTTCCGGCCCGAGCTCGCCTCACTCAATATGGGCTCCTTCAATTTCGGTCTGTTCCCGATGCTCGAGCGCTATCACGAGTTCACCCACCAGTGGGAACGCGAGCACCTGGAGTCTTCACGCAACCTCGTTTTCCGCAACACCTTCGCAGAGATCGAGCAGGTCCTCGCGGTCTGCGTGCCGGGTGGCACGCGATTTGAATTCGAGTGCTACGATGTCGGCCATCTCTATAATCTGAAGCATTTTGTCGACCGCGGCCTCGTCCGGCCACCGTTCTTCATCCAGTCCGTCTTCGGCCTGCTCGGCGGGATCGGCGCGCATTACGAGGACATCGCCACCATGCGCCGCACGGCCGAGCGGCTGTTCGGCAACGATTATGTCTGGTCGGTGCTCGGCGCCGGCGCCGCGCAGATGCGCGTAGGCGCCATGGCCGCCGCGATGGGCGGCAATATCCGCGTGGGACTCGAGGACAGTCTTTGGGCAGGGCCCGGCAAGCTCGCCGCCTCCAGCGCGGAGCAAGTGAGACTGGCCCGCGCGATCCTGAAAGGAATAGGCTTGGAGGCGGCCACGCCCGAGGAGGCTCGCGCAATGCTGAAGCTGAAAGGAACCAGCGATGTTGGCTTCTAATCGAACGATCTGCTCGGCAAGTCGAACGCGATAAAGGACGCTCCAGCTCAGGAGAAAAGCGAGTGACCCGTGAACGAGTCCCGTGAAGCAGTATCGCTGCTTGATCGCGTCCAGTCGACTACCCGTGTGCACGTAGGATGCCGTAACTGACATTAGCCGAGCATCCGAACACGAAAGCCAACGGCGGTTCGATCCGGCCAAGTGGTCTCATGGTCGTGTTTTCCGGTCTGATAATAACCGCGAATGACATTGTAAGCGCGCTGCAGCATATGACACATCGTGAAGTGTCGCTTCAGCGCCCGGACGAAAAAGGTGATCAACCGCCAAGAACAGAGGCGTTCTGTGCGGCTTAATAGGGAGGGGCAGGTTGATGCCGAGGCAGCCGAAAAGCGTCCACTGCTCACCCAGATATGGCGCGGGCGGCTGGACCCACTGGCCGGATTATGAGGTGGAGAGCACCCAGTTGAGACGCCTGCTGGGAGATGCCCAAGAGGGCGCAAGCTTCGTGTCCGAGTGCCTCATGGTTGCAGGCAAGATCGTAGTCGGCGATGACGAGAGCTGGATTAGTGAGTGGCGGGCCTTAGCGGATCGTATCGCAAGGCGCGCGCGCCTATCGAGCGCAAATGGCCACTCTGCGACGGCAGCGAACGAATGGCTGCGCGCCTTGAACTATTATCGCGCGGCGGCCGCCTTTCTTGTTTCGGGCGATCCGAGAATTATCGAACTGTCTCACATTGCCCAATCATGTGCCACTGCCTTCCTGGAGCTGTTGTCTCCGCGTGGAGAAGTGCTGGAGATCTGCGTCGGGAGCAATCTGCTCCAAGGCTATCTCATTCGTTCATCCGCCGCGCCTCGCAGGTCTCCGGTGATCGTGGCCATCGGACATGAGAGAGATACCAAGGAAGACCTGTTGGTGAGATTTCAGTCTCACGCGATTGCGAGCGGCGTGTCGTTGCTCGTCCTCGACTTGCCGCAAGAGATGGAGTGCTTTCAGGATCGACATGTCCATCATCAAAGTATGGTCCTACGCTGCTGGCTGGACTATTTGCTGAGCCGCGATGACGTCGATGCGAGGCGAATCGCCTTGATCGGTGATGGTCTTGGAGGAGCTCTTGCCACGCGCGTGGCAGCAACCGAAACGACGTTGGCGGCCGCCGTTTGCGACGGAGGATTTTGGGATGATGTCGAGCAGAGGTATGTCGCTGCCAGCTTGTTCGGTTCAGGCACAAGATTATCGCCGCCCTACAAGCTTGCGCGCCAAATCAAGTGTCCGTGCTTGGTCGTCATGGGTGAGCATGACTACGCCAAGGAGGAGGATATCACTGCCCTGCACGAGCACTGCCGCGCAGCCGGCGTGCCGATGGACCTGAAGATTTTCAAGGAAGAGGAGACCGGGTCATCGCACCGGCAACTCGACAATCCTAGCATCGGTCGGCAGTTTATATTCGATTGGCTAACTGACCAGCTGCGCCTGGATCGCAAAAAAGAGACGCTTACCATTCCATCGCGAAAAAGCTGCGTGAAGAACCCTCTGCAGATCGCAATCGACGACACTCGCACTGCATCGAGGGCCTAGAGCGCGAATACGATTGGAATCAATGGCTCTCGCGCTCCAACCAAAGGGCGAGCTCCAGTGCTCCGTTGCTCACACGTCAGGCTTGCTTGCATCCAGCTCGAGCTGAAGGGCCGCTTTCTCCATCCTGCGCTTGATGGTCGAAAGCACTTCTCTGAAATCTTCCAGTCTTTCGTGGCCGAGATCTGCAAAGATCGCCTCATCAAGCTTTCTGCGCTTGGCTGCAAGGCTTGTAATCGCCTTACGTGCCTTTTCGGTCAGCGACATTAAAACGACCCGGCCATCCGCCGGAGAGGCGGTGCGAGATACGAAGCCCCCTTTTTCCAGCATCTTGGTCTCTGCTGTCACGAACGGTGAGCGGACGTTGATCTTCGCAGACACATCCCCGACGGACACGCCCGCTCCCTGATCCAGATCGGCAATCGCCATCAGGATCAGCCATTGAGGGCCGCTGACGCCAAGCGCCTTTGCCCAGGTACGCCGGATGTCCTCCAAATGCACATTGATGGCCGCGATGTCCCAACCGACTTCTCCTATGATTCGGTCCGACGAAGCGGTCTGTTTGCTTGTCCTTTGACCTTTCGCACTGGGCGAGGGCTGCTGCCGGGTCGTATCTCGGGGCGTCATCCGAGACCTCCTCTTCATTAGTTCGCTAACTTACCTAACCCGGTTCGAAAGACACGGCAATCATCATAGGGATGCGGCGGGTGTTGCTCGAATGTCACGACTCTCTCCCGATCTAAAGCTTCCGTAGCTTATATCAGTTGAATATATAAGTAACTTATATAATATTCAGGCTGTGACGGAGGCCGACCCTCGGTCGCACGTCAAGCAGATCGATCACATTCGCGCGTGGCGAAGACGTCGAAGCGCGCGAGACGAGAAGCAGCAGTCGTGAACTTAGGATCATTCTCCGGTGACCGCCCCCAAAAGGGCCGCCGCAGAAAATGTTGGAGGGCTCTTATGAAGACGTTTAACCGAATGCTCTGCGGTTCGGCCGCTGTACTCACCATGATGGGTCATGCGCAGGGCGCCGACCTGCCGGCCAAGGCAAGGCCGGTCGAATACGTGAAGGTCTGCTCTCTCTATGGCGCCGGGTTCTACTACATCCCTGGCACCGACACCTGCATCAAGCTCGGAGGTTACCTGCGCGTTGATGCGGCGTTGAACACCAACTCGATCTACACGCAAGGCGCGGTGAATGGTGCGCCCGGAGCGGGCAATCGTCTGCGCAACTACTACTCCACCAATGCTCGTGAAGATCTGACGATCGATACCCGTACCGCGACCCAATACGGCATGCTTCGCACCTTCTTCGATGGCGTGTTCGATTGGGGCTCAGGTGGTTATACCGGTGCCGGCACAAGCGCCACTAACGGCTCGACAATTTACGGCGGAACCGGCGTCGCCAGTGGTTCGGTTGGTGTCTATCTGGCCTTCATCCAGTTCGCCGGGTTCACGATGGGCAAGACCATCTCCCAGTTCTCGACGCCCTGGATCAACTACCCCTCGAACAACTTCGACGGTCTGCCGGGCGGCGGTGGTGCGGTTACCGGTGTGAATCAATTCACGTACACGGCTGACTTCGGCCAGGGTATCACGGCTTCGTTCTCCGCGCAGGATCAGGTCCAGTACTACACGACTAACATCTGGAACGTCAGCGGCGCGACAGTGGCAGGTCTTGCAACAGGTGCGTACGGCGCCAAGGACATTGCCGGTGCAAGCTCTCCCGACCTTGTCGCCATGCTTCGCGTCGATCAGGCTTGGGGCCTGTTCCAGGCCTCAGTCGCTGCGCATGACAATCATGCCGCCTATTACGGCGCTGATGAAACGACCGGTCATGCAGGCGACAAGTGGGGCTGGGCCGGTCAATTGGCCCTCTCGATCAAGAACCTCCCGACCGGGCCGGGTGACACGATCAACGTACAGGCCGTGTATACCTATGGCGCAAGCCGCTACAATTTCCAGGATCTTGTGCCCACGAGCTACGCGATGTACGGAGGCTCGGGCCTCGCGGGGGCCTACCAGAGCGTTGGCCTTGCGGGTCTCGCTGACTCGGTCTTCGTGACCGGCTCCGGTCAGGAGCTGACCACAACCTACGGCTTCCGTGGCGGCTATACCCATAATTGGGATCCATCCTGGAACACTGGCATCTACGGTGCCTGGGCCGCTGCAAGATATAACGGCACGGCGAAAAATTATATCTGCGCTGCGTTCGTCGCGGGCGTTGCGCTCTCGAGTGGCGCGACCGGCTGCAACCCGGACTTCAACTATGCCGTCGCCGGCGTGATCACGCGCTGGACCCCGGTCAAGAACCTGACCTTCTCTGCCGATCTGGCCTATAGCATGCTCGACCAGAAATACGCAGCCGGCAGCACGGTGGTTTTACCGGCGCAGACGGGTATCGCGAAGCCCGGTGCTACCTACGAGCTGAAGGATCAGAGCACGCTAAGCTTGCTCCTGCGAGCTCAGCGCAATTGGTGATCCGCTTCAACAACGAGCAGGAAGGAGAAAACGAAGGCTTTTAGAACCGACTTTGACCTCCAAGAGACCTCCGGCATGCCCGCCGGAGGTCTTTCTAAGCAGAGCCAGCTTTCGCATACGCTGCCCATCCATCTTCCACGCTGATCAGGTGCATCGCCGCTCACGGCTTTATCGAACCCCTCTCGCGTCGACGGAACGGCCCGCCAAGTCTCGCCTCGTCACGGTGGGAATAGGAGGTCATCAGCAAAATTTGACGTCGACGTAAATTTGTGATCACATATCTGGAATCAAAATCGGGAGGATCCGCCAAGGTGAAGAACAAGAAACCGCTGCCGCCACTGCCGTCCGTTGCCCGGGACTCTCTGGCGGATCAAGTTTACCGGCATTTGCGTGATGGCGTAATGGCCGGCCGTTTCGCGCCGGGCCAGCGGCTGACAATTCGCGGTCTTGCCGACGCACTGGGTTCGAGCCCGATGCCCGTGCGCGAAGCGCTGCGCCGCCTGCAGGCCGAAGGCGCATTCGAGTTCAGCGACACCGCGCGGCTGAGTGTGGTTCAGTTATCAGGGGCACAATTGCGCGATGTGCGCGATGCGCGGGTGGCGCTTGAAGGGCTCCTCGCCGAACGCGCAGCAATCCGCATCACAGGCGTTGATGATACCGAGATCGCCCAACTCTATGATCGCCTCCAGGCAGCCGCCGATGCGGTCGATGTGCCGGGTTATCTGTCGGCGAACTTCGCCTTTCATAGGCGGATCTATGAGATCGCTCAAGCTCCGATCATCCTTGGTGCGGTCGAGAAATTCTGGGTTCTGATTGGCCCGTGCTTCGTGCTGGTTGCGCCCGACGCCGCGCACCTGCGCCGCTCCATGGATGCGCATCGCCGCATTCTTGATGCGCTGATGCATCGCGACGGCCCCGCCGCCCGCGCGGCTGTGACCGATGACATCATGCAGGCGGCCAACTGCCTCTCGCGCGTTATCGACAAACCTGAAAAGAAGCGCTCGGTCGCCACTCCCAAAGGCAAGAGCAGAAACGCCTCGGCGTGAAGATCCTGCAGCGGCTCATGCCTTGTCCCGAGCTGCGCGTCTGGATCGCACCTTTTTATCCCCGCGATCGTCGATTGTACGGACGCGAGCCGACCTTCCTGGCCGCTCCTTTGCTCGAGCCTCTTTCTAAAGAGTCGTGCACACGAGACAACTATCCACGTCATTCGAGCTTGTTGGCGCCAATCCACAATCTACGCAGGGGGACTTGAATGTTTGAAAATAAATCACGCCGCAACTTTCTCAAGCTGGCGGCGAGCGGAAGTGCGATGTTCACGCCGGGCCTTTTCACCGGGTCTGCGAATGCACAGGGCGTTCCGACGCTCACGGTGGCCTGGGGCACGGATATCGATTCTTTCGATCCGGCACAGTTCAAGTCCGACGGTGCTTATATCGTTCAGGCAAACATCTACGACACGATACTGAACTGGGGTGCGGACCCAGTTGCCGGATCGCCTAACCTTGCGATTTCCAAGCCCGGTGTTTTCACAAGCGGCATCGGCGAAAGCTGGACATATGAGAACGACAACAAAACCCTTGTCGTCAAGATCCGTCGCGGCCTGAAGTTTCCCAGCGGCCGCCCGGTGAATGCGAACGCGGTGAAATATCTCTTTGACCGTGGGCTGCAATCCTCCGGCTACATGCGGCTCATCTTTCCGACCATGGTCGGAGTGACAGAGGCAGATCAATTCGAGGTTCGCGACGAGAGCACCTTTGCCATCAACTTGCCGGCGCCAAATGCCATGTTGCTCGACGTGCTGGCCTTGTCCAACAACGCACTTCTCGATCCCGAAGAGATCAAGCTGCACGCGACCCCCGACGACCCTTGGGCCGCTCAATGGCTCAAGCGCAATACGGCCGGGCTTGGACCCTACAAAGCTGTCAGAAACGACCCGGGCGTCGAGGTGGTCCTGGAAGCGACCCCGGGCTATTGGGGGCCGCCTCCCTATTTTAGACGCATCGTTATCAAATCCACGGCGAATGAAGCGGACCGGATTCTCCTGCTTAAGCGCAGGGCCATCGACATGGTGATCGGACCCAATTCGATGTCGCCGAAGAACCTCAAGAGCCTTGAGGGCGAGCCGGGCCTCAATGTCGTGTCTCTGCCCGATACCAATTGCAATTTCCTCTGCATGAATCTGAATAAAAAACCGTTCGATAATGTGAAGGTTCGCCAGGCGATCAATTACACGATGCCGATCCACGCGATCATCCCGAACGTGCTCTACGGGTATGGCGAACAAATGAAAAGCCCGGTCGCAGCTCAAACGCCCGGCTATGATGGTTCGCTCTCGCCGTACAAATACGATGTCGCCAAGGCAAAATCACTGATGGCGGAAGCTGGGCTCGGCTCCGGGCCCATCCCGGTCAAGCTCGCGGTGCGTGTGGGCTATGCGCCGCATGAGCAAGCAGCGGTTTGGATACAGCGCGAACTGGAGAAGATCGGATTCCAGGTCAGCATCGAGAAGGAGCCCGACGCCACCTTCCGCCAGCTGTCATCGAGCGGCGGGCACGAGCTGTCGATCGAATCGTGGCAGTCCTGGATCAACGACCCATTCTATCACCTCTATTGGAACTTCCACAGCAAAGCCAGCGCGACAAACAAGGGGGGCTACGCCAATCCTGCCCTCGACAAAATTATCGACGAGAATATCCGAGAGGCTGATCCAGCGAGGCGCATGGCCGCAGTCAAGGACGCGCAGAAAATTCTTTTGGATGACGCGGCGTGGGGTCTGCTTTGGTACGACAATTGGGCGAGGGTGACGCGTTCCGAGCTCGCGGGCGTTACGAAGTACTGGGACTCGTTCGAGCGCTTCAACAAGATGAAGCTGGCTTGAAAAGCAGCCTGGACGCGCTGAGAAGGACATGTCGTTCCTCGCTTTCGTGCTTCGTCGTTTAGCACTGCTGGCGCCGGCCCTGCTCGGCGTCAGCGTCATCGGCTTTCTCCTCGTCTATCTGTTGCCCGCTAATCCCGCCCTTGTGAAGGCCGGCGCGATAGCGACGGCCGAATATGTCGCCGAGATGCAGCACAGGATGAGGCTGGATCAGCCTCTCTATGCGCAATACGAGCAGTACATGAGTGCTCTTCCCCATGGCGATCTCGGCGAAGGCTCATCAACTGGCCGAGCCGTTTTCGCGGACTTCATGCAGCGTCTGCCGGCCACCTTCGAGCTCACGCTGGCGAGCTTGCTTCTTGCTGTTCTGTTTGGTGTCCCACTCGTTGTCGCCGTCATGTATCTCGGCGTCATCGTCGAGGAAGCCGATGCAGCCAGCTTGTTCGTCGACCCAAGGCATCCCTACACATGCGCGCTTTTGCCATTGGTACCTGTTCCTGATCCGGCCATTCGGCGCGAACGCTTCGTTTTAAAAGGCGAAATCCCAAGTCCGACCGCCGTTCACGTCGGCTGTCTCTTTCGCGCTCGCCGTCAGCTGGCCAAGCCGGCGCCGAGCCAGCCCCGAGACGGGAATTCGCTCCAGCTCATTACAAGTCCTCTGCGATTTGGCCTGACAGACGCAAACAAGACTGGAAAGAAGCACATCTCACTCGGCCAATGCCGGCACTCGCAAGGTCCAGCTCCTGCCGCTCTGCCGATCGGCCAGCCCGTTCGCCCCTCGTCGTCGTCATCACGCATTCGTCCTCAAGGTCGGATGCGTCGGCTGGTCAGGGACCTGGCCACGGGATCGGCGAGGCGAAAACTCAAGCCCCTTTCTTCATCACCTCTCGGCCGGATCAGCTGCTCGAGCGCGGCCGGAGGCAATTGTCGGAGACGTTCATGTCGATAGAACTGTTGATGCTCGGCGACCAATCGGTGTCCCGCCTTGCCGCTCGTACCAGGCTTGCCGAAGAGAGCGGATTTGAAACCGTCTGGCTTGCGGATGAGCGCTTCTACCGGGAAATTTACTCGTCTCTGTCCTATCTGGCTGGGCAAACCTCGCGCGTCAATCTTGGTCCCTGCGTTACCGATCCGTTCGCGCGCCACCCAGCGTTGACCGCCATGGCCTTGGGCACCCTCGATGAAATTTCGGAAGGCCGCGCCATTCTCGGCATCGGCGCGGGCGTCTCCGGTTTCGCCGAGCTCGGGATCCAATCGCGCAAGCCTCCGCTAGCCATTCGCGAAGCCGTTGATCTGATCCGTCAGCTGATGGCCGGGCAGGAGGTCGACTATCAGGGCGAGATCATCCGTTTTCAGCGCGGCCGACTGAATTTCACCCCGCCGCGCGCGCGCGTCCCTGTTCGCGTCGCAAGCAATGGGCCGCTCGGCCAAAAAATGGGCGGCGCGGTCGCCGATGGTGTGATGATGGAAGGGTGCGGGTCTGTCGAAGAAGCAAAGGCCTTCGCGTCGGCCGTCGCCGAGGGAGCGATGAAGGCCGGCCGTTCTCCGCGGGAGGTCAAGCTTGTCGCGCGCCTCGATTGCTGTATCGCCAATGACGGTAAGCAGGCGCGGGATATATTGCGGCCTTCAGTGACGCGGATCATTGCGCAAGCCACTTCGCGGTTCTACACGCTTCAGACACAGGGACTTACATTGCCAAAAGAGCTCGTCGAAGCCATTGGTCCGGTCCCTTATGCTGCCGGCGTCACCCCGTTCGCGGCACTCTTTCCCCTCGTCACCGACCGCCATGTGGACGCTCTCACCCTCTGCGGGACTGTCGAAGAGGTGACGCAGCACGTCATTGACCTTCGCCGCGCCGGCCTCACGGGCTTCAACATCTTTCCCGTTCCGGCTCCTGGTATCAGTTACGAAGATGTCATTGTGCGCTTCGGAACGCAGGTCTGGCCGGCGGTCGAGGCGACTTTCGCGAAGGAGTCGAGCGATTGGAGGGCATAAGCCTCGAGCGAGTGGTTTGCAAAGAGACTGGCAGTCTCTTCGCGATCCGCGTTTGCGCCGCATCGATCGAAGCACGGCGTAGCTGATATCTCAGAGGGGCGCGTGCAGCTTGGCGTCGAACCCGAGCGGAATGACCAAGATGAGGAGCTCGTTCGTGGCGGCCTCCAGGACCTTATCGTCACCCGCTGACCCAGCCATTAAGCACCTCCTAGCTGAAGCTCGGCCTTGAGGATGTGAAAGCTCGCTCTTTCCCTGAGCAATAATGATGAGGAGCACGTCATGACGGTCGTCGTCTATATCCTGACCGCCTTAAAACCGGGCGTCGATCCGGACGAATACGAACGATTCGAGCGCGAAATCGACTATCCGTTTACAGCAAAGCTCAAGACGATCACCAGCTATCGGATTCATCGCCTCACGGAGCCAGTGCCGTTCGACGGCGGCCCCTGGGATTACATCGAGCGTATCGAGGTGGCCGATCGCGCAGCCTATGAGGCGGAGCTAGCGACATCCGCCAAGGATCTCATCGACCTGACACACAAGAAGTATCTGGACGAATCGAAGCTGAAGTTCATCTGGTCCAGGAGAATCGATCCATGAATGCGGGCGAATGTGATCTCAACGGCAAGGTCGCCCTTGTCACCGGCTCCTCGTCAGGCGCCGGCGCTGCAATCGCACTCGAGCTCGCCCGGCGTGGGGCGCGTGTCGCGGTGCATTGCCGGCGTGCTTTGAGCGAGGGAGAAGGCATTGTCGCCCGCATCGCCGCGATCGGTGGAAAAGCGGCGGTCTTTCCGGCTGACCTCAGAGATCCAGAAGCGGCGGCAGCGCTTGTATGCCGCGTGACGGAGCGATTGGGAGCCGTAGGCATCCTGGTCAACAATGCGGGTCCCTATTCGGATACGCCGTTTCGGTCGCTCCCCCTGTCGGAGTGGGAGACGGTCATGACGGTGAATCTAAGGACACCGTATCAGCTCGCTCAAAGCACCATCACTGGCATGGAGCGAATGGGCTGGGGTCGGATCATCAATGTGAGCGCAACCTCGGCCTATGCGAGGTCGCATTCGGTCTATGGCCTTGCCAAGGAGGCTTTGATCCATTTGACGCAGTGCCTCGCGCTCGAATTTGCGCCCGGTGTCACGGTTAATGCGATTGTACCCGGCCAGATCGCCAGCGAGCGTACCGACGCGATGACCCACTACAAGGCGACCGTCGTCATGGAAACGCCGCTGGCGCGACTGGTTACCGAACAGGAGGTCGCCCGTATGGCGGCGCTTCTGTGTGCCTCGGAGTTTTCCATGGTGACGGGACAATCAATCGTCATGGATGGCGGAAGATCGCTGCCGCGCACGCCGAAACTCCACGTCACGACGACTGATTAAGTGTCCGCCGCGTACAAGTACATTCCTTTGCTTGAGGGACCGCAAGCCTTCCCGGCTCTTCGCTGACTTCCGGTGTCCGGCCGCTCGTGGCCCCCCAGGCTTGTACTGCCCCTGCGACGAAGCTCGATTGTCTATCGACACTTCGTCAGCAACAAAATGGTGCAACGCGGCGGCCTTCAGGTCAGGCGCATTCATGCTGGGTCATACGGCGAAACAGCCAAACCCACATAGCTCTGTCGGAATCGGTGATCGGGGGGACCTTAAAGGGGGGCCGGCGGCCGGCGGTGAGAGCTGTCGCGGCCGAACGCTATTCGGCTCTGTCCCTGACAGCGATGGCGCTGCCTTGTATCCGGGGAGAAGGGTAATGTCCTCTGGAGTCCCGTCGCGGCAGCATGGAACGTGTGCTGCGCCAGACGACTTTCCGCTTCTCGGCTGCGCCACGAGCGCTCGACTCTGGTGCAGGTGCTGTCTGATGTTGATTCGATCGTCTGTCCAGAACCGTCACATCTTGCAGAAATTTTTAGCTCACCTCCAATCTTGCGACGGATTCCACCGCAAGTGTCCAGTTATGGCGATCAGATCGCCGAGAAATGAGACCTTCGCGGTGCTACCTTGCGCGCAGACGCGAGGCAAAATGCAATGGGGTGGGGATCCAATGTGAGGCGCAATCGGCAGCTGGATGCGGCACGGCGCCTGACCTTGAGGCTCATCCGCCGCAATCGTCATTTCGTTCTAAACATCGAGTGAGCGAGCTTTCGTTGCAGGCGTGACGCGAAGGTCGGTACCACGGTTCGGCGCACGGCGGGGTGGTCCGCGTCACGGAATGCCGCGCTGGTAACATTGTCTCTTCATTCGGACCATCGGATGACTGAGAGCTCCATTGCGATTTGGCAGATCGCGCGGATTGGAAGAGCGGCGCAGCGCCGCAAGAGTTAAAAGGGTCGGCGTCTTTAGGAAGGCGCAGAGCACGCAATAGAATCTAGCAAACGAGCATGTCCCCACTGCGAACAGGTCATCACTAAAAAAACGAATTCGGCCGTTCCGCGGGCCTGCACTCGGAAAACTATTGTACGAAGACAGGCGGCGCTCGCCGGGAGGTTTCATGAATGTTGCCGTTGCCAAGGAAATCGATCCGTCGGAGCCGCGGGTTGCCGCTTCGCCGGATACGGTGAAGAAGTTCAAGGCGCTGGGCGCCGAGATCGCCATCGAGCCGGGCGCCGGCCTCAAGTCGGGCCTGCCGGACTCCGAATTCACCGCCGTGGGCGCCACCGTCAGCGCCGACGCGCTGAAGGACGCCGACATCATCATCAAGGTGAAGCGCCCTGAAGCCTCCGAGTTGGCGCAGTACAAGCGCGGCGCGCTCGTCATCGCCATCATGGACCCCTACGGCAACGAGGCCGCGCTGAAGACGATAGCCGATGCCGGCGTCTCCGCCTTCGCGATGGAATTGATGCCGCGCATCACCCGCGCGCAGGTGATGGACGTGCTGTCCTCGCAGGCCAACCTTGCCGGCTACCGCGCCGTGATCGAGGGCGCCGAGGCCTTCGGACGCGCCTTCCCGATGATGATGACCGCAGCCGGCACGGTGCCCGCCGCAAAAGTGTTCGTGATGGGCGTCGGCGTCGCCGGCCTCCAGGCGATCGCGACCGCGCGCCGTCTCGGCGCCGTCGTCACCGCGACCGACGTCCGGCCCGCCACCAAGGAGCAGGTCGAATCGCTCGGTGCGAAATTCCTCGCCGTCGAGGACGAGGAATTCAAGAACGCGCAGACCGCCGGCGGCTACGCCAAGGAAATGTCCAAGGAGTACCAGGCCAAGCAGGCCGCGCTCACCGCCGAGCACATCAAGAAGCAGGACATCGTGATCACCACCGCGCTGATTCCGGGCCGGCCGGCGCCGAAGCTCGTCACGGCCGACATGGTCAAGTCGATGAAGCCGGGGTCGGTGCTAGTCGATCTTGCCGTCGAACGCGGCGGCAATGTCGAAGGCGTCAAGGCGGGCGAAGTCGCCGAGGTCGATGGCATCAAGATCGTCGGCTACACCAACGTCGCCGGCCGCGTCGCGGCATCGGCCTCCAGCCTCTACGCGCGCAATTTGTTCAACTTCATCGAAACGATGGTCGACAAGACCAGCAAGGCGCTGGCCGTGAACTGGGACGACGAACTCGTCAAGGCGACTGCGCTGACCCGGGACGGCGCCGTCATCCACCCGAATTTCCAGCCGAAAGCGTAAGGGGAGCCGTCATGGAGCATATTGCACAAGTCGTCGATCCCTTCGTCTTTCGGCTGTCGATCTTCGTTCTCGCCGTCTTCGTCGGCTATTTCGTGGTGTGGTCGGTGACCCCTGCGCTGCATACGCCGCTGATGAGCGTCACCAACGCGATCTCCTCGGTGATCGTGGTCGGCGCGCTGCTGGCGGTCGGCGTCGGCATGATCTCGAGCGGCTCGGGCTGGGCGCGCGGCTTCGGTTTCATCGCGCTCATTTTCGCCTGCGTGAATATCTTTGGCGGCTTTCTTGTCACCCAGCGCATGCTGGCGATGTACAAGAAGAAAGTGAAGTGAGCGGCGTGCACCTCGGGGTGACGAAGACAAAGGGGACCTGAGATGAACGCCAATCTGGCTGCAGTTCTGTATCTCGTGGCAGGTGTGCTGTTCATCCTGTCACTGCGCGGGCTGTCCAGCCCCGCCTCATCGCGGCAGGGCAATTTCTTTGGCATGATCGGTATGGCGATCGCGGTCGCCACCACGCTCGCCAGCCATCCGCCGGCGGACGGCCTCGCCTGGATCCTCGTGATCCTTGGCATCGCGATCGGCGGCAGCGTCGGCGCGGTGATCGCCCGTCGCGTGCCGATGACCTCGATGCCGGAACTGGTCGCCGCCTTCCATTCGCTGGTCGGTATGGCCGCGGTGCTGGTCGCCGCCGGTGCGTTCTACGCGCCGGAAGCCTTCGACATCGGCAGCCCCGGCAACATCCATCCGCAGAGCCTGGTCGAGATGTCGCTCGGCGTCGCCATCGGCGCGCTGACCTTTACCGGTTCGGTGATCGCGTTCCTGAAGCTGTCCGCGCGCATGAGCGGTGCGCCGATCATCCTGCCGTTCCGTCACATCATCAACATCGCGCTCGCGATCGCGCTCGTCGTCTTCATCGTCGGGCTGGTCATGACGGGCAGCGCGCTCGACTTCTGGCTGATCGTCATCATCGCGCTGGCGCTCGGCGTCCTCATGATCATCCCGATCGGCGGCGCCGACATGCCGGTCGTGATTTCGATGCTGAACTCGTACTCGGGCTGGGCCGCGGCCGGCATCGGTTTCACTCTCGGCAATTCCGCCCTGATCATCACCGGCGCGCTGGTGGGATCGAGCGGCGCGATCCTGTCCTACATCATGTGCCACGCGATGAACCGCTCCTTCATCTCCGTCATCCTCGGCGGCTTCGGTGGCGAGACCGCGGCGGCGGGCGGTGGCGGCGGCGAGCAGAAGCCGGCCAAGCTCGGCTCAGCCGACGATGCGGCCTTCATCATGAAGAACGCGCAGAAGGTCATCATCGTGCCCGGTTACGGCATGGCGGTGGCGCAGGCTCAGCATGCGCTGCGCGAAATGGGCGACATCCTGAAGAAGGAAGGCGTCGAGGTGAAATACGCCATTCACCCGGTCGCCGGCCGCATGCCCGGCCACATGAACGTGCTGCTGGCTGAAGCCAACGTGCCCTATGACGAGGTGTTCGAGCTCGAGGACATCAACTCCGAATTCGCGCAGGCCGACATTGCCTTCGTGATCGGCGCCAACGACGTCACCAATCCGGCGGCCGAAGAGGACAAGACCTCGCCGATCTACGGCATGCCGGTGCTCCAGGTCTGGAAGGCCGGCACCGTGATGTTCATCAAGCGCTCGCTCGCTTCGGGCTATGCCGGCATCGACAATCCGCTGTTCTATCGCGACAACACCATGATGCTGCTCGGCGACGCCAAGAAGGTCACCGAGAACATCGTCAAGGCGATGTAGCCGCAACAGGAGCTCAACATGGCTCGGGGATTATCGAGTGTTGATCAACCAGGGCGCCCCCGCGCGATGGGCTTGAACAATCCGCTCCTCCCGATAGCCGTGAGCGCTTTCATCTCGCTTGCTCGATCCGCTGCAACCCAGGAGAACTGAGATGCCGCCCCCGCCCCTTTGGATGCCAGACTTGCAAGATGCTCCTGACCTTTCGCCTGCGACTACTTGGTTGCTGGCGATCGTGGCCGCCCTCGTCAATCTCGCTTTCGTTGGATTGGTCTTGTTCTGGCCGTGAGCACAAGGTGCGCTCTTGCGGTGAAGGCGACTATGTCCGCCTCTGGAATTCGCGTCACGCTTCGGAGCACAAAGCACCACGATGCATGAGCATCCAATGTTTCATATTCAGCTTGAGGAGCTAGCGTGACTGCATACCGTGGGCCAGTGTTTGAGATGGCCGTAAAGCAATTCGAAGTGATCGCGAACTATCTGATGATACCGGATGATGCGAGACCGCGGCTGTTGCTGCCGAAGCGGTCAGTCACCGTGTCGTGCCCGATCCACCGTGACGATGGCACCACTGCGGTTTTCGAGGGCTACCGCGTTCAGCATCATTTGACGCTTGGCCCGACAAAGGGCGGCACAAGGTTCGCGCCAACAGTTGACCTTGGCGAAGTTGCAGCGCTTGCCATTTGGATGAGCTGGAAGTGTGCTCTGGTCGGATTGCCGTATGGCGGGGCCAAGGGCGGGATCAACGTCGATCCGTCGACCTTGTCGAAGCGCGAGCTTGAGGCGCTTTCGCGGCGCTATATGCAGGAAATGATCCCGTTCGTTGGGCCGCACACCGATGTTATGGCTCCAGACCTCGGGACAAACGAGCAGATCATGGCCTGGTTCATGGACACATATTCGATGTATCAGGGCCAGACCGTCACCGAGATCGTGACGGGCAAGCCCGTCAGCGCCGGTGGAACGCTCGGTCGCCGTGAAGCGACAGGCCGAGGGGTGGCTCATTTGGTGAGGCGCGCAGCGGACGAGCTCAAAATCCGCCTCAATGGTTCGACGGCAGTCGTTCAAGGATTTGGAAACGTCGGTTCGATTGCCGCGCTCGAGCTGCACAACATGGGAGTGAAGGTGATTGCGGTCAGCGATCATACCGGGGCGCTCTACCGGCCTGGGGGTCTCGACATACCCCAACTGGTCCGGCACGCAGCGTCGCAAGGAAGCCTTGACGGTTACTCCAACGAGCTTGCTCTTGACCCCGCAGAGATCTTGACCCTGCCGTGCGACGTGCTTGTTCCGGCTGCCGTCGAACGGGTCATCGATGCCGAAATGGCCGGTAGGCTGCGCTGCCGCATCCTCGCCGAAGGCGCCAACGGACCCACCACTCCGGAAGCCGATAGAATCCTGGAGGGACGCCAGGACGAGGTGTTCGTCATTCCCGATATTCTCTGCAATTCGGGAGGTGTTGTCGTCAGTTACTTTGAATGGGTGCAGGACCTTCAGCGATTGTTCTGGGAGGAGGAGGAAGTCATGCGCCGCGAGTATCAGCTCCTGGATCGTGCATTCGATCGAGTCCTGGCGCGAAGCAAACGTGAAAAGTTGTTCAATCGCACCGCAGCCATGGCGATAGGCGTCGAGCGTGTTCGCGGTGCCAAGGAAACACGCGGACTTTTCCCGTAACAGCTTCGACCTTTTTTCGCGTGCAACCGCTGCGGGCCGATATCGCTGTCGCTAACCGAGCCAGCGCGCTGATGCCTTTCCTTGCGAGCTCGATACAGCCGATCCGCTGGCAGACCGTTATGTCTTCCAATTCGCCCTAGACTTGGCTGGGCCGCTGCCGACAACCGCAGCGGCCGTTTTTTACATTGGGTGACTGTCGCGCGTCTCACGAGTTTTCCAATCGGCCGCAGGATTGGCAAGCCATGCGCCATTTAGTAGGAAAGAAAGCATTGTTCTCACCTCTGACACTTCGCGCGCTATCCTTCAAGCGCACTTCATCGTGGCGCTTACGCAAGCTGCCTGCCAGCCGGGGATTCGGTGCCTCATTGCGGGTTAAGATCGGCCTGCTTGGCATCATCGCGGTCATTGCGACCGGTGCGGTCTGCCTGGTCGGGCTGAACTACGCAGTGCAGGTCCAGCGTGATGCGGACGAGGCCGCTCGCTTTCGCGACCGATTTGCGGCGCTCTCGCAGAGCTTTCTGGAATCGCAACATGTGACGACCGAATTCCTGCGCCGGCGTGACGAGGCAATGATCGAGCGTCATGCCGAGCTGCTCAAGCAAGAAGTGACGCTGCTCGGCGATATCGAAGCCTCTGCGGCCCAATTGCCCGAGGGCGACCCTCTCAAGAGCTCCTCCGGATTGCGCAGCGGGATCGACCTCTACGCCGCGCGCTTTCAAAACATCGTCTCGGCCGAGCGCGCGCTTGGTTTCAACGGGGACCAGGGGCTTCAGGGCGGGCTCAGCGCGGCTGAGCTTCAGCTGCAACAGCGGCTTGCTGAGCTGGACCAGCCAAGGATGACCGCGCTCATGGAGACCATGCGTCGGCACGAGAAAGATTTCATGCTGCACAGCGACGAGAAATACGGCCAGGATTTCGACACGTCTGGCGCCGAGTTCGTCAGGCTGCTGGCCACCTCAGATGTTTCCTCGGGCATTCGGACGGAACTTGAGGGTCTTCTTAAGTCCTATCAAGCCGGCTTTTCTGCCTTCATGTTCGTGCAGCAATCGTTGAACGACGAGATGGAGGATATTGCAAAGGTTTATGGCAGCCATCGTCCGGCATTGGCACGGGCGATCGCAGAAGCCGATCGACGAAGCGCAGCGGCTGGGTCGCGGGCGGCAAACGCCCGCGATCTCTTATTTTGGCTGGTTATTGGCGCGATGGGCCTGGTCGCGACCTTTGCCCTGCTGTTCGGCCATCACATTGGTGATGCCATTTCTCGAATGACGGCGGCCATGCGTCAGCTCGGTGCCGGTCAGTTCGCGATTGTTCTGCCGGGGCTTGACCGCAAAGACGAGATCGGGGACATGGCACGAGCGGTCGAAGACTTTAAGCACGGCATGCGCCAGAAGGCTGAGCGCGACGTTGCCGAACAGTTGGAGCGCGACCGCCTGCAGGGCGAGCGAAGCCGCGCGGAGCTCGTGCGGCTTGCTGATGCCTTCGAGGCGGCCGTCGGTAACGTGATACAGACGGTGGCTGACGCCTCTTGCCAGCTTGAATGCGCGGCTCTTGGCCTTGCCCAATCGGCCAAGCACACGACCGGCGTTTCGAGCCACATCTCGACAGCATCCGACAGCGCCTCTTCCAACATCCAGCTCATTGCTGCCGCGACGGAGCAGATGATGACCTCCGCCTCCGAAATTGGGCGGCAGGTGCAGGAATCCTCGAAAATTGCGCTGGAGGCGGTCCGCCAGGCGGCGCAGACTGACAAGCAGATGTCCGAGCTCACTGAAGCGGCCGAACGGATCGGCGACGTCGTTCGGCTCATCGCGAAAGTGGCACGCCAAACCAACCTCCTTGCCCTCAACGCAACGATTGAAGCCGCACGTGCGGGCGAATACGGCACCGGCTTTGCGGTGGTCGCGCAGGAAGTCAAGGCTCTGGCGGATCAGACTTCTGATGCCACCTCGGAGATTGCCGCGCAAATCGGCTCGATGCAGTCGGTCGCCCGCAAGTCGGTGAACGAAATCGTCTCGATTAGTGCAACGATCGACCGCATCTCGCGGATTTCAGGAGCTGTGTCGGAGTCTGTCGAACAGCAGCTCCTGGCAACGCGCGAGATCGCGCAGAACATCCAGCAGACCGTCGCCCGAACCTCGGAGGTTGCCAGCGGAATGAGCCAGGTCGCTTATGGCGCCGCGAGCACGGATACGGCTGCAAGTGATGTCCTGCAATCGGCGCGGGCGTTATCCACGAGCAGTTCTGCGCTGCAGGCAGAACTGAGCCGCTTTCTTGCAACCTTGAGACTGGCATGAGATGCCTATCGCGCAGCGGTCGACAAGCGAAATGTCCCTTGCGCAGGAACAGTCAGTGCAACTGATGATCAGCGAGACCAAATGGCGCCGGAGACACCCCTGCTGTGCGCCGCGGCGTATATCGGCTCGACCCCGGCTATCGATAATGTGATACTTGCGTTGTCTTTTCCGCAGGGGGAGCCAACAGTCTAACGACTTGCGCTCTCAGAAATATCGAAGTTTAGGGCGATGGGTATTTTCGTGGATGAACGATTTTTGAAGGACCGGGTCCAGATCATTCGGAATCTGGCAGACGATGCGCCCCCGTTCATTAGGAAGAGGCTGCTGGACCTCGCGTTCCTGCAAAATAGATTTTTGGCTGCGATGCAGCCTACCGACGATTTCGCTGCAAGCCAACGGTCGTCGTGGAGTTCGCGCGATGGTGCTTGCCGGCAGCCCTCGGTCGATCAAACTCCGCAGTCCGGCTCTTGCCTGCGAACTGTGAGCGGCGTCAGGAACTGCCGAGCGAAGCCGTGATGTCAGGTATCGCCTTGTGCGCTGCAATCGACGCGCTCGCGATCCAGAGTTGTCAACGGAGGAGCATTCTCTGTAAACGCTGAGCGCGAGATTGAACATTTTGAATTACCTAGCTATAATTCCACTCTGTGCTGTTTGGCGTTAGCTGCAAGGTCGATGGCACAGCTTATTCGCCCAAGCCGGGATATACCTGAAGGTTGAGGATCCACGACGGGATTGCAACTCCTCTACGACGTGAAGGGCCGTAAGATCGGTTACCCATCTTCTGCTGCGCGATGGTGTGGAGGGGACAATCATGTTGTGGCATCGACTGGTCCGTCACGCTCCTCCGCCCGTCGTTAAAGAGGTGCCCAAGGAAATACGTCGCAGAGGGGAGCTCCTCGAAGAAGCGCAACGCATTGCCCATGTCGGCTACTGGGAAGGCGATCTCGCAACAGACCGGATCACCTTTTCGGACGAAGCATCTCGTATCTTCGATCTGGCGCCGCGTGAGGGAACCATTACGATTGAGGAGGTGACCGAGCGGCTACATCCGGAGGACCGTGCGATCTGGCGCTCAGCGATAGCCCAGACGCTACGCGGCGGTCCTCGCTTTATTCTCAATTGTCGGTTAGTCAGGCTCGATGGCGAGGTGCGGTTTGTCAGCAGCCAGGCCGATCTGATTAGGGACGCATCCGGCAGACCTCTTAGCCTCTTCGGAGTCGTCCAGGACGTTACCGATCTCAAACGAGCCGAGCATCTGACGCAGCTGGTTTTCGAACGTTCCCCTGATGCAATCTGCATCATTGGGCGGGACTACCGGTACCGACGCGTTAATCCGGTCTTCGAACATATGACAGGAAAATCGGCCAAGGATGTGATCGGGATGCACGTGGCCGATGTCTTGGGAAACACGGTTTTTGAGCAGACGGTCAAGCCGAAACAGGACCGGTGTTTTGCAGGAGAAGAGGTCAGATATGCCGACTGGTTCACGTACCCAGATACTCCACGATATATCGCGATAAGCCATTCACCTCTGTACTCCAAGTCGGATCGGGTGGAAGCCATCCTTTCGATCTTTCACGATCTTACAGACTATGCGTTGGCGTCCGAAGCCTTGCGATCGGTGCAGGCGAAGCTTGCGCACGCCAACCGCGTCGCGACCATGGGGCAACTCACGGCCTCAATTGCCCACGAGGTCAACCAGCCAATCGCTGCGGTCGTCATGAACGCCCAAGCAGCTTTACGCTGGCTCGATGCCGATCGCCCCAATCTTCAGCGGGTCCGTCAATCCCTGGATCTGATCGCTGACGATGGAGCACGAGCCGGGGAGGTCGTTAGCCGAATTCGCGGACTTCTGAAGAACGCACCGCCACGCAAGGATAGCATCGACCTCAATCGCACTGTCCTTGACGTGATCACCCTCACTCGGAGCGAAGTCCTAGAGCACGGACTTCTTCTGCAGAAGGATTTCGCGAAGGATCTACCACTCGTGGAAGGCGATCGCATCCAACTGCAACAAGTGATTCTTAATCTTATTATGAACGCCGTGGACGCGATGAGCTCTCTTGCCAACGGCGTCAAGGAGCTCACGATTAGCACTTCAAGCGATGGCTCTGATCGCGCGCTGGTATCTGTGCGGGATACCGGGCCAGGGGTGGACCCAAACATCGAGAATCGCCTCTTCGAGGCGTTTTACACCACCAAGCCGGACGGGATGGGAATGGGGTTGGTCATCTGTCGTTCGATCATCGAGGCGCACGGGGGACGGTTATGGGTGACAGCGAATGAACCACGGGGAGCGGTGTTCCAGTTTAGCTTGCCTACAAAGCCAGACGACCATTCAAAGGGGGGGCCACGCCAAAAAGTGGCAGCATGAGTTCGATCGCAACCATGCTGCAGAGCCTGGGAAAGTAAGACCTCATGGTGGGACAATCTCTGTAAACCTTTCCGGCACATCTCTTTGCGATGAAGCGCTTGCGTCCGCAAAAAGTCTGCCGACTGTAAGCGGAATGTTTTGGTCAAGATTGATCTGCCCGACGATCTCGCAGGGAAGCCTCTCCCACCTTCAATCCCGCAGAGCGTCAAGCAACTTGAAAGCCCAATAGGGGCGGGTCACTTCAAGACGGCAGTCTGGCTTTCGTTGAGAACGACCGTTGAGTGCGAAGCCAAGCAGCGTCTCGGCATTCAGATCGCGCAACATGCAACCCTGTTTGACTTGGCAAGAGCGTTCCTGACGGATGGCGATCAACGCGCCCTAGCAGCCACACAGCCGATTTTTATTGACCCGGTACTCTCAAGGCCATGGCTACTGTCTCTGACTTCAATGGGGCAGGGATCGTCAGTCGAGCAGAGGCCGCGACCGCGCAAGGCTTGACGATACGCCGAACCAGCTCCTTGTAACCAGCTCTGACATATCGACGGATTGTTGGCAGCGGTTCTGACCGCATGTCGCGGGTGAAGATGTCCCACCGCTGATCGCAATCGTCCACAGCTTAGCGTCCGGCTGCTTGGCGAGCCTCACAAGGACCCTCTCGATGAATGGCTTCAAATCGGTGTTGCTGATGGTTCGCTGTTCCTTCTTCGCGTCATTCAACGTAGGCACCCAAGGCGGGATCAGCATCTTGAAGACTGATGGGGCCCTGCTGACACGCTGGCCAGTGGTTGAGGGCATCCGAACACTTGGCGATACGTCGCTTTTCCGACAACGCATGACCGCCTCCAACGCGATCGGAGAGACCGGTTTGCCCCTGTCGCCTTCCCGGGCGTTCTTCTCGATGTCGCCAGCTCGAAGAAGCCCCGCCGCGCATGGGCGAAGCAAAACGCCGGCGTAATCGGCAGCACCTTCTTCTGCGGATCGAACAGCGGCTCGAAGCCGTTGTAGGAATCGGCTTGCAGGATACCCGCGAAGGCGGCACAGATGCTTCTGTGGATGCTCGCCTCGACGGTCGCTCGAGGCGTAATAGACCGCCGCCGGCGGCGCAGGTCCGGCGAAGGGCTGGTCATCCCGCACATATGTCCAGATCCGACCCGTCTTACACTTGCCCTTTGCCAGGATGCGGATGGTGGTGTCGTCGCCATGAAGGCGCTCGGCCGCGAGCACATGACGCTCGATCAGGTGGAAGAGCGGCATGACGGCGAAGGTCCCGTGGCCGACCTGGTCGGCCAGCGTCGACAACGGCAGGTCGATCCTCTCGCACTTGAAGCGCGCGCTCTGGCGGTTGAGCGGGATATGCATGCCGAACTTGTCGAACAGGATGGTCGCCAGCAATTGGGGGCCGATGAAGCCGCGCGGTGTGGCACGGAACGGCGCGGGCGGCTGGCTGATCTTCTCACAATCGCGACAGGTGAACTTTTCCCGCACCGTCTCGACGACGCTTGAAGCGACGCGAAATCTCCTCCAGCGTTTTGGTCACATCCTCGTCGATCTTCGCCAGCCGCGATCCGCCGCAGCAGGCGCAGGTCGTCGGAGCCTCGATGACGACGCGCTCGTGTTCGATGTCGTCCGGCCATGGCTTGCGCACCGGTCGCTTGCGCGTGAAGGCGCGGACTTTCTGCGCCTTCGCCGCCGCGGCCTGCGCGGCAAGCTCATCCTCGCTCGCCGTGGTAACGAGCTCTTCGAGCTCCAATTCCAACTGCTCGATCAGCCGCGCCGTGCGCTCGGAGCGCTGCTCGTACAGTTCGCGTTTGAGCTTCTCGATCCGCAGCTCGAGATGCGCGATCAGCGCCGCGTTATCCGACAGCTCCGCCTGCGCGCTGGCAGCCATCGCCTCGGCTCGCAGCCGCGCCTCACGCTCGGCTGCCGCGCCGCCAAGGCACTCACAAGGTCCGATGGAAGATCGTCCGGCTCCGATATCATGAAGCCATTGAATCAGATCAAGCAGCAGATTCAAACCGTACAACGACTATCCGACCCGCGTCGGACGCTGGGTTTCTTGAGGGTTGCGCCAATCAATTCCGGGTAGCTCAACTGCGCCGGGAGATCGTTACCGATTCACCGGCAACCGATGGCCAGATGAACCTTCCTCTCTCGAGTTTTTGGTAAACAGGCATGCTCCCTGGCCATCGTGCCAGATCATCTTCACAAGATCGCTGCGGCGACCCGCGGAAGACGAACAGATGACCGCTGAGCGGGTCTTTGCGCAGCACCTCCTGCACTTAGAGTGCCAACGACGGAAAGCCTCTGCGCATATCCGTGTAGCCTGTCGCGAGCCACACCCGCGCACCTGTCGGAACCGGGATCATCGGCGCACCAGAGCATCGAGAATCCATCAACGTCGCCATCGACCCGGATGCGGTGTCCGTACCAAGATCGATCTCGATGATGCCCTGGCTCTTCCGTCGACGCGCCGGCGCCGTCGTCAATGGCGCTTCGGCCACATCCCGCGGCGGCACAGACGGCCCAATCTCGACCGGCACGAACGGCGCTATACTCGTTTCACCGTGCTTGCAAAGCTCTTTGCGCCACCTGAACAGCTGGCTCACATGAAGGCCCGCCATGCGAGCCACCTCGGAAACAATGGCTCCGGGCACGAGCGATGCTGCAACTAGCCGTTCCTTCTCATCCTGCGACCACCGCCGCCGCCGCTCGACCGATGTGATCACCTCTGCCCGCGAAATCGTCGTAGCGCTTCTCCTTGGATTACCCCTAGGACCTGCAGCGCTCGCGTCCGTCAAACAAGGCGGCCCTCAACGGAGGAATACGCCGCATCAGCGGCGTCGTTCTTTGCTCCCCGCCGCACATAGGCTTCATACATGCTGGCGGTATTAATCTCACGTCATGTCCAAACCGCTGTATCTCGCGCGCGCCCGGTAATGGGCTGTGGCGCAAGCCTCTATCCCAACCAGACAGGGCGACAGCGTGGAGAAGAAGGAAACGATCTCACCGCGCCGAGCTCGGTGTCAACGGAGATTTAAGTCGGCGCCCCAACAGCCATTCATGGAGAAACCAGATGCGACGTGTGTAGAGTTCTTGAAGGAGACGCCCTCTCGGGCGTGACTATCCGAAAGGTACCGCGTTTACCGTGAGGAAAATTCGGCAGGTAAAAGGTTTGCCACGAGAGGCGCCGGCGCACCGCGCGGAGACGATCAAACCGAACGTCAATCAGCGATACGTATGGTTTTACAATCTCATCTTCGCGGCTGCGCCTCACATGAGCAAAGCTTAATGCGGGGTGGCGCGTCTCTCTCCGCTTCGTGATGACCGGCACGGACAGTGCCGTGTAGGGTGCCCGCGCTTTCGGGCCCCGACCGCATCTTCGAGCTTCCATAAGGATCATGATGACCTCACACCGAGCGACCGCCCTTTTCGTTGCCGCACTTGTTTGCACGACCTCGCTATCGAGTAGCGGCCTCCGCGCCCAGACCACGGTTACTTCCGCCCCCCCCGCCAGCTTCACACTCGACAACGGCCTGCAGGTTGTGGTGATTCCCGATCACCGCACGCCTGTCGTGACGCAGATGATCTGGTACAAGCTCGGCTCCGCCGACGAGACGCCGGGCAAATCCGGGCTCGCGCATTTCCTCGAGCATCTGATGTTCAAGGGCACCGCCAAGCACCCGGCCGGCGAGTTCTTGCAGACCGTGCAGCGGGTCGGCGGCGAGCACAACGCCTTCACCTCGGTCGACACCACCGGCTACTACCAGCGCGTGCCGCGCGAGCAGTTGCCGACCATGATGGAATTCGAGGCCGACCGCATGACCGGCCTGATCCTCAAGGACGAGAACGTGTTGCCCGAGCGTGACGTCGTGCTCGAAGAATACAACATGCGCGTCGCCAACAATCCGGACGCGCGGCTGAACGAGCAGATCATGGCCGCGCTCTATCTCAACCATCCCTACGGCCGGCCGGTGATCGGCTGGCACCAGGAGATCGAGAAGCTCGATCGCGAGGATGCGCTCGCCTTCTACCGCCGCTTCTATGCGCCGAACAACGCGATCCTGGTGATCGCCGGCGACGTCGAGGCCGCCGAAATCCGCCCGCTGGTGGAGAAGAATTTCGGCCCGATCCCGGCGCAGCATGCGATCCCCAAGAAGCGCATCCGGCCGCAGGAGCCGACGCCGGCAGCGCCGCGCACCGTGACCCTGTCGGATCCGCGCGTCGAGCAGCCCGGCCTGATCCGCTATTATCTGGTACCGTCGGCCGCGACCGCGGCAGCAGGCGAAAGCCCCGCGCTCGATGTGCTCGCGCAATTGATGGGCCGCGGCGCCAATTCCTATCTCTACCGCGCGCTGGTGATCGACAGCGGCCTCGCGATCAGCGCCGGCGCTGGCTACGATGGCACGGCGCTCGACCCGTCGCAATTCTCGATCTTGGTGACGCCGAAGCCCGGCGTCGAATTTGCGCCGATCGAGGAGGCGATCAACAAGGTGATCGCCGACCTCGCGCAGAACACCGCACGCGCCGAGGACCTCGAGCGGGTCAAGACCCAGCTCATTGCAAACGCGACCTACGCCCAGGACGATCAGGCGCAGCTGGCGCACTGGTATGGCGGCGCCCTGACCACCGGGCTCAGCATCGACGACATCAGGAGCTGGCCGGATCGCATCCGCGCCGTCACCGCCGAACAGGTGCGCGCGGCCGCAGCCAAATGGCTCGGCAAGAACCGGTCGGTGACCGGCTATCTGATCAAGGATACTGCGCCGAAAGATAAGGAGAAGCGCTCATGACTTATTCCCTCACCCGCCGTGCGGCGCTGATCGGCAGCGCTTGCGCTGCGATGCTGACGCTGACATCCGCGCCCTCGCAGGCTGCGGCCAAGATCCAGAAGCTGGTGTCGCCCGGCGGCATCGAAGCCTGGTTCGTGCAGGACGCAACCGTGCCGCTGATCGCGATGGAGTATGCCTTCACTGGCGGCGCGAGCCAGGATCCGGCCGGCAAGTCCGGCGTCGGCAATCTGGTCGCCGACCTGCTTGACCAAGGTTCAGGCGATCTCGATTCCAAGACCTACCACGAGTGGCTCGACCGCCGCGCCATCAAGTTGCGCTTCGCTGCGAAGCGCGATCACTTCCGCGGCTCGCTTCGCATGCTCAAGGACAACAAGGACGAGGCCTACGATCTGTTGCGGATGGCGCTGACCTCGCCGCATTTCGAAACCGCCGATGTCGAGCGCATCCGCGCCGAGGTGATCTCCACCCTGCGCCATGAATCGACCAATCCGTCCTCGCTGGCCTACCGCAAGTTCCTCGAAGTCGCGTTTGGCGATCATCCCTATAGCAGGCCGGACACCGGCACGCTGGACAGCGTACCGAAAATCGAGATCGCCGACCTAAAGGACTATGCGCGCCGGATCCTCGCCAAGGATACACTGCGCATTGCCGTGGTCGGCGACGTCGACGCCGATACGCTCGGCAAGCTGCTCGACAAGACCTTCGGCAGTCTGCCGGCGAAGGCTGAACTGACGCCGATCCCCGATCGTGTGGCGGCCAAGCCGCCGCAGCGCGCCTTCATCCCGCTCGACGTGCCGCAAACCGTCGTCATCTTCGGCGGACCCGGCATCAACAGGCACGACGCGGATTTCATGGCGGCCGATGTGGTGAACCACATTCTCGGCGGCGGCATGTCGTCGCGTCTCTTCAACGAAGTGCGCGAGAAGCGTGGGCTGGTCTATTCGATTCCTGAAGCGCTGCTCTGGATGGATCACTCCGCGCTGTTCATCGGCAATACGGGCACCCGCGCCGATCGCGCCGGCGAGACCGTCGATGCGATCGATAAGGAAATCCGCCGCATCGCTGAGAAAGGCCCGACGCAAAAGGAGCTCGACGAGGCCAAGTCTTACCTCAAGGGCTCGCAGATGCTGGCGCTCGACAGCTCCTCCAAGCTGGCGGAGGAGATGCTGCAATATCAGCTCGACAAGCTGCCGATCGACTATATCGAGAAGCGCAACGCCCTCGTCGACGCGGTGACGCTTGATGACACCAGGCGGGTCGCGAAGAAGCTCTGGGGCGATGGTCTGCTCACCGTGATCGTCGGCCGCGCCCCGCAGGCGGCCGCCCAGCCGGCAGCGGCGACGCCGAAGTCGGACTGACATTTTCTACGCGCACCTCCGTTGCGGCTTATCCCTCGCCCTACCCCCTCCCCCGCAAGGGGCCGTAAGGGGGGAGGGTGAAGGGGGGTGCTCACCTCACAGCGTGTTGCAGATGACTCCGAAATCATTGGGATCAGTAAGGGGCGCATCGACCGACGGGCTCCCTCCCCCCTTGCGCTGACGGGATCCCCGAAAGTGATCGATCGGGATAGGGGGAGCCTCACGGCTCTGCCTACCGGGTCACCGGGGTCGCCCGCCCCGGTTCCCACAGAACGTGGCGTGCGGATTTCCCGCACCACGCTCTCGGCAGTTGGTTCGCAGTGTCAATCGGCCCTTTCATTGCGGTTTGTTGTCAAGCTACCATTCTTCCTCTCCCCAGTGACACGCCGGTAGCGATTGCTCCGTCGGAGCTGGTCAGGTTGCGGAGACGGAGCGATCGCGGATGGCGAGACGATTGCCTAGCGGGCTTGGCAATCGACGTCGTTGGCGGCTTCGTCGGGTTGGGTTGATGTCGTAGCTGGGGTCATGGTCCTTTCCGAGGTCGCGAGCGCCTCATGATGATGTCCGGATCGGGCGCCTCAACGGTTTGCAGCCGAGTGCGGGCGAACTGCCACCAGCCGATTGACCGAGGTCACACGACCACCGTCCCAGCGGGACATCGCCAGTCCGGACCGGACCAGGAACTT